>NZ_JCANTA010000014.1:0-194850 GCF_059570575.1 Streptomyces sp. CNX435 | reverse complement strand
GCGCGACATCCGGCAGTGGATCAACGAGTGGAACAAAGACCCCAAGCCGTTCGTCTGGACCAAGACCGCCGACCAGATCCTCGACACCCTCACCGCATACTGCCAGCGAATTAACGACTCAGGACACTAGGGCAGACGTCAATCATCACCCGACGCCAACCCGTCAACCACCAACTGAGACTCGACAAGGCTCACATGCTGGGGTCTGCCTGCTTCGGCGGTGGGAGGTAGGGGACATGTGTGACTGTCCACGTCGCATGCGTGGTGCGCTGCTTCAGCGTGAGCGTGTGGGCCTGGCCGTGGTCGATCCAGTCGCGGGCCTGGCGGGGGCCACGAATGGAACGCGCCGCGCATCGCGGTACGGCCCGCGGCCGACGACGAGCGGCGCGCCGCAGTGCGGCGGACGCGCGGTATCCGGGACTGGCGAGGAAGTCGCCCGGTGACCGCCCCCGCACGCCGCACCGACGCGGACGGCCCGGACCACCTGCCCGACGGCTTCCTGCCCGACGCAAGCCCCGTGCCCGGCTGTGCCGGATGCGCCGAGCTGACCGACAAACGCACGCACGCCCGCACACTCCACGACTGGTCCGGCGTGAGCGACGCCAACGTACTCATCCGCCGCCACCCCACCCACTGACCCCGCCCCCGACCGGCCGGCGCCGACCGGTCGGGGGCGGGCCCTCCCCGGTCGACGGCGCATCACCAGAGACCGGCTGTACGCCTTGTGGCCGCTGCTCGTGTCGACCGGACTACGGCGCGGGGAAGCGCTGGCCCTCACGTGGTCGGATGTCGCCCTGACGAACCGACAACTCCGCGTGCGTAGGAACGTGCAGCGCATCCGGCGGGAACTCCTCTTCGGGACGCCAAAGACCACCCGGTCGATCCGTGCCGTGTCCAGGCCACAGCACCTCGTACGAGCCCTCACCCACCACCGTGAGCAGCAAGAGCGCGAACGCAAGGTCGCGGGCAAGAAGTGGCAGAAGGCACCGGGACAGCCGGACGGGCTGGTCTCCACGACACAGACAGGGCGCGTAATCGCCCCTCGCTGCTTGCACAGGATGTTGACGATCCTGTGCAGGGACGCACGTGATGGACACGACGCTGCGGGCGGCTGCGGAACGCATGGACGACGCGCTGAATCTCGATGATCCCGACGAGGGATCGTTGGGGACGGCGTCGGGCGGCTAAGGACGGCCTTCCGGCCGCGCTGATGTCAGCCGCTGATGTCAAGGACCCCGGCGAGTTTCCCGGCGGGGTCCTTGACCTGGGCGCGCTCGGCAGGATTCGAACCTGCAACCTTCTGATCCGTATCAAGCCAAACGGGTCACTGAGGGCCGTACTGGCCACTACGCGGCCCCGAAGGAGCGCCGCCAGGCGCGGACGGTTGCTGAGGTTGCGGTACTCCGCTGCTGTACCTGGTCAACATCGGTTCGGTTGTGCGCGCCGACCGCGTACGTTTGGTCCGCCCTGAGCCGTGCACGTTCGGACGAAGTTCCGGCGCCCAATAGGCAATGTCCGCCCGACCCGCTACGGTAGAGGTACAGAGCAAGGACCGCCCAAGCGGTCGCGGGGACAACGCTTGGTCTGCTGTCAGACCCTTCCGCCACGCGGTTGAAGCGCCCCGGGCCCCTTGGGGGTCCTTTCTCGTTTCTAGAGCGCCTTGCCCGGCCACCACGGCATCGAGGTGAAGGTCGCTGGGTTACCCAAGAACTTGAACCCATAGTTCCAGCTCGTACCGTCACCGGCACGTCTGAGCTGGTGACGGACCGAGAGCAGATGAGCGGGCTCGAACCCCCCGAAGCGATCTGGGCGTATCGCGGCACTCAACATGCCGGCGTACTGGTCAGCCGCTTGAAGGCCGTCCCACTTGGCTTGATCTTCAAACTTCACGCTCCCGCGTAGGAGGTGCCACGGCATCCAGTGCGGGCCCGTCCGTCGCTTGATCTCGAAGTAGTCGCAGGTAGTTCGATGATCAAATCCTCGGACGTGACCGAACTTCACAGCGACGTCGCGCGCACCTCCCCGCCATTCTCGTGCGCCCAAGAGGAGTCGCTCCATGGCTATACCGGCAGCGAAGTTGTAGAAGATCGTTTGATCCTGGCGCATGCCTGCCTGGGCGGGTATAGCGGCCTTCTCCACTACGACGTACACGATCTGGATGCCTGGAAGCTGCGAGAGAGTGCGGGCGACGTGTTGGCGACGGGGGTAGACTTTTACATGGTCCTTCCAGTGCAGCGCCTTGCCAGGAGGACACTTGAGGTCCCGGCGTAGCTGAGACAACGCTGCCCGCATGTGCGGTTCGTCTTCTTCCGCAACCATCACGGCGGCGAACGCGAAGTAGGGCGATGCAGATGCCGACGTACCACGATCGCCAGTCTCATCGATGTATGCACGGATAAGCTGGCGGCTGGGCATCTTGCTCCCTCCAGCGAGGATGATGGTCTGACGGTAAGTAAGTTACACCACCTTGCTGCAAGTAACCACTAGATGTAGTAGTTCTGTTGACCACCTGGCACAAGATGTAGTGGGTGCTAGGTTGGTGGAGCGGCTTTGGGCGGGAGCTGCCATGGGGTGGGAGATCATGGGGCCTTAAGCTGACCGGCGATCGGGCTGGTTGTGAACCTGCCCGTAATGGGCCGATGTGGCCCCATGATCTTAGGGCCCCGCCCCATGGTGGCTGCCTAAAGCCGCGGAGCCGACCGGACCCGGCCATAAGCCGTTTCTCCTGAGTGGGCTCGCCTTCCGTAGCGCGGGCCGGTGGACCGGGCCGGAGCGGGGCGGAGACAGGAGCGGCGGCCCGGGGAGCCGGGCCGCGCGGCGAGCGGAGCGAGCCCTTGAAGTCGTAGAGAAAGTTGTTACGCATGGGGCTCACATGCTGGTGTCTGCCTGCTTCGGCGGTGGGAGGTAGGGCACTGGTGTGACTGTCCAAGTCGCCTGCGTGGTGCGCTGCTTCAGCGTGAGCGTGTGGGGCTGGCCTTCCGATAGTTCGCGGGTCGCCTCGGCTTGGCCGTGTTCGATCCAGTCACGGGCCTGGCGGTAGGGCTCCTCGTCCATGTTGATCGCGATCATCATCAGCGTGGCCTTGAACCATCGCAGTGCCTCGCCTGTGCTGTAGGCGTCGAAGGTGCCTAACCGGCGCTCGTCGACGTGGCACTCGCAGTGAAACCAGCGTGGTTCCGGGGGAGTTCGGTGGCTCATCGGTGCCGCTCCCGCGTGCTTGGCCTCAGGCTGGCCGCCGGCCGGGGTTCTGGCTCTGTCGTGCCGGGGTCCAGTTCGACCATGACCGTGTAGCCCTCGTCGTCTCCGCTTACTTCCATCCGTCGCCCGAGTGCCGAGACGAGAGTGAGTCCGCGGCCGTGGGCGTCCCCATCTGCCGCAGCTACCTCGTGGGGTTTCGTCGCGCCTCCGCCGACGTCGGTGACTGCCAGCACGACCGATCCCGATGTGCGGAAAAGCGAGATGCGCATGCTCCCGCTCGCTGTCCCGCTCGCGGAGTGCAGCAGGGCGTTCGTGCTCAGCTCGCTCACGATCAGTGCGGCTTCTTCCGCGCACCGGCTGTCGCCGAGAACGTCTCTCGTCCAGCGGCGGACACGGCCGACCTCTTCGGGAAGACCTGGGCAGGTGAGTTCCCAGATCCGACGTCTACTCGTATACTCATCCATACAAGTTCCTTTATGCTGGTGGCCGCCATGGGTAGTGGGTTCGGGCTAGACGAGTCTCACGCCGTCATGCGCCCGCACGGCCGGCGGTGATGCGGCGTCGAGCGCGTCCAGGACGCGGATTGCGTAAGCCTCGTCGGCGAGTTCGGTGACCTCGGCGCGGGTGGCCCAGCGGAGGGCGTAGGTCTCATCACCCGTTGTCGGTGTGCCGTCGATGGCCTTGCAGCGGAAGACGAGCGAGACGATCAGGCCCGTCATGTTCTTGTAGACGCCGGTGAGGGCGGCGGGGAGAGCGATCTTGATGCCCGTCTCCTCCAGGACCTCGCGCTGGAGCGCTTCGGGGATCGTCTCGCCGGGCTCAAGGACTCCGCCGGGCGGCTCCCACTGGCCGTTGTCGCGGCGCTGGATGAGCAGGGCCCGGCCCTCGTCGTCGACGATGACTCCGGCGACGCTCACGGAGTGGGGGCGCTCTGCGCTACTCACGGTCCTCGGTCCCCTCGGCTGGCTAGGCTCTCCACCGTAGCAACAGCACTCAGCCTCTCGTCTAGATATCCAGAGGAGTACGCACATGGCGCCCGTTCCGTCCGGTGTTCTCGGGGCTGTCGACCCCACCAGCGACCGTGCCGTCTTCCGGCAGATCGCCGACCAGCTCCGGGAGGCCATCGACAGGGGCCGCTTCAAGGAGGGTTCCAAGCTGCCGTCCGAAGCGGAGCTTGTCGAGCACTTCGGCGTCTCCCGGATGACCGTTCGTAACTCGATCGGGGTTCTCCAGAGTGAGGGGCTGATCTCGGCCGAGCACGGGAAGGGCGTCTTCGTTCGGCCTCGTCCTCCGGTGCGGCGGCTCGCGTCCGACCGCTTCGCGCGTCGGCACCGCGATCAGGGCAAGTCGGCGTTCATCGTGGAGGCGGACGCCGCGGGCTCCCGGCCCGAGGTGGACAGCCTGGAGGTGAAGGAGGAGAAGCCGAGCCGCGACATCTCTGCCCGCCTGGGCTCGCCGCGCAAGGTCCTCGCTCGCCGCCGGCGGTACCTGCTCGATGGTCGCCCCGTCGAGTTCGCTGTCTCGTACCTCCCGCTCGACCTGGCGCGCGGTACGCAGATCGCCGAGCCGAACCCCGGTCCCGGAGGCATCTACGCCCGGCTGGAAGAGGCGGGGCATCGGCTCGACCACTTCGACGAGGAGGTACGGGCCCGGATGCCCTCCCCGGGGGAGGCGAAGATGCTGCGGCTGGCGTCGGGTGTGCCGGTGATCCACCTGGTCCGGACCGCGTACGACACCGAAGGACGTGCCGTTGAGGTGTGCGACACCGTGATGGCCGCTGACGCCTACGTGCTCGCCTACCAACTGCCCGCGACCTGAGCCGAGTTCGGGAGCTCTCGATGCCGACTGGTGCGTCTTCGCGACTCGTACACACCGAGAGGCATACTCGTATAGACGAGTGGGCAAGCTGTGTGGCACAGTGGTTTGCATCCCCGGCGCCGAGCCTCGGTTCGCTTGGGGCAACTTGTATAGACGACTAGGTGTCATGACATCGAAGGAGAAGCACCTTGCGCACCATCCGAGTTGAGACCTCCGCCGCCACCATCCTCCTGACCGAAGCTCCCGAGCCCAAGGTCCGCGACCGCCAGACCGGCGAGATTGCCAAGGACGCCACCAGCGGCGAGACGCTGATGAAGGTCGGCGTCGTCTACATCGACGAGGGCGAGTCCTCGCTGATCCACGTGACCGTCCCCGAGAGCGGCGTGAGCGAGGGACTTGCCCTCGGTGCTCCCGTCGCCCTCCCGGGCCTCGTCGCCCGCCCGTGGGAGTCGGTGTTCAACGGACAGCAGCGCCACGGGATCGCCTACCGCGCCGCCGCCGTCACCCTGGGCGTCGTACCGGCCGGAGCGGCGGCCTGATGTCCGACCTGTCGACGCTGATGGCGGTGGGCGGCCCGATAGCCGGGCTCGGTGGCGGGGTCGCCTACCTCCGGGCCCGGCACCCGGCGGCCTACTGGTCCACGGTCGGGATGCCGCTGTCGTCCGTGCGGCTGCTGGGCTCGTACGGCTCCGTCATGGAGTCGTGCGGCCTGACTGTCGAGCCGTCCCGCCTCCGGGTTCTGGCCGTACGGGCGACCACGCGGCGCGAAGTACGGCCCGTACCGCCCCGCCGTGGGCTGCTTCGGCCCACCTCGACGGGGCTTCGCGTCCGTCTCCGGCTCGCCCCGGGGCAGGAGCCCGCCGACCTGGCGGCGTCCGCCGAACGGCTCCGGCACGCCTGGGGCGTTCACTCCGTCTACGTACGGGAGATCAAACCCGGCGTCGTCGAACTGCGGCTCGTCGGCTTCGACGTCCTCCGCCGCGTACGGATGCCACGCAAGGCGGGTGGTGGCTTCCTGCGGGTGCCCGTGGCGCTGCGGGAGGACGCGACCGCGTTCTTACGGGACTTCCGCGCCATCCCGCACGAACTCGTGCTCGGCGCAACCCTCTCCGGCAAGTCCATGTACCTGCGCCACCTGCTCACCGGCCTCGCCGGACAGCGGGTCGCGCTCGCCGGAATTGACTGCAAACGCGGCGTCGAGCTGGCGCCCTTCGCGCCCCGGCTCTCCGCGCTCGCCACCGATCCGGACCAGGCGGCCGAGCTGCTGCCCGCGCTCGTACGCGAGATGGAAGACCGCTACGACCTGATCAGGGCCCGGCAGGGCATCGCCCCCTCGACCCCGGACGAGGACATCACCTCGGACGTGTGGGGCCTGCCGGAGAGCGAACGGCCCGTGCCGATCGTCCTGTTCGTCGACGAGATCGCCGAACTCTTCCTCGTCGCGACGAGGAAGGACGAGGAACGGCGCGACGAGATGGTCACCCACCTCATCCGACTCGCCCAGCTCGGCCGCGCCGCCGGCATCTACCTGGAGGTCTGCGGCCAGCGCTTCGGCGCCGAGCTGGGCAAGGGCGCCACCATGCTCCGCGCCCAGCTCTCCGGCCGCGTGTGCCACCGCGTGAACGACGAACCTTCCGCCAAGATGGCGCTCGGCGACATCGCCCCAGAAGCGGTCGGAGCCGCCTGCGCCATCGCGCCCGACCGGCCCGGCCTGGCCGTCGCCGGTGACACCTCCGGCGGCTGGTCCCGCATCCGTACGCCGTACCTCTCGCTGGCCGACGCCGCCGCGCACTGCGGCTTCTCCGCCGACTACGGCTCACCCGCCGCCGAACTCGCCGCCCGTACGCGCCGCTGCCCGGTGCGCTGAAGGGAGTACGTACGCCATGAACCCCGACCTGCCGCCCGTCGTCGCGATCACCCTCTTCAGCTTCTACCTCGCCGACACCTTCATGGCTCCCGCCATCGACCTCGGCACCCGCAACGGGGTCGAGGTCGTCAAGGGCAACGATTGAGAGGCGCACCGACCATGCTGTTCAAGCCCGAGCTACCCCCGGTCCCGTACGACCCGGGCGCACCCTCCCGCGCGCACGGACCGGCGCCCTGCTCCTGCCCCCACACGCCGCGCCGCGCACTGCCCACGGTGAGCACCAGGGCCGTCGTCACCGTCCTCGTCGGCGGCATCGTCCTGACTGCGCTCCTGGCCGCCGTCGCGGTCTCGGCCGTGGCCGTCGCCATAGCCGCCGTGGTCCTGCGCTCGCTCCTCAAGGACCGGACTCACCAGCGCTGAACGGCCGCCGGGGCGGCCCGATACCGCCAAGCATCAGCCGCCGCAACCCCGCCCCGTCCACCGAACTGGCACCCTCGCGCAAGGCGGCGGCCTGCCTGCCCCACCTCGCTCCTGCACCGCATGCGAAAAGCCCCGCAGATGATGTCTGCGGGGCTTCTACCTGTGCGCGCTCGGCAGGATTCGAACCTGCAACCTTCTGATCCGTAGGCGCGTGCCCGCACGGTGTGGCACGCGATGGCATCGCTCAGCACGAGGCGAACGGGGGGTACGCAACGTGCCATGGGTTCGCCGTCGTGCGTAGTTGTACGCCCGTGTTGATGTCAGCGGTTGATGTCAGCCCGCACGCTCGGGAGCTGCGGTTTCGCCCATGAATCCGTGATCGGCGCGGGTGTCACCCGTTGCGTGAGCCCACCTGAGACCCGTGGAGGTCGTAACACGATCATGTTGAAGTGTCCACTTCGTTGGCATGCAGTCTCATCCGCTGGCGGCGGCTCAAGAAGCACCCATCATGATCGTGTTACGAGTTCTACACGGGGGTCTCTAGGACATCGCGCACCTCGACGAGCAATTCGGATTCGAGCCAGCCCAAGGCCACGACTTTGTCCGATAGATGTTGGTGGAGTTCGGGGGTCCCCCCTTGGTCGGCACAGACACGTTCGGCAATGACCTGGATAAATCGTGCCTCTACCTGCAAGCGTCCTACGAGTAGAGCAATGTGCTGCGGTCCGCACAGTGTGATCTGCAGAGCGATCTTCTGAAGCTCGTCCATGAGATCCGATGCCTCACCGAACACGCGCCGAGTGATCCCCCAGTCCGGCTCAGGCGCATCCCCTACTCCGAAGCTGCCGAGCAGTGGGTACAGGTGTTCCAGCTTCCGATCCAACCTCTGATAGCACTCCAAGAACGCGAGATACGCCTCTCGGCGCTCCCCCCGGAGAACTTGAGCGTGCTCAACCTTCCCTTGATCACGAGGCTGGCGTCGTGAGGCGAAGTAGCTGAAACAGGCTGCGCCAAGGGCGCCTATGACCGCCCCACCCGCGGTGAACAACACCGGTGCCCACTCACTCATGACGACATCTTGCGTTACCCGGCGGCTACCAGTCAGCGGGTGCAGCAATTGTGCGAGAGACGAAGGCGCGTTCCCGGATGGTGTGGCACGCGATGGCATCGCTCAGCACGAGGCGAACAGGGGGACGGAACCTGCCATCGGTTCGCCGTCGTGCGTGGTTGTACGCCCGTGTTGATGTCAGTCCGCATGCTCGGGAGCTTCGGTTTCATCTGTGAAGGCGTGGGCTGCGGTCTCTTCCGCCTCGATCGTGGCGCCCTCCATAGCAGGGGGGAGGTCGGCTGAAGGGCCTCCCGCGACAAGGGCCTTGCCCCATACCCTGACAGTGTCAAGCTGTGCAGGAGAGGGGCAAGGCCGTGTCGTCTGATGCTACCCCGGACCCGTTCGCCGAACCGATGCGCTTCGGCCAGCGGATGCAGATCCTTCGCGAACGCCGTGGCATGTCCCGGCCCGTGCTCGCCGGGCTGGTGGGCAAGTCCCCCTCGTGGGTTAAGCAAGTCGAGACAGGGAAGCTCCATGTGCCGAAGCTGCCGATGATCCTGCGTATCGCCGAAGTCCTCCGGGTGCGCGATCTCAGCGACCTCACCGGTGACCAGTCCATGAGCGTCGACATGTTCATCGGCCCTGGGCACGCGAAGCTCCCCGCTGTCCGCGACGCGATCAACCTGTTCCCCCTGCCGGGCGACCGCGAAGCCCCGACGCTTGAGCACCTGCGGGCACGACTCGACCGCGCATGGTCTGCTCGGCATTCCGCCCCCAACCACCGCGATGTCGTCGGCGGACTGCTGCCCGGTCTGCTCATCGACGCACAGCTTGCCGCTCGCCAAGCCGACACCGCTGCCGAACGCCGAGTCGCGCAAGCTCTGCTCGCCGAGGCGTACTCGCTGTCGCAGTTCTTTCTCGCCTACCAGCCTGACAGCTCGCTGCTCTGGCGTGTCGCCGAGCGCGGCATGGTCGCCGCGCAGGAGTCGGGCGATCCGCACGCCATCGGTACTGCCGCGTGGCTGCTCGCGCAGGCGCACCGGGACGCTGGTCCGTGGAACTTCGACGCCGCTGACGAAGTGAACCGCGCGGCCGTCGACTATCTACGGCCGCTGCTGCCGGACGCCGATGACCGCGTGCTGGCCATCGCCGGGGCACTGGACTTCGAGCTGGGCTACACCGCCGCCCGCCGCGGCGCAGATGGCGAGGCGTGGGGGCACTGGGACGAGGCGAACCGCAAGTCCCGCCGACTGTCCGCCGACTTCTACCACCCCATCACCTCCTTCGGGCAGGCCATCATGGGCGCGCATGCCGTGACCGTCGCCGTGGAGTTGCAGGCTGGGGGCGAGTCCGTGCGGCAGGCGGCGAAGGCGGACGCGGTCACCATCCCGTCCCGGCCGCGGCGGGCCCGGCACCGCATTGAGGAAGCCCGCGGCTACCAGTTGGCCGGCCAGACGGAGACGGCCATGGCGACATTGGAGAAGGCCCACAAGGCGGCCCCGGAAACGATCCGGTACAACGGCTACGCCCGGCGCATCATCCTGGAGGAGACCGAGGCAAAGAGCCCTGAACGCCGGCAGCGCGCCGCGCGCCTGGCCGACGAGATCGGACTGCTCGCCGCGTAACCCCACGAACGTCTGCGCGAGGGGCAGAAACTCTGCCCCTCCCTCTCCACGGCCGCTTCTACCGTCCCCGACATGGCCGTCCAACCCGAGGCGCCGGTTGCGCCAGACCAACCCCTGCTGACCCTGCGCGTGTCCCGCGACGGCGGGCGTACCTGGGGACGGGAGAGACGCTTCTTCCCGCGCGACTGCGAACCGCTCGACACCACCGCCATGCCGCCGTGCCGTTGTCCACGCTGCCGCGGGAGGCGATGACCGTGGGCACCGACGAGGAAACCGCGGACGGTAGCCCCGTACCGACGAAGCCGTACGACTGGCTCATCGACACCGGGACCGGGCGCCTTGGTCGCGTAGTCCGCGTGCTCGACGAATACGTCCGCCTCCGGCCCCTGCGCGACGGAGGCCACGAATGGAACGCGCCGCGCACCGCCGTACGGCTCGCGACAGACGACGAGCGGCGCGCCGCAGTGCGGCGAACACGCGGTATCCGAGACTGGCGAGGAGTCGCCCGGTGACCGCCCCCGCACGCCGCGCCGACGCGGACGGCCCGGACCGCCCGTCCGACGGTTTCCTGCCCGACGCGAGTCCCGCGCCCGGTTGTGCCGGATGCGCCGAGCTGGCCGACAAGCGCACGCACGCCCGCTCGGTCTACGACTGGTCCAGCGTGAGCGACGCCAACGTACTCATCCGCCGCCATCCTGCCCATTAACCCCGCCCCCGGCCGGCGTCGACCGGTCGGGAGCGGGCTGTGTCCGGCCGACGGCGCGTCACCCGCGACCGGACGCGGGGACGCCCCCGCCCGCCCCGCTCCTCGACTGATGACGGGCGGGGCGGCCACCGTGGCCTCCGTCCGGACGGCGGGGGCCGGTCGACCCGGCCCCCGGTTCCGACGACGCATGCCGGATCTCAGACCCGGCGCTGAAAGAGCGCTCCGGAGCGGCGGTGGGGCAGGTTCACCAGCCGCACGAGTTGGAACCCTTCCCCGCGGTAGTAGCGGTGAAGTCCTGGGTTCGTCTTCCAAGCGTCGAGGCGGAGCTGCGGCTTGCCTGATCCGGCGGCGCGCTGCGCGGCCCAGTCGAGCATCATGCTGCCGATGCCCTGTCCGGCCGCGGAGCGGGTGACCGCCATGCGGTGGATGTACAGCGCCTTCTCCGGCTGGTCGTCTGTCGTCCAGAACTCCGGGTCGGCGTAGTCGTCGAGTTGGAGCGTGCCCACCGGCCTGTCGTCCTGGATGGCGAGGAAGACCTCTCCGCGAGCGAGAGCGTGGCGGATGCGGTCCCGGTGCGGCGGGTACTGCCATTGGTCGATGCCGCGCGAGGCCAGCCACTCGGAGACCTCGATCAACAGGCTCTCGACGATGTCGAGTTCATCCGGGCGGGCAGCGCGGATCTCCAGCTCGCTCATGACTCTTCTGCCGGTGTCTCGCGTCGTCGCTCGTACGTGATGACGTTCCGGTCTCCCGGCAGGGCGTTAATCACGACGCGCACCGGGGTTCCGTCCTCGGTGAAGCCGGTCGTGATGAGCACGGCGAGCGGCGTGCCGGGGACCAGTTTCAAACGGTGGACCTCGTCCGGCTTCGGCATCCGCACGTGGATCTCGTCCAACGCGCGCACCTGCCGGTAGCCCAGCTCTGCCAGTACCTCGTTCGCGCCGCGCGTGATGTTCTCCGGGCGCATGATCTCGGAGCCCTGCACCACGTCGTGCCGAAAGTAGCTGTCGTTGGTGTTGAACGGTTCTCCGTCCAGCGAGCGGACCCGCTTGCGTACGACCGTGAGGTCACCGGGCTCCAGGTGGAGGCGCTTCGTCACCTCTGCCGGCGGCTCCACGATGTGGACCTCTATGACTTGCTCCGGCTCGCGGCCTTCGTCAGAGAACTCCGTCATGAAGGCGTCCATCTCCGGCATGCGGGGCCGTTTCTGGAACTCCTGCTGTGGGCGGTGGGCCATCGGCTCGCGGCGCCGTACGAAGTGGCCTGTGGGCCGCGCCGAGATGACTAGCCCTTCGTTGACGAGGAGGGCGAGAGCCTTGCGCACCGTCTCGCGGGAGGCGTCGTACGTCTCCTCTAGCTGCTTCTCGGTGGGGAGCTTGTCGTCCGGCGCCAGCTCGCCTCCGTCGATCTGCCGCCGTAGGGCGTCAGCGATCTCTTGGTACTTCGGGGTCCGTCCACGTCGTGTCGTCACTGCCATGCCTCCATGTAACCGCTGCATGGACGCCATTGTCTAGGCAATCCATCCAAAGGTCTTGACCCTGGGTCTCGATCATGCCAACATCCTGACTGTACCCATTGTACGGTCAATGAGTACGGCGGATGCCTCCCAGGTGTCTTGAGCTGGGGAGATCCGTGGCCGGAGGCGGCCGAGGAAGGCGGTGCGTTGCGCCGCGCGCCTAACGAGCCTCCGCGACCACTTGCAACCTTGAGAACTGAACAGAGACGACTGAGACGGGGCTGTACCCCGTCCCCGCGACGGCCCGGGTGACGGCCGTCGGCAGCCACTTCGCGGCGGGTGAACGTGTCCCGTCCTGCGTGTCAGCTCTGGAGAACGCCTGTGGGGATCATCCCTTCCTTTCGGGAGGTCAGGCCCATCGGCGCCACCTGGTGCGCGCTGCCCTGCTGGCGTCAGAGCAGTGACGATGACGCGCCCGACTCCACCGGCTCGGGGCCGGTGCTCCATGGCAATGGGGCACCGGTAAAAGCCGTGTCCCTGCGATCTGCGGGAGTTCGGTGTGAACCGACGACTACCAGGGCGCCGCCGATACGGACCGGCCGGCGGCGCCGCACACACCACGGTCCGCCCCCTGGCTCCGCCGCGTACGCCGCGGTGGGCCGGCTGCCTCTCCCGCCCGTACGCCCGGTCCACACGTTGGGCGCGCGAACGGGCGGGAGTGCGGGGAGTCGGAATCCGGCACCTGTACGGCTGAGCGCTTCTCACCTCAACAACCCCGACGGCGGGCGCCCCCGGAGCTGGCACTCCGGGGGCGCGGTTCGGGCCGTTCCTACTGTTAGGGAGACACGACCCATGTACCACATCGTCACTGTTCAGGACGCTGTTACCGCGTTCGCTCCGTTCATGGAGCCCACGGACGCGGAGCTGAACGCTATCGAGCGCGAGATGCCCGCCATCCTCGCGGAGATGGACCTGCTTGACGCGCGGATCATCACCCTTGACCGCACCCCGACCGAGCTGGACGAGCGGCGCATGCGCCGCGCGCGCCGCCGGGTCCTGGCCGCTCACCGCGACCAACTCAACGCCCCCGTCGGGCGGGACGGCGGTGCGGCATGAACCTTCACCGCAAGGGCCGCGCCGCGCTCGTGCTGGCGCTGGTCGTCGTGGTCGGCATGGCGTTTCGGGTCTCGTGGAACGCGCTGCGGGACATCGCCGGCGCCGTCGGCGCGGACGACACGGCCGCGACGCTGTACCCGTTCGTGGTCGATGGTCTGATGGCTCTGGCCTTGATTGCCACGCTCGTACTCGACGGGAAGGACCGGACGTTCGCGCTGCGTGTACTGGGCACCTACACGATCGCCTCACTGGTCCTGAACTACGTCCATGGGCTCGTGCCGGAACTGCACGGCAAGACGGTCGACTGGGGGCGGCTGGCCGACTGGGACCCGGCGAACTGTGCCCTTGTTCTGCTCGCCACGTCGCTGCCGGTCGGGTCGATCTACTTCGGTTCCGATCTGGTGGCCAAGGTGCTGCACCACCAGCCCACGCCGATTCCGGCCGTGGATATGAATGCGGAGGAATCCGCCGAGACCGAGAGGATTCGGTCTACGGCTGACCTGCCGGTATCGACCCCTGCGGCGATCACGCCGAACGTCCCGATGCTGCCCCGGCGGGTGGATGTCGGCTTCATGAAGTCGGCCCTTGCCGCCAAGCCGCTCCCGACGGTCGACCCCGCTCCGGTCGACTCGATCGACCGGCGTGCAGTGGCGGCGGAGTCGACCCGTCCGCGCCGTGCTACCGGCCGCGTGCCGCAGGCGGCGAAGCCGAGTCGACCCAAGCGCACGCCGGATCAGTTGCTTGCCGAAGCGCGGGAGGCGACGGCCGATTGGCCGGACGCGAAGGTGACCGGCGAGGGCATCCGCCGCGCGGTGCACACTTCCCCGGCCAACGCTCGCAAGTTGCGGGACACCCTCCTTGCCGAACGCGCTAAGCGCGACGGCGGCGGGGAGGCTGAGGCGGTCGCGGCGTGATGCCGCGGACGCTGGCCGACTGCTACGACCCGACCGGCGAGCGGTTCGGCATCCCGACCTTCCCGTGGAAGCTGGCGCCCGACGGCTACGCCACCCGGCGCCAACTCCGCGCCCGGCACCTGCGGCCTGGCGGGCAGGACATCGCGGCTCAGCTCATGCGCCCGCGCAAGGTGCGTGGGCCGCTGGTTGCTTACCTCTATCGCTGGGAGCTGGCCAAGCCGGTACGGCCGATGACCGCCCGCAAGTGGGCCGCGCTGGCGCTGGCGATGCGCGCGCGCCGCACCTGCCCGGCCTGCGGGCGGGACGCCGGGTACTGCATCCCCCGCTCCCTCGGCATGTGCGTGAGCTGCGCCTACCCCGATTCTCCGCACGTCTGACATCCCTGTCCGAACCTGGGCCCGGCCGCCCACCTTCCACAGCAACGCGGCCGGGCCTGTCGACTCCGTGAAGGAGCGAGTCCATCGTGACCGATGCAACCCCGATCCCGCCGCCGCGGGATGCGGCAGAGACCGCGGGGAAGGTGCTGACCTTCCCGACGACCAAGGACACCCACGCCGACACAGCACCGCCCGCCGACGTGCCCGCCGCCGTGCGGCCGGCGGTGCCGGTGTGGGTGCGTTCACGGCGTGCCGTGCGCGCGTTCTTCGTTGATGAGCGCACCCGCACCGCGGGGCGTCTGGTGGTCCGTCACGGCGCGTACGTCGTCGGCGGCTCCCGGGTCGTCGCTCGCCGTGCGTGGGACGGCCGGACCGCCGCGCGGTATGAGCGGATGATCCGCAGTGCTGAGGCTGCGGGGAACTATGACGAGATCAAGGAGTGGGAGAAGCGTCTGGCTGCGTTCCGTAAGGCGCGGCACAAGCGGCGTATGCAGATGCTCGCGGCGATGGTCGACGCGCCCAAGGCTGCCGTGTCTGTGGCCGGTACCGGCGCGGGCGTGCTGCTTCTCCTGGGCTGCGTGCTCGCGTGGGCGAACGACGACCCGAGTCAGATCCTTACGCCGCTGGTCGCGGTGGTGCAGCTCATCGGCTGGTGTGCGTTCATCGCCTCCGTGGTCTGGGAACCGGTGCTCATCGGCCTGCCGTTCGCCGCGCTGGCGTCCGTGTGGGGCGTCGGCCGGCACCGCCAGGCCGCACCCCAGTGGGCGCTTCCCGACCGCGGCACGAGCGAGGGGGAGCCCATCACCCCGTCCATCGTGGTCCGCGCGCTGCGCGACCTGGGGGTGGCGCCGCTGCGGGGCGCCATCAAGGACATGAACGACGCGGGCGCGGGGATGCTCGGTCCGATCCGCATAGCCGGATGCGGCGTTGAGGTGGATGTCACCCTGCCGTCCGGCGTCTCCACGGACGAGGTGCAGCGCCGCCGCCGCAAGCTCGCGGAGAACCTGTCGCGGCACGAGCACGAAGTGTTCATCACCATCCCGCCGGCCGCCCGCACCGTCCGGCTGTGGATCGCGGACTCCGGAGCGCTCGATGAGCCCATCGGGCCGTCCCCGCTGGTCACCGACCCCGACACCCGCGCGGACTACAAGCGCGGCCGGGCCCCGTGGGGTCAGGACCTGCGCGGCGATGCCGCCGCGCTGAGCCTGTTCCAGCGGCACCTTCTCATCACGGGCCTGTCGAACCAGGGCAAGACGGCCGCGCTGCGGGCGCTGGCGCTGTGGCTGGCGCTGGACCGCAGCGTGCAGTTCCGCATTGCCGACCTCAAAGGGGCCGGTGACTGGGCAATGTTCGAGGGTCTGGCATCGGTGCTCATCCAGGGCCCGACGGACGATCACGTGATCGACGCGACGGAGATGCTTGAGGACGGTGTGGCGGAGATGGAGCGCCGTCTCCAGGCCCCGCCCGGCTCGGACTTCCCGCCGCTGATTCTGCTGGTCGATGAGGCACAGGTGGCGTTCATGTGCCCCGTGGTCGATGACCAGAAGCGTCCGTACGGCGGCAGCAAGGCCAGCTCGCGGTATTTCATGGCCGCCCGGAAGATCCACAACCAGGGCCGGGCCGTGAACGTGCTGCTGTGGCAGGGCACCCAGGACCCCACCGACCAGAACCTTCCCAAGCTGGTCCGCGAAGGTGCGCACACTCGCGCTTCGCTCGCGCTGGGCACGGAGTCCCAGGCGCGCATGGCGCTGGGCGACAAGGCCGTAGACGGCGGCGCCGCCCCGAACCTGCTGCGCCCGGGGCTGGACAAGGGGACCGTGGTTGTCGCCTCCGACGGGATCGCGATCCCGGCCGGGCAGTCGTCCATCACGGTGCGTACGCACTACATCGACACCGACCAGGCCAAGGAGATCGCGGTCCGCGCCCGGGCGATGCGCGACGGCGTGACCACGCTGCACGTGGTCGAGCGGGGGCAGGAGCGCGATGCGCTGGCCGACATCGCCTCCGTGGTCGGGGACGCTGCCCGCGTGCTGACCAAGGACGTGTTGCAGCGCCTCGCGGCGGTGGATGAGGACGCCTACGGCGGCTGGTCGTTCATCGACCTCAAGCGCGTCCTGGCGGGCACAGGAGCGGAGCCGTACAAGTCCGACGGCCGCATGGTCATCGGCCGCGACCGCATCGCCCGCGCACTCGCCAACCGCCCCGAGGACGGTTCCGCTTCCGTCTCGGAGTAGAGGGAGCCGCACCCCCGGCAGGCCAGGGAGGCAGGGAGAACTCCCTACTCGCCTCCCTGGCCTGCCTCCCTCGCCCTGACCAGCAGTGATGATCCTCAGGGAGTCAGGGAGGCGTCCCGGCCGGGGGCCTCGAAACCCCCTCCACGCGCACCCCGGAAGGGGGTGTCTCCACCTCCCTGGCTCATGCCTCGAAGGGATTCCGCATGCACCCCGACTACTCCGGTCACGGCCCGGCGGAACACCCGCCCGTGACCATCCACCAGCCCACCCCGATACCGGGTACCGACACCCCCGCGGCGGCGCCGCTCGTACCCATCCAGCCGGGCGCCGTCCCGGCCGTGCAGAGCGTGGTGCTGCCCGACGGCCGCGTGGTCACCGGCTACACCCTCACCCCGACCACCACGGCGCAGCCGGTCCCGGCGACGTTCGCCGCGCAGACGCGGCCGGCCGTGTCCCGCACGGCGGTGAACGTCGCGCTGGGCGGGGTCGGGTTCTGCGCTGTGTGCGGCGGGCTGTTCCTGCTCACCTCGTTCGTCGCCGCGCTCACCGCGTTCGTCACCCAACTCGTCATCCTCGCCGCCATCTGCTTCGGCGGCTGGATCGCCGTCCAGGTCTTCGGCGGCAAGGGCGGCGGGACCGCGGTCAACATCCGCAAGGCCGTGTTCAAGCGCAACACCTTCCACGGCTAGACACGCCCGAGGCGACCGCCTCTCTCGCCAAAGACATGCGGTCGCCCCGGCCAACGGCCCACAACAGACCTGTTGGAGGACTCCAGCATGACCCAACCCGACGACACCGCGCGAGCGTCCCTGATGGACGCCGCGCTGAGCGCTGCGGAGCGCGGCTGGCCGGTGTTCCCGCTGCGCCCCGGCGCTAAGCGGCCCGCGCTGCACAGCGAAGCACGCTGCCCCCGCACCGGTGCCTGCCAGCGCGGGCACCACAAGTGGGAGGTGCGTGCCACGACCGACCCGGACCGCATCCGCGCCGCGTGGTCCGCGGGCGCGTTCAACATCGGTATTGCGACCGGCCCGGCCGGGCTGGTCGTCATCGACCTCGATGTGCCCAAGGGCAAGCAGGACGCGCCAGGCGGCGCGGCGACCTTCCAGGCGCTCTACGAGCGCACCGGCCAGCCCGTACCCGACACGTTCACGCTGCGGACCGCCAGCGGCGGCGAACACCGGTACTTCACCGCCCCGTCCGGCGTCCGGCTGGGCAACACCGCGGGCACGCTCGCACCGCACGTCGACACCCGCGCGTGGGGCGGTTACGTCGTCGCCGCGGGCAGCGCCATCGACGGCCGCCCGTACACCGTCACCGACCCGGCGGCGGTCGCGCCGCTGCCCGCGTGGCTCTGCGCCGCTCTGACCCCCTCCCCGCGCCTCGCGGGGCCGGTGGCCCTCCCGCGCTCGGGGAACGCGTCTGCGTACGCGGCAGCCGCGCTGCGAGGCGAGAGCACCAACGTCCGTAACGCCCCCGAGGGGCGTCGGGACGCGACGTTACTGCGTGCCGCGCGGGCCCTGGGACGGTTCATCGCATCCGGCGACCTCGACCGCGCCGTGGTCGAGAACGCTCTTCAGGGGAGCGGGGAGGCGGCCGGTCTGCCAGCGCGGGAGTGCGCGTCAACTATCCGCTCGGGGCTCGACTGGTCCATCGCCCACAACCCGCATGGGCGGGCAGCGTGAACCGGGCCCGATCCTCCCCCCTGAAGAGCCTCACCGGCACCACCTACGGCACAGAGCCCGCGGGCAGCGCCGCACCGGCCGCGGACGCAGGCGCCCGACAGGGAGTCGCCCGTCAGGGCGTCCCTTCTGCTCTTCGCTCTGAACCTCAGCCGGGCATCCAGAACCGCCCCGACGGCCGCTATGTCGTGGCGTGGCTGCACGTGTCCGCCCCGGCCCGCGCCGTGCCTTCGGCCCGGTCGGTGTGCCTGTGCGGCCGGGACCAACGAGCCGTAGGCCGGCCGCGGGTGCTGGCGCTCATCACCGCGCACACGGCCCACCGTGAAACCTGCCCGCTGCGCAGCACCCAGGAAGAAAGGTCCGCCGCATGAGTACTGCCATCGACGGGGCCGCGTTGCTGGACGAGGTGGAAGCCTTCCACCGCCGCTTCAACGTCTTCCCCACCGAAGCCGCTTACGTCGCGGTCGCGTTGTGGGACGCACACGCGCACCTGCTCGACTGCTTCGACTCCACCCCCCGCCTCGCCTTCCTCTCCCCGGAACCGGGGTCGGGCAAGACGCGGGCGTTGGAGATCGTGGAGACGTTGGTGCCGCAGCCCATGACGGCCGTGAACGCTTCCGCCGCCGCGCTGTTCCGCAGCGTGTCCAGCGGCAACGGCAAGCCGACCATCCTCTTCGATGAGATTGACACGGTCTTCGGGCCGAAAGCCGGGGACAACGAGGAACTACGCGGCTTCCTCAACGCCGGACATCGACGCACCGGTGTCACCTACCGGTGTATCGGCGACGGCGGCAACCAGAGCGTGCAGGCGTTCCCCTCGTACTGTGGTGTCGCGGTCGCCGGACTCGGGTCGCTGCCGGACACGATCCTGAGCCGTTCCGTCATCGTCCGCATGCGCCGGCGTGCGCGGAACGAGAAGGTGGAGCCCTTCCGGGCCCGCGTCCACGAAGCCGAGGGACACAAGCTCCGTGACCAGCTTGCCTCGTGGGCCGAACACGCCCGCGGCGCGGTCATGGGCGCTTGGCCGGAGATGCCCGACGGGGTGACCGACCGCCCTGCCGACGTGTGGGAACCGCTGCTTGCCGTCGCCGATGCTGTGGGCGGCCGGTGGCCGGAGAGGGCCCGCGCCGCGTGCGTGGCTCTCGTGACCGCCTCCCGCGCCAACGACAAAGGCAGCCTCGGTGTGCGGCTACTCACCGACCTGCGTGACCACGTCATGACCGGCATTGACCGCCTGCCCACCGTCGCCATCCTGGACCGACTCAACTCCATGGACGACGCCCCGTGGGCCGACCTGGCCGGCAAGCCGCTCGACAACCGGCGCTTGTCCAGGATGCTCGCGGAGTACATGACGGCGGACAACGAGCCCATCGCCTCCCGCAACATCAAGACCGGAGCGAGCGTCCTCAAGGGCTACTACGCCGCCGACCTCCACGACGCATGGCAGCGCTACTGCCCCCCACCCCCGGAAAGTCCGCTACCTCCGCTACCCGACCCCGAAAACCCGGCCTGACCAGCGCTAACGCGGTAGCGGCAAGCGGTCCCGCTTGCCGCTACCCATCCGCTACCGCTACCTCGTCCGCTACCTCCGACAGGCCCTCTGACCTGCACGGTAGCGGCGGTAGCGGAAGTAGCGGACTTCCCGGAAAGGGGCCGACGCCCCCGCCTGCCCACGGAGGTTCGACGTGCTCACCGCCGTACCCACGACGCCCGAAGCCCTGACCGTTCCAGAGGTCATGGAGGCTCTGCGGCTCAGCCGCTTCAAGGTCTATGACCTGATCCGCTCCAACGAACTCCCCAGTATCAAGATCGGACGGGCCCGCCGCGTGCCGGTCGACAGCGTTCGCGCGTACCTGCGCGACCGATTGGAGGAAGCGGCCTGATGGCTAAGCGACGCGCCAACGGTGAAGGAACGATCACCAAGCGCACCGACGGGCGTTACCACGCCGCCGCCTACGTCTACCGACCGGACGGGACGCGAACGAGGAAGTTCGTGTACGGCAAGACCCGTGAGGAAGTGGCCGACAAGCTCACCGAGTTGCAGGAGAAGACCCGGCAAGGCATCCCGGCTGCATCCTCAACGATGGTGCTCGGCGACTACCTGACCTACTGGCTCGCCACCATCGCTCCGGAACGACTCAAGCCCGCCACGCTCAACAGCTACGAGGGGTTGACCCGGCTCTACATCCGGCCGGCGCTCGGTAAGAAGCGGCTCAACCGGCTCTCTCCGGCAGACGTGCGCCGATTCCTGACGGAGTACAAGGGCTCCTGCCTCTGCTGCCTGCGTGGCGCCGACGGTGAGCGGCCGGAGGGGAAGCGCGAATGCTGCGCTGTGGGCAAGTGCTGCAAGCGATTCCCGTCCGCGCGGACGGTTCAGTATGTGCACGCCGTGCTGCGGTCGGCCCTACAGCAGGCGATGCGCGAAGAGCTGATTGCCCGGAACGTCGCGCGCATCGTGGAGACCCCTACCGTCACGCCCAAGGAAGTGCGCCCGTTGGACAACGCCGAAGTCCGGATCCTCCTCAAGACCGCCCGCGACCACCGGCTGTACGCGCTGTGGGTGTTGCTCGTGTCGACCGGACTACGGCGCGGGGAAGCGCTGGCCCTCACTTGGTCGGACGTCGACCTGACGAACCGGCAGCTCCGAGTGCGCAGGAACGTGCAGCGCATCCGGCGGGAACTTCTCTTCGGTACGCCAAAGACCACCCGGTCAATCCGTACCGTGTCCATGCCGCAGCACCTTGTACGAGCCCTCACCCACCACCGTGAGCAGCAAGAGCGCGAACGCAAGGTCACCGTCAAGAAGTGGCAGCCGGTGCCGGGACAGCCGGACGGGCTGATCTTCACGACACAGACAGGGCGTGTCATCGACCCTCGCAGTCTGAACAGGATGCTGACGATCCTGTGCAGGGACGCGAAGGTGCGCCGCGTGAGGGTCCACGACCTTCGGCACACCTGCGCTTCCCTCCTGCTCTCGCGAGGGGTCGACGCCCGCACGATCATGGAGACGCTTGGCCACAGCACCATCACGATGACGCTCGACACCTACGCGCACGTGATGGACACGACGCTGCGGGCGGCTGCGGAGCGCATGGACGACGCGCTGAATCTCGACGACCCCATCGAGGGGGCGGAGGGGGAGGCGTCGGACGACTGAGGACGGTTCTCCGGCCGTACTGATGTCAGCCGTTGATGTCAAAGGCCCCGCCGGGAATCCCGGCGGGGCCTTTGACCTGGGCGCGCTCGGCAGGATTCGAACCTGCAACCTTCTGATCCGTAGTCAGATGCTCTATCCGTTAAGCTACGAGCGCCCGCTTTCGGGCATTACGGGCCCGGCTGCGTTGCGGGAACCACCTTACATGACCCCCTGCGCCAGGTGAAATCCGATTCCCGCGCCCCCTCCGACCTGCGCGGCGGCCCCGACGGTGCCGCTCGGCGGGCGGTCGCGGGTGCGCATGCAGAGAGCCCGCGCCGTAGGGCGCGGGCTCTCTGATCGGACGGCGGAGGCGGAGGGATTTGAACCCTCGATGGGCGGTAAAACCCAAACCGCATTAGCAGTGCGGCGCCATAGACCGGACTAGGCGACGCCTCCCGCACACCTGCCGGTCCGGCAGGTGTGTGCAGATGATGGCACAGGCGGCGGGGCCGCTGCCAATCGCACCTACCGTACCGGTCACCGGGCTGTCGGGGCAAAGCCCTTGTCGGGGTGCGAGGCGGTACACGGTGGGGGCGAAGGGGAGGAGGCGGGGCGGGGCGGGCATAGCATCGGTGTACGGGCCGTTTCGGTTCGTAGGCCGATGGTCACGATGCGACAGCACCTTGAGGAGGCGCACCATGGCGTCCGTCCGCCGCAAGGTCCGCGGCGCCCGGGTGAGCATCTGGCTCACCGGGCGGGGGAAGGGGCGGCGCAGGGTGCCCGCGCCCGCTGCGGGGGAGGCGGACGGGCTGGATCTGGGGAAGATCGTCGCGGTCACGGTGCGGTTGCTCGACGCCGAGGGGCTGGGGCGGTTGTCGATGCGCCGGCTCGCCGCCGAGCTGGGCGTGACGGCCATGTCCGTGTACTGGTACGTCGACACCAAGGACGAACTCCTGGAGCTGGCCCTGGACTGCGTGTACGCCGAGCTGGACCTCCCCGCCGACGACGACGGCGACTGGGCCGCCCAGCTCCGGCAGCTCGCCCACGGGCACCGGCGCGTCCTCGCCGCCCACCCCTGGGTCTCCCGCCTCGCCGGCGAGTACCTGAACGTCGGGCCGCGCGCCATGGCGTGCGTCGCCGCCGCGCAGCGCGCGATGCGGGGCGCCGGGTTGCCGGAGGAGTGCCTGACGGGCGGGCTGTCGCTGCTGTTTCCGTTCTCGTACGGGTTCGGGGGCGCCGGCGGGCGCTGGGCGGAGCTGTGCCGCGCGGCCGGGGTGACGGAGGACGAGTGCTACCGCGAGTTCGTGGAGACGCTGCGGGGGCACCCCGAGTACGTAGCGCCGCCGGCCGTCCTCCCAAGCGGCCAGGAGCAGCGCGACCGCGACTTCACCTTCGCCCTGGAGTGCGTCCTCGCCGGCATGGCGGCGATGCGCGACCGCGTCGCGGAGCAGGTCCGGCCCACCATCACTCCCGCGTGAGCGTCTGAACGCGGGTTCTCAGACGCGGGCTCTCAGGCGTGGGCCTTCGCCGGCGGCTGCTGCTCCCGGCGCTCCACCGGGCCCGGGCCCGTCTGCTGCAGTCCGCTCCGCGTCCGCAGCGCCACCTCCTTGATGCACGCCACCATCACGAACGCCAGCAGCGCCGCCGGCGCCGCGTACAGGAAGATGTCCGCGAGCCCGTGCCCGTACGAACTCTCCACCACCGTCCGCACCGGCGCCGGCAGCTTCGCGAGGTCCGGGATCGCCGTGCCGCCGCCGCCCGCCTCGCTCGCGGCGCGCGCCGGCGGGATGCCGAGGTCGGAGAGGCCGTCGCGCAGGTACCCGGAGATGCGGCTGCCGAGGATCGCGCCGAGGGCGGAGACGCCGACCGCGCCGCCGAGGGAGCGGAAGAAGGCCACGGCCGAGCTGGCGGCGCCGAGGTCGGCGGGGTCGACCTGGTTCTGGGTGCAGAGGATCAGGTTCTGCATCATCATCCCGATGCCCGTGCCGAGTGCGGCCATGAAGAGGGCGATGTGCCAGTACGGGGTGTCGTAGCGCATGGTGCCGAGCAGGCTGAGGCCGGAGGTGAGCAGCAGCCCGCCCGAGACCAGCCAGATCTTCCAGCGGCCGGTGCGGGTGATGATCCACCCGGAGGCCGTGGAGGAGACGAAGATGCCCGCGATCATCGGGATGGTCAGCAGGCCGGACCTCGTCGGGCTCTCGCCGCGCGCGAGCTGGAAGTACTGGCTGAGGAAGACCGTCGCGCCGAACATCGCGATGCCGACGAAGAGGGAGGCGAGCGAGGCGAGCGTGAGGGTGCGGTTGCGGAAGAGGCGCAGCGGAAGCACCGGTTCCGGCACCCAGGTCTCGACCCACACGAACGCGGCCCCGAGCACGAGCGCGCCGCCGGTCATCGCGAACGTCTGCCAGGACAGCCAGGCGTACGACTCGCCCGCCAGCGTCACCCAGATCAGCAGCAGCGAGACGGACGCGCTCATGAGCACGGCGCCGCGCCAATCGAGCGAGACCTGGCGGCGCACGACCGGCAGGCGCAGGGTCTTCTGTAGTACGACGAGCGCGAGGACGGCGAACGGTACTCCTACGTAGAAGCACCAGCGCCAGCCCAGCCAGCTGGTGTCGGTGATGACGCCGCCGAGGACGGGGCCGCCGACGGTGGCGACGGCGAAGGTGGCGCCGAGGTAGCCGCTGTACCGGCCGCGTTCGCGCGGGGAGATCATCGCGGCGAGGATGATCTGCGCGAGCGCGCTGAGGCCGCCGACGCCGATGCCCTGGACGACGCGGCAGGCGATGAGCATGCCGGTGCTCTGGCTGAGGCCGGCGACGACCGATCCGGCGACGTAGATCACGAGGGCGATCTGGACCAGCAGCTTCTTGCTGGCGAGGTCGGCGAGCTTGCCCCACAGGGGGGTGGAGGCGGTCATCGCGAGCAGGGCGGCGGTGACGACCCAGCTGTACGCGCTCTGCGTGCCGTCGAGGTCCGCGATGATGCGGGGCAGCGCGTTGGTGACGATGGTCGAGGAGAGGATGGCCACGAACATGCCGAGCAGGAGGCCGGAGAGGGCCTCGAGTATCTGCCGGTGGGTCATGTCGGGAGGTTCGATTTTAGTTTGTTGCACTAAGCAACTGTATGACGAATGGTTGCCGAAGGCAATTGAAGCCCTGGGTGGCGGGGGTACGGGCTTCCGGAAGCCGGGTTTCCCCCCGCTGACAGGCGTCAGGGGCGTTCGCTAGTGTCCTGCTCCATGGCTCACAATCCGCAAGGTCAACAGCCCGATCCCAACTACGACCCGGCCGGGAGCACGCAGATGTTCCGCGCCTTCGTGGACGAGGGCGGCGGCCCGCAGGCGCGGGGGCCGCAGCAGCCGGCGGCGTCGGCGGCGAGTTCGGGGCCGCGAATCGGGTTGATCGTCGGGATCGTCGTCGCGGCGGCGGTGCTGGCGGGGGTGGTGTGGCTCGCGGTCGGCTGAGCCGCGCGGGCCGTACGATCCGGGTGCCGGCGGCGGGTCGGCTGCGAAGCGGCCTGAGTGCCGACGGCGGGTCGGCTACGTGACCGGGCTACGTGACCGCCTGAGTGCCGACGGCGGGTCGGCTACGTGACCGGGCTACGTGACCGCCTGAGTGCCGACGGCGGGTCGGCTACGTTCCCGTAGCGCCGCGGCGTCGCCCTCGGCGCGTTTCCGGACGCGATGCAGATGTACTCGTAGACACGACGTATCCGCCGTCTACGGCGCGCGACACGCGCCGCACGGCGTACGAACCGGGGCCGGCCCCGCGCCGGCCCCCGTCGTCAGTCCGCGATCAGCCCTGCCCGCAGCTGCGCCAGCGTCCGCGTCAGCAGCCGGGATACGTGCATCTGCGAGATGCCCACCTCGTCGCCGATCTGCGACTGCGTCATGTTCCCGAAGAACCGCAGCATGATGATCCGCCGCTCCCGCGCCGGGAGTTGGGCCAGCAGCGGCTTCAGCGACTCGCGGTACTCCACGCCCTCCAGCGCCGTGTCCTCGTACCCGAGGCGGTCCGCGAGCGAGCCCTCGCCGCCGTCCTCCTCCGGGGCGGGGGAGTCGAGGGAGCTGGCCGTATACGCGTTGCCGACGGCGAGGCCGTCGACCACGTCCTCGTCGGACACCCCCAGGTACTGGGCGAGTTCCGGCACGGTCGGGGAGCGGTCCAGCTGCTGCGCGAGGTCGTCGCTCGCCTTGGTGAGCGCCAGGCGCAGCTCCTGCAGGCGGCGCGGGACGCGCACGGACCAGCTGGTGTCGCGGAAGTAGCGCTTGATCTCGCCGATGACGGTGGGCATGGCAAAGGTCGGGAACTCGGTGCCGCGCCGGCAGTCGAACCGGTCGATCGCCTTGATCAGGCCGATCGTGCCGACCTGGACGATGTCCTCCATGGGCTCGTTGCGGCTGCGGAAGCGGGCCGCGGCGTAGCGCACGAGGGGGAGGTTCAGCTCGATCAGGGTGTCGCGCACGTACGTCCGCTCGGGGCTGTCACCAGGGGGCAGCTCGGCGAGGCGGAGGAAGAGGGCGCGGGAGAGGGTGCGGGTGTCGATGCTGCCGGAGGAGACGGCGCCGGGCTCAGCGGCGGCGTCGCGGTCCGGAGCGTCGTCGTCCGCCGGGGCGGCGGGGGCCGGCACCGCGGGGGCGGCGCCGGCGTCGGGGCCGGTGGGGGGCGCGTCGGCCGGTGCCGTGGCCCTGGCCGACGCCGTGGCCGTGGTCGCGCTCGTCGTTGCCGCCGTGGTCATGGTCGGGGCCCCGTGGGTCGGCGACGGTGGCGGCGCGGCGGCGTGGCCGCCGGGCGCCGGGTCGGGGGGCGGGTCCGGGGTGCGGCCCGGGCCCTGGGCCGTGCCCGGGGCGTCGGGGAACGCCGCTTGTGCGCCGAGCGGCGCGACTTCGGTGAGCATCTGCGAGCTGCCCAGTTCTACGGACATGCCACCCCCTTGAGGTCGCGGACGGTTCCTGGCCGCCCCTCCCATTGAACCGGAAGAAGCCTCGACTCCCGCCGGACCGCCGAGAGAAGCAGCCTCCGACTGAATACCGGCTGCCGGGGCACGCCAAACACGGTTCCAGCAGAATGTCACAAGTCGGCAACGCGCTGTAGCGCCAAGTCGACATATACGCGCAGATACGGAGCCTGCGCGTCAGCGACGACCTCGAAGAGTCCTACCCGATCCGGTTAGGAGTCGATCCGGTTTGCGGATCGCAGTCGCGCGAAGCTGCGCGACAGCAGCCGTGACACGTGCATCTGGGACAGCCCGAGCTCCGCGCTGATCTGCGACTGGGTCATGTTGCGGTAGTAGCGCAGCAGGAGAATGCGCTGCTCGCGCTCCGGCAGTTGGACGAGGAGGTGGCGTACGAGGTCGCGGTGCTCGACGCCGGCCAGCGCCGGGTCCTCGTACCCGAGCCGGTCCAGCAGCCCCGGCATGCCGTCGCCCTCCTGGGCGGCCTCCAGGGAGGTGGCGTAGTACGAGCGGCCCGCCTCGCGGCAGGCCCGCACCTCGTCCTCGCCGACCCGCAGGTGGGCGGCGATCTCGGCGGTGGTGGGTGCGCGGCCGTGCCGTACGGTCAGGTCCTCGGTGGCGCCGCTGACCTGAGCCCACAGCTCGTGGAGGCGGCGGGGGACGTGGACGGTGCGTACGTTGTCCCTGAAGTAACGTTTGATCTCGCCGACCACGGTGGGCATGGCGAAGGTCGGAAACTGCACCCCGCGGGCCGGGTCGAAGCGGTCGATGGCGTGGATGAGGCCGATGGTGCCGACCTGGAGGACGTCCTCCATGGGCTCGTTGCGGCTGCGGAAGCGGGCGGCGGCGTAGCGGACGAGGGGCAGGTTGGCCTCGATGAGCGCGGTGCGCACGCGGGTGTGCTCGGGGGTGCCGGGTTCGAGGGCGGTGAGCTGCTCGAAGAGGGCGCGGGTGAGGGCGCGGGAGTCGGGTTTGGGTGGCTCCTCGGGCTCGGGCTCGGGCTCGGGCTCGGGGTCGGGGCCGGGGTCGCGTGCGGGGCCGGACCCGGGCGGTGGCCCGGGGAGCGGCTCCGGCTCCGCGGGGGACGGGGTGGACGGGGACGGGGTGGTCGGCTCCGCGGTGGACGGGGCCGGGGGCCTGCCAGGGGCGGGCGGGGCGGCACGTGCGGACAACGGCTGCACCACACCACCACCCCTTCGCGATCACGTGACGTACGACCGGCGACCGGTGCCACGGCGCGCACCACAGGCAGGACCGGCAAATCCGGAAAAGCGGTCATAGCATCACAAGAGATGCGCACTCTGCGCAAGCACCGTAATCTGCCGTGTTGGCGGCCAGTTGGCCGCCGCCGAGGGCCCCGGGCGGGCGCCGTTCGGCCAGGCAGGAGGGCTGATCGCGTACGGACGTACAGGGCCGATCGCGTGGTCGGCGATCACCCGGGTGACGAACCGCCGCGGGACGGCCCGTCCCGTCGCGCAGCCGCCTGTGTCACCCCGTCATCGCCCCGTCGTCACTCCGATGACGAGGCGTCGTCGAGCAGGTCCGACATGACGTCGCCGATGCCCTTCGCCAGCTCCGAGATCCACTCGAAGACGACCTGCACGACATCGGCCGCCTGCGAGGGGGAGCTGATGATGGAGTAGATCGCGAAGAGCCCGAGGAGCCCCAGCCCTATCTTCTTGTAGTCCACGTGCGTCGATGCCTCCCCTGTGCGGCACACGCCCGTTTCACGCTCTCTCCCCAGGCGCAGTCGACACGATTCTATCCGCGCTTGGACTTGTACCCACGATTTATGGACTAAAGGCCCAGCGACAGGGGGCTTTTGCGGACCACGGCGCCGGCCGCGGCGGCGCACCATGGACGGTGAGCCCGCCGGCCCGGCAGGACCCGGCGGGCTCGGGGCGGGCTCACTGCGCGTCCGCCGCGGCTACTCCCCCCTCGCCGCGGTGCGTCGTACGGCCCGCCCGCCGCGGGGGGAGGCGGCCGGTTCCCCCCGGGGCCGCCTCCCCCTCCCCCAGCGCCGACGTTGCCGGCAAGGCCCCTGACATGCTCCGCGCCCGCCGGTCCCGCCGCACGGAGCCGCTCGGCGTCCACCTCCCCGACCCGGTCGTCACCGCCGCGGAGGCCGCGGATCCGGAGGAGGCGGCGCTGGTCGTGGACTCCGTCGCCGGGGCGCTCCTCGTCGTCCTGGACCCGGACGTCGTGCTGCAGGCCGACATGGGCGCGGCGCTCACGGGGGTACCGAGGGCGCGCTCATGTTCCGCCGGCCGGGCGCGGTCAACCAGCCGGTGCTGGTGGGTGGTGCCGCCGGGATGTCATGTAAAAGACGGGCGGCCGGCGTCGGTCGGGACGTTCACGGTGTCGGGGGCCGGATCGTACGGATCGACATCCTGGCGGACCCGGTCCGCCTGGCTGCGCTGCCGCCGCCACTGCCACTGCAGCCGGTGGCGTGATCTCGCCGGAGCGCCGGCCCAACCCCCTGCTGTAGGTTGGGCCTTGATTCGCACAACTGACCAATCGGCGAGGATGACCGGCCATGGCTGACGACGGAACACCGAGCCGCAGGACGCACGTCGGCCCCGTCGACGCGACGGTGTCGCACTCGGCACGCATCTGGAACTACTGGCTCGGCGGCAAGGACAACTACGACGTCGACCGGCGGGTCGGCGACGAGATCCTGGCCTTCGTACCGGAGTTGGTGCGCTCCGCCCGCGCGGACCGCCACTTCCTCACCCGGGCCGTGCGCCATCTTGCGGGCGAGGCGGGCATCCGGCAGTTCCTCGACATCGGCACCGGGCTGCCGACCGTCGACAACACCCACGAGGTCGCCCAGCGCGTGGCGCCGGAGTCGCGCATCGTGTACGTGGACAACGACCCGCTCGTCCTCGCCCACGCCAACGCCCTGCTGACGAGCACCGACGAGGGCGCCACCGCGTACCTCGACGCGGACGTGCGCGACCCGGACGCCATTCTGCGGGAGGCCGCCGGGACCCTGGACTTCGACCGTCCCGTCGCGATCACCATGCTCGGAATCCTGAACTTCGTCCTCGACGACGAGCAGGCGCAGGACATCGTCCACCGGCTCCTCGACGCCACGCCTTCCGGCAGCTACCTGGTGATCTCGCACCCCACCACCGAGGTCGACGGCGAGGCCATGACCGGCGCGGTGGACTACTGGAACTCCCAGGGGACCGCGCAGATGCGCCTGCGCACCCGGGACGAGCTGACGCGCCTCTTCGACCGCGTGACGCTGGTGGACCCGGGTGTGGTGTCCTGCTCGCGCTGGCGGCCCTCGGACATGGAGCTGGGCGAGATCGTCGACGTCACCCACTTCTGCGGCGTCGGGTCGAAGCCCTGACACAGCGGCATCGCACCACAGGACCGCGACTTGGTCCTGCCCTCGCTGATGAACCGGCTGACCCTGTGCGGCACCCGCGACGACACCTCCGCACCCGGCCGGACGGCGAACTTCAGCCTCCAGGGCGGGGTCAGAAGGGCGAAGTGCGTGGGTTTATTTAGGGCGAAACCGAAGGAAACGGGCCCATGCGTGCGCCAAGACCAGGTCTGTTCGGGGTGGTCAGAGGGCCCTGCCCGAGGTGTGACGGCCTGCAAGCACAAAGGCGCCGTCCCGGAGACCGCCGCCCAATGGTGTCCGTCTGTCGGTGTCGTACCCCGGCTGTACGGTGTGCGCCATGTCAGAGCGTGAGACGTCCGTTGTGTCAGCGCCGCTCGGCGGCGTGAAGGGGTGCGCCCTGCGGTGGGCTTGGAGGTCGACCGGGGAAGTGACGTCCATACCGCCCCTTGGACAGCAGCGTGCCGCTGGACGCACGGTGTACGCGGTTGCCGCCACAGTCCTCGACGGCCGCCCCGTTGCTGTCACCGGCCTCCGCGACGGCTCGCTACGGCTGTGGGATCTCGACACCGCGCAGCAGATCGGCAGTCCGCTCACCGGGCACACGGCCGCGGTGTATGGACTTGCCACCGCAACGCTCGACGGCCGGCCGGTCGCCGTCTCCGCCAGCAATGACAAGTCGGCACGGGTGTGGGACCTCACCACGGGCCAGCAGCTCGGCAGCCCGTTCACGGCGCATGCGGCGATCGTGCGGGGCGTCGCCACGACCACGCTTCACGGCCGGCCGGCGGCGGTCACCGGCGGATTCGACGGGGCCGTGCGGGTGTGGGACCTGGCCACCGGCGAACACCTCGGTGAACCGTTCACCGGTCACGAGTACATGGCGTCCCATGTGGCCTTGGCCGAGCTCGATGGCAGAACGGTGGCGGTGTCGAACGGCTCCCTCGGGGAGATACGAGTGTCGGATCTGGCCACCGGCGAACAACTCGGTGAACCGTTCACCACTCATAAGGACACCGTGTCCACACTGGCCACGGCCACGCTCCACGGACGACCGGTAGCCGTCACCGGAGGCCACTACGACGGCACGGTGCGCGTGTGGGACCTGGCCACCCGCCAGTTGGTCGGAAACCCGTGGGTGGGCCACGAACGGGGCGTGGACGGTATCGCTTTCACCACGCTCGACGGTCGGCCGGTGGCCGTGACCGCCGGCACCGACAAGACCGTGCGGCTCTGGGACTTCACCACCGGGGAGCAGCTTCACGTCTTCACCGGACACACCGACTTCGTGTGGTCGGTCGACCTGACCGTGCGCGGCAGCCGGCCCGTCGCCGTCACGGGCAGCAGCGACGGCACGGTGCGGGTATGGGACCTGCGGTTCGGGCTGGAGCCCGCGGAGTCCGCCATCGGCCACCGCCGGAAGGTGCGGGCGGTGACCAGCGCTGTAGTAGACGGACGGCCCGTGGTGGTCACCGGCAGCGATGACCACACCGTCTGCCTGTGGGACCTGACCTCAGGCCAGCCGTTCGGGCAGCCGCTCACGGGGCACAACGGACCGGTACGGGCGCTCGCCACCACCCTCGTCGACGACCGCACCGTCGCCGTCACCGGCAGCGACGACTGCACCGTGCGGATCTGGGACTTGGCCGCCGGTAAGCAACTCGGCGCTCCGTTGATCGGCCACACGGGCGCCGTCCGCTCAGTCGCCACCACCTCGGCCACCGGGCAGCCCCTGGCCGTGACCGCCGGCACAGACAAGACCGTGCGGGTGTGGAACGTCGCCACCGGCGAGCAGATCGGCGCGCCCGGCGTCAGCCACCGCCGCTGGGTCCGCGCCGTCGACACCGCGGTGGTCGACGGCACACCCGTCTCCGTGGCCGGTTCGTTCCACGGCGCCTTCCGGGTTCGGGAGCTGGGCACCAATCGGCAGACCAGCTCTCTTTCCCTTCGGCGCCAAGGCCTTCCCGTGCAGCAGATCGCCACCACCGTCGTCGGCGGGCAGCCGGTCGCCCTCACCACGAACGGCCATGTGGAGCACTGGAACTGGAAAGAGGACGTGTCGGTGAGGCTGTGGGAGGTGGAAACCGGCCGGCACCTCGGGAAACTGCCTGCTGTCAACGTGCAGGTGCTCACGGTGACATCGGTGTACGGCCACCCCGTTGCCGTCACAGCCAGCGGTCGTGCAGTGGAGGTATGGGACCTCACCACCCACCAGCAGATCGTCCCCCGCCTTCACCTCCCCGACGCTGTGACAGCCGTTGCCGTGGACGAGGCGGGGCACATCGTCGTCTGCTTCGGTAGCGGCGTCGCCGTGTTCGGGATCGAGGGGGAGCCGCGCAGTGAGCTTATGGGAGGCCAACGACGGGCCGGACGATGACGATGACGGCGCCGCCGGGGCCCTCGTACGGGCCAACTGAGACGGAAACTGAGACGGACAACACGAAAGGGGTGACTCCTGAGGGAGTCACCCCTTCGTCTTTCCTGCTCACAGCGGTAGCGGTGGGATTTGAACCCACGGTGGAGTTGCCCCCACACTCGCTTTCGAGGTCTGTTCGGGCTGGTCAGAGGGTTGTACGGGGTTGTTCAGGAAGGTTCAGAGCGGGCTCCGGCCGCGTCGGGCGAACCCTGGTGAACGGCGCCGGACGTTCGTGAATGAGACCAAAAGTGAGACCAGGGGCGCAGCCTCCCCACACCCGTTCAGCCTGAGGCTTCTCCTCGGGGACCAGGAGTTCCACCCTGGTCGTCGTCCCCGTCGTCGTCAGCGTCCTCATAGTCCGCCAGACGGGCACCTCTGCTATCGGCGACGCGCAGCGCGTTGGCCAACGCGCGGTTGGAGGCTTCGAGCGCTCGGCGGAGCGCGGGCACTCCTGCCGTGCTGTCGCTCAGCACCTCCTGCACATCCTTGCGCGCCGCATCGGCGTCGCACAGTTGTTCCTCCTCGGTTGCATCGGCGAGGGGCGCGAGCACGCTCTCGCCGTCTCCCGAGCTGAGGAAGCAGGGCTTGCCCGTCTCAGTCACCCATGGCAAGAGGCGGAGCCCCGGGCAGGGTGCGGCGGTCTTTTCCCGCTCGTAGCTCAACGCTCTCGCCCTCCGACGCGGGAATCGGTGATCGTGGTCAGCATGGTCCGTCCCATCCCTTGGCTGTCCGAAGGACAGTGAGTGTGGTCGTGGGGGTGATGATCAAGGTCTCGCCGCTCGTGAACGTGACCCGCTTGCCGCCTCCGGAGAGATGGACGAGGTCATGCACGCTCAGGGCTCGACCACCTATCCGGATCTCGTCGCCTAGGAGGACAGAGGCCGCGTCGACCTCGATGGCGACCTGCCTCTCACTTCGAGTCATGCTTGGGCCTTCCACGGGGCATGGACCTCTCGGAACTGGCGCGGTGACACGGGCAATCGCACGTCTCGTAGGAGATGCCAGCGGTTGCTCGGGGCTGCTTGCGGCCGGCGTGGCGGCAGTCCTTGTGCTCCCCGACGTGGCAAACGGGGGATCGGTAGCTCACGCCTGGCCACCGCCCACGTGCGCCGTGCCCGAACGGGGGTAGAGCCGGAGCGTGTGGCCCTGCGCGCTGCTCTGCCGCGTACGGGCCTCATGTGCCAGGAGGTACGGGCGTACGAGAGCACTGGAGCGGTCCTCTGTGTACGTGGGTGCGGAGGGCTTCGGTGAGGAACGGAGGTATCCACTCGCACGCGGAGGTGGAACCGACCGGTGACGCCCGGTGGCAGGAAAGAGCCAGCGGGCCAAGTGCCCTAAGGCTCGGACGAGGTATCGGGTCATGAGTAGCAGCTCCCTACGCCGGAGGCTCGGTCCCCTCTGGAGTGGCAGCACGTTCGCCCGGTGGGGCGTCGGTGAGGACGACAGCCCACGCCACGGACCCTTGCGCACTGATTTCCATCCCGAACCGATCACCTCTGTGCAGCGCAGCTAAGAGCGCCTTCCACGCCGCCTCTGGCATGGCTTCGGGGGTGACCGCCTCGACCCGGATGGAACCGACCTGACGTTTGATGTGTGGGGTGAGCCCAGCCACGGTGATCGCGGATGCGATCGATTGGGCCACGGCCTCGTGTTCGGGCATGGTGATCCTCTGCCGCTAGGACTCACAGTGAGTGAAGCTAGTTAGCTAGATTAAAGCTAGTGAGCTAGATTTTCCACATGCCTGAGCAGCCGCCCTACCTCCACATCGCCGACCTGCTCCGGCGCCGCATCTCGGGCGGCGAGTGGCCGCCGGGCGAGCGGCTGCCGTCCCGGGCGCGTCTCGCCGCCGACTACGGAGTCGGTGACGCGGTCGTCCGCCGTGCCCAGGAACTACTCATCTCCCAGGGCCTTCTGGAGGGACGCGCGGGCTCAGGCACCTACGTCGCCGAGCCACGCGAGCGCCTGCGCATGGTCCGCTCCCTCCAGCGCACCCGGCGGGACGGTTCGCCCTTCCGCGCGGACATGGCCGACCTCGGCAAGACCGGCACCTGGGAGGCCCGGAGCGAGGCGAAGGTGCCGGCCCCGCCCGCCATCGCGGACCGCCTGCGGATCACGGAGAGTGACCCTTGTGTCCGGACGGATTACGAGTTCATGGCCGAGGGCAAGCCGGTGCAGCTCTCAGTGAGTTGGGAGCCGTTGAGCATCACGGGCGGCACCATCGTCGTGCTCCCGGAAGGCGGGCCGCATGCCGGCCGCGGCGTGGTGGAGCGCATGTCCGTGATCGGCGTCGAAGTGAGCCGCGCCGTCGAGCGGCCGGAGCCCGGGGAAGCGTCCGCTCGCGAGGCGCAACTGCTCGGCATCCCGCGTGGGGCTCTGGTCACGCGCATTGAACGCACGTACTACGCGGACGATGGGCGACCGGTCGAGACTGCCGACATCGTCATTCCCGCCGCCCGCGCGGAGATCGTGTACGAACTGGAGATAAGCCCCGAAGTGTGAGGGGCGAACGGGGAATACGGCCGCCGCGTCCCCGTTGTGGCGCCTGGGGAGGCCGCCTATTCGCGCGCGTAGGGCGTCGACCAGTTCCAGCGTGTCAGTCCACCGGTGCAATCCGCTCACACTTGGACCTCGACGGGCGACGGGTTGGCAATCTTGTTGCCGCTTCAGAGAGGATCGTGGAACCATTCGGTTCATGAGTGACGCGCCGCAGGTGGATCTTCCCTTTGACTCACCCCTTCAGATTGACCCGGACCAGTGGCATGCATTTGCCCACCCAGACGACCTCACGACCGTATCGGTGACCGATATCGCGCGTGCTGGCTTCTCGGCGCTGAAGCTGCCTATCCCCGACCCAGGGATTCGCGATCTCCCTGATGGGTGGGACGAACGCGATCCGGACGTGATACTTGCAATTCGTCGCAAGTCCCATCGGTACCCGTGGGTGGACATTGTTCTCTATCGCGACGGTAGGTCACAAATTTTATTCGGCTGCCGCGATGATGAGGAAATAGAAGAGGAGCAAGTCAAGGATCGAGCACATGCCATTCTGTCACGTCAAGGATTCGCTGTTCACAATGTAATAAACGACGACGACGACCCCGGCAACGACGGTCGGCATTGGGCTGTCGAGTCGCGGATTTACAGATACTCGCATCGAGTCAGAGATATCTGGACGGTTGCACGCCAACTTTCGGCTGCCCTCAAGTATGAGGAACCTCTGGAGGGTGTGACGAAGGGCGAGGTCCTCCGTGCGCTGCGTAGCGGTGCATCTGACGTGCTACTTGGCCTAAGGGAGTCCTCATGGCTGGAGTTCAAGTCTATCCTGCCTGACCTGGCTCAGTCCGCTGGTCCGGCTGGCCGAATCGAGTTGGCAAAGGATGTCGCCCAGTTCGCGAACTCATTTAGCGGCGGCCTGCTCATCTACGGTGTGCGCACCAAGAATGACGGCCGCGGGGATGTAGCCAGGAAGTTCACGCCTCTCCTTGCGGAGTCACGTCAACTTACTGTGATTCGGGATATCGTCGATCGTCGGATTTATCCGTCAATTCAGAGGATGCGCATCGATTACTTGGCGGTGAAGGGTGGCCATCTTCTCTTGTTTGAAGTGCCGCCCCAGTCGAGTGAACTCAAGCCTTTCATTGTGGAAGGAGCTGTCATCGGGGGCGCGGCCCTCGAAAGCGCCTTCCTGATTCCGCAACGAATAGGAGACCGGATAATCCCCGTTGCAGGAAGGGAACTCCATGGTTTGATCGCAGGTAAGTTGTTCGCCGTGGATCACATCGAATGAGTCTGAACTTCGGTCAATTTTCATAGTGGCAGGTGTGCGTTCGCCTCGCGGGCAGCCGGGGACATGTGCGGCAGCTCAACGACTGATACTCCGGCGGTACGCAAGATCTCGACTCCGTCGACATCGGAGACGAACAAGTCCGGCTCTCGCCAGGCGATGACGACGCGGGGAATGCCAGCGGCCAGAACCAGCTCGGTGCACGTACGAGGTCGCGAGCGTCGTTTGGCGCAGGGTTCCAAGGTGCTGTAGATCGTCGCGGAGCCAAGGCGCGCGTCATCGGCCGCGAGCTTGCCGAGAGCCGACTCCTCGGCGTGAACATGCAGATCCGTCTCGCGCGAGTAGCCGTTCGCGATCTCGTTGCCGGCCGCGTCCACGATGACCGCGCCGACCGAGAACGCCATCTCGCTAGGCGGGCAAAGGCGGGAGAGGTCGATGGCTCGGCGCATCCAGGTTTCGTCCGCGGCGGATGGCTCCGCGGTCATGTGCCGCTCTCCTCCTTCGGGAGGTAGCGCATGAGCACGACATCGCCGATCGTCCGGACCTCGGCGAGCACCATGCGCCGAGTCGACGTCCAGGGGTAGTCGGCAGGGTGAAGGAAGCGCGGAGCATCGGCCTGGCCGACGACGAGCGGGGCTATGGCCAAGTGGATCTCGTCAACGAGGTCTAGCGAGAGGAACGCGGTGTGGATGTGACCACCGCCTTCGACCATGAGGCGCTGGATGCCGCGCTCGCCGAGGTCGTCCAGGAGGGCGCCGAAGTCCAGGGCTTCCCCAGTGGAGACGACGTCGGCGAGACCCTTGAGGCGCGCGCTGCCCGGCCGTACTCCAGCTCACCCCGGCCGCCGACAACACGCTGAAGAGCTACCAGGAGGAGCTGGAGATCCAGCTCCGTCCCAAGGGCGGCAAGCTGGGCCATCTTCAGAAGTGGGCGGGCAAGCTGGTGGGCACCGTCGCGCGCATCGCCGGACTGCTGCACCTGGCCGCCCACCTGCACGACGGGTACGGCAAGGCCATCGATGACAGCACCATGCTGGGTGCCATCGAACTCGGCGAGTACTTCGCCGGCCACGCGCTGAACGTCTTCGACCTCATGGGCGCTGACGCAGCCCAGTCGCGGGCCAGGACGCTCCTGGAGGTGCTGGCAGCGAACGGCTGGGAGACGGTCAGCCGTCGCGACCTCTTCGCCAAGCTCTCCCGCGCCGAGTTCCCCACGGTTGCCGACATGGAGCCGGCCGTCTCCCTCCTGGAGGAACACGGCTACCTGCGCATCCACACACCACCCCGGAACGGCAAGCGCGGCCGTCCGCCGGCGCCGCGCTACCTCATCCACCCGCAGGTACGTGAGGGGCTGGCATGACCGCACGCACCGCCCTGCGCGGCGCGGTCCGGCCGCACAAACCGCAGAAACAACAAAAACCCCTCACCTCACGCGCTGACCAGTGGCGTAGCACCCTCGGCCCGGTGCCGAGCCAGCCGCCGCAGAAAGCGGGGGAACCGCCGCACAAATACCCGCGCATCAATGCTCACAGCCTGGACGGCCAAGCCGACCCGTATTTCTGCGGCACATTCGATGCTTTCTGCGGAAGCCGCCCTGTCACCGACGAATCCCCAGGTCAGGAGCCAAGTCCGCTGGTTTCTGCGGATTCTGCGGTTTCTGCGGCGAACCTCCGTACCCCAAGCGCTGAAGGGAACACCGTGCAGCACACCCTGAGCCCTCGTGATCACTGCGACATCGACCCGACTGTTGCCCTGCTCTCGGTTGAAGAAGCTGCCCGTCGGCTCTGCATCGGCAGGACCGTCTGCTACCGGCTCATCAGCGCTGGAGAGCTGGAGTCGGTCACGGTCGGCCGCCTCCGGCGTGTCCCCGCAGACGCGATTCCCGAGTACGTCGCCCGCCTGCGGGCGCTTGGCCGTCCCTTCGTCCAGTCCGCAGCCTGAGAGAGGTGAGACCCGTGGGAGACGACAAGAAGCGCGTCCGGCAGCCCAACGGCCGGTCCTCGATCTATCTCGGGAAGGACGGTCGTTGGCACGGCCGCGTCACGGTCGGTGTACGCGACGACGGCAAGCCGGACCGACGCCACGTCGGCCGGAAGACGAAAGCGGCAGTCGTCGAGGCCGTGAGGGAGCTGGAGCGCATGCGTGACGCCAACGCCGTGCGCAAGCCGGGCAAGCCGTGGACGGTCAAGGCATGGCTGACGCACTGGATCGAGAACATTGCTCCGCTCGGGGTCAACGAGAACACGATGGTGGGGTACGGCGTGGCCGTGCGGAAGCACCTGATCCCCGGCTTGGGGGCTCACCGTCTCGACAAGCTCAAGCCGGAGCACATCGAGGTCTTCTACGCGAAGATGCAGGCCAACGGAAGCAAGCCCGCGACCGCCCACCAGGTGCACCGCACGTTCCGCACCGCTCTCAATGAGGCGGTGCGCCGTGGCCACCTGGCGAGGAACCCGGTGCAGTTGGCCAAGGCGCCGAGGGTGCGCGAACAAGAGGTGGAGCCGTACAGCGTCGAAGAGGTGCGGCGGTTGCTCCGCGCGGCCGACAGGCGCCGCAACTCGGCACGGTGGGCCGTGGCACTCGCCCTCGGACTCCGGCAGGGTGAAGCGCTCGGGTTGAAGTGGACCGATGTGGACTTGGACCGAGGGGTTCTCATGGTCCGGCGTAGTCGGCGGCGACCCCGGTACGGGCACGGATGCGGCAGCCGCCCGTGTGGGCGCAAGGCCGGGTACTGCCCGCAGCGCCGGCGGACCAATCCCGAGACGGCCGACACGAAGTCTCGCGCCGGTCGGCGTGCGGTCGGGCTTCCTCCACAGCTTGTGGATCTGCTCCGCAAGCACAAGGTTCGTCAAGACACCGAGCGCGTTACGGCGGGTGGTGCGTGGACGGATCAATGCTGGCTCTTCGCGACCGAGACCGGCCGTGGCATCTCGACCCGCACTGACTACGACGACTGGAAGGAGCTGCTGCGCGCCGCGAAGGTGCGGGACGGCCGGCTGCACGATGCCCGGCACACTGCGGCGACAGTACTGCTGATCCTCGGAGTCTCCGAGCGCGCCGTCATGGGGCTCATGGGATGGTCGACGACCGCCATGGCCGCGCGGTATCAGCACATGGTCGATTCTGTCCGCACCAACGTCGCGCGACAGGTTGACGGGCTCATCTGGAAGCCGGACGGAGACGGGCCGGACGACGATGACGACGGCCTTGCGGGAGCCCTCGTACCGGCCAACTGAGACCAAAACTGAGACCAGATACACGAAGGCCGGGCCCGCTACGGGCCCGGCCTTTCGTGTTTCTGCACTTCAGCGGCGGTAGCGGTGGGATTTGAACCCACGGTGGAGTTGCCCCCACACTCGCTTTCGAGGCGAGCTCCTTCGGCCGCTCGGACACGCTACCGCCACGCAGCTTAGCCCACCCGCCGCCATGATCAGAAATCGTTACGGCCCGGCCGCCCGGCGCCGCGGTCGGGCGCCGGCCCGTCGCGGAAAAAGGCGGTGAGGAGGGCGGTGGACTCCGGGGCGAGGACGTCGGGGATGACCTCGGGGCGGTGGTTCAGGCGGCGGTCGCGCAGGACGTCCCAGAGGGACCCCGCCGCGCCGGTCTTCGGGTCGCGGGCGGCGTAGACGACGCGGTCGACGCGGGCGAGGACCGCAGCGCCGGCGCACATCGTGCAGGGTTCCAGCGTCACGACCAGCGTGCAGCCCGTCAGCCGCCAGCCGCCGAGCGCCGCCGCCGCGGCGCGGAGGGCGAGGACCTCGGCGTGGGCGGTGGGGTCGCCCGTCGCCTCGCGCTCGTTCCCGGCCCGGGCCAGGATCCGGCCCCGGGGAGGCGCCTCGATCAGGGCTTCGTACGAGGCGTCGGACGCGTTCGGGTGCGCCGGGGCCAGCACCACCGCGCCCACCGGGACGTCACCCGTCTCCAGCGCGCGCTTCGCCTCCGCAAGGGCCAGCCGCATCGGCGGCTCCCACAGCTCCTCGTACGGGCCGCGCTCCCCTCCTCCGCCGCGCTCCGTCAGCGGACCGTCTCCAGGACATCGGCCGCGCCGAGCATCTCGGCGATCTCGTTGACCGCGTCGCCGTTCAGCGCCAGCAGCTGCTTCTCCGAGACCCCGAGGTCCTCCAGCAGCTCCGTGTCGCCCACCGGGCCCGCCGGCGCACCGGGCGGAGCGTCGGGGTCCGCGTCCGCCTCCGCGTCCGGGCCGGTGTCGGCGTCCGGCTCGCCGTCCTCAGTGCCGTCCAGATCCGTCAGGCTGTCCAGCGCGCTGTCGTCCTCGGGCTCCCGGCCGAGCAGTTCGGGGGTGAGCAGCATCTCCCCGTACGCGCTGCGTCCGGCCGCGGCGGCGTTCGAGACGAAGACGCGCGGGTCGTCCTCGCCGTCTATGCGGACGACCCCGTACCAGATGTCCTCCTGTTCGAGCAGCACCAGCACGGTCTCGTCGTCATCGGCCGTCGCCCCGCGGGCGAACTCGGCCAGGTCGTCCAGCGTCTCCACGTCGTCGAGCTCTGTATCGCTCGCTTCCCACCCGTCTTCGGTGCGCGCGAGCAGTGCGGCGAAGTACACCGTGACTCTCCCACTGGTCCTAGGTCCTAGGTGTGCCGGGCCGGGCGGTCGAGCCTTACCTGCGCTCTCCCCCCGACCTGGGGCGGGGACCCGCCCTCACCGGAATCGTGACAGAAACAAGCGCTGTCTGCGGGGTCTTCCGCTGTGCGTCGTGAATTGGGCCGCCGCCCGGCCCTCGTTCCGTCGCCCATACGCCGTCTACCAGCGGAACGTCCGCATACGGTGCATGTGCCGCCGGCGCGCGGCCCGGGCGCGCCGCGGCTGGACGCGGGCCAGCAGCTCTTCGGCTTCGTGCAGGTCGCGCAGGAAGGCGGCGCGGCGCCGGCGGCGGCAGTCCGGGGTCTCGGGCAGGGGCTCGCCGCTGCGCAGGTCACGATGCGGCATCACGTACCTCCCGCGGCGGGGCGGGCCGGGCGGACATATCCACCTTGCACCCGGTTGGCGGTTGCGTACGAACCCGGCCTGTTTCTCCACGCGTACCCCCTGGCCCTCATGCGTATCCGCGGCCGGCCGGGACTCGGATAGATTCGGGAGCATGCGGATTCACGTGGTCGACCACCCCCTGGTGGCACACAAGCTCACCACGCTGCGCGACGAGCGCACGGACTCCCCCACCTTCCGTCGGCTGGCCGACGAGCTGGTGACGCTCCTCGCCTACGAAGCGACTCGCGACGTCCGCACCGAACAGGTCGACGTCCGTACCCCGGTCGCCCCGACCACCGGGGTCCGCCTGGCCCGTCCCAAGCCGCTCATCGTGCCGATCCTGCGCGCCGGACTCGGCATGCTCGACGGCATGATGCGGGTGCTGCCGACGGCGGAGGCCGGCTTCCTCGGGCTCATCCGCGACGAGGAGACCCTGCAACCCAGCACGTACGCGAACCGGCTGCCGGAGGATCTGTCCGGGCGGCAGGTGTACGTCCTGGACCCGATGCTGGCCACCGGCGGCACGCTGGTCGCGGCGATCCGCGAGCTGATCCAGCGGGGCGCGGACGACGTCACGGCGATCTGCCTGCTGGCGGCGCCGGAAGGGACGGAGGCCCTGGAGCACGAACTGGCGGGCGCGCCGGTGACGGTGGTCACGGCGGCGATGGACGAGCGGCTGAACGACGCGGGGTACATCGTGCCGGGGCTGGGCGACGCGGGGGACCGGATGTACGGGACCGCCTAGCGCCGGGCGCGTTACGCCTGGCGGCGGGCGCCGGGGAGCCTCAGGCCTAGCGGCGGCGCCGGGGAGCCGGCGGTGGGCGCTGCGCCGTCTGGCGGCGGGCTCCGCGTCGCCTGGCCGCGGGGCACCGCGCCGCCCAGCGACGGGCGCCGGGGCAGCCGCGAGGGCCAGGGCCTCAAGTGCCTGAGTCCCGGGCGGCGGTGCGGTCGGACGAGGGCGACGGCGCGGGCCGGTCGCCGGGCCGTGAGCTGGGCGCCGGCCGCGGGGCGCCGGCCGCGGGGCGCCGGGCGCGGGGCGCCGGCCGGGAGCCGTCGCGGCCGGGTCGGTTGCGGGCCGCGACGGCGCCGCGATCCCGCCCCGTACGTCCCCCCGGAGGGCCTCAGCGGCAGGCGTCCGGCTTCGGCGCCGGCGTCGCCAGCGCCTTCAGCGCCGCCTTCGCCTCCGCCGGCTTCGTCAGGCCGCGGAACTCGTCCCCGATGATCAGGTCGACCACCGCGCCCTTCCGCTCCACCGCCTTCGGCTTCGCCTGCGCCAACTGCACGCCCAGCACCTTCAGCTCGCCGTCCACCGTCGTCGGGGCGCCGAGCAGCAGGCCGGAGCCGCGTACCTTCTTGTCGTACTCCGCCGGGGCGTTGGCCACCTCGCCGATCTTGAAGCCGCGCTTCTCCAACTCGTCGGCGGTCTTCTGCGCGAGGCCGGTCCTGGTGGTGGCGTTCAGTACGTTGACCTCGATGCGCGCCGGCGCCGGCAGCTCGGCCGGCTTCCCGCCCGGTCTGCTGCTCTCCGGCTTCTTGCCCTCGCCGGACTTCGCGCCCGTGTCCCGCGCGCAGTCCTCCGGCTTGCCGGCCTGCACCGTCTTCTCCTCGTCGCCGCCCGTGAAGACGTCGACGAGCTGCAGCGTGCCCCAGCCGACGCCCGCGACCGCGAGTACGGCACCGAGCAGGGCCAGCACCTTCCGGCGCCGGCGGTTCCGCCGCATACGCGGGTACTTGGTGCCCTTGATGCGGTACTGCCCGCCCATCTCGGGGGGCGTCAGCATGCTCATGGCGGCAGCGTAGTGGCCGGAGGGGGCCGTGCCTACTAGATGATCTACGGGATGAACCCCGGTCCCCCCGAACGGGGCAACGGACTGGTCAGTCCAGCTCAAGCACGCGCGCGTGCAGCACCTGGCGCTGCTGCAGCGCCGCCCGCACCGCGCGGTGCAGTCCGTCCTCCAGATACAGGTCGCCGCGCCACTTCACGACGTGGGCGAAGAGGTCGCCGTAGAACGTCGAGTCCTCGGCGAGCAGGGTCTCCAGATCCAGCTGCTGCTTCGTCGTCACCAACTGGTCGAGGCGAACCGGACGTGGTGCGACGTCAGCCCACTGGCGGGTGGACTCCCGGCCGTGGTGGGGGTACGGCCTCCCGTTTCCGATGCGCTTGAAGATCACACGGAAAGCCTACCGGGGATGCGCCTCCGGGCGCAGCAGTGATGCACAGGAGCGGCAAGTCAGCGGCAAGTGCGGAACAAGGAAGGGGCAAGGGGGGCGGGCGGGCGGAAAGGGCAACGGTACGGAACGGAACGTGACCGGAGCCCGGGCCGCCTGCCCGCCCGGGCTCCCTGCGCGTGCGCGCGCGGGCGTGCGTGCTACGCCGTCACGCGCTCACCGCTCCGCGTGGTCGTCGTGCGCACCCCCGCCGCTGCCCTCGTCGCCCTCGGTCGGCACGAACGACACCGGCTCGCGCAGCGAGCTGACGTCGTGCGCGTACGTCCCGACCGCGTTCGCGATGACGTCGATGTTCGCGTCGAACGCCGGCATGCTGATGTTGTCCAGGTCATCGCACGCCGCGTGGTAGCACGGGTCGTACGCGACGCCCGCCGTGCCGCCGAACTTCGCGGCCTGCGCCTCCGTCTTCGTCCCCTCCGCGCCCGTGAACGTGCCGCCGGACGGGATGCCGACCTCGATGAAGGGGCCGTAGTCGGAGCGGCCGGTGAAGTCGGTGCCCTCGTGCGGCAGGCCCTTCCGGTCCATGAAGTCGGTGATCTGCCGCTCCAGCTGCGCCGAGCCCTCCGGGCCCGGGCCCTCGCCGGCGCCGTCGGAGTCGTCGCCGTCGTAGACGAAGAGCCCGTAGTTGGGCGAGGCGACCATGTCGAAGTTCAGGTACAGCTCGATGTCCCGCAGCTGGCGCGGGGTCAGCCGGCTCACGTAGTCCGTGGAGCCGACGAGGCTCAGCTCCTCCGCCGACCAGAACGCGAAGCGCACCTGGTTACGCGGCTTCTCCTCCGCCTTCGCCAGCTCCTTCGCGACCTCCAGCAGCGCCGCCGAGCCGGAGGCGTTGTCGTTGATGCCGGGGCCCTCGGCGACCGAGTCGAGGTGTGCGCCGAGCATGACGGTGCGGTCTTCGGCGCCGCGCCCCGTCTCGGCGATGACGTTCCGCGTCGTCCGCGGCTCGACGATCGTCTGGATGTCGACGTGGACGGTGACGGTGTCGTCGCCTCGCGCCAGCAGCGCGGCCAGCGCCTCGCCCTCGGCCTTGGTGATGCCGCCGGTGGGCACCTTCACGGCCTCGGCGTCGCCGAGGGTGCCGTTCAGCGCGCCCTCGGTGTTGTTGTAGATCACGGCGGCGACGGCGCCCGCGTCCGCGGCGTTGGCCTGCTTGACGGCGAAGTCGCAGCCGCCGCGCTGCACGAGCGCGACCTTGCCGGTGTAGTCGCCGCCCGCGAAGTCGCCGGGCTCGCAGCCGGAGGTGCCGTCGGCGTCCACGGGCGCCGCGGCGAGCGGGGCGTCGAGGCCGCCCTCGGGGGTCGACTTCGAGAAGGTCATCGCGAAGATCTCGACGTCCCGCGCCTCCGGCGCGACCACCGCGAACTCGTCCTTCAGCGTCTCGGAGTAGGTGAAGTCGAAGTAGTCGTACGAGACGTCGTAGCCGGCCTTCTTCAGCTGGTCGTAGACGTACGCGGCGGACGCCTCGTAGCCCGGCGAACCGGCGGCGCGGTGGCCGCCGTTGCGGTCCGCGAGCCGCTGGAACGTCTGGAGGTGCTTGTACGCGTCCGCGGCGCTCGACTTGCGCACCAGCTCACGGGCCAGCTGCGCGCCGTCCGCCGCCGGCGACGCGGCGCCGGCGGGCGCGGAGCTGGCGGGCGCGGAGCCGACGAGGAGCAGCGGGACGGCGAGGGCGGCCGCGCCCAGCGCAGCGTTGAGTCTTCGAGGGAACACAGGAGTCCTTCCGACGTCATAGGTGGGTGAACCTGTCCGGCGTGTGGGGTCTCCTGTCCGCAAGGCGGACGGGGGTGCGAGCAACCTAGCGACTCGAACGGCGTTGCGGAATGGGCCGGGGGGCAACCCGTCCCGGTTCAGGGCGTCTTCTTCGCCTTGGCCGACTTCGCGGCTGTCTGCGACGCCTGCGCGGGCTTTGCCGCCTTCGCCGTCCTCTTCGCCTCCTGCTTGTACGCGCGCACCTCGCCCAGCGAGTCCGGCCCGGTGATGTCCGCGACCGACCGCCGGCTGCCCTCCTCGCCGTACGCGCCCGCCGCCTCGCGCCAGCCGGCGGGCGTGACGCCGTACTGCTTGCCCAGCAGCGCGACGAAGATCTGCGCCTTCTGCTTCCCGTACCCGGGCAGCGCCTGCAGCCGGCGCAGCAGCTCCCTGCCGCTGTCCACGCCGCGCCAGACGGCCGCGGCGTCGCCGTCGTACTCGTGCACGAGGTACGCGCACAGCTGCTGGATCCGCTTGGCCATCGAGCCCGGGTAGCGGTGCACGGCCGGCTTCTCGGAGAGCAGCGCGGCGAACGCCTCCGGGTCCTGCGCGGCGATGGCGTGGGCGTCGAGGTCGTCGCCGCCCATGCGCTGGGCGATCGTGTACGGGCCGGAGAACGCCCACTCCATGGGCACCTGCTGGTCGAGGAGCATGCCGACCAGGGCGGCCAGCGGGCTGCGGCCGAGCAGCGCGTCGGCCTCCGGCTGCTGCGCGAGACGGACGGTGACGTTCATACGAGCATAATGACAGCCCGTTCCCGCACGACCGTCCGGCAACACGCGGGCCCTCGGGTGCGCGTACGCCGCGGGGACGCGTGGGCCCCGAAGGCCCTCGGGACCCCGTGCTTGTCAGAGGGGCGGCCTACCCTAGGGCGGGAGTGCGGGAAAGGGCCGCTGACCTCAGCTTGTTTTCGGCCGCTGCCCCCAGCCTCCGCCCCCAGCCTCCGCCCTCAGCCGTGCTCCACGGCCTCCGCGATCACCGGCACGTGGCTGCGCTCCACGTCTTTCGCGCTCGTCACCAGCGTCAGCGGCCCCCGGTCCCGCAGCTCGCGCAGGTGCGTCACCGCCTCCGCGCGCTCACCGCCGGACAGCTCCGCGCGGTAGCGCTCGACGAAGTCGGGGAAGCGGGAGCGGTCCGCGTGGAGCCAGCGGCGCAGCTCCTCCGAGGGCGCGACGGCCTTCAGCCACTCGTCGACGTGCGCCCGGTCCTTGGCGACGCCCCGCGGCCAGAGCCGGTCGACGAGGACGCGCGTGCCGTCGTCGGGATCCGGGTCGTCGTAGACGCGCCGCACCCGAGGGGGTGCGTGCCGCGCGGTCATACATGGCACGGTAGCCGTGCGGCGAGCCCCCCGCACCCGCCGCACGGCCCCGCTCACTCCTCGCCGGCCCCGTGTCCTTCCGCCGCCACCGCCCGGAGCAGCCCGCCCGCCGGCGGCACGTGGCCGCCCGCCTGCGAGCCGGCCGTCAGCCGGGGGAGCAGCTGCGCCGTGAGGAGGGTCGAGAGCGCGGAGACGTCCCCGCCCCCGCCGGGCCCGTCGGTGCGGATGACCGTCGGCTGCGGTGCGCTGCCCGCGAGCACCGCGCCCACCTCCAGCCGCCGCCGGGCCAGCTCGTACTGCAGCACCGCGCGGTTGTCGCGGTACGCCTGCGCCAGCCGGCGCTGCGCCTTCGCCTCGTTCTCGGCGGCGATCAGGCCGCTGCGCCCGCGGGTCTCGATCTCGAAGCGGACCTTCTGCGCCTCGGTCTCCTGCTGCTCCAGCAGCCGCGCGACCTCCTCGCGGGCCCGGTTCAGCGCGGCCTTGACCTCGACGAACCGCGCGTCGCGCGCCTTCTTCGCCCGCTCGATGTCCATCTGCAGGTTGTCGATGCGGCGCTTGCGCGTGAGGCCCCACTCCTGCTCGTACGCGGTACGCTCCTTCGCCACCCGCTCGCGGGTGGCGAGGTGCTGCTGGTACTGCGCGGGCAGCTGGACGTCGGGGATGTTGGAGCCGGTGATGCGCACGCCGTAGCGGGCCAGCTGGCGGTTGAGCAGTTCCTGCATGTCGGCCACGTCCGAGCCGCGCAGGTCGTACGCCCGCTCCGTACGCACCCGGCGGGCCCGCTGGCGGATCGCGTCCTGGACGGCGCTGGAGAGCACCAGGTCGAAGTTGCCGGCGCCGATGGTGCGGACGAAGAGCACCGCGTCGGTGATGCGGAACTTCAGGAAGAACTCGATCGAGCGCAGCGGCACGTTCTCCTGCGTCGGGCAGGCCATCACCGGCGCCGAGTACGGGATCTCGGTGGCGGTGTCGACCACGAAGTCGACCCGCGACCAGGGGTGCCAGACGAAGTGCCGGCCCGGGCCGAGCGTGCGGGAGATGGCGCCGTAGCGGGTGAGGACGCCGTTCGTCCCCTGCTCGATCTTCACGATCGAGGAGCGCCACCACCACAGCACCCCGACGACGAGGAGGAGGACCCCGACGACGTACGAGGTGGCCGCCAGCGCGTCGTACGCGCCGGCGCTCCAGCCGTCGCCGCCGCCGCTCTGCAGCCCGGCCATCACGCCCGTCGCCAGCGCCAGCAGCGACAGCCACAGCGGCACCATCCACCACAGCCGGCGGCGGTGGCGCGGGATGATGACGGGGATCAGGGTGCCGGCCTCGCCGCCGCGCAGCAGCTGGGGGATGTCGCCCCAGGCCGCGACGAGTTCGGAGATGACCGACCTGCGCTTCATGACCGCCGTACTCATGCCCCCGCCTCCTCGTGCCCGTAGTCCGCGGGACCGAAGCCCGCGGGCCCGTGGTTCCCGTGTCCGTGTCCGTGTCCTTCGGGCGCGTAGCCCTCAGGCGCGTGTGCCGCTGGCGTGTAGCCCTCCGGCGCGTATCCCTCGTTTCCGTATCCCTCGTTCGCGACTCCGCCACCGCCGACGGGCTGCGGCGCCGCCGCCTCCGCCGGCCGCGCCTCCGCCGGCCGCGCCTCCGCCGGCCGCGCCTCCGCCGGCCGCGCCTCCGCCGGCCGCGCCTCCTCCGCCGCGACGCCCGCCGGAGCCGGCACCGGCGCCGGCCGCTCGGCCTCGCGCAACGCCCGGATCTCCGGCTCCCGCTCCGCGATCCGCGCCGCGACCTCGGCCAGCCGCTCCCGTACGGCCGCCATCTCGGCCTCCGAGAACAGGTCCGCACCGTGCTCGCCGATCAGCTCCCGGGCGAGCGCCAGGAAGTCGACCCCCGCCCCGCCGCCGTTCGCGCCGTCCGCCGGGCCGCCGATGCGCAGCAGCTGCGGCAGGTGGTCGGCGACCTCCTCCAGGGTGTCGAGCACCTGCTGCTGGTAGCGGTACTCCAGGATCTCCGGCGCCTCGGCCGTCGTCACCGCGCGGATGTCGAGCGCCTGCGCCTCCAGCAGCGCGGCGTTCGCCCGCGCCTCCGACTCGGCCTGGACGTACCGCTGACGCGCCAGCGCCTCGGCCCGGTTGGTCTCGCGCTCGACGGCGGTGTCCATCTGGGCCTGGTACTGGGCGATGTCCGCCTGGATCGCGGACAGCTCCTCCTCGCGGGTCGCCAGCTCCTTGCTCAGGTCGCCCTCGTCCTGCTCCTTGCGGAGCTGGAGCGAGTACTCGTGGGTGTACGCCTCCTTGGCCATCCGCACCATCTCCGGCGCCGCGAGGTCCATGCGGTACGGCTGGTCGGAGGGCTCGGCGCTGGTGATGTTGGCGTTGGTCAGCTCGACCGCGGGCCGGAACTGGTGGTTCAGCGCGTCGAGCAGCCGGGTGGTGTCCTCGCCGACCATGTCGTAGATGCCGGCGGCCTCCTGCTCGTAGATGAGGCTGCGGATCGTCTCGCTGACGGCGTTGTTCAGCTTCTCCTCGAAGCCGCGCACCGCGCCGAGGGTGTAGACGAACTCCACCGGGTCGCTGATCCGGAACTGGATGAACAGGTCGATGGACGCCTTCACCCCGCCCTTCGTCGGGGCCTCGCGTACGGGCGCGTTGAAGGGGTATTCGCGGGTGGTGTTGAGGATGTACGAGACCCGCTTCCACGGGTTCAGCAGGATGACCCGGCCGGGGCCGACGACCTGCTCCAGCTTGCCGAACTTGGTGATCAGGGCATGACATCCATCGGGCACCATCACCATGCCCTGCCGCCACCACACGAACCCGACCGCGAAGACCGCCAGCGCCCAGTAGTGCGCGCCGAACAGCGGGTGCGTCACCACGTCGTCGCCGGCGGCGGCCACCACGATCGTGCCGAACGCGCCGACGACCAGCAGCAGCGACACCGGCAGCATGCTGAGGAACGAGCGCCCGCGCGGCAGCACCATCGGACAGATGGCGTGCACCTGCTCCAGCCCCTCGCGCCTCAGCACACTGCGGTTCAGCACCTCCCCCGCCTCGTCCAGCGGCACCGACTGCTGGGTCATCACGGTGTCGAGGCTGCCGCCCTGGTCGCGGGCGGCGGGGAAGTCCGCCGGATCCATGCCGTCCTCCCGCGGCGCCTGCCACCCCCGCCCGACGTCCCCGCCCCCGCGGACCTGCTCACCTTCGGTGAGCACCCCCCGGCGGCGCAGCTCGTCCTGGGCCAGCTGCCGCGGGTCGGCCCCCTGCATCACGGCCTGCGCCGCGCCCCTGATGCTCTGCGCATGCGAACGTGCCATGTCCCCCTCCTTCGGTCGTGCGATCACTCTCCGCAATCACAACTGTTTCGTACGCCTGTGCACAGGCACAGTCGCGGATCGTGACAACACGGGTACGCGGTCATTGCACGATCCCGGCAGTGAGGGCCAGATCCCCGTGGGCAGCAAGGAGGGGGCGAGGTGACGGCGAAGCAGGTTGTGTGTCCCCGTACACCGGAGGACATCCGTCGTGCGCTGGAGCGCAAGCCGGAGTGGCTTTCAGGGCTTTCAGCAGGAGTGGATGGCCGCGGCCACGGACTTCTCCGGCCAGGCGCTGGACGAGGTGCTTGACAGATGGCATCCGTTCGCGGTGGCGTGCGCGACCCCGGGGCACATGGACGAGGCGGAGGACCTGGTGCGCCGGGTGAGCATCGGCGACTCCGGGGGGATCGTGTTCTACGACGACGACGGCCGGGCCTGGACCGCGGACAACGAGCGGGTCCCCGAGAGGGACGACCCGCTCTGATGGCGCGTTCGGGCCGAAGAGCAGGCCCGGCCCTGGACCACCGCCCGGTCGTGGCCCGGGCGGTGGTCCAGGCGTCCTGCCGTCTCGCTGAGGGGATGCCGGGGTTGCTCAGGCGGAGAACTCGCCGCCCTTGACGGAGCCGACGAACGCCGCCCAGGCGGCGGGTTCGAAGAGGAGGACGGGGCCTTGGGGGTCCTTGCTGTCACGGACGGGGACGACGGCGGGGAAGTCGTCGGCGACCTCGATGCATTCGCCACCGTCCTGGTTGCTGTGGGAGCTCTTGCGCCAGGCGGCGGTGCTCAGGAAGTCGTCTGATACCTCGATGCAGGCTCCGCCGTCCTGGTTGCTGTACGAACTCTTGCGCCAGGTGGCGGCGCTCAGGAAGTCGCGGGAGACCTCGATGCACTGACCGCCGTCCTGGTTGCTGTACGAGGACTTGTGCCAGGTGGCGGTGCTCAGGTCGATGGATCGCACGGGGCTTCCTCCAACATCCGCTTGATGAACGTCCGTGATGCCGCCGGGGAGAGGGCCAGGTCGCGGACCGAGTCGTAGCGAGCCTGGAGCCGCTCGACGGCGGCCATCTCCTCGACGAGGGTACCCGTGTACCCGGTTTCCACCCACGCCACCGTGCGATCGTCGAGGGTCCGCAGGAACATGGCGTCGGTGTTGGTCAGGGCGTGGAGTCCGGCGGAGTACTCCAAGACTTGGATCGACACGTTCTTCAGCTCGCCCATCTCCAGCAGGTGTTCAAGCTGCTTGCGCCACTGTCCGGGATCCTTCAGCGGGGTGCGCAGCACGGCCTCGGACAGGATCGTCCGGAAGCGCGGAGCGTCGTCGGCGGTCAGCAATTCGCGCCGCCCCATGCGGGCTTCGACCTGCTGAGCCAGCTCGTCACCGCTCAGTCCGCCCGCTTCGAGCATGGCCCGGGCGTAGTCCTCGGTCTGCAACAGGCCGTGGAGGTTGGCTGCCGAATAGTGCCACAGGCTGAGCGCCTGGGACTCCAACGACATGTACCGGCGGTACTGCTCGCGGAACAGCGACGGATCGCGGATCGCCAGCTCCCACAAGGTGAGTAGCAGCCTCCCGGTCCCGTAGTGCTGGTCGAGCGCCTCCATCACCTCCGGGCTGCCCATGGTGTAACCCGTCTCCAGCTTGTGGAACAGCGACGGATCCCACCCCAGCGCTTCCCCGACCTGACGCAGGCTCTCGCCCTTCTGCGACCGGAGTAACCGCAGTTCCTCCATGAGCCGTTGGCGCGGTTCCTGGCTCCGGCCCGTGACTACTCGTCTCGGCGGCATGGCGTGCTCCTCTCTGACCGTCCGGTCCTGTTCAACGAGCGAAACGCGCAACGGTGTACGCCGCAGTCCGACAATCCCTGTTTTTACGAGCCGGCCGGCGGCCTTGCCGGTGGCGTCTCGGCGCATGACGGTCATGGCGAGGTCGGCCAGGCGGGGGACGAGGGCGACGTCGAGCCTGTCGGCGTTATGAGCATCAGCCGCGGGCGTGGGAAGCTTGCCTCGGCGTCGAAGTTCGCCGGCCGGTTGCTTGAAAGACACCGCAGCGTCATGAGATCTATCGGCTGGCGGGCGGACAGGCACGGGTTTCCTTTCACCGACGACGGATGGGTACGGGTAGGCGTGAAGCTGGGCGTGGCGATCCTGACGATGGGCACGCGGCCGAAGGAGCTGGCACAACTGCTGGCCTCGGTGGCGATGCAGACGGCCCCGGCCGCGCGGACCGTGGTGGTCGCCAACGGATGTGAGCTGCCTGAACTGCCGTCCTGGGTGGAAACCGTGCGGCTGCCGGACAACCGCGGGGTCACCGGCGGCCGTAACGCCGCCCTGGAGCACCTGCGCGACATGGATCTGGTGCTGGACCTGGACGACGACGGCCTGCTCGTCGACGACTCCGTGTTCGCGACGATCGCCGCGCTCTTCGAGGCGGACGACAAGCTGGGCATCGTCGGCTTCCGTATCGCGGACGAGACCGGCGCCACCCAGCGGCGTCACGTGCCGCGGCTGCGGGCCGGCGACCCGATGCGCGCCGGAGAGGTGACCGGCTTCCTCGGCGGCGCGCACGTGCTGTCGGCACGGATGCTCGACGAGATCGGTGGCTGGCCGGAGGAGTTCTTCTTCGCGCACGAGGAGACCGACCTGGCCTGGCGGGCGATCGACGCCGGTTGGCGGGTGCGCTACGAGCCGCAACTGCTCCTGCAGCACCCGCGTACCTCCCCGGCCCGGCACGCGCTCTTCTACCGGGTCAACGCCCGCAACCGGGTCTACCTGGCTCGCCGCCACCTGCCCGTGCCCTTGGTGCCGGTCTACCTGGGGGTGTGGGTGGGCCTCACGCTGGCCCGCACGCGCAGTCTGTCCGGGCTGCGGACCTGGTTCCGCGGGTTCGCCGAGGGCTGGCGCACGCCGTGCGGTGGCCGCAGCCCGATGCACTGGCGCACCGTGTTCGCCCTCACCCGGCTCGGCCGGCCCCCCGTGATCTGAGCACCTCACGTGGCACCCGCGCCGGCGTGGTCCCGTTCGCGTAGCCCCTGCGGGATCACCTCAGGCGTGTGCGCGAGCCATCGCGCGTAGCGGTCCACGCCCCTCCGGGGACATGGCCCCCACCGCCACCCGCTCCGAATTCGGGTGCGTACGAGGGCGGGGCTGGTGTCCAATCGGGGGATGGCGATCACGAGGAATACGCCCGCTGTCGACGAACTCGGCCACACCGCCCGGGTGTTGAGCACGTGGCAGCGCGACGACGGGCCCGTGCAGCTGCATCCCGGGGATCTCGGGTGGTTCTGGCGGTTCGGCGCGGAGCGAACCGCGGCGGCCGTGCGGACGTGGAGCCGGGCGGGGGAGGTGCTGGCAGTCGGGCTGCTGGACGGGGCGGAGTTGCTGCGGCTGGCGGTCGCGCCGGGGGCGCTGGGGGACGGGGAGCTGGCGCGGCAGATGGCCGAGGACGTGTCGGTGCCGGAGCACGGTGTGCTGCCCACGGGCGAGGTGTACGTGGCCGCCCCGGCCGGCGCGCTCGTACAGGAGTTGCTGGCGCGGGACGGCTGGGCGGTCGACGAGCCCTGGACGCCGCTGCGCCGCGACCTCGCCGAGCCCGTACCGGATCCCGGGGTGCACGTCGAGGAGGTCGGGCCGGGGCAGGCGGCCGAGCGGGCCGCGGTCCAGCGGTCGGCGTTCGGCCGGCCCACGTTCACCGAGGAACGCTGGCACACGATGGCGGCGGGCCCGTTCTACGCCGACGCGCGCTGCCTGCTCGCCCGCGACGACCGGGGCGAGCCGGTGGCCGCCGTGACGGTGTGGTCGGCGGGCGAGGGCAGGCCGGGGATGATCGAGCCGATGGGCGTCCACGCGGACCACCGCGGGCACGGCTACGGCCGGGCGATCACGGTCGCCGCGGCCCGTACGCTCCAGCAGATGGGCGCCTCCAGCGTCGTCGTGGACACGCCCCGCTCCAACACCGCCGCCGTCGCCACGTACGAGTCGGCCGGACTCCGGCGGCTGCCGGACATGCTGGACCTGCGGCGGGCCGCCTGAGGTGGTCCCGACGGCTGCGGTCAGGGCGTGGCCCGTACCGGGCCGCCCGTCAGCCAGGCCGTCACCTCGCGCAGCTCCGCCGCGTGGGCGCGGGGGTCGTAGCCGTCGTCCGTCGCCGCCAGGTACGCCGCGTCGATCAGCGTGACGAGCCACCGCGCCGCCCGCGCCGGCGGGAACGGCGGGCGGCGGCCCCGGTCGGCCAGGCGGGTCAGGAGGGTGGTCAGGGCCGCCAGGGTCTGGGCCTCGTCGTCGCCCAGCAGGGTGGCGAACTTCTCGTCGCGGCTCGCCTGGAGCAGGGCCGCCGCCATCAGGCCCGGGGTCAGCGGGTCGTCGAGGTCCGCGGCGAGGCGGTCGAAGAGGAGGGCGAAGCCCTCCTCGGGGTCGTCGGCGGCCAGTGCACGGTCGCGGATCTCGGCGGTGCGGGCCAGGTCGTCGGCGAAGAGGGCGTGGAAGAGCGCCTTCTTGGTGGGGAAGTAGTGGAAGAGCGTCCCCGAGCCGATGCCGGCCCGGCGGCAGATGCGTGCCGTCGACGTGCCGTCGACGCCGTTCGCCGCGAACTCCTCGGCCGCCGCGGCCAGAATGCGGGCCCGCTTGCGCGCGTGCTGCTCGGGGTTGACGGTACGCATCACCGCCGAATATACGGTGTGAGGCCGGGGGGTGATCGGCGTAGGGTCGCGCCCATGTCTGCTGTCCGGATGCACGCCGACGAGGCGGAGATAGACGCCGGCCTCGTACGGCGGCTGATCGCCACCCAGTTCCCGCGGTGGGCCGGGCTGCCCGTCCGGCGGGTCCCCTCCGGCGGCACCGTCAACGCCGTCTTCCGGCTCGGCGGCGAGCTGAGCGTACGGCTGCCGCTGACCGCCGGCGGCGCCGAGGACGTCGACCTGGAGTACGGGCACCTTCCCCGGCTCGCCGCCGGCCTCCCGGTGCCCGTGCCCGGGCCCCTTGCCAAGGGCGAGCCCGGCGAGGGCTACCCGTACCCCTGGTCCGTGTGCCGCTGGCTGTCCGGTACGACCCTGCCGCCCGACGCCGGCGTCGCCGCCCCCGGGCCGCTCGCCGGCGAACTCGCCGCCTTCGTGCGCGCCATGCGCGCCGTCGACCCGGCCGGCGCCCCGCTCTCGTACCGCAGCGAGACCCTGGCCGACCGCGACGCCGCCACCCGCGCCGCCCTCGCCCTCCTCCGCCCCGACGACGGCGTGGACGTGCCCGCCGTCACCGCCGCCTGGGAGACCGCCCTGCGCGCGCCGGCGCACCCCGGGCCGCCGGTGTGGCTCCACGGCGACCTCTCCCCCGGGAACGTGCTGGTCACCGGCGACTCCGCGCGCGGCGGCGACGGCCGCGCCAACGGCGCCGGCCACCTCGGCGGCGTCCTCGACTTCGGCTGCATGGGCCTCGGCGAGCCCGCCGTCGACCTGATCGCCGCCTGGAACCTCTTCACCGGCCCGGCGCGCGAAGCCTTCCGCGCCGCCCTGGCGGACGGCGACCGTGAGGACGGTGGTGGCGGCGTCGACGACGCGGCGTGGGCGCGCGGGCGCGGCTGGGCGCTGTCGATCTCGCTGATCCAGCTCCCGTACTACCGGCACACCAACCCGGTCATGGTCGCCAGCTCGAAGTTCGTCATCGACGAGGTGCTGGCGGACGGGTAGCGTTGCGCGTATGACCTGGCGACATTGATTCACGGGCACGGCCTCTCCGGAGCGGCGGCTTGCCGCCTGTCTCTACGCGTACGCCTTCCTGGACGACTTCGTCCTGCTCTACCCGGTGTACGCGCTGCTCTTCGCCGACCACGGGCTGTCGCTGTGGCAGGTCTCCTCGCTGTTCGTCATCTGGTCGCTGTCGTCCGTCCTGCTCGAAGTCCCCTCCGGCGCCTGGGCCGACTCCTTCTCCCGCCGGCTGCCGCTCTGCGCGGGGCCGCTGCTGACCGGCGCCGGGTTCACGCTGTGGGTGCTGGCGCCGTCGTACGGGGCGTTCGCGGCGGGGTTCGTGCTGTGGGGCGCGAAGGGCGCGTTCGCGTCGGGGGCGCTGGAGGCGCTGGTCTACGAGGAACTGGGCCGGGCGGGCGCGGCCGACCAGTACGCGCGCACGATGGGCCGGTCCCGGGCGGCGGGCACGGTGGGCGTGGCGGCGTCGACGGCGGCCGCGGCGCCGGTGTTCGCGGCGGGCGGGTACGCGGCGGTGGGGGCGGCAAGCGCGGCGGCGTGCCTGCTGGGCGCGGCGGTGGCGACGCGGTTTCCCGAGCACGGGGTGGCTGCCGCCGGCGCCGCGACGGTGGGGGCGCGGGTCGGGGAGCCGCCGTCGGGTGGCGGCGTCGTACGGGACGGGGGCGGCGCCGGCGGCGGCCTCGACTCCCTCGGCTGGGTCGGCACTCTCCGCGCCGGCCTCGCCGAGCTGCGCGCCGACCCCTCCGTCCGCGGCGCCCTCCTCCTCGTCCCCGTCGTCTCCGCCGTCTGGGGCTCGCTCGACGAGTACACCCCCTACCTCGTCCGCGACGCCGGCGTCGCCGATCCCGCCGTCCCGCTGTACCTGCTGCTCGTCTGGGCCGGCGCCGCCGCCGGCGGGCTGCTGGCCGGCCGGGTCGAGGAGCGGGGGCGGGGGCGGGCCGGTCGGGCGCCGGCGGGTGTGCTCGCCGCGCTACTCACCGGGTCGGCGGTCGCGCTGGCCGCGGGCGGGCTGCTGGGTACCGGTGCGGGGATCGCGCTGGTGGGTGTCGCCTTCGGCGGGTTCCAGGTGGCGACCGTGCTTGCGGACGCCCGGCTGCAGGAGCGGATCACCGGCCCGGCCCGGGCCACCCTGACCTCGCTGGCCGGCGTCGGTACGGACCTGGGGACGATCGCGGTCTACGGCTCGTACGGCCTGCTCGGCTCGGCGGCCGGACTCGGGCACGGGGCGGCGTTCGCGGTGTGCGCGCTGCCGTATCTGGTCGTCGCCGTCGCCGTGCCGGTGCTGCTGCGCGGCGGTCGGCGACGTAGCGCGCCGTAGAGCTGCCCGCCCGCGGCCCTGGCGATCTCACGCATCCGCTGGTGGTCGCTGGGCAGCGCGGGCGCATCCGGCACGCCGCCGCGGTGCGGCACCTTCGGCGCCGGCCGGCCGGCGGGCTGCACTGCTGCACCGCTGCGGCGCCCCGGCAACGGCCCCGGCCGCGACGCATCCTGCGCGGACAGCAGCTCGGCACATCAGGTCATGGTGGTCGTGGCCGTCGGCGGTTCCGCCTTTCGCGACGCGCGGGTGGGTGCGTCCGGTGGCTGTGTGCCGCCGCGGGTGAGCAGCAGTGCGAGAACCGCGGTCAGGGAGCAGCCGGCCATGCCGGCGAAGAGCGGCACGGCGGTGTCGTCGCCGCCCAGTCCGACGAGCGGTGCGGCGACGCCGCCCAGGGCGCTCTGCAGGGTTCCGAGGACGGCCGAGGCGGTTCCGGCTGCCTGCGGGGCGCGGCCGAGGGCGAGTGCCGTGGCGGTGCCGAAGACCTGGCCGAGCCCGATGAACGCGATCGCTATGAGCCCGAGGCCGAGGGCGCGGCCGAGTTGGCCGGCGAGGGTGATCAGCAGTGCCGTCGTGGTGGCGATCGTCATCGTGGTCAGGCCGATGCGCAGCAGCCATTGCGCGGGGTAGCGGCTGACCAGTCGGGTGTTGGCCGTGCTGGAGAGGGTGGCGATCAGGGCGCCGAGCGAGAAGGCCGGGGCGCGTGGTGTGCGGGATGCCGAGGCGGTCCATGCCGCGTCGTAGCAGCTGCATCATGATTCCGGGCAGTCCCGGTGCATGGGTGGAGTCGGGCCAGACGAAGCGTCCTTCGTGGTCGTCGTGGGTGCCGTGGGCGCCGTGCTCGTGGAAGCAGATGTTGGCGATGGCGGTCTCGGTGATGCGGCCGGTGCGGTCGGTCAGCAGGGCGTCGTCGTAGCCCTCCTGCCGTGCTCGACGGCCGTGGTGGATGATGCCCATGGTGCCGGCGTGCTTGTGCCGCGACAGCAGCCGCTCGTACTCCACGGTCCGCAGCCGCTGAGGCGTCGTGTCCGGCTCGGCCGGTGCTCGGGCGGTTGTCAGGATCTCCGGCTCGGCGGGGTCGCCGTTGACCAGGGCCCCGATGTCCCGGGTGAAGACCGCGATGCGCAGCGTCGCGTCACCGTTGGTGTGCCGCAGGATGCCGCGCGCGTAGTCCAGCACCCGGGCGGTGTCGAGCGGCAGCCCGAAGAGCTCGCGGGTGCTCCGGTCCAGCCGGTCCAGGTGCAGGTCGAGGCCGCGCAGCGCGTAGTCGCGGACCTGACCGTAGGTGAAGTGCCCATAGTTGACCAGGGCCGGGATCTCAAGATCCTCGACGGTCGCCGGTCTCCCGTTGACCTCGGTGTGCTGCCGCATCCGTGCACTCGCTTCCTGAGCCTGCCGGGGCAGGTGAGAACAACGGTACGACCCGTGAGACCCCGGCCGGCGCTCGGGATCGTACGAATCCCGAGCGCACACCCGCACCCGAATCCTGCAGCGGCCGCCGCGCCGGTCCCCCGGCGCCGCTACCCGCCGCCCCCCGCCGCCGGCGCGTGGCCGGGCACCGAGGTCAGGCCGGCGTGCAGCACCTCCGGGTCCGCCGGGCTGACGGCGAGCGAGCCGATGCCGTGGTGGTTCGAGTGCCGGATCGTCAGCTCGCCGCTGTCTGCGTCGTGGCGGTAGAGGTTGGTGCCGGTCCACTGGTCGCCGTACTCGAAGTAGGCGACGTCCGGGTCGGTCGGGTCCGGGCGGATCCAGCCGCCGTTGTAGATCACCACGTCCCGCCCGTCCTGGAACTGGTCGACCACGGGCCGGAAGGTGCGCCCGCCGTCGGTGGAGCGGTAGAGGTGCCGGCCGCTCTCGCCCGCCTCCAGCTCGGTGACGTTCAGCGCCTTCGCGTAGACCACGCGCGGGTCGGCGGGCGAGATCGCCAGGGAGAAGCCGTTGACGTCGTCGCCCGCGGCGCCCAGCCGGGCGCGTCGCCAGGTGTGGCCGCCGTCGTCGCTGGTGAAGCCCCCGGCGTCGCTCACGCCGACGACGATGCGGTCGAAGTCCTTCGCGGAGATCTTCGCGTCGTAGAACATCGTGTGCGGGCCGACCTCGGCCAGCGGGACGGGGGTGCCGACGGCGCGGAAGGTGCGCCCGCCGTTCCGGGACTCCAGCACCCGGCCCTCGTCGGTGACGGCCCGCAGGTGGTCGGGGCGGCGCGGGTGTGCGGTGAGGCCGTAGAGCCCGCCGAGCGCCTCCGCGTCGAAGGCCGGCAGCGGGACGACCTTGCCGCCGTGGACCCGGTAGACCCGGTCGCCGCGCAGTTCCCACACGTAGGCGCTGCCGTCGCGCGCCGGCGAGACGAACCAGTGGCCGTTTCCGAGCGAGGCGATGGTGCGCCAGTGGCAGCCGGAGTCGGTCGACCGGGTCACCCGGCCGTTGATGTCGGTGGCCAGCAGCCGGTTCGGGGTGGCGAGGGGCTCCAGGCCCGTCACCAGCTGGTAGTACGGCGGGCGTTCGGCGGTGGTGGTCGGGGCGAAGGTGGCGCCGCCGTCCCGGGTGTGGGAGAGCGAGCCGTCGCTGACGACCCGTTCGCACGTCGGTGCGTCCCAGTGGTTGCCGTGCTGGGCGGCGTGTGCCGGAGCGGCGGCCGTGAACAGGCTTGCGGCGAGCGCTGTGCCGGCCGCCACGGTGGTCATCGCGCGGTGATGAGGTCTCACCGGATCTCCTCCTGAGGACGTTGTCCTCACCAGGAAGTACCGTGATCGTCTGGATGTCCACGTCCTTCGGCTGGCGAACGGACGCCATGGCATCCATGCGTCGCTCGCTCTGCCCCCATCAGGCAGGACATGTCCGATACGTGCCCGAGGGGGGCTGTTCCGTATGTTCGAACCGTTCGGCGTTCTCGCCTCCGACGAGGCCCTGTACCGCCTGCTGCTCCGGCATCCGCCCCTCGACACCGCGCAGTTGGCCGCGGTGGCCGGACGCCCGGCGGCCGAGATCGCCCCGGCCGTCGACCGGCTCGCGGATCTCGGCCTGGCGACGCTGCTGCCCGGCGCCCCGGTCCGGCTGGTCGCGACGCGGCCGGACGCGGCCGTCGACCAGCTCACGGCCCGCTGGCAGGACCAGGTCTCCGGGGCCCGGACCGCGGCCGCCGCCCTGCTCGCCGAGCTTCCGGTGGACCGCCGGCACCGCCCCGAGGACCAGGTGGAGATCCTCTTCGGCCGTGGTTCGGTCGCGGCGCGCTTCGACCGGCTGGAGCGGTCGGTGGAGCGCGAGTTGCTGGTCCTGGACCGGCCGCCCTACGCCCAGGAGCCTGCCGCGTCCAACCGGGCGGAGCTGGAGATACTGGCGCGCGGCGCGCGGGTGCGCGGGCTGTACGCGCCGGAGGCGCTGGAGGTGCCGGGCGCGTTCGACGTCTTCGAGGAGGTCGTCGCGGCCGGCGAGCAGGCCCGTGTCCACACCGACGTGCCGCTCAAGCTGGCCGTCGCCGACGCCTCGACGGCCATCCTGCCCTTCAGCCGCGAGGCGCACGAGATGGTCGACAGTGCCTTCGTCATCCACGAGGGGGTTCTGCTGGACGCGCTGGTCCGGCTCTTCGAGCTGCTGTGGGCCACGGCCGTACCCGTACCCGTGCCCGGCCCGTGGCCCCCCGGCGCCGGCGGCGCGGCGGGCGAGCCCGCCGCCGCCGACGAGTCCGACCGGCAGCTGGTCAGCCTGCTCGCCGCCGGGCTGAAGGACGAGGCGGTGGCGCGACGCCTGGGCGTGAGCGTCCGCACCCTCAACCGCCGGGTCAGCGCCCTGATGCAGCGCCTCGGCGCCCGTACCCGCTTCCAGGCGGGCCTGCAGGTCGCGCGCGACGGCGACGGCGCCGTCGAGTCCTGAGGTGGCGTAGCGTCGCGATCGAACCGGGGCCGGCGGGCGGGGCCCGCTGGGGCCGCTAGACGCCGTTCGCCGACGCCGTGTCCGGCAGCGCCTGCGCCAGCACCTCGCGGTGCGTCGGCCTGGCGTCCTCGTACAGCCGGCGGCCCTTCTCGGTCAGCAGGACGAAGATGCCCCGCCGGTCCATGTCGCACATCGCCCGCTGTACGAGCCCCGCCCGCTCCAGCCGTGCCGTCAGCCGCGACGTCGCGCTCTGGCTCAGGTGCGCCGCGTCGGCCAGCTCCGCCGCGCGGCACTTGTCGTGGTCGCAGGTCGCCAGGCCCTCCAGGGCCTCGAACTCGCTGACGCCGATCCCGTGCCGGCTCTGCAACTCGCGCTCCAGCGCGCCCCACACCGCCGCGTGACAGGCCATGAGGCCCTGCCAGCGGTCAACCAGGGCGCGCTCGGCGCCGATGTCGCTCACGCTCACGTAGGCCAAAGTAACATGTGCGTGAACTTAATGCCACCTCATTAATTGCGTTGGCATTAGATGTCTGTGCATGTAGTGTGGTCGTCCATGAGCTCTTCCGCACCACATCTGTCCACGAACTCGACCAAGTGGGACGCCCGCCTCTGGGGCATCCTGCTGACCGTTTCCCTCGTGGTCGGCCTCGACGCTCTCGACGTGTCGATGGTGGGGGTCGCCCTTCCCTCCATCCAGGCCGACCTCGGGCTGTCCACCAGCACCCTGCAATGGGTCGTCAGCGGCTACGTCCTCACCTACGGCGGCCTGCTCCTCCTCGGCGGCCGCACCGCCGACCTCCTCGGCCGGCGGCGGGTGTTCCTCGTCGCCGTCGCGGTGTTCGCCGTCACCTCGCTGCTCGGCGGGCTGGTCGACGACGGCGGGCTGCTGATCGCGACCCGGCTGCTGAAGGGCGTCTCCGCCGCGTTCACCGCGCCCGCGGCGCTCTCCATCATCACCACCACCTTCCACGAGGGCCCCGCCCGCAACAAGGCGCTCGGGATCTTCGCCGTCTTCGGCGCCAGCGGCTACAGCGCCGGGCTCGTCTTCTCCGGCCTGCTCACCGAGGTCGGCTGGCGCTGGACGTTCTTCCTGCCGTTCCCCGTCGCGGTCATCGCGCTGATCGCCGCCTTCCGCGTGCTGCCGAAGGAGGGGCCGCAGGAGCGCAGCGGCGGCTACGACCTCCCCGGCGCGGTGACCGGCGTCGGCGCCATGCTGCTGCTCGTCTACACCGTCGTCGAGGCGCCGGAGGTGGGCTGGGGCGCGGCCCGTACGCTGCTGCAGTTCGTGGCCGCCGCGGCGCTGCTGGCCGCGTTCATCGTCATCGAGCAGCGCAGCAAGCACCCGCTGATCCGCCTGGGCATCCTGCGCTCCGGCCCGCTGGCCCGCGCCAACCTCGGCAGCGCCGTGTTCTTCGGCGGATACCTGGGCTTCCAGTTCCTGGTGATGCAGTACCTGCAGTCGGTGCTGGGCTGGTCGGCGCTGGAGACGGCGCTCGGCTTCCTGCCGGCGGCGCTGATCGTCGCGTTCGGCTCGCCGCGGATGGTCCCGCTGATCATGCGGTTCGGCACCGGGCGCACCATCGCGGGCGGGGTGCTGGCGCACCTCCTGGCGTACGTGCTGTTCCTCGCCATCGACCGGGACGCGCCGTACGCGGTCGGCACCCTGCCGAGCATGGTGCTGCTGGGCATCGGCTTCACGCTGGCGTTCGCGTCCTTCAACATCCAGGCCACCGCGGGCATCGAGGACCACGAGCAGGGGCTCGCGGGCGGGCTGCTGAACACCTCGCTGCAGGTGGGCGGGGCGATCGGGCTGGCGATCGTGACGGCGGTGCTGACCGCGAACGCGGAGGGCGCGACCGGCCCGCAGGCGCTGCTGAACGGCTTCGACCCGGCGCTGTACGTGGTCGCGGCCATGGCGCTGATCGGCCTCGTCATCGCGGTGACGGGCATCCGCGGGCCGCGCCACGCGGAGGAGCAGAAGCCGGCGGAGGACCGCGAGTACGTCACCGCGGCCGACTGACCGCCGACTGACCGCCGGCCGACCGCCGGCTGAACCACGGGGAATCGGGGGCGAGCGGACCCGGGCCGACGAGGCCCGGGTCCGCTGTCTGCTTCCCGCCCCGTCCGGCTACTTCTCCCCCCCTCCGGCTACGTCTCCTCCCCGTCCGGATCTACCCCCAGGCTGTGGAGAAACACAGCCGCCGCCGGGGACGGCCGGGTGCGCGGCCAGACCAGCCGCTCCTCGCGCGACGGGCCGTTCGCCACGCGGACCGTGGCCAGCCCCGTGAGACGGGGCGCGAACGTGCTCGGGAGCAGCGCCACGCCCAGCCCCGCGCGGACCAGGTCCGCCAGGAAGTCCATCGACGACACCTCGAAGCCCACCGTCCGCCGCAGCCCCGCCGCCGTGAACGCCTCCTCCGACTGCGCCCGCGCCGCCGAACCCGCCGCGAAGTCGACGAACGTCTCCTCCGCCAGCCGCGCCAGATCCGTCTCCCCCGCGCCCGCCAGCGGATGGTCCGGCGGCACGACAGCGAGGTGCCGGTCCCGTACGAGGACGCGCTCGCGGACCTTCTCCGCGCGGAAGCCCGCCGGCACCCCCAGCAGCGCCAGGTCGTACGTGCCCTCCGCGACCGCCCGCACCAGGTGCTCGCTCGCCCCCACCGCCAGGCTGATCTGCACCTGCGGGTACGTGTCGTGGAACTCCCGCAGCGCCGCGGGCAGATCCACCGCCGCCACCGTCGGGATCGAACCGATGGCCAGCCGCCCCCGCACCTCCCCCGTCGCCGCCGCGACCTCCGCGCGGGCCCGCTCCGCCGCCGCGAGCGTCGCGCGGGCGGCGGGCAGGAACGCCTCGCCGGCGCGGGTGGGCCGCACCCTCCGGCTCGTACGGTCGAACAGCCGGGCGCCCAGCTCCCGTTCCAGCTTGCCGATCTGGTGGCTCAGCGCCGACTGGACGACGTGGCAGCGCTCGGCGGCGCGGGTGAACCCGCCGGTGTCCGCGACGGCGACGACGTAGCGCAGTTGCTGCAGCTCCATACGATCCATCGTGATACGAGATGGATCAGATGACAACCATGTGTTGGACTCATCGATGCCCCCGGGCCGACCCTGGGCTCATGACAACGGACTCGATATCCCAGCGAGCGCAACCCGCCACCCTCGGGCGCGGGCTGCTGCTGCTCATGGCGACCGCCACCGGCCTGTCCGTGGCGGGCAACTACTTCGCCCAGCCCCTCCTCGACCTCATCGGCCGCGACCTGCACGTCGGCAGCACCCTGGCCGCGCTCGTCGTCACCGCCGCGCAGGCCGGGTACGCGCTGGGCCTGATCCTCCTCGTCCCCCTCGGCGACGTGACCGACCGGCGGCGGCTGTCGGTGGCGCTGTTCGTCGCCACCGCCGCCTTCCTCGCGCTCACCGCCGCCGCGCCCAACGGCCCGGTGCTGCTCGCCGGTACGGTGCTCACCGCGCTGGCGTCCGTCGGCGCGCAGGTCGTCGTGCCGTACGCGGCCGGGCTCGCGGCGCCGGAGGAGCGCGGGCGGGTCGTGGGCGTCGTGATGTCCGGCATCCTGCTCGGCGGGCTGCTGGCCCGTACCGCCTCGGGGGCGCTGTCCGAACTCGGCGGCTGGCGCACGATCTACTGGGTCAACGCCCTGCTGATGGCCGGCATGGCCGTGCTCCTCCACCGCCACCTGCCGCGCCTGCCGGCGGCGTCGCCGGGTGCGGGGATGTCGTACCCCGCGCTGCTGCGCTCCACGGTCGCGCTGCTGCGCGAGGAGCCGGTGCTGCGGCGGCGGTCCGCGATCGGGGCGCTGTCGCTGGCCTCGTACAGCGTGCAGCTGACGGCGCTGACGTTCCTGCTGGCCCGGCCGCCGTACGGCTGGTCGGAGTCGGCGATCGGGCTGTTCGGGCTCGTCGGGGCGCTGGGCGTGCTGACGATGACGTTCGCGGGGCGGCTGAACGACCGCGGTCATGTGCAGGCGGTGACGGGCGCGGGCGTGCTGCTGCTGACGGTCTCGTGGGTGGTGCTGGGCGTGGCGGGCGAGTCGCTGCCGTGGCTCGTCGCCGGGATCGTCGGCCTGAACGTCGCGCAGCAGGCGGTGCTCAACAGCAACCAGGCGGTCGTGTACGCCATCCGCCCCGACGCCCGCAACCGCATCAACTCCGCCTTCATGACCAGCTTCTTCGCCGGCGGGGCGGTCGGCTCCGCGCTGACGTCGGTGGTCTGGGCGCGGGGCGGGTGGCCGGCGGTGTCGGCGCTGGGCGCGGTGCTGGCGGCGGGGACGGTGGTGCTGTGGGCGGCGGAGCGGGTGGCGGCGGCGCGGGGTGCCCGGGACGCCGGGCAGGGGGCGGTCGCGGGCGCCGGGGAGGGGGCGGCGCGGGGCCGTGCGCCGGACGGCGCCGCCACGACCGCCGGCCGCCCCGCACGGCAGAGGAGCGCCGCCTGATGCGTATCACCGCCTTCGGCGGCACCGGCCAGACCGGGGCCGCGTCGTCGCGGGGCCCGGGCCCGCGGGGCGTACTGAGAAGATCGTGACACGACGCCCGATCCACCAGGCAGGAGCGCCGACATGAGATTCGACGACCACCGCGTGGTCATCACGGCCGCTGGCCGTGACTTCGGCCGCACCCTGGCGATCCGCCTCGCAGACCTCGGCGCAGAGGTCTTCCTCTCCGCCCGGAACCTCGCCGCCGCCGAGCGGGTCCGCGACGAGATCCGCGACCGCGGGCACCGGCAGGCGCACGCCTTCGCCTGCGACCTGACGGTCCCCGCGTCGATCCGGGAGTTCGCGGCGGACGTCGGGCGGCACACCGGCCATGTCGACGTCCTGATCAACAACGGTTCCCGCTACCTGCACGGCCCGGACCTGCTGTCCGCCTCCGACGCCGACGTCGTCGACACCGTCGCCTCCGGCGCCACCGGGACCGTACTGACCGTGAAGAACTTCCTGCCCCTCCTGCTCAACTCGGAGAAGCCGGACGTGGTGAACATGGTCTCCGCCTGCGGCACGGCAGGGCACCACCGCTCGGACGCGCACGACGCCTTCTACGCGGCCAAGAGCGCCCAGGCGGGGTTCGCCGAGATCCTCTCCAAGCGCCTGCGGCCCCGGGGAGTCCGGGTGATCTCCCTCTACCCGCCCGACTTCGACAACCCCGACCCGCTCTCGGAGGAATGGGAGACCACACCGCGCGGGGCGGAGGACGCCCTCACGGCGAAGTCGCTCGTGGAGTGCGTCCTCTTCGCGGTCTCCCAGCCCCGGGACTGCTTCATCAAGGCGTTCCACTTCGAACAGGTGTGACGGGGCCTACGCGCCCGGGTTCTGCAGCGGCGCCAGCGCCGCCGCGATGTGCGCCTCCGCCGCCGCGCGGTCGACGCCGAGCCCGGACAGCACGCCGTCGCCGTTCTCCTGCTCCAGCAGCGCCAGCAGGATGTGCTCCGTACCGACGTAGTTGTGCCCCAGCCGCAGCGCCTCGCGGAAGGTCAGCTCCAGCACCTTCTTCCCCTCCGCGTTGTACGGGACCAGCTCCGGGACCGTGCCCTCCGCCGGCCGCGGCAGCGCCGCCGTGGCCTCCTGCCGCACGGTGTCCAGCAGGATGTCCTGCGCCTTGATCGCCGCCGCGCCGACGGCGTCCGGCTCGGTGAGCAGCCCGAGGACGAGGTGGGTCGGGCCGATCTCGGTGTTGCGGGCGGCGCGCGCCTCGTTCTGGGACGCCATCACGACGTTCTTGGCGCGGGGCGTGAAGCGGGCGAAGCCCTCGTTCGGGTCGAGGGTGAGGCCCCCTTCCGCGCCCTTGGTCACGAACCGCTTCTGCGCCGCCTGCCGGGTGACGCCCATGCTCTTGCCGATGTCCGTCCAGGAGGCGCCGGAGCGCCGCGCCTGGTCGACGAAGTGGCCGATGAGGTGGTCGGCCACCTCGCCGAGGTGGTCCGCGGCGACGACGGCGTCGGTGAGCTGGTCGAGAACGTCGGTGTGGACCTTCTTGATGGCCTCGATCAGGTCGTCGAGGCGTACGGGGTTGGTCGTGCGTTCAGGTTCCGTCATGGTGACAACCCTAGGTTGACACTTCGGCCGACGTCAACCTTCGGTTGACACTGTGCGGAAGTGGGTGGTCATCCGGTGGTCCCCGTCAAGGACGTGGAAGGCCACGGCCGGCGGCTGGTCGAGGTGGACATGGTCGTCCGCGTGCGCGCGGTGCTCCCAGGGCAGCCGGGTGGTGTTGACGACCCCGGGGGCGACGAGCAGCGGGCGGCCGGCGAAGGTGGTGGCCGCGGCGGTGTGCGCGTGGCCGGCGAGGAAGGCGGTCAGCCGGGGGTGGCGGCCGGCCAGCTCCGCGAGGCGCTGCTCGTCGAACTGGCGGATGCCGTCCACGTACGGGATGTGCAACTCGATCGGCGGGTGGTGGAACGCGACGAGGAGGGCGTCGCCCTCCGGCGCCCGCCGCAACTCCTCGTCCAGCCACGCCAGCGTCCCGTCCCCGAGCCACCCCTCCGGCTTCCCCGGCACCGACGAGTCGCACGCGACCACCGTGAACCCCGCTCCCCGGTGCACCTGGTCGACCGGCGCCCCGGAACCCGGCTCCCCGAGCAGCCCGCGCCGGAACGCGGCCCGGTCGTCGTGGTTCCCGGGGCAGACCAGCACCGGATGCCGCGACGCGAGCAGGCCGCGGGCGGTCGCGTACTCCTCCGGCGTGCCGTGGTCGGCGATGTCACCGGTGGCGAGGACGAGATCCAGGTCGTACGGCAGCTCCTCCAGGTACTCGGCCACCGCCCGGGCCCGGCGGACGCTGCGCTCGTCGTCGATGTGCATGTCACTGATATGCGCGATCACGGCCACGATGTGCTCCCTCCCCGGCACGCCGACGCCGACGCCCCGTGCCGCCGACGCTACGTCCCGCCCCGGCCGCCGGAGAACGGCCACTTCGGAGCCGGTGGCCCGGCGGCGGTGAACGGCCACCTGCGTGGCTTCCCCTTGGTCCGGGACATCGTGAAGCGGAATGCAAGGCTCACACCAGGCGCGACAGTATCGACGGCGATAGTATCTCTATCGCTACTATTGGCTCCGGGAGTCTTGATGCGTCGTTTCATCGGGCGGAACCACGAGCTGAGCGTGCTCCGCGACGCCTTGCAGGCGGTTCAGGACGCCGTCGGGTCGGCGAAGCCAGCCCGGTGCGTCCTCATGCGGGGAAGGCGGCGAGTCGGCAAGTCCAGCCTCGTCGAGGAGTTCCTCCGGCGTTCCGGGACGCCGAACCTCTTCTTCACCGCGGCGGGCGGCACCGCGGAGGACGAGCTGTCGGAGCTGGTCGACACCGTCGCCACATCCACTCTGCCGGAGCGGCGACTGTTCTCGGAGGAGACCCCGGGGCAGTGGAACGCGGCGTTGAGGCTGCTTTCGGACATCCTGCCCGACGACAGCCCAAGCGTCGTCGTCATCGACGAGGTTCCGTATCTCATGAACCGTATCGACGCCTTCGAGGGCATGCTCCAGCGGGCGTGGGACCGGCAGCTCAGCCGCAAGCCGGTGCTTCTCCTCCTCGTCGGGTCCGATCTGTCGATGATGGAGGCGCTGAACAGTTACGACCGCCCCTTTCACCAACGGGGCCGGGAAATGGTCGTGGGACCGCTCAACCCGGCCGACATCGGCGAGATGCTCGGCCTGTCCCCGGCAGCCGCCCTCGACGCCGCTCTGATCACGGGAGGCCTCCCCCTGATCTGCGCCGAGTGGCAGGCCGGAGCGGATGTCTGGACGTTCCTCCGCGACTCGCTGGACAACCCGATCTCGGCGCTGCTGGTCTCCGCCGAACGCTCACTGGCCGCGGAGTTTCCACCGCGGGCGATGAGCAGGGAAGTCCTGCGGGCAATCGGATCCGGCGAGCGGACCTTCACCAACATCGCGCGCGCGGCCGGCGGCATCGCCCACACCACTCTCACCCGAGCCACCGACGTCCTGACCGAGAAACGAGTCGTGGCCGCCGAGCTGCCGCTCTCACGGCGGCCCTCCAAGGAACGCCGCTACCGAGTGGCCGACCCTTACCTGCGTTTCTGGCTCGCGTTTCTGGATCCGCACATGGCGGAGATCGAGCGGCTACGGGGAGACCTCACGCTGAGCCGGATCAAGGAACAGTGGACGAGTTGGCGGGGCCGCGCGATCGAGCCCCTCGTCCGGGAGTCCCTCGCCCGCCTCCTGCCGGACGGGCACCTGCCCGCAGCCCCGGCGATCGGTGGGTACTGGACCCGCAGCAACGATGTCGAAATCGACCTGGTGGGCGCCGACCGGCAGCCGGTGGCCAAGCAGTTGCTCTTCCTCGGCTCGGTCAAGTGGCTGGAGAACTCCGCGTTCGACGGACACGATCTGGCCTCGCTGCAGAAGCACCGGGCGGCCCTCACCGACGAGCCGGTACCGCTCGTGGCGGTCTCCCGAAGCGGGGTCGGTTGTTCCGGCCTTCAGGCTGCGTACGGCCCGGAGGAACTGCTTGGCGCCTGGCGCAGGCGGGACAGGAGCGGAACCGGCTGAGAGGCGCGAGCACGGGCCATGGTGCGGTTCCCGCTCCGGTACGGCCGTGCCGCCGTCTACGACTTCCCGGGGTTCACCGGTACGACCCCCGTCCCCGCGTACAACTCCGGCTGGAGCGAGAGCACCACCCGCCCCGCCGGCCACTCCGCCGACGGCCGGGCGAGGTGCACGGCATGGACGATCCGCCAGTCCACGCCGTCACCGATGAGCGCCCCGGCGGCCAGCGCGGCGACGAGGTCGAGCGGTTCGACATCGAGGCCGGGCAGGCAGGCGATGTGCTCGCCCAGCCCTCCGCGTCCACTCTCGGCGGCGGCCAGGGAGAGCGCAGGCACGTGCCCGATCGCTTCCCCTTCGGCTGCCGCCACCGCGAGCCCGGACAACTGCCGGTGACCAGACCCCAGGGCGAGAAGTGCCGTGTGGTCCATGAGGAAAGGCGTCACGCGGCAGTCCCCCCACGGCCGCCGCCGGTACGGCGCGCGATGGTGTCGAGCAGCTCACGGCCGGCGGCCTCGTCCTCGGCGGTGACATCGACTCCCATGTGCTCGCGCAAGTACCCCCGGGCCACATCGCCGCGGGCCCGGAGCTCCGCGCGGGTGGGAGTCTCCGCTGCCAGCTGCTCCACCAGCGCCCGAATGGTCGTGCCGTGCTCGGCGGCCAGTATCCCCAGGCGGTCGCGCGCCGTCACGGAGACTTTGATGCTGGTGTCGGTGTGGTGCCCCATGGGCGCACTCTACTCACAGTAGAGCGCTCTCATCACCACAAACCGCGATGCGGCGGAAACCCGGGTGACCTCGACGCGCCGCCTCGCCTAGTGTCGGACGGTGCCCGAGTTGCAGCGGCTGGCCGCCGGCCATGCCCCGGCCGTCCTGGCCTTCGAGCTGGCGAACCGCGCCTACTTCGCCGCCTCGATCGCCGACCGCGGCGACGAGTTCTACGAACAGTTCACCGACCGGTACAGCGCCCTGCTGGCCGAGCAGGACGCAGGAATCTCCGCCTTCTACCTGCTCGTCGCCGAGGACGGCTCGGTCCTGGGCCGGTTCAACCTCTACGACCTCGAAGATGGCACCGCCGAACTCGGCTACCGGGTCGCGCAGCACGTCGCCGGCCGCGGCGTGGCGACCGCGACGGTCCGGGAGTTGTGCCGCCTGGCGGCGACGCGACACGGCCTGCGCACACTGCGGGCGGGTACGGCCCGCGAGAACGTCGCGTCCCAAAGGGTGCTGACCAAGGCCGGGTTCGTCCCGGCCGACCCTGCCGACAGCGCCCACCTCGGCGGAAAGCCGGGCATCTGGTATCAGCGCGACCTGGCAGCCCAGCCGTAGAGTGGGGAAGCCTGCGGCCACTTCTGATCAGTGGTCCCCTCCTCGGTACGCCGGTGTCGGCGCCCCGTGCCGCCGACGCTACGACCGGCCCGCCGCCGCGGTGAGCGGCCACCCGAGGTCCGGTGGCCCGGCACGGGCGCGTTGCGCCGGTCTCGTCGACGCTCTCCCACTCGGGCCGCTCATCCGCACCGCGGCGCTCCCACCTGTGTCCCACCGGCCACGCGCGCCGCCCCACCACCGTCCGACGAGCCGTCCGATCCGCGCCCCACACCCCGCTACGGCAGCGTCGTCGACGCCGTCGACGAACCGCCCGCCCCCGACCGGCCCCCCGGCCCGCTCCCCCGCCGGCCGGAGCCGGGCCTGACGAGCACCGGCGGCCCCAGCGCCAACCTGACCCACCGCGGCGAGAGCGTGACCCTGCGCGGTACCGGATACGTACGGGTGCGCTGGCAGATCGTGCCGCATGAGCGCCCCGGCGGTCTGGTCATGGCGTCCTGGACCGGGCTGGAGGGCCGGCTCTTCCACGTGGTCTCGGGCGGTGGCCGGCGGATGGACGACCTGAAGCCGGGCAGCCCGGACGAGACCTGGATGGGCTCGCCCGCGATCGGCACCACGGTGCTGCCCGCGGGCACCCAGCAGATGTGGCAGAACGAGTACTTCTGGCTCGACGGGGCCGTCACCCTCAACCAGAACGAACGCGGCGCGGACTACAACATCATCATCCAGCCCACCACCCGCGACGACCTCCTCGCCGACCTGCACACCGCCCCCGACCCCGCGGCCGGCCTCGTCCGCTACGGCCTCGTCCGCGACACCGGCGACAACCGCACCCCCGTACCCCAGTACCTCACCCGCACCCGCCCCCCCCGACCCCGCGACCGTCCCCCAGACCTCCAGGGTCGAGTAGCCGCCCGCGCTGTCGTCGGCCCGGTACTGTCCGCGGCCGATCGGATAGCCCGGCTCGGGATGTCGGGGACGGCCCATGCCGGGACGACGGGCGCAGAGCAGGGGCGGTGTCATGGGGTGAGGGGATGGCGCGGGTCGTCGAGCCAGAGGTGTTGGCCCTCCGACGTGACCGTCAGGCCGAACCGTCGGCGCTCCGGCTGCCCGTGCGCGATCCAGCGCAGGAAGGCGTCGGAGACCTCCTGCCACAGGTCGCGTTGCCCGAATGAAGTGACGCGGTAGTCGGTCGCTCCGGGAACGTAGTCGACGGCGGACCACGCACCCTCGTCCCGGTCGCCCTCGGCGAGCAGCATCGAGAACGCGCCCGACCCGTCGCCGGCCGGTGTCGGGATGCGGGCGACGCCGGGTACGAGGGCAGCGATCATCAGGTCTGCCCCGTACGAGCCGTCGGCCAGGGCCCGCGGGTCGAGCCGGGTCGTGGTTTCGCGGGCCTCGGTGGCGTGGTGCGGGTTCCACTTCACCGTGCGCCGCTGGGATCGCAGCATCATGTACGAGGCGGGGCCCGGGAACCGTCCGATCGCGCGGTCGTTGTCGTCGACCATGAGGCGGGTGAGCTGTCCGGAACCGTAGAGAGGTGCCCAGGGGGTCACGATGACGCCGCCGGGACGAGTCTGTTCGACCCACGCGTACGGGACGGTGGCCACCGCGCACGTGGCGTGCACGCGGTCGTAGGGGGCGTGAGCCGGGCAGCCGTCGGCACCGTCGCCGACGACGAGGTGCGGGGTGTACCCGGCGGCCGTGAGGTTCTTCTCGGCCTGCGCGGCGACCTGTGCGTCGACCTCGACGGACACGACGTTGGGTGCGCCGACCCTGCGCGAGAGAAGGGCAGCGGTCCACCCGGTTCCCGTGCCGACCTCCAGGACGCGATGGTGATCGCGGACGTCGAGGGCGTCGAGGGCGGCGAACACGATGCCGGGGGCGGAGGCCGAGCTGCTGGGCACCCCTTTCCCGGCGTGCAGGTCGCCCGCACCGTCGTCGAGTTGGGTGACGATCGACGCATCGGAGTAGACGGCCCGCATCCAGCCCTCGGGGTTCTCATCGCGGTCGATCGGGTAGCCGGGCTCGGGGCCGTCGGGTACGACCCACGCCGTGGCGGGAATGAACTGGTGCCGCGGCACGGCCTCGTAGACCGGTCGCCACGTGGGCGCGAGCCGGCCCGATGCGGTGAGTGCGTCCGCGAGCGTCGCCCGGGCGGTCCCCGTTCTCGTCATGTGTCGGCCCTCTTCATGAGTAGGTCGGTGAGGGCGCCGGCTACGCCAATCTCCGTCTTGGCAACGAGCCATCCACATTCGCCGCTCTGGTTTGTCTCCAGAAAGATCCAGCGGCCGGAGGTGTCGCGGATGAGGTCGACCGCGCCGAATCGCAGTCCGAGGCGCCGGTGCAGGGCGACGAGCCGTTGCGCTGTCTCATCAGGCAGCTCGATGGTCCGGTAGGTGAGCGAGTCGTAGTCGGATCGCCAGTCGGTACGAGCGGCTTCGGATGCGGCGTCGATCGCGACGGTGAAGACCTGTTCACCGACGATGATCGCGCGAGCCTCGTGATCTTTGTCGATCTGTTCTTGACACATGTGGGCGGTGCGTTCGAGGGCGGGGTCGCGCAACTCGTCGAGGACGCTGACGGGGCTGGTGTAGATGATGCGCACCTTGCCTTCGTCGGCATGCCAGATACCGGCGAGCGGCTTGTAGATGACGGGGCGCCCGAGTTCCTTTGCCCACTCGTAGGCGCGCTCGGGCTCGTTGGTGATGAGGGTCCGGGGGATGTCGAGGCCGACGGCTGCGGCTGCGGCGAGCTGGTTGGGCTTGTACTCGGTGCGGGCCGCGGCGGCGGGGTCGTTGACCCACAGGGCGCCGTCGAGAGCTTGCAGCACTCCGCCGAATCCGCGGCGTGCCTCGCCGTAGGCGAAGACGCGTTCAGCGCGGTTCATGCCCTCGGGCATGGTGAACTGTGTCGGCCGGCGGTAGTAGACGCTGCGCACGGCAGCGAGGTCGACGATGTCGCGCCCGGTGTCGGTGTCGACGAGCTGACCGGCCCATGTGGCGCCGGCGCCGATCTGAGCAGACATGCGCAGCTTGGTCGGGAAGTCAGTTGCGTCGATGCGTGCTACGGGGACGCCGCGGACGGCGAGCTCGGAGGTGACCCGGCTCGCCGTCCGGTCGTCCTCGTCGGTGATGACAAGGACGTGTGCCACGTTGGTCCCCTTTCTCAGTCGCTCTGCATCTCTTCGTTGTGTGGACCGCTGCCGTCGGGCGAGCCCTCACTCGTCTCCTTCGACCCGCCCTCGTGCGCACCGGCGGACGGCCGCGGGACGGTCAGGAACCGGAGGCCCCACGGACGCGCCGGGGTGGGCTGCTCGTCGGTGCTGGAGAGGATGTGCCGAATCGGGTTGAGCGGGAAGAGATCGCCGGTCCGGAAGAGGATCCCGCGCGACTCGCCGTCGGGCGAGTACAGGACGAGGTCGACCGGATCGGCATCGATGTGACCGGGCATCTTCATGCCGCGCTCCTTTCTTGCTCGGTGTCGTCCTTCGAAACGGTGCGGAAGTCGGTGTCGACCGACAAGGGCGCACCACCCGCGCCTGCGTGCGCGGGAGGAATAGTCAAGACCTGTGGATCGGCGTGTCACGCGGCTTGAGTTTCACGCCCTTTGATCGTCTGGTCGTTCGGTGATCTCGTTCTCGAATTCTTGGCTTGGTGCGGACCAGCGCGACCAAGTGCGGGTGTTCACGGCGCGCCGGCGGGTCTGGGGCGAACTTGACCAGCTTGAACGCCATCGTGACGCAGGCCGCCCTGCTCCAGGCCCTGGCAGTGACATGTCGTGCGGCACAGCTGGCGCGAGCGATGAGGTGACACGGACTGCATGGCGTCAATACCGCCCTGGGGTATAGTGGTGGAGTTACCGAGCGACGGAGGAGCCGGGATGTTTCTCATCGAGATCGCCTGCCCGCGCGGCGCGTTGACCGATGACGATCGAAGCGCGCTCGCCGGCGAGGTGTGCCAGGTGCTGCTCGGCGCAGAGAAGGGCGCGGCGGAGGAGACCATGCGCCGTGCCCGCGCGATGACCCATGTCGGCTTCCGTGAGCTTGACGGCTGGACCACCGGCGATGGTCCATGGACACCCGGGAATGCGCCGCCACTGTGGGTCACGCTCACGGTGCCGGAGGCGTGGCGCGCTGAGATGTCACGGACCGCCATTGGGGCGGTGCGTCGCGGGGTGCGCCGCCTCGATCGCTTGCACGCGTGGCAGCGCGCCGAGGGCGACCTGTGGGTCAACCTCGTCGGCATCGCCGACGGGAGCATCGGGATGGATGGCAAATCTTGCACCGCTGATGAAGTCGTCGGACGCATGACCGCTGAGTACCGGGCGCAGAACGATGCCGACGGCACCGACCTGCCCGAAGGGGTCGTGATCGACCCGATGTGCGGCATGCACGTACGGCTGCGGCCTGGCGCCCTCACACTCAAGCACGAGGGCCGGACGATGGGTTTCTGTGCATCCGCCTGCCGAGCTGCGTACGCCCGCGAGCACAGGCTGCCCGTCCCCGCCTGACGAGTACCCGTAGAAGCCCAGAGCGCCCAGCCGATAACTTCCTAGGCGGCTTCCTGCTGGGCAGTCTCGGTGGCGGGTCGTTCGATGAGTCTTCCGTTCTTGAAGGTGGCTCCGGCGCGGACCAGGGCAACGAGGTGGGGTGCGTTGACGGCTCGCCATCGGGCCTGGGCGGACTCGATGAGCTTGAAGACCATGGCCAGGGCCGCGACCCGGCTGCCGGCGCCCTTGGTGACCTTTGTGCGGAGCCGGACGGTGGCGAAGGTCGACTCGATCGGGTTGGTGGTCCGCAGGTGGATCCAGTGCTCGGCGGGAAAGTCGAAGAACGCCAGCAACTCGTCCTCATCGTCGGTGAGCCGCTTGACGACCTTGGGGTACTTCACCTGATAGGCCCGCTCGAAGGCGCGGACGGCCTGGACGGCGTGGTCCTTGTCCTCGGCGTTGTAGATCTCCTGGATCGCGCGCTTGGCCGCCGACTGGGCCGACTTCGGCAGCGCGTCCAGGACGTTGGCCGTTTTGTGCACCCAGCACCGTTGATGACATGTTTCGGGGAACACCTGGCCCAGCGCGTTCCAAAAGCCCAGCGCGCCGTCGCCCACGGCCAGCATCGGGGCACGCATGCCACGGCGGGCGCAGTCACGCAGCAGCCCCGCCCATGCCTCGGATGATTCGCGGTAGCCGTCACTCATCGCGATCAGCTCCTTCGTGCCGTCGGCCCGCACGCCCATCAGAACCAGCACAGCGGCTTTCACCTCCTCCAGGCGGATGCGCAGGTGGACGCCGTCGGCCCAGACGTAGACGTAGTCGGTGGCCGACAGATCGCGATCCTGGAATGCGGTGTGATCGGCCTGCCACTGCGTGGTCAGCCGGGTCACGGTCGCCGGGGAGAGGCCGGCCGCCGAACCGAGGAACTGCTCAAGGGCGGGCACGAAGTCGCCGGAGGACAGGCCATGCAGGCAGAGCAGCGGCAGCACCTCGCTGATCTTCGGGGACTTGCGGCACCACGGCGGCAGGATCGCCGAGGAGAACCTCCGTCGCTCGCCCGTGGCCTCATCGATCCGCTTGTCGTTCACCCGCGGCGCCTTGGCCTCGACCGCCCCGGCGGCAGTGGTGACCTTCCGCGGCTGGTGGTAGCCGTTGCGCACCACCAGGCGGCGGCCGGATTCGTCGCGCTGGTCGGCCAACTCGGATATATAAGTGTTGACTTCCGCTTCCAGGGCGGCGGCCAGCATCCGCCGCGCGCCCTCGCGGACTATCTCGTCGATCAGAGAGCCGTTCGGGGTGGAGCCATCGGCGTTTACTACGCTCAGCACGGGGCGTACCTTCCCGACCGACGTTCGCAGCGTCGGCCTACTCGGTGACCATCAATCGATCACTCGGGAAGGTACGCCCTTCGCGCGCTCCCCGAGGCCGATCCACAGGTCTTGAGCATTGCTCCGTGCGCGGTGCACAGGCGCGGAGTCGGCTGGAGGCTTGCCGCCGCCTCCGGGGGCGCGGTGCAGGGGAGCTTGAACAGCGCCCAGACGGCTTTGCCGGGGCCGGTGCGGTCGGAGGTGCCCCAGTCGTCGGCGAGGGCGTCGACCAGGTGCAGGCCGCGGCCGTAGTCGTCCATGGCGTCGGGATGGCGCAGGTGCGGGGGTGCGGTGCTGGCGTCGTGGACCTCGACGCGCACGGCGTCGTCCTCGACGGTGACGTGCACCCGGAACTCGCGTCCCCGAGGGGTGCCGTGCACGAGCGCATTGGTGGCGAGTTCGGACACGCACACGCGGATGTCGTCGGCGCGGTCGGCCGTGCCCACCAGGGCCGCGACGAAGTCGCGCGCTTTGCCGACCGAGACGGCACTCCGGGTGAACCCGCGCGCATAGGTGGTCATGGTGCTTACCTCGTTCCGGGTCGAGCCGAGCTGTGTCCGCGGGTGCGGTGGTGTTGTGCGCCCGTACGCCCCTTGTGTGAGCCCCTCGCAGGGCACTTGGTTACTTTCTGTGCGCCAACCATCACCCAACATGGCCGATGGCGGCTGCCGGGTACATGCGGGAGTCGTCACCGAATAGCCGTGGGTGACAGCGAATTGATACGCAGAGGGGTTCGACGAGGTGGAGTTGAACAGAGAAGAAGGCAAGCTCACGCCGCGGGTCAGGCTCGGCCGGCGGCTTCGCCGGCTCCGGGAGCGCAGGGGTCTGTCCCTCCGTCAGCTCTCCGAACGCGTAGGCGGCTTCCCGCACAGTTACTTGGGCAGGGTGGAACTCGGGGAACAGCTGCCCTCGGAAGCGCTGGTCAACGCCCTGGACGAATTCTTCGATACGGACGGTGTGCTGGCCGAACTGCTGGAGATGGAGCACGACCGGATCGTTCCGGACTACAGCCGGAGAGTCATCAGCAGGGAGCCCGAGGCGGAGCGCATCCAGGTCTTCAACAGCAGCGCCGTCCCGGCCCTGCTGCAGACCCCGGAATACACGCGAGCGATGTTCCGGGCATCCCAGTTGGGCAGATCCGAGGAACGGATCAATGAGCTGATCGACGTCCGCGTGAAGCGGCAGCGGATCCTGGACCGGGGAGGGCCGCCGTACTACTGGGGGATCATGGATGAATCGGCGCTCAGGCGCCCCATCGGTGACTCACGGTGCATGGCCGGGCAGATGGAGCATCTGCTGCAGCTCGCCGCCCGTCCGCACGTCACCGTGCAGATCCTCCCCTTCGGCAGCGGGGGACACCCCATTCTCGGAGGGAGCCTCACCTTGCACACGATGCCCGACGGCGCAACCATTGCCGGGATCGAGAGCTTCGGCTCCGGTGAACCCGTAGAGTCCCCGAGCAGGGTTCTCGTGCTGACGCAATGGTTCGACATGGTCCGCACGTTGGCCCTCACGGATGAAGAATCCCTGGATCTGATCCGCACATATTTGAAAGAGTACGCAGATGAACACGATTCCTGACGCATCGGCCCTCCCCGCCTGGCGCAAGTCCAGCTACAGCGAGAACGGTCAGGGCGGTTGCGTAGAGGTGTCGGACGGATACCCCCACGGCGTTCCGGTCCGTGACTCCAAGGACCCGCACGGCCCCGCGCTCATCTTCGAGTCGGCCGCCTGGTCGTCGTTCGTCGACGCCGTCAAGGACGGCGAGTTCCCCACCGCCTGAGCCTCGGCAGCCACCTGCGACCACCGCTCAACAACGGCGGCCCGGTGGGAATCTCCACCCCTGAGGGGTGGAGAACGTCTACCGCGCTGCCCGATGCTGGTGACCATGAGCCAAAGACGAGGTCTGATAGTGGCGTTGGCCATGGTGCTGCTCGCGACGGCGGCCGCGGTGGCGACGGGCGAGAGGCGGGCTGCCGCGGCTGCCGCCGTGTCGTTACGGGTGATGGACTGGAACGTGCAGGGCGGACAGGGCACCGACGGCGTTACGGACTTCGACCGGATCGTGTCCGTGATCAGGCAACAGAACCCGGACGTCGTGACGTTGCAGGAGCTGCACGACAACCGGGCGATCGGCGGCGAGAACCAGTGGCAGCGGCTGCTGGACGAATTCCCGGGCTACCAGGCGCACTTCGCGCGCAGCGACGACAACGCGTTCGGCGGCTCGGCCGGGAACCTGATCCTCAGCCGCTATCCGATCCAGGAGCGGCTGACGGTGCTGCTGCCGCAGTATCCGGCGGACACCACCGCCGTGCGCCGCAGCCTCGGCGGGGTGCGGATCGACGTCGGCGGCACCGACGTCCGGGTCTACACCACGCACCTGTCGGCCGGCGTGGGCGCCGAGGCGACCGAGCGGCGGGCGCGGCAGGCGCGGGCCGTCGTGGACCGCGTCTCGTCGTCGGCGATCATGCGGACGCCCGCGCTGCTCACCGGGGACCTCAACGTGCGGCCGGGCGACGCCATCCGGCCCTGGTTCGCGGCGCCCGGCTGGCTGGACGCGTGGACCCAGCTCAACGCCAACACCGGTGCCGACACCGTCACCCTGCCGGGGAACGGCGACGACGCGCGCATCGACTACGTCTACGCCACCCCGGCCTTCGACGTGACGGCCGCCAGGACGGTCACCACCGGCGCCTCCGACCACCGCCCGGTGGTCGTCGACGTCGCCGCCCACGACCCGGCCCTCGCGACGACGGGCACGGCGCTGGCCGACGCCGGCCAGGACGCCGGCTGGGCCAACGTCACGGCCTACGCGGACGCCAGCCTCCGGCTCCGCGTCTGCGACAACCGGGCGGACGGATGGGGCGTGCGGGCGTACGTCTCCGGCACGTCCGTGACCGGCAACGACCCAGCCTTCGCAGACCGCTGCTACACCTTCAACGCTCCGGCGGGCACGGCGAGTTCACCGACGGTCCGGGTCTGCCTCTACCAGGGCACGACGGAGAAGGAGTGCCGCGAGGCACGCGCCACGGCGGCCGGTTAGCCGCGGTTGAGTAGGGCCGTGCAGGCGCCGTCCGCGGCGCGGGCCGGCGCGGTGTCCGGCGGGGTGTCCGGCGGGGTGTGGCGGAAGAACGATTCGGTGGTGCCCGTGTGGACGACGCGGCCCTCGTCGAGGACGGTGACGTGATCTGCCTCCTCGGCGAGGGCCGCGATGTCGTGGGTGGACATCAGGACGCGGCCCTCGTCGCGCAGGGCGGCCAGGATGCCGCGGAAGACGCGGCGCTGGTCAGCCCTTCGCCAGGCGGGCCAGGGCCAGGTTCAGCTCCAGGACGTTGACCTTTTCGTTGCCCAGGAAGCCCAGGTCGCGGCCCTCCTCGTGGTCCTTCAGCAGGTTCTCCACCTCGGGCTTGGACAGACCGTTCTCCCTCGCCACCCGGTCCACCTGGATCTCCGCGTACGCCGGGGAGATGTGCGGGTCGATCGCCGAAGCCGAGCCGGTGACCGCGTCCTTCGGGACGTCCGCGACCGGGACGTCGTTGAACGCCGCCACCTGCTTACGGGCCTCCCTCACCGACTTCACCAGGGTCGCGTCGGAGGCGCCGAGTTGGGAGGAGCCGGTGGCCAGCGGGTCGTAGGCGCTGTTGGAGGGGCGGGGTTGGAACCACTTGGGGTCGGGCTTGTCCGTGCCCTTGATGTTCCAGGTCTGGCCTATCAGCTTCGAGCCCGCCTCCCGGCCTTCGTAGTCGATTTTCGAGCCGTTCGCCTTGTCGGAGAACGCGCCCTGCGCGATCCCCGTGATGACCAAGGGGTAGATCACGCCGGTGACCACGGTGAGGACCAGCAGCGCGCGCAGCGCGCTGAAGAGCAGCCGGGCGGTGGAGCGTGCGGAAGTGTTCATCAAGGTTCCTCAGCCGATTCCGGGGATGAGCGAGACGACGAGGTCGATCAGCTTGATGCCGGCGAACGGGGCCACCAGCCCGCCGAGGCCGTAGATGCCGATGTTGCGCCGGAGCATCCGGTCGGCGCTGACCGGCCGGTAGCGGACGCCCCGCAGGGCCAGCGGCACCAGCGCGACGATGATCAGCGCGTTGAAGACGACCGCGGAGAGGATCGCCGACTCCGGCGAGGACAGCCGCATGATGTTGAGGTCGTCCAGGCTCGGGTAGGCGACGGCGAACATCGCGGGGATGATCGCGAAGTACTTCGCGACGTCGTTGGCGATGGAGAACGTCGTCAGCGCCCCGCGGGTGATGAGGAGCTGTTTGCCGATCTCGACGATCTCGATGAGCTTTGTGGGGTCGGAGTCGAGGTCGACCATGTTCCCGGCCTCCTTGGCGGCGGAGGTGCCGGTGTTCATGGCGACGCCGACGTCGGCCTGGGCGAGGGCCGGGGCGTCGTTCGTGCCGTCGCCGGTCATCGCGACGAGCTTGCCTCCCGCCTGCTCGCGCTTGATGAGGGCTATCTTGTCCTCGGGGGTGGCCTCGGCGAGGAAGTCGTCCACGCCGGCCTCGTCCGCGATGGCCTTGGCCGTCTTGGCGTTGTCGCCGGTGATCATGACGGTCCTGATGCCCATCCGGCGCAGCTCGGCGAAGCGTTCCCGCATGCCCTCCTTGACGACGTCCTTGAGGTGGATGACGCCGAGGACCCGTGCGCCGCGGTCCTCGGCCACGGCTACGACCAGCGGGGTGCCGCCGGACTCGGAGATCGCGTCGACGACCTCGTGCACCTCGGCCGCCACCTCGCCGCCGTGCTCCCGGACCCAGGCGGTGACCGCGCCGGCGGCGCCCTTGCGGACCTGCCGGCCGTCCACGTCCACCCCGGACATCCGGGTCTGGGCGGTGAACGGCACCCAGGTGGCGTGGGCCAGCTCGCCCTCCGGGCGCTCGCGCAGCCGGTACTTCTCCTTCGCCAGTACGACGACGGAGCGGCCCTCGGGCGTCTCGTCGGCGAGCGACGACAGCTGGGCGGCGTCGGCCAGGTCGGCCACCTCCACCGTGCCGACCGGCCAGAACTCGGCGGCGTGGCGGTTGCCGAGGGTGATGGTGCCGGTTTTGTCCAGCAGCAGCGTGTCGACGTCGCCGGCGGCCTCGACGGCGCGGCCGGACATCGCGAGCACGTTGCGCTGCACCAGCCGGTCCATGCCCGCGATGCCGATCGCGGACAGCAGCGCTCCGATGGTCGTCGGGATGAGGCAGACGAGCAGCGCGGCGAGCACGACGAGGGACTGCTCGGCGCCCGCGTAGACCGCGAACGGCTGGAGCGTGACGACGGCGAGGAGGAAGACGACGGTGAGCGAGGCGAGCAGGATGTTCAGCGCGATCTCGTTCGGCGTCTTCTGCCGGGCCGCGCCCTCGACCAGCGCGATCATGCGGTCGATGAACGTCTCGCCGGGCTTGGCGGTGATGCGTACGACGATCCGGTCCGAGAGGACCTTCGTGCCGCCGGTGACCGCGGAGCGGTCGCCGCCCGACTCCCTGATCACCGGGGCGGATTCGCCGGTGATCGCGGACTCGTCGACGGAGGCGACGCCCTCGACCACGTCGCCGTCGCCGGGGATGATGTCGCCGGCCTCGCAGACGACGAGGTCGCCGACGCGGAGGTCGGTGCCGGGGACTCGTTCCTCGCCGGCAGCGGTACGGCGGCGGGCGACCGTGCCCGTCTTCGCCTTGCGCAGGGTGTCGGCCTGCGCCTTGCCGCGGCCCTCGGCGACGGCCTCCGCCAGGTTGGCGAAGATCACGGTGAGCCAGAGCCAGCAGGCGATGACCCAGCCGAACCAGTCGCCCGGGTCGGTGACCGCGAGGACCGTGGTCAGCACCGAGCCGATCTCGACCACGAACATGACCGGCGACTTCACCAGCGCCCGCGGGTCCAGCTTCCGCAGCGCGCCGGGTACGGACCGGGCCAGCTGCCCGGGGCCGAACAGCCCGCCGGCGATCCGGGGTCCGGGCTCGTGCGGTACGGGACCCGCGGGGGTGTGCGGGGGTTTCTGTGTCTGCATGGTCATGCGGCGAGTCCTTCGGCGAGCGGCCCGAGCGCGAGCGACGGGAAGAAGGTGAGCCCGGCGATGATGGCGATGCTGGCCACCAGTACGCCGGTGAACAGCGGCTTGTCGGTACGCAGCGTCCCGGCCGTCGCCGGTACGGGCCGCTGCTTGGCGAGCGAGCCGGCCAGCGCCAGCACGAACACCATCGGCAGGAACCGGCCGAGCAGCATGCACAGGCCGAGCGCGGTGTTGTGGAACCCGGTGTTCGCCGAGAAGCCCGCGAAGGCGCTGCCGTTGTTGTTGGAGGCGGAGGTGTAGGCGTAGAGGACCTCGGAGAAGCCGTGCGGGCCGGTGTTCGTCATCGACGACTCGCCGTTGCCGGTGCCCATCGCCAGCGCCGTGCCGGCGAGCACCAGCGCGGGGGTGATGAGGATGTAACAGGCCGCGAGCTTCATCTCGCGGGGCCCGATCTTCTTGCCGAGATACTCGGGCGTACGACCCACCATCAGCCCCGCGATGAACACCGCGACGATCGCCATGACCAGCATTCCGTACAGCCCGGAGCCGACGCCGCCGGGCGCGATCTCGCCGATCATCATGCCGAACAGCAGCACGCCGCCGGACAGGCCGGAGAAGGAGTCGTGGAAGGAGTTGACCGAGCCGGTCGACGTCATCGTCGTCGACACGGCGAAGAGCGACGAGGCACCCTCGCCGAAGCGCTGCTCCTTGCCCTCCATCGCGCCGCCCGCGAGCTGCGCGGCGGTGCCCGGGTGCGCGGTCTCCACCGCGGTCACGGCGATCACGCCGGCCAGCCAGATGCCGGCCATCGCGGCCACGATCGCGTAGCCCTGCCGGACGCTGCCGACCATCTTGCCGAAGGTGCGCGGCATGGCGAACGGGATGACGAGCAGGAGGAATATCTCCAGGAGGTTGGAGAGGCCGTTCGGGTTCTCGAAGGGGTGCGAGGAGTTGGCGTTGTAGAAGCCGCCGCCGTTGGTGCCGATCTCCTTGATGGCCTCCTGGGAGGCGACGGCGCCGCCGGTGAGGTGCTGGGTGTTCCCGGTCACCGTCGTCACGGCCTGCGTGTCGGAGAAGTTCTGGATCGCGCCGCACGCGACCAGCAGCACGGCCGCCACGACGGCCATCGGCAGCAGGATACGTATCGTGCCGCGCACCAGGTCCGCCCAGAAGTTGCCCAGCTCGCCGGTGCGGGCGCGGGCGAAGCCGCGGATCAGGGCGACCGCGACGGCCATGCCGACGGCGGCCGAGACGAAGTTCTGCACGGCCAGTCCGCCGGTCTGGGTGAGGTGGCCCATCGCCGACTCGCCCGAGTAGGACTGCCAGTTGGTGTTCGAGACGAAGGAGGCCGCGGTGTTGAACGCCTGGTCGGGGCTGATCGCCGCGAAGCCGAGGGAGAGCGGCAGCTTGTCCTGCAGCCGCTGGAGCAGGTAGAGGAACACGACGCCGGCCACGGAGAACGCGAGCACGGCACGCAGGTACGCGGGCCAGCGCATCTCGGCGTCGGGGTCGGCGCCGATGGCGCGGTAGATTCCGCGCTCGACGCGGCTGTGCTTCGTGCCGGAGTAGACCCCGGCCATGTAGTCGCCGAGGGGGCGGTGGACGAGCGCCAGGGCGGCGACCAGCGCCGACACCTGGAGCACGTCGGCGAGTATCGGGCTCACGCGGGACCTCAGAACTTCTCGGGGAAGACGAGGGCGAGGACCAGGTAGCCCAGCAGGGCGACGGCCACGATGAGACCCACCAGGTTGTCGGCGGTCACAGCTTGGCCACCCCCCGGGCGATGAGCGCCACCAGCGCGAAGACCGCGAGCGTGGTGACGACGAAGGCCACGTCGGCCATCGGATGCTCCTTGCTCCTGGACGGAGTCGAATCGAACGGACGTGTCCAGAGAAACCCCGGGGCGGGGCGGATGCGACCGTTGTTGACGGTGCCCTGACGGGGCGGGGGACCGCGTTGACGGGTTTCTTACGCAGGTGAGCGGCGTGCGGGGTGGCCGGGCGGGGTGGGGGCGGCACGGGTAGCCTGGTGACGGTGATGGCCACCGGTTCGCCGGGCGGGCCGTCCCTGCGGCGGTGGGGCCCGCCGTACCCGAACCGCGGTCGATCCCTGGGGGACGCCGCCAACGGTCCCTGCTTGCGATGACGCGTACCCTGAGACCGCGGTGCCCGGCGAGTAGGAGACGTCGTACCTGATGAAGCCCCCGCACTCCCCGGCCGTGGGCGAGCCCGTCGACCCGGATGTCGACCTCCACGTCCCCGTGCAGCGCCTCGGCACCTGGCGGGCGCAGGTTCCCGTGGTGGCCGTCGTGGCGCTGGGCGGCGCGACAGGCGCGTCTGCCCGCTACGGCGCGTCCCTGCTGTGGCCCACGGCCGGCGGCGGCTTCCCGTGGACCACGCTGGTGGTGAACGCGGTCGGCTGCGCGTTGATCGGCGTGTTCATGGTCGTGATCAGCGATGTGTGGGCGGCCCACAGGCTGGTGCGGCCGTTCTTCGGCACCGGGGTACTGGGCGGGTTCACGACGTTCTCGACCTATGCGGTCGACATCCAGAAGCTGGTCGACGCCGACCGGGCCCGCGTGGGGCTGGCCTACCTGGGGCTGACGCCGCTGGTGGCGCTGGCGGCGGTGTGGAGTGCGGCGTGGACGACACGCTGGATCGTGACGTGGAGGCAGGTATGACAAGGCTGACCGGTCGCGCGCTGCGCGTGACGATCTTCATCGGAGAGAACGACGTCTGGCACCGCAAGCCGCTGTACACCGAGATCGTGCACCGGGCCCGCAAGGTCGGGCTCGCGGGGGCGTCGGTGTTCCGTGGCATCGAGGGCTTCGGCGCCTCGTCGATGATCCACACCAGCAGGCTGCTGTCGCTGAGCGAGGACCTGCCCGTCGCCGTGGTCATCGTCGACGACGAACAGCGCGTCCGCAACTTCCTGCCGCAGCTGGACGACCTGGTCACCGAGGGCCTGGTGATCCTCGACGACTGCGAGGTCATCCGGTACGTCGGCAGGAGCGACGAGCACGCGAAGTGAACTGGCTGCTGGTCATCGCCGGCGCCGCCGTCGGCGCGCCCCTGCGGTACCTGACCGACCTGACGGTGCAGAAGCGGCACGACACCGTGTTCCCCTGGGGCACCTTCACCGTGAACGTGGCCGGCTGCCTGGCCCTGGGCCTGCTCACCGGCGCCGTCACCTACGGCGCCGCCTCCGACTCGGTACGGCTCCTGGTCGGCACCGGGCTGTGTGGGGCACTGACCACCTACTCGACGTTTTCGTACGAGACGATGCGGCTGGCGGAGACCGGGGCGAAGTTCTTCGCCGCCGCCAACGTCGTCGCCGGCGTCGTCGCCGGGCTCGGCGCGGCCTTCGTCGGCGCGGCGGTGGCGGAGGCGGTGTGGGGCTGAGTCCCCCGGGGCGCGAGAGCCGGGCCGCGGGCCCGGGGCGGGTCGGCGGGGCGGGGCGTACGCACCGGAAATCGGTGTGCCGCCCCCGGGCCGGTCGGGTGGCGTGCGCGTCGTGTCGAGCGCTGAGTCGGCCAGGGCGGGGGCGTTCGGTCACGCCGTCAGCCCTCTGAACCCTGCGCTCCCGTTGCGGGGCGTGATCGTGTCCGTGGCCTACGGCACCGGGGTCAGAGGGGGTCCGGGAGGAGGGGGAGGTCGAGGTCGAGGCCGCCGCCGTCGGAGTCGTCGTCCGAACCGCCGCCGGAGCCTCCGGAGCCGTCCGACCCGCTGCCGCTGCCGCTGCCGCTGCCGCTCTCGCTGCCGTCGCCGTCGCTGCCGTCCTCCGGGCTCGGCGTGGGCGTCGGGGTGGCGGTGGACGGGGGCGCCGACTCGGGTGCGGCGGTGTCCGGCGCCGTGACGCGGCCCTCCGCCGGGGTCGTGGTCGACGGAGCCGGGCGGTCCGTCGCCGGGGCCGGGCTCTCCGCCACCGGCCGGTCCGCGTCGCCGGCCGGCTGCGCCTGCTGCGCCGGCGGCGTCTGCGCCTCCGTGGGCTCCGTGTCGTCCGCCGCCGCCTTCGAGGGCCGGTCGCCGTCCGGGGTGGCCCTGCCGTCGTCGTCGGGCTCCTCGGACGGCAGCGGCTGCACCGGGACGTCCGCCCGGGCCGCGGAGCTTTCGGTCTTGGCCCCGCCTCCGCCGCCGAGGGCGTTCGCGGCGAGCAGCCCGCCGGACAGCACGGTCATGCCGGCCGCCGCCAGCCCGGCCAGCCGCCGGCTCCGCCGCTTGTACCGCCGGTGCCGCGACTTGGGTCGGTATGGCACGAGTTCGGCCCCGACGCCGCCGACGCCGCCGGCGTCGCGGTCGGCACCGGCTTCTGCCGCGTCCCGGTCCGCGCGCTGCGATCTGTCACCGTCCGCGAACAGCTCCAGGTCCCCGGGCGCAGGCCCGCCCGCCGGCACCGCGGGCAGCTGCAGCGCCGGCCCCTCGAGCGTCCCGTAGACCTCGGGCGCGCCCGTCGCGGGCACGTCCGCCCCGGGCAGGTCCATCCCGGGCACGCCACCCTCGGGCACGCCGCGCGGCGGAGCGCACCAGGGCGCTCCGGCCGGGTCGTGCCGACTGTCGCAACGCGGGCAGTAGATCGTCGTCACGGTCCTGCCGTCCTTCCGTCGCCCTGGGGGAGGAGTGCTCGACGATCGAACAATGTGCCAGCGCCGGAATCCCGCGGAGCACGAAGAATCCCCATAAGAAGTGCAGGGGTGAGACCTATCTCACACTCCCGGAAGTGGTGCAGACCGTCCCTTCTCCGGACATCGCACCCGCGCCCGCCGCCACCGTCGCCCCACGCGTACCGCAGGAAGGGCGGACGCCCTACGGCGCGTGTCGGCAGGTTCATTCGGGGCGCACGGAGGCACGCCTCGCAGCCGTACGGACGCCGGGCCCCGGCCGCCTCCGGAGCCGTACTCCTCGCCGATGGCCGCGGGCGGTGCGGTCTACGTCAGAGCCTGGACAAGCACCTGTACGCGGTGGACGCCGCCACGGGCCGGCGGCGGTGGGCGTTCCGTACCCGCGGGGCCGTCACGTCGTCGCCGTTCGTGGCCGGCGGGGCGGGCTACGTCGGCGGCATGGACGGGCGGATGTACGCGGTGTCGGTCCGCTAGGTCCGCTACGTCCGCTACGTCCGCCGGACCCTGCTAGGACGCGGGGCCGGGATCGATCGGGGTGACCGGGGTGGCGTCGTACAGGTCGGGCTGCAGGGACAGCACGGGCCTGCCGTCCGGCCAGGTGCCCGAGGGCAGGCTCGCGGCCACGGCGTGGCCGATCCGCCAGTCACCGTTCACGGTCCCGGCTGCGAGCACCTCATCCGTGCCGAACGGTTCGATGGTGAACAGCTCGCGCGAGCGGACGTAGTCCCCGACGCCGTGCTTGTCGCGTTCGGCGGCATACAGCGACAACGCCGGCACATGCAGGCTGCCCTGCCCCCGGCCGGCTTCGACGTACAGCCCGAGCAGAACCGGGTGAGCCCGGTACAGCGCAAGCAGCGCCGTGTGATCCAGGATGACGGAGACCCTCACGCGGCAGCGCCCCGCTGCCCGCCGCCCTGATGAGCAGCGATACGCGCCCACAGCTCCCGGCCCGCGGCCTCGTCCTCCTGCTTCACCCTGACACCGAGCGTCGCCTCCAGGTCCGCCTTGGCCCGCAGGGCCCGCTCTTCCAGCTCCGCTGCGGTCAGCGCCGCGTCGGCCAGTTCCTCGACCAGCTCGCCCATCGTCAGGCCCCGCTCCTCGGCAAGCTTCCGTAGCCGGTCCCGGGTCGCCCTGGTGGTCTGGATCGTCGTGTTGTCCGTCGCCATAGCGTCACTATAGCGCTGCGCGGCGCAAGCTGGCGGCGCGGTGCGAACCGCCGGCAGGCACCCCGTGCGCCCGATGTCAGACCCACGCGCGATGCTCGAATCCTGATCACTTCTCCGCGCAACCCCTAAGGATCCGAGAATGAGCAACCTCGACGAGCTTCGCTCCGCCGTCCGCGGGGAGGTGCTCCTGCCCGGCGACGCCGGATTCGAGCCGGCCACCCGGCCGTGGAACGCCGCCGTGCCGCAGCCCTCCGCCGCCGCCGTCGTAGTGGCGGCCGAAGCCGACGACGTCGCCGCGCTGGTCCGCTACGCCCGCCGCGCCGGCGTCCCGATCGCCGCCCAGCCCAGCGGGCACGGCGCCTCGGGCGACGTGGCGGGCGCCGTCCTGCTGCGCACCCGCCGCCTCGACGAGGTGCGCGTCGACCCCGCGACCCGTATCGCCCGCGTCGGCGCCGGGGTGAAGTGGGGGCGCGTACAGGAAGAGGCGTCCCGGCACGGGCTGACCGGGCTGCCCGGCAGCTCGCCCGTCGTCTCCGTCACGGGCTACACGCTGGGCGGCGGCGTCAGCTGGTTCAGCCGCGCCCACGGCTGGGCCGCCGACTCCGTCACCGCCTTCGAGGTCGTCGGCGGCGACGGCGAGCCGGCCCGGGTGACCGCCGACTCCGACCCTGAGCTGTTCTGGGCGCTGCGTGGCGGCGGCGGTGACTTCGCGCTCGTCACCGCGACCGAGTTCCGGCTGCACCCCGCGCCCGCCCTCTACGGCGGCCAGATGCTGTGGCCGGGGACGCAGGCCCGGCAGGTGCTGGACGTCTTCCGTACGGTGACGGCGAAGGCGCCCGACGAGCTGACCGTCTGGACCGGGCTGCTGAGCTTCCCCGGTGCCGACCCGGTGATCGCCGTCCACGCCACGTACCTCGGCGAGGGCGCCGGGGACGCCGGGCCCGAGCTGCTGCGGCCGTTCGACGCCGTCGAGGGCCGGCTCGACGACAACCGCGCCCTGCTGCCGGTGCACGAGCTGGGCACCATCACCAACGAGCCCACCGTCCCCAGCCCCGGGATCCTCCGCGGCGAGATGCTCACCGCGCTCGACGACACCGTGGTCGACACGCTCCTCGCGGAGCCGATCGCCCCGCTGTTCGGCGTCCAGCTGCGCCACGTCGGCGGTGCGCTGGCCCGCCCGTCGGACTCGCCGCACGGGGCGCTGACCGAGCCGTACGTCCTCTACTTCTTCGGCGTGCCGGTCTCGCCGGAGGTCGCCGAGGGCGTCGTCGCCCGCCGGGGCGCGCTGCTGGAGGCGCTCGGCGACTACGTCCCGGGCCACAAGCCGTACACGTTCCTCAGCGCGGGCGAGCGCGCGGCGGACGCCTTCGGGGCCGAGAGCCTGGCGCGCCTGCGGGCCGTCAAGCGGGCCCGCGACCCGCAGGGCGTCTTCCGCAGCAACTTCCCCGTCGACAAGGACTGAGCGTGGTCACTTCACCACCCGGGTGAACTCCGCTGTGCGCACGGCGTCCTCGTGCTTGAAGTCGAGGAACAGCCGGTACGTCCCCGGGCCCGGCACCTGCGCGTGGAACGCCACGACGGGCCCGGGCTCGGTCGTGCCGTCGCCGGGGGAGCCGTCCGGGTGGACGTGGACGTACGCGAGGTCGTCGAGGCGCAGCGCCACCAGGTGCCCGTAGGCGGCGAGGTAGGGCTGCAGGTCGGTGACCGGTCTGCCGTCGCGGGCGAACGCGAACTCCAGCCGCCGCCCCTCGCCGGCCGCCGGCTCGCCGGTGAGCGTCACTTCGCGGCCGTCCACGGCGAAGGTGGCGGCGGGCCCGGGGAGTTCGCGCACGGGGCCGTCGCCGTCGCCGGCCGTGAGGTCCGCGCCCAGGGTGAGGGTGCGGCCGAGGGCGGCGGGGGCGAAGTCGGCGAAGACGCGGTGCGCGCCGGGTTCGGGCAGCGTGACGCGGACCGACCAGGTGCCGTCGTCCGCCTCGGCGGGGTGGACGTGGACGTACCGGGTGAGGTCGCGGCGTACGACGATCAGGTGGACGAGCTTGTCGTGGATGGGTGTGAGGTCGGCGACCGGGCGGCCGTCGCTGCCGAGGAGGCGGAAGCGCAGCTCGGTCTCGACGCCTGAGGGGAGGGTGGTGGTCTGCAGCGCCAGGGTGTAGCCGGCTTCGGAGCTCTGCAGGCCGGCGGGGCCGGCGGGGCCGTGGTGGGCGTGGGCGTCGTGGTGAGCGTGGTGGTGGGTGGCGTTCATGGTGGGTGTCCTGCCCTTCGGGTCCGGTTCGTTCGGGCTGTGTGGTGACGAGCGTAGCAGATATACCCCCGGGGGGTATATGACGGTGCCTATGCCGCGGTGGTCGTACGCTCCCGGGTGAGGCGTGCGCCGCGGGCCACCCGGTACGCCGCGGCGGCCTCCCCGCCCGTACGCTCCGGCCGCCACAGCAGCGCCGCCGCCACCGCGGCCACGAGCCCGATCGCCGCCAGCGCGCCCGCCGCCACGGCGGCCCCCGCCCGCGCCGCCAGATAACCGGCCAGCGGGTACGTCAGCAGCCACGCGACGTGCGACAGCGAGAACTGCGCCGCGAACGCCGCCGGCAGGTCCGCCTTCCCCGGCACCGCGCCGCGGATCAGCCGCCCCGTTGGCGTCACCATCGCCGAGGTCGCCGCCCCGAGGACGGCCCACGCGCCGAGCAGCGCCGGCCAGGTCCGTACGCCCGCCGCGAGGCCCGCCCCGACGACGGCCAGCACCGGCGCCGGCACGAACGCCGCCGGCAGCATCACCGCGCGGTCGCCGACCCGCTCCAGCACCCGGGGGAGCGTCAGCGCGACGGCCATCGACCCGGCGCCGAAGGCGCCGAGCGCGAGCGACACGTCGCCGACCGGGCGGTCGAAGTGGTCGCGGACCAGGACGACGGTGTTCACGACCACCATCGCGCCGGCCGCCGCCACGGCGAGGTTCAGCGCGAGGAGCGCGCGGAGCCGGGGCGCGGAGCCGAGGAGCTTCATGCCGTACGCGGCCCGGGCGAACGCCCCGCCGTCCCCGCGGGTCTCGCGGGGCGCCGGCTTCGGCAGCGCCACGGCGACGACCAGCACGGCCGAGGCGGCGAAGCCGGCGGCGGTGCCGAGGAAGAGCCGGTCGTACGTGATGAGCGTCAGCAGCCCGGCGGCGAGCACGGGGCTGAACAGGCTCTCCATGTCGTACGCCAGCCGTGACATCGACAGCGCCCGGGTGTAGTCGCGCTCGGCGGGCAGCACCTCGGGGATGGTGGCCTGGAAGGTCGGGGTGAACGCCGCGGAGGCGGACTGGAGTAGGAAGATCAGCACGTAGACCTGCCAGACCTCGGTCACGAACGGCAGCGCGAGCGCGACGACGCCGCGCACGAGGTCGGCCGTGACGAGCAGGGCGCGGCGCGGGATGCGGTCGGCGAGGGCGCCGACGACGGGGGCGATGCCGACGTAGGCGACCATCTTGACGGCCAGGGCGGTGCCGAGGACGGCGGAGGCGTTGCCGCCGGCGAGGTCGTAGGCGAGGAGGCTGAGCGCGACGGTGGCGAGGCCGGTGCCGACGAGGGCGATGGCCTGGGCGGCGAAGAGGCGCCGGTAGGTGCGGTTGCGGAGTACGGAGAACATGGCCTGACCCTCATCCCTTGCTCATGTGCGCATGTACGCATGTACGCACACGTCGAACGCAGGAGTGCGGGGGACTATTCCCGCGGCGGTGGATCCGGACTCAGGAGTGCCAGGGTTCGCCGGTCATGAGGTGGTCGGCGTGGTTGAGCGCCTCGGCGACGAGGCCGCGCAGGTGTCCGTCGCGCAGCGAGTACACGACGCGGCGCCCCTCCTTCCTGGCCTGCACCAGGTTGGCGAGGCGCAGCTTGGCGAGGTGCTGGCTGACGGCCGGCCGGGCGGCGCCGCTGGCGGTGGCCAGCTCGGTGACGTCGGCCTCGCCTTCGGCGAGCAGCCACAGCAGGTGCAGCCGCGTCGCGTCGGAGAGCAGCGCGAAGACCGTGCTGGCGGCTTCCAGCTGCTCCCGGTCGGGGGTCCACTCGTGGCGGTGGACGGGGGCGGCTGGCGAGGGGTCGGTGTCGCGCTCCGGCATGTGCCCATCGTATGGCCGTACGAGGCGGCCGGCGGGGTCCGGCGGGTTAGGCCGGTCCGTCGGGGTCAACGGGGGCTCATGAAGCGGTACATGCCGACGGAGTCGTGCGCGGCGACGTCGGCGAAGCCGAACTTCTCGTACAGGAATCGCGCGGGCCCGTCCGCGATCAACGACACGTACGCGGTGACGGGCGCCCGCCGCTCCAGCTCCGCGGTGAGCGCGCCCATGATCCGCTTCCCGAGCCCCCGCCCCTGGTGTGCGGGGTGCACGCACACGTCCACCACCTGAAACGCGGTCCCCCCGTCCCCCACGACCCGCCCCATCCCGACGGCCGCCCCGTGGTGGTACAGCACGACGCCGTACCAGGTCCGCGGCAACGCCACGGCCGCCGCCTCGGGCGCCTTGTCGGAGAGCCCGGCATCGGTCCGCAGCCGCCGGTAGACGTCGACGGAGGGCACGCCGGGGCGTATCTCGTAAGGGTCACTATCGCTATCCATGCATTACACCCTAACGGGCCCCCGACCGAGGTACCGCGCCGCGTTCACCCCCGGCGGTTCCTCTTGACCTCAATCAGGTCCAGCTCGAACGCGCCCTCTTCGACCGCGGCCCGCAGCCGGGTGAGCGCCAGAGCCCGCCGCCGGTGCTCCAGCGCCTCGCGCAGGGCGGTGTCGACGGCCTCCCTTGTGGTGCTCGTGCCGAGGGTCTGGCCGTTGTTCAGGTCGATCACCGTACGACTCACCTTGCACCTCCGTAGATATCAGCAAAGCCGACCGTGTCCGAAACGGCGGGGATCGTGTGGGAAGTATGCCTGTTCCGGCGGGTCGTGCCCGGGTCGTGCCCGGGTCGTGCCCGTGCGTCTCAGGGGTACGCCCAGAAGGTCATCACCTCGTAACCGCCCTTCCCGGCAGCGCACCGGATCAGGCAGGCTCAAGATCGAACAAACGCACAGCGTGGCCTGCCGACCAACGGGCCACATGTCCGTACCACCGTGGGGGGAACCACACCATGCTTCACAGCCACCGCCGCAAGGCCGTCCTCACCGCCGCCGCTCTGCTGGCCACGACCGCTCTGCTCACGTCCTGTTCAGGGGACTCGGGCGGGGGCAAGAAGTCGAGCGGTTCCGGGGGGTCGTCGGTCTCGGACTCCGACGCGAACGCCAAGTCCGACGGCGGCGGTGCGGCTGCCGTCGACGACACGGAGGCGCAGGCCGGCGGCGAGTCGGGGGGCGGGCCGGGGGCTGAGTCGGGGGGCGAGTCGGGGGGCGAGGGTGCGACCGGCACCTGGTTCGGCACCGTCTCCTACCTGGCGCCCGGCAAGTACACCGTCACCGACATGAAGGACACCGAGCAGGCGTTCTTCACCTCGACCGACACCGACATCCAGGGTGCCGGTGAGATCTGCGGCGACGCCGACGGCCAGGCTGCCACCCCGTGCAGTGAGGAGGAGCTTGAGGCCGCCGCCAAGAACGGCGTCTCCGCCAAGGTGACGCTGGAGAACGGCACCGCGGTCAGCATCGTCGAGGACCACGCCAGCAGCGGCGGCGGCGACGGCTCGGACACCGGCAAGCCGTCCGGTCTCTTCTCCGGAGAACTCGGCTACCTGGCCCCGGGCAAGTACACCCTCGTGGACAGCGACGGCTCCGAGAGGGCGTTCTACACCGCCACCGCCACGACCATCAACGGCGACGGCTGGATCTGCGGCGAGGGCGGGGGCGGGTTCGACCGCTGCACCGAGGGCGACCTCGAAGCCGCGGCCAAGAAGGGCGGCGTGCGGGTCGTCGTCGACATCGACAACGGCAGCGCCGTCACCATCGACGAGGAGCACAACTGATCCGTCACCGACGCGAGTGCCGAACCGCGGGCTCTCCCCGAACATTGGGGTGAGCCCGCTTTCGCGTCTTCTTCGTAGCCGGTTCCGGCATGCTGCAAACGGACCAGGTGCAGGTGAAAAAACCGTCTGGAAGGAGGATTCTCCGGTCACGTTGATTGCGGCGGCAAAGTAACGGTCAGGTATGGGCGCCGTGATGACGGGTAGCTGCATACAACGCCTGTCGAGCAGAAGTCCACATCAGGGGGACACGATGACGACATTCGTGACGCGCGACCGCGGGCCCGGGACCGGCCCCGAGACCGTACTCGGCCCCGAGACCGTACTCGGCGCCGACCCGCTCGCCGGCCTCGACCTCCCGCCGCTGCCCGAGCTGCGCGAGGTGAGTGCGGACGACGCCCGCGCCCTGTCCCGCGTCCTCTTCGCCCGGCTGGCGGAACTGGAGGAGGGCACGTACGCGTACTCGTACGTCCGCAACACCCTCGTCGAGCTGAACCTCGCGCTCGTGCGCTACGCCGTCAGCCGCTTCCGGCTGCGCAGCGAGTCCCGCGAGGACGTCGTCCAGGTCGGCACCGTCGGCCTCATCAAGGCGATCAACCGCTACGACCTCGCCGAGGGCACCGAGTTCCCCACCTTCGCGCTGCCGACGATCGTCGGCGAGATCAAGCGCCACTTCCGCGACACCTCCTGGGCGGTGCGGGTGCCGCGCCGCATGCAGGAGCGGCGGCTGACGCTGGCGAAGGCGAGCGCGCGGCTGGAGCAGACGCTCGGCCGCGGGCCGAGCGTCGCGGAGCTGGCGGAGCAGACGGGGCTGGACCCGGACGAGGTCGTCGAGGGGCTGGTCGCCGCCAACGCGTACACGACGTCGTCGCTCGACTACCACGCCGTCGACGAGGAGGGCGAGTCCTTCCTCGCCCGGCGCACCGGCGCGCCGGACCCGGACCTGGAGAAGGTCGACAACCTGGTGTCGCTCAAGCCGCTGGTCGAGGCGCTGCCGGAGCGCGACCGGAAGGTGCTGGACCTGCGGTTCGGCGCCGAGATGACGCAGAGCGAGATCGGCGCCGAGCTGGGCGTCTCCCAGATGCACGTGTCGCGGCTGCTGAGCGGCATCCTGCGGCGCCTGCGCGACGGGCTGACCGAGCCGGCGTGACCGCACCCCGCCCCCGCGGGCGGCGCGGGCCGGCGCCCCCGGCGTGCGGCCGGGCGGCGCGGCTCCTGCGGGCCGCGGGCCGCGGCGCGCGGCGCGTACGAGGACGCCGCCGCCCCGCGCGGCGGGGCCGAGTGGCCCAGCTCAGCCCAGGGCCTCGATCGCGCGTAGGACAAGCGCCCGCGCCTCGGCCCCGTACACCGCGAGCTGGCGCAACTCCTCGAACGCCTTCAGGTACAGGGCGATCTCCGCCGGCTGAGTAACGTTGATCTCGGCGGAGACCAACTCCACCGACACGAGCTTGTCGTCGAAGACGTGGAACGTCTCCCGCGGCCACTGGGCGCGGTCTTCGGTCGCTGCCGGGATGATGCCCAGCGACACTGCCGGAAGGGCACCTGCGGTCAGCAGATGGCCGAGTTGGGCGGCCATCGCGTCGGCGTCACCGACGCGATAGTGCAGGACGGCCTCCTCGATCAGCAGCACGAAACGGTGCCCCGGTTCGTGGATGATGCGGGAGCGCTCGACTCTGGCACGTGCCGCTTCCGCGGCGTCGTCGGCGGGCAGGTTCTCGACATCGACAACGGCCCGTAGCACGGCCGCCGCGTAGCCCTCGGTCTGCAGGAGACCGGGGACGAGAGTGGTCGAGTACATCCGGAACAGCGCTGTGTCGCGATAGAACCGGATGAGGCTGTCCTGCAACTGCTTGAGCCCGCCGCGGATCTGGTGACGCCACTCCCTGTACATCGACTCGGCGTTGAGGGACTGAGCGATCAGGTCCCGGGCTTCGCCCTCCGCGTGGGCAGCGGTGCACCAGGCACGGATGTCCTTCGCCGACGGCCCGGTGAGGGCGTTCTCTATCCGGGAGGTCTTGGAGTGGTGCCAGCCGCACAGGCGAGCCAGCTCGATGACGGTCAGTCCGGCCTCCTTGCGAAGGGCGCGCAGCCGTCCGGCGACGACTTCACGCGCGGCCTGGGCGGAGGAGGACGGGGAGACGGGCATGAGGCGGCTTGCCGGTCCTTTCTCTCAGCGGATCTCGTACTGGTCGTGCGGGATGGCGCGCTCCCACACCGCCGCAAAGGCGGCGGCGCACAGCTTGGCCACGGCCGGGTCCTCGGTGACCTCGTCGGCGGTCCACGCGCCTTCGCCGCTGAAGTGGTTCCAGTGCACCCAACGCTCGTCGAACAGCCAGAAGTCGTTCCCGGGCAGGGCGACGTCCGACGCGCGCCGACGCGGCAGCCACCGCACCTGCTCGCCGGCCAGGACGTTGACCGAGGTTCCACCGTGCTCGAAGCGGATGTATGCGCTGACCGGCTCAGACACGATGCGGGCGCGGCGAACGTCGACACCGCGGGCAACTGTGCGTGAGATCAAGTCGACCCACGGAGCCCAGTATGCCGAGGCGGGATCGGTGTCCCGCCGTCCGGTGCGGTGCCAGTTGGCGAAGTCCTCTGCCTCGTCGTCGACTCCGTAGGCGTCGCGCATCTCCAGGTGCACTGCTGAGCGGGTGCAGTCGGCCATCAACTCATCGAATCCCGGCGCGCTCGACGGCATCGCACGCCTCCCTGATCATCGGCACCATCCTGGCGGGAATGCGGATGACGGCCTCCCCCTCGGGGATCCCCTCGGCGTGGCCGGGGACCTCGAACCGGGCGCATTCCGCTGCGAGTTCAGGACCCGGCTTCCAGCCCTGAAGTACGAGATCCCCTTGCTTCTGGTCGATCCACACGGTCGGGCTGTTCTTGTTCCCGGTGTCCAAGGGCGGCAACCCGTCACCCGGCCACCGCTGACATAGCCGGAAATGTCAGTCCCCGCGGCTACGGTGCCGCGGGGGCCGACCTGGACCGAGGAGCACGATGGGCAGCAAGCAGAACGGCACCGGCCGCGTCACCGTCTACCGGCTCACCCACCGCTGGCCCGACCGCCGCTGCCTGCTCGCCTACACCACGACCGGCGCCTTCGGCTCCACCGCGGTCGTCGGCGTCCTGCCCGTGCCGGAGCTGGAGCACCCCGATCTGCTCGCGGTCGCCGCCGACCATCACGCCCCGGGGCTCTACGGCTCCGGCGGCGGGCACGACCACGCCTGCGCCTGCTGGGTCATCTGCACCGGCTGGTCCGCCCGCATCGGCGGCTCCGGCCGCCGCCTCGACGTCAGGGACACCGCCTGGAGCCTGCGCCTGGACCGCCGCATCGAACTCGCCAGGACGATGTACGGCCACGACGCGCTCCACACCGGCACCCTCACCCTCGACGACGGCGAGCTGATGAGGCAGGCCCTCCCACTCGCCCGCTGACGGGACGGCCCCCGCCGGTGGCGGGGGCCGGTTGCGCGGGGTCGGTGGAGGTGCGGGTCAGCCGTGGCGCTTGGCGAACTCCACGAAACCGATGAACGCTTCCCGGGTCAGGGTGAGGTGCGGGCCGTCGGGGTCCTTGCTGTCCCGGACCAGGAACTCACCGGTGGTCGCCGCGTGCTCCGGCGCCCATTCGATGCACTCGCCGCCGTTGCCGCCGCTGTGGGTGCTCTTGGCCCACGCAACCTCGACGCAGTTGCCGCCCTCGCCGCCGCTGTAGGTGCTCTTGACCCACTGCAGGGGGCGAGGGGCATGCGTGTCGCTCATCTGGTGTACTCCTCCGCGGTCTCTCGGATCAGGGCCAGGGATTCCTCGGGATCGCGGGCGGACGCCCGCAGACGCTCGTACGCCGTGCGCGCGTTGTCCACCGCCGCGGCGGAGTCCGTCACGTGCCCCTGCCCCCTGCTCTCCGAGTACAGGACTGTTGCCCCTTCGTCTGGCGTTAGCAGGATAAACGGCAGCGACGACGCGGGAGCCCCCGCGCAGAAGCGCAGAACCTGAAGCGTGATGTGGGGGTTTCCCGCCTCCGAGGCAAGGTGTCGGAGCTGGTCGGCCATGACGGCCCGGCCGCCCACCTCGGTGCGCAGCGTCGCCTCGTGAAGGATCACCCACAGCCCGGGCGGCTTTTCGCGCACCATGACCTTCCGACGGGTCAGCCTGGCATCGACCCGGGCCTTGATCTGGTCGTCGGTCTCGCGCGGGTGCGTTGCCCGGAACGTGGCCTCCGCGTAGTCCGCCGTCTGCAGCATCCCCATGATCAGCGTGTTGGAGTAGTCCTCGATCCGCTTGGCCTGCTTCTCCAGATTGATGTACGGCACGAACCACCCGGGGTGCCCGCGCTCGCTCACCCGGACCAGTAACCGGGCGAAGTACCCGGAGGTGTCGAAGAAGCGGTCGCATCCCTCGGCGAAGTACATCGACGCCCTCGCCTTGCCGTGCTTGACCTTGGACACGTACGGCTCCTTGTAGCCCGTGGCGTCGGCCAGTTCGCGCTGACTGGCGCCCTTGTGCGCAAGGGCCGCCGCCACCTCGCGCCCGAACCACTCCAGGCCGTTCGCGGGTTCACCGTTCAGTTCGGGCGATGACTCGGTCATGGGTTCAATCCCCCTTGTTCCAGGTGGTCTGGAAAGCGTCCCGGCCTGGTGAGCGTACGTCGCGGTGGTGATGCTGTGAGTACAAAGCGTGAGTATCCGACCCGCGTGAGTGACGAAGGGGGCACGGCCTCCGGACCGCGGCGCGGCTCGACCCGGAACGAGGTACACCCCATGACCACCCAGGCCCGTACGTTCACCAAGAACGCCCGCTCGGTCCGCCGGGCGCGCGACTTCGTCGCCTCGCTGGTGGGTGCGGCGGACCGGGCGGACGACATCCGCGTGTGCGTCTCCGAGCTGGCCACGAACGCGCTCCGCCACACTCCCGCCGGGCGGGTCTTCCTCGTGCGGGCCGTCGTGGAGGAGTGCCTCGTGCAGGTCGAGGTGCACGACGCCGGGGACGGCCAGCCCCGCCTCTGCTCCCCCGCGGACACCGACGACCGCGGGCGCGGGCTGCTCCTGGTCGCCGCCCTCGCCGACGACTGGGGCACCTCCGAGCGCAACGGCCCCGGCAAGGTCGTCTGGTGCGCGTTCAAGACACCCTGAGCGGTGCGTGACCGTGTGTATTACGCGCGAATTCCTGACAGTGCACTCCGCGTCCCAACACACTTGGTACATGCGGGATTACGGGAAGCTACCGGCAACGCCAGACCATCTCACCATCCGCGTCACTCACCGGGACGACCCCGTCTCCCAGGTCACCGAGCTGGACGCGATCCACGGCGGGCGGCGGTATCCGGGCGTACGGATTCGGGGACCGCTGTTCGGGTTCGCCGTGCAGACGCCGCGGGACCGGCCGCGGTGGCGGCTGCTCGACGCCATCGACACCGGGTTCCCCCAGGACGCGCGGGACGGGCTCAACTCGTACCTGTGGTTCTACGCGAGGGACGAGGCCAAGGACCACCGCGAGCGGCGGCGGCTGCTGGCCGCCGTGGCGCGGCTGGAGAAGGAGCGGACCGACGAGGTGCACGTCGGACGGGACCGCTACCGCATCGTGCGGACCGACGAGTTCGCCCGGATCGGTGACGGCGGGCTGGAGCCGCCCCGCCCCACCGATCACCCCGAGGACGACCACTGGGATCTGGAGAAGAAGGACCCCGCCTCCCGCACCGCGGGGTTCGTGGTCGACCATGCGGCGGAGGTGCAGCTCTCGGAAGGGCTGGAGCGGCTCGGGCTGCTTGAGAGCGTCTACACCTCGTCCCGCTTCCCGCCGGACGTCCTCGCCGACTCCCGGCGCGCGCTGCGGACTCACCCGGGGGTGGTGCTGCTGCCGCCCGCGTTCCGGGTGCTGGAGCAGCTGGAGGAGTCCTGGACGATGTTCCTGGCGAAGCCGTTCGGCACACCCCAGGCGGCCCGGCGCGCCCTGGCGGGCTACTTCCTCAGGACCGTGCCCATGCTGCGGGAGATCATCGACTGGGAGTCGGAATACTCCGAGCGGGACATCGAGGTCTTCGGGAAGGCCGCCGACCGGTTCATGCGGCAGCGGGGCCCGAACGAGATGCGGGCGCGGGGGCGTACGTTCCAGATCGTGCGCGTCGAACGGATGATGCGGATCGGACCGGACGGTCCCGAGCCGCCCCGCCCCTCCGACCAGGACCACCAGGGCCCGACGAAGATCCACCCCACCATGGATGAGCAGGGCAACATCTTCTTCGATGAAGGGGATGACGAAGAGTACGAGAGCGAAGGGGGCGCCGGGGGCGAGGGCTGACGCATCCGGCTTCCGGTCCCCGGCCCCGGGGCCGGCCGGCCGCGGGCACGCGGATGGCGTACGACGGCGAGGTCGCCCGCGCGCCGACCGCGTTCCTGGTGGATAAGCTCGAAAGAGCGCTGACCGTCTACCGGCCGGCCAAGGACTGACGCATCCCCGGGAGGCCCGATGTTCGAGGCACACGACATCCGTGAGTGGCGCGGCTACTCGGTCCGCGGCGCGGACGGCGGCAAGATCGGCGAGCTGGAGGCCATCTACGTCGACACCCGCACCGACGCGCCGGCCTTCGCCACCGTCAAGGCCGGGGTGCCGGGACGGCGGCGGCTGGTGTTCGTACCGCTGGCGGGCGCCTCCGTCAGCCCGGAGCACCTGAATGTCGCGTACGACAAGGGCCTGGTCAAGGGCGCGCCGTCGATCGACACGGACGGCGAGCTGGCGTCCGGGGAGGAGCCGGCGGTCTTCGGGCACTACGAGCTGGCATACGAGCCGGGCGCGGCGGGCGAACGCCGGCTGGCCCGGCGCTGACGCACCCGCGACCGCGGTACGTACCCGCGCCCGCGGCACGCACCCACCGCACGCCCACCGCGGTACGCAGCCACCTCGGTACGCGGCCACCGCGGCACGCCCCTACCGCGGCACCGCCGGCACCGCCCGGCGCCGCGACGGCCGCGCCGCCTCCTCCTCCGGCGGCGCCGCCCCACGCGCCAGCAGCGCGTTGAACTGCGCGCCCGCCAGCAGCGCCAGGTTCGAGAACCACAGCCAGATCAGGAAGACGACGACCCCCGCGAGCGACCCGTACAGCCTGCTGTACGTCCCCGCCGCGTACGACGCGTACAGCGCGAAACCCGCCGACGCCAGCAGCCACAGCCCGCCCGCCAGCAGCCCGCCCGGCACCGCGTGCGACACCGCGCGCGACTCGGGCGGGCCGGAGCGGAAGAGCAGCAGCACCAGCAGCCCGGCCACGAAGACCAGGAACGGCCAGCGCAGGAACTCCCACGCCGCCGCCGACTGCTCGCCGATCCCGAACGGCCGCCCGACCGCCCGCGCCACCGGCCCGGTGACGACCAGCGTGAGCGCCGCCGACACCAGCAGCGTCAGCAGCAGCAGCGCCATCGCCAGGATGGCCGGCGCGCGGCGCAGGACGGGCCGGCTGTCGGGGGTGCCGTACATCGCGTGCAGCGCGCGGCGGAAGACGGACAGGAAGCTGCAGGCGGACCAGACGGCGCTGGCGGCGCCCGCGGCGGTGAGGATCCAGGCGGCGGAGTGGCCGCGGGAGACGTCGTGCAGCGCTTCGTTGAGGGCGGCGCCGGAGCCGGCGGGGGCGATGCCGGCGACGTAGGCGATGAGGGCCTCGGTGCCGGAGGGGTCGGCGAGGCTGATGAGGGTGAGGGTGACGAAGAGCGTGGGCAGGACGGTGAGGATGGCGTAGTACGTGAGGGCGGCGGCGTAGTCGGTGACGTCGTCGTTCCACAGGGCCACCGGGGTACGGCGCAGGGCGGCGCGGTAGCGCGCCCACTCCGACGGCCCACCCCGGGCGTGCACCCCACGCTTCATCGGTCCAGACTCCGTTCTTCGCTCGCTCCGCTCATTGTCTACCGCTCTTGTCTACCGCCTCGGCCGTCGCGTGCGGGTTACCGGTTCTTCAACCGGCCGTCCGGGGCGGCGGCCGAGGGGCAGGTGGCCGAGGAGGGCCCCGGTGGCGTGGAGAACGGCGTCGTCGATGTCGAAAGCCCGGCCCGTGACGAACGTACCCGCATACGTGACGAACGTGCCCGCATACGCCGCGGCGCGGGCCGGCCCCGTGTCCGGCCCGCGCCGCGGCTGTCCTGGTGCGGTTGAGGTTGCTGTATGTGCTGTACGTGCCGTAGCCGGCTTCCGCTCAGGCACCCCCGCCGGGAGCGCCGTCCACGCCAGTGCAGACGGTTCAAACGGCCGTAACTCATCGCCGCCGCAGGTGTCACGGGCTTACTGCAACTCAAGGGTTGCAGTAATGGAGGCCATGTGCAATGCTTCAGTTGCAGATCGATCGACGCACGAGGAGGAACCGTGAGCGATATCGCGTACACCGACGCGGAGCTGGCCGAACTCGACCGGATCGCCCGGCAGATCGACATCGACGCCCCCGCCGACCGGGTCTGGGACCTCGTCTCGCGGCCCGGCTGGTACATCAACGAGGGCGCGGTCGACCCCGAGCCCGACCTGCGCCACGAGGGTGACGTGACCGTCGTCCGACACCCCGCGTACGGCGAGTTCCGCTTCCGCACCGTGGAGCTGGACAAGCCGCGCTACGCGGCCTTCCGCTGGCTCTCCACCCCGTCCCGGAACGAGTCGAAGGGCTCGACGCTGGTGGAGTTCTGGATCGACGAGCGCCCCGGCGGCGGGGTGACGCTGCGCGTCGTGGAGAGCGGGTTCTCCGGCCTCTCCGACGACCCGGCGGTGTGGCTGAAGGAGCGCGAGGGCAACGACAAGGGCTGGCTGGAGGAGCTGGCGGCCGGCAAGGCGTACGTCGAGAAGACCGCCTCCGCCGACGGCCCGGCCGCCGCCCCGGCGCCGCGGCCGTGACCGCAGCCGCCGCCCCCCTCCCCGTCGTGTGCGCCGCGCTCGGCGAGCCGACGCGCTGGACGATCCTCACCCGTCTCGGCGAGGGCCCGATGTCGGCGTCGGCGCTGGCCAAGGTCATGCCGGTCAGCCGGCAGGCCATCGGCAAGCACCTCGACGTGCTGCGCGAGGTCGGGCTGGTGGCGTCCGAGCAGCGCGGACGCGAGGTCGTGTACGTGGCCGTGGGCGCCCGGCTGAACGCGCTCGCCCGCGAACTGGACCGGATAGGCCGGGCCTGGGAGACCCGCCTGCTGCGCATCAAGGACCTGGCCGAACGCCCGCACTCGCCCCCCGCCCCGAACCCCGCCCCGAACCCCGCCCCGTCCCCCGCCCCGTCCCCCGCCCCGGACTCCGCCCCCGACCCCAGCCCGCCCCCGCCGGGCTGACCCGCCGGGGCCTGCGGAGCCTCCCCTCCCCGGCCGTCTTCCCGGCCGTCGCGGGACGGCCGGGGAGGGGTCCCGCCCCCGTACGGATAGACCTGACGGGTCGGATCCGGAGGTGGTGGAGAGATGGCGTTGCGCAAGATCGCATGGGGCGTGGGCGCGGTCCTGGCGGCGGCCGGGATCGCGCTCGTCGTCGTGCTGACCGGTTCGCCCGGGGACGGAGAGGCGTCCGGGGGCGACGCGAAGACCCCGCCGTCGGCGGGCGTCTACGCGTACATGACGGTGGACTTCGGCGAGAGCTGGGAGGAGACGACCTCCGAGCTGATCGTCGCCGACGGCACCGAGCGCGTCGGCCGCGCCCCGATCTCCCTCCTGGGCACCAGCCCGCTGTTCACCAGCGACGGCAGGTACGCCTTCACCCTGACGCTCGGCGACGAGATCGTGGTGGTGTCGGCGAAGACGGGCAAGGTCACCACCGCGCCGTGCGACGGCTGCAGCGACCGCAACCTCGAATGCCAGTGCCAGACGGTCGTGCCCTTCGGCGGCAGTGAGGTCGCCTGGCTCGGCCGCGGCAACCGCCTCACGACCCTCGACCTCGCCGCCGGGCCGCGCGGCCGGCCGGGCGAACCGCGGACGCTGGACGCCACGGTCCCCGTCGCGGACGGCTTCCTGGACGAGAAGATCAAGCCGACGCTGATCGCCGGCACGGACGGCGCCGCGCTCGCCGCCTACCCGCCGGCCGGCCTCCCGGGCGACGACCTCCTCCCGGCGTACGTCGTCACCGCCGGCGCCGAACCCCGCAAGCTCGACCCGGACCGCCCGGACTCCATCGACGCGGCGGCCTTCAGCCCCGACGGCACCCAAGTGGCGCTGATGGGAAACCAGGAGGACACCTGCGCCACCGTGACCGTCGCCGACATCGCGTCGGGCAAGGGCGAGACGGCCCCCGTGCACGCCGAGCCCGGCACGAAGTGCGACGCCGTCGACGTGTACATCGACAGCCTGTGGTGGGACGAAGACGGCACCCCCAACGTCTACTTCCAGGCCTCCGAGGACGCTCCCGGCGCCAAGGACGGCCAGCGCCGCCTCGACGGCGGCACGTGGGTCGCGCCCGCCGGCAACGCGGCCGACGAGACGCACCGGCTCCGCGGCGGGGCGACGGTGACCCGCGACGGTTGGAAGCTGCACGTCAGGGACGGGGACGGAACCCGCACCCCGATCGACCGCGAGGTCCGCCACGTCACCGTCGCCCCCCGCTGACACCGGGCCGCACACCGCCGTACACCGCCGCTCCCGCCGCCGGGCGCCCCATCGGACCTGCGCGTGGCGGGCGCGCGGACCGGCTCCACGACCACCTATGGGGCCATCTCCGGATCTACGCCGCACCGCTGACTTCAGCCGAGTGAACGATCCGCGATCTCCCGAAGCCTTGCGTCGAAGACGTCGTCGGGGTCATCGGTGATCGAAGCGAGCGCCACCATGCTCGTCGTGATCACGTCGCACAGCTCCTTGCAGAGGTCGTCGACCGTATGGGTCTTGCCCTTCCGCGGGTTCGTGCCGAGCATGCCGTGTACGGCTTCTGCGACCTCGCCGAACTCTTCCCCGATTTTGAGGATGCGCAGCAGGCGTGCGGTCTGGCCCGTGACGGGGCTCTCGGCGTCCAGCCACTCGCAGAGCGCCTCGATCGTTTTCCAGGTGTCGTCCATTGCAGTCCTTGTGTCGGCAGCGCGCACGGGGGTCTGGTCCCGGGCCGGGTGGCGGGGGTTGGCGCCGGCCCGGGACCGCTCACCCTCGACCTGAAGCGCACCTTGGCGGGCCGAGGGGAGTCTGTTCAGTCCGCCGAGGCGATCCCGACGGCGAGGAGGACGAGGACGCCGATGAGGATGTCGGCGTAGACCAGTTCGGCGATGCGGCCGTTCACGAGTCATCCAGGGGAACGGTGCACTCCGCCCACACCCGCTTGCCCCACGGCAGCGCGTCGACACCCCACGCCGTGGAGACCGCGGCGACCGTGGCCAGGCCCCGTCCCGACTCGTCGTTCACGCCGGCGTTGATGAGCGTCGGCGGGGTTCGGGCGAGGTCGACGACTGCCACCCGGACGCGCCGGGGCCCTACCCGAGACACCCGGACGAGAACCGCTGCCAGGCGCGCGTGCCGCACTGCGTTCGTCACCAGCTCGCTGATGACCAGGCACGCCGTGGCGTCGCAGGCTTCCAGCGACCAGACACGCAGCGAGGCGGAGACCAGCCGCCGGGCCTTGGCCACCGATGCCTCCGTGCGCGGCAGAGTCGCGCAGTAGGCAGGCACAGCCGTAGCGGACGACTTCGGCATCGTGCTCACACCGCCTCTCGGGCCGGAGAGTTCCCCGCTGCTCCCTGATCCTCCACGTCCACGGGCCGAGGGCCCGGGCGAGCACGGCACGCTCCGGTGAGCGCCGTCCAACGTCCCGCCTCCGGGCGGGTAAAGCCGCATGCGGACGGACTCGATGATGTCGGCGATGACGGCGAAGTCGAGGGGATCCCCAACCTCCGTCACCTCGACAGCGACGCGCTTGAGTGTGGTCATCACCACGCTCCTTGGTCTGGGAAGTACCGGGGGGACGTGCACTATTTCGGTCGTAACTTGCTCTGCCCCGGGCAGCCCTCGGGGTCGACCGCTAGCAAAGCGGAGATCGGACGGGGGTGGGGAGTGGGCTTCGGGGTTGTTCGGGGCGTTGTAGGTTGCTCAAGTTGAAAGGCGGTGGCATGAGCAATTTCGGTCTTGAGGGCAAGCGGTGCGTCCTGGCCGGTGGGACTCGGGGCATCGGCCTTAGCCTCGCCAAACTGCTGGTTTCGGCGGGGGCTGACGTGGCCCTCTGCGGCAGGGATCAGCGGCGTACGGAGACTGCGTGTCAGCAGTTGCGCTCTGACGGCTCCGGTGTTGTCCATGGTGAGGCTCTGGATGTGGCCGCGCCCGGCAGCGTGGAGGCATTCGTCGAGCGCTCAGCGGCTGCCCTCGGCGGTTTGGACAGCGTGGTGGCCTGTGCAGGTGGGGCACGTGGGCGCGGGTTGGGGGAAGCGTCCGGCGAGGAGTGGGCAGTCACCTGGGAGCTGAACGCCGGCTACAGTTCCCGGCTGCTCGCTGCAGCGGTTCCGCATCTGAAGGCAGTAGGCGGCGGCTCAGCGGTGCTCGTCTCGTCGATCTCCGGCTGGAAGCCGTCGCCCCAGGCCCAGTACGGGGCGGCCAAGGCCGCTCAGATCGCGATGGCGGCATCGCTGGCCCGGGAGCTGGGGCCGTTCGGTATCCGGGTCAATGCGGTGTCGCCCGGCTCCACACTGGTGCCGGGCAAGCGGTGGGATCGGATGCGGGAGCAGAGCCCGGAGGAGTTCGCGGTGTTCACGGGCGAGTTCCCCGGTGGGCGACTAGTGGAGCCGTCGGAGGTCGCCAGGGTGATTGCCTTCCTGTTGTCAGATTTCTCCAGCGGGATATCGGGTGCGAATATCCCGGTCGACCGGGCCCAGAACGCACCCAGTGCTCATGGGTATTAGGACTCAGGCAGCGCCGAGAACGGGGATGGTGCGCTGTTCGAAGTTACGGACGGCCGACTCGTTTCGATGGGGTGCCAGGCGGGTGCGGAAGTCGCGTAGGGTCTGCACGGAGCGTTCGGAGTGCACTGCCCCAGATCCGAGTTTGTCCAGCGCGAGCGTGGCGGTGTGCAAGGCGGCGTCGAGCTGGTGCTGCTGGAGTTGGGCGGTGGCCAGGAGGGACTGGCTGATGGCGTGCCGTCGTCCGCGTTGGGCGTTGGCGCGGACCGATGATGCGGCGCTGGCTGCGGCGTTGTGGGCGTCGCCCAGGTCACGGAAGCAGCGGGCGGCTTCTGCTTCGAGGTAGTGGCGGTCGAGGTAGCGCACCCAAGGGGATTCGTGGTCCGGCCCGCGGCTGGCATCCAGAGCTGCCTCGGCGGCGGTGAGTGAGGCCGTGGCCTGGTGCGTGTTGCCCTGGGCAGCGTGGCCGCGGGCGGCCATGGCGTGCAGGCGCATCAGGCCCAGCTGGCTGCCGCTGTGCTTGGCAGTAGCCAATCCGGTGCGGGCAAGATCCACGCCTTCTCGGGGGTGCCCGAGGTTCGTGGTCAGGTGTGAGAGGCCAGCCCAGATCTGGCCGCCGAGCACTTGGTCGCCCCCTTCCTGACAGAACCGCAGTGCTTGGATCATGTAGCGCTCTGCGAGTCCGTACTCGGCCGAGTCGTAGGAGCTCCAGCCTGCTGTGGCGGCGAGCTTGGCTGCGGCGGTGAACAACGGCCGCCGCTGCTTCTCGGGGATGCCGTGGCGTTGCAGGAGCGGGATGACCTCGGTGGTGAGGTAGTGGACGATCGCGGCGCGGACGTGGGCCCCGCCGAAGCGATTGTCCATCTCGTCGAAGGTCTGAATCATGAAGTGCACGGGCTCCACTACACCGCCGTCGCAGGCGGCGGCCAATTTCGGCGGCAGGCTGTCGTCGAGTTCGGCCAGCCACAGCAGCCAGTGTCGCTGCGGGTCGGCGAGTGAGCCCAGGGTGAAGGGCACTACGCCCAGCAGGCTGCGACGGGAGATGTCGATGGAGCCCAGTTCGGCGATCGTGTGCAGAGAGTCGGACACGTCTTCAGCGTAGGTCAGGGCGCGCACCGTGATCGGGGGCGCATCCGATTCGACGAAGCCGAGATCGGCGGGGATAAGGGTACGGCCCAAGCGCTCGGCGAGTGCGGTGGTGATGAACTCCGGCCCTCGGCCACGGGGGTGCTTGCCTTGCAGCCAGCGGGTGACTGATGCCTTGTCGTACCGGGTGGTTACTCCCTGGCGAAGTGCCAGGTCGTTCACCCGCCGGGCTAACCCTGCGTTGGACAGCCCGGAGTCAGCCAGGACAGCAGCCAGTCGATTGTTTCCGCCTGGGCGTCGGAGGGCTGGGGCCATCTGCTGATGATGCCCGTCAGCGCGTCAGAGTTCCAGCAGTTCGGGAGAGCGGGCGCTTCATGCAACCCACGTACAGCCGTACAACCCCCATGCCCCCTCCTGCCGCGGGTAAGGGCGCGCTGAAACTGACGGTGCCTGCCATCAATAACCGGAGGGGGTCCTGGTGACCCAGCCCGTCGTCATCCTGGACTGTTACACCGTCGAGCCCAGCGGTCTGGGCGTCCCGCCGTATCTCTCGACCTACGTGCGCACCGCGTACGCCGCCCTGGCCCGTGCCCGCCCACAGGCGGCGATCAAGTATTTGACGATCGACGACGTGCGCTGGTGCCTCGCAGGCGGTCGACCGTTGGCCGCGCCGCCGCTGAGCGACGCCCTGACGTACTCTGCGACCACCAACCGCGACAAGGCGATCGAGTTGCTGCGCGATGCCGCCGAGGTGCTCGTTGTCGCAGGTGACAAGGTGCCGTCGGTGCATCTGCACGCTGTGAACGGATCACTTCAGGAGATCGCGCGGGCATTGGCGTGCGTTCGGGGCCGGTGTGTGCTGCTCGGCCCGCTGGCCACCCATGCCCTGGATGAGCCGGCCGTGTACGCCGGGCTCTTCGACGCCGTGCACACCCATACGGTCACCTCCAACGACGTACTGACCGGCAGCCGCGCGGCTGCCGACTTCGCGCAGTTACGGGCCGACCGGGTCGCCTACGAGGAATTGGTCCAGCAGATGCGGTGGCGGCCGATCGCGGAGATCGAGCTGTATCGCGGATGCACGCGCCGGAGGTTCTGCACCTTCTGCAACGAGCCGGTCAAAGCCGCACGGGTGGAGTTCCGCGACGTCGACGACGTGCTGGAGGAGATCGCCCTGCTGTACGCGGCAGGCGTGCGCAACTTCCGCCTGGGGCAGCAGACCTGCTTCTTCTCCTACGAGCACCGTAACGAGGAAGCCATCCGTGCCCTGCTGGCCGGGATCCGTGAGGCGTGCCCGGAGCTTGAGGTGCTGCACATCGACAACGCCGACCCGCTGGCTGTGGCCTCGCCAGTGGGACGGCGCATCGCCAAGCTGGTCGCCGAGTACTGCAGTGAGGGCAACTGCGCGCCGATGGGCATCGAGTCCTTTGACCCTGAGGTGATCAAGCGCAACCTGCTCACCTGTACGCCGGAGGCACTGCTGCGAGCCATGGAACACATCAACGAAGCCGGTGCCGAACGCGGACCCGGCGGCCTGCCCAGGTTGTTGCCCGGCCTGAACTTGATCTACGGCCTTCCCGGGGAGACCCACCGTACGCATGTGGCCAACCTGACCTGGCTGCAGCGGATCTTGGACGCCGGGATGCTGTGTCACCGCACCAACGTGCGCCAGGCGCGGGTCTTCCCGGGCACCCCTCTGGCCGCACTGCAGGAGGAACAGCCTCCACCCTCGGTGGAGCGGTTCGAGGGGTGGAAGTCTGATATCGACCACTGCTGGGACGCGCCGATGAAGGCCCGGGTCTATCCGACCGGATCGCGTATCACCGGTCTGCGCGCCTTCTTCGTCACCAACCGCGGCACCTGGTATCGCAGGCTGGGCTCGTACCCCATTCAGATCGTCGAGTCCGAAACGGCGGCCGAGTTGGGCACCCAGGCAGACCTGATCGTCACCGGCCACGCCCCCCGCCTGATCTACGGCGCCCGGGATGCCGCCTAGATCCGCCCTCGCACTGCTGCGCCAGCATGATGACGACGCGGTACGCACCGTCCGTCTCGGCGTGCTGGTGCCGTGGGCGAACACCCAAGTCGAGACCGAGCTGCCACGCCTGGGCCTGCGGCACTGCGTCTTCCACCACGCCCGTCTGGTCCCTGCCTCTCGCACCACCGCTCTGGATGCCACCTTCCTCCACGACCTTCAAGCTGCCGCGTCCCAGGCCGCCGACTCACTCTCCCGCATCCAACTCGCCAGCACCGTGCTCGCCTGCACCTCTGCCGGCTTCACCACCACCACGCGCCAACCACTCGGCATCATCACCGCCTACGACGCGCTCTGCGCGACCCTGAAGAACCTGCGGTGTCAGCGCGTGGCCCTGGCCACCCCGTACCCGACGGACATCACCGAGGCGGAAGCCGCCGCCCTGCAACGCGACGGTTTCGCCCTCACCGGCCAGGCATCACTGGACCTGGCCGACGGCTACCCCGACATCACCGCGGACGTGATCGGCGAGCTCGTGGCCCGCCTCGGCAAGGCGCTGGCACAAGCGGATGCGCTCGTGCTCTCCTGCACCGGCTGGCCGACACTGGACTCACTCAGGCATCTAGAACACCAACACGGGCTGCCCGTACTCTCCTCGAACCTGGCCATCGCCATGTACGCGGCCCACCTCGCCACCACCTCCGGAGCCTGACCGTGATCACCCCCGCCCAGTCAATCCGCATCCGTACCGTGATCGACCGTGCCGCCGCCCAGCCCGACATTCGCGCAGAGGTCGAAGCCAACCACGACGACAACCGCTGGTGGCCCCTTGGAGTGACGGACCCGCGCATCCGGATGCTCGCCGCCGGCTGGTCCACCCGCATCTCCTACCGCATGGTCGGCACCTACCGCGAGGCCATCCGCGCGGCCGACACCCGCGGCTTCGACGTCCTGGCCCAATCGGTCGACGCCGACCTCACCGACATCGTCAGCCCCTTGGGCCTGACCCAGGCCCGCATCGGCTACCTGCGTTCCCTGGCCGACTTCATCACGCACCTGGACAAGGACGGCGTGGACCCCGCAAGCGCCGCCGTAGACGCCGACACGTTCATCCACCGCTTCGCCACCGAAGTCGACCACGCCTCCTACAAGATCGCGCAATGCGCCACGCTGTACGCACGTGGCTACCACTGCGGCATCATCCCGGTCGACTCCGGCATGGTCACCCGCCTCGCACCGCTCCTGGGTATCAACCTGCCGTCCGGCCCGCTCGCCCACGAACGGCTCCGGCAGCACCTCCAGCACAGCGTCACCAGCGCATCCGATGCCTACCGAGACTTGATCACCAAGCACCAGCACACCGTCACCGTCCCCATAGAGGCCGCCCCCACCTGGTGGGCCCACCTGGTGCTGATCTACTTCAAGCGCCTCTACCTCAACCAGCCGCACGAACGCCTCTGCCGCCGCCGCCCGGTCTGCCCTCGCGTTCTTGACTGCCCACACGCCTTACGCAGCGCGGCTGAGCTGCAATGACACCCCTGTGCGTCATCGGGAACATCTCCGTCGACCACAGCCACTACCCCGACGGACGCCACCACCAGCGCCTCGGCGGCGCCGCCTGGCACATCGCCACCGCAGCCGCCGACGCCGGCCGCCTCGCCCACCCGGTCGCCGTCATCGGCGACGACCTGTCCCCGCTGCCCACTCGGGCCGGGCTCGACCTGAGCGCCGTACACACCGCGCCCGGCTCGTCCGCCACCTTCCGCCTCTCCTACGACCAGCACGACCAGCTCACCGGCCTGGACGCACAGCAGGGCGTCGCGACCGAACGCCTCACCGGCCACGCCCAAGACCACCTCGCCGCCTGCACCGCCGACCTGATCCACATCTGCTGCCGCACGCCACTGGACGCCCCCGGCCTGCTGACCCAGGCCCTCAGCCGCCCGTTCGTCAGCGTCGACTTCATCACCAGCAGTATCGCAAGCCTTCTTCCCGCGGTCCTGCCGTGGCTGCCGGACACCGGCGCCATCTTCACCAGCACCGACGAACACCGTCTGATCACCCGCATGTGCGACACCAGCCGCCTGCCCCTGATCGTCGTCACCGACGGTCCCCGCCCGGCCCGCGTCTACCGCCACGGCACCCTCACCGCATCCCAGACACCGCCACCGACCACGGCTGTGGAAGTCAGCGGCGCCGGCGACACCGTCACCGGCACCTTCCTCGCCCATCACGCGCGCGGCGCGAGCGACGCCGCTGCCCTCCATGCCGCAATCACCGCCGCATCCGCGCACATCACTCGCCTTCGGCCCTGAAGGGAGCACGCCTTGTACTACATCGCGCACCGCCTCTTCGCCGCCCACGACCGCGTCCTAGCCGCCACACTCGCCGACCGCCTCGCGCGGAAGGTCGGTGCCGACAACGTCTTCCTGCCCTTCTGCGACACCAACGAGGAAGACCTCGTCGCCGACGAGAAGGGTCGCCGCCTGTACGAACTCGACCGGGAACGACTGAACCACCTCGACGGCATGATCGCCCTCCTCCACGGCCCCAGCCTCGACGACGGCGTATGCATGGAACTCGGCTACGCCGCTGCCCTGGGGGTACCGACGATCATCCTGACCACCGACTTCCAGACCTACTCCCTCACCCCCGACGGACAGCAGCTCGCCTTCGCCGACCCGCTCGTCGAAACCACGGCCACCTCGGTGATCCGAGCCGCGCATCTGGGTCCGGAAGCCCAAGCGCCGGCGCCAGCCCGGCGGTTCGCAGCCTTCGCCGCTCGCAACCGCGCACAGATCGATCACGCCTGCACCCAGGCCATCGCCGCCCTCCTAGAGCACGCCCCACGCCGTCGCCCTCAGGCACCCCGATCAACGCGTACGACGTACGTCGAGCCCGCCCGCTACGACGCCGAACCCGACCGGCTCATCACCGCCCTCAGGCTCCACATATCCGGCCAGGTCATCGGCGCCCACCGCTTCACCGCCCCAGACCCCCTGGATGGCGCAGAGCAGGACTGGCAGACCGCCCTCCACGCCGACACCGTGATTGCCGATGTCTCCGGCCCCGAGACACCGCCCGGCGCCGCCCTGCTCATCGGAGCCGCCGCGGCTCTCGGCCACACCGCGATCAGCTACACGCCCCGCCCCGAGTACACCCACGCACCCGGCAGAGAACCCAACTGGCGCAACCTCATGATCCAATACGCCAGTCGCTACCTCCTCACCGACCCCGCAGGGCTGGCCGAGGAGCAGGCGCAATGGACCTGGTGACCACGGCCGCCCAGTACCGCACCGTTGTCATCGAAGGCTGCGACGGCACCGGCAAGACCACCCTCGCCCGCCGGCTGACCGGCGAGCACGGCTTCTCCCACGTCCACGCCACCCGCACGCCAGACCACCTCGACCTGACCACCCGCTACCTCCGCATGCTGGATACAGACAGCCGCTTGGTCCTGGACCGCTCTTTCGTCAGCGAACTCGTCTACGGCCCCCTACAGCGCGGACGTTCCCGGCTGACCTGGGCCCAGGTCCTCGACCTCGCGGAAGCCGTTACCCAGCGCAACGGCGCCTTCATCCACCTCACCGCCCCGGTCGATGTCGTGCGCGCGCGCCTCCTCCTACGCGACGGACAAGCCGACGAACCGGGGACTCTCACCGACCTGCTCGCCGCCTACGAACGCGCCTTCCGCACTCTCGCCGACTACGCCACCGTGATCACACTTGACACAGCGCGCCACGATCTCCGCTCTACCGGGTGACGAATCATCGAAGTGCCGCTCCCCGCCAGGCCCTGGCTCGCTAGTCTCAGCAGCGCTCGCGATCCCCAGGAGCCACTGGAGGAGTCTTGGATATCCGTTCGGCGCAGAAGCTCGCATGGGAAAACAAGATCAACAAAGGTTTCAACACCACCGATGTCGCCCTTGAGTTCGGCCTGCTCTCAGCAGAAGTAGGTGAAGCTTTCACCGCTTGGCGCAAGTCTCTCCCCGACTTCGGCGAGGAACTGGCCGACGTCTTCCTCTATCTCACCGCCCTGGCCGAGATGAACAGCATCGACCTGCAGGAAGAAGTGGAAAAAAAGATCACAAAAAACCGAGCGCGAACATACCGGCCGAACGGGCGCGGAGTGCTCGTGAAACTCGACAAATAGGCTTCCTCCGGCAGACCCAACTACCGGCCGCCGCCCCGGCTGCGTACCAGCAGGTACATGAAGTACGGCGTGCCGATGACCGCCGTCATCAGGCCCGCGCCCAGCTGGGCCGGGGCGATGACCGAGCGGCCGATCACGTCCGCCGTGCACACCAGCACCGCGCCCAGCAGCACCGCCACCGGCAGCACCCGGGTGTGCTGGCGGCCCACCAGTGCCCGTGCAGCGTGCGGTGCCACCAGGCCGACGAAGCCGATCGTGCCCGCCGCCGACACCGCCGTTCCGGCCAGCGCGACGCCCAGGATCAGCAGCCACAGGCGGCTGCGCCCGAGGTCCAGGCCCAGCAGCCGCGGGGTGTCCTCGTCCAGCGAGACGAGGTCCAGCTCCCGGCGGCGGGCCGCCGTGATCGCCAGGCCCGCGGCCAGGACGATCGCCAGCGGTACGAGGTCCGGCAGCGTCCGTCCGTACGTCGAGCCGGACAGCCAGGTCAGGGCCATGGTCGCGTTGAACGGGTCGGTCAGTACGATCAGCAGGCTGATCAGCGCCGTCGCGGCGGTGGCGAAGCCCATGCCGACCAGGACCAGCCGGTTCTGCTGGAACCCGCCGCGGGCGGCGAGGCCGAAGACCCCGGCCGAGGTGAGCGCCGCGCCGCCCAGTGCCGCGCCGGACAGTGCCCACGGGGTGGGCACGTCCACCGTCGTGACCAGCAGCACCGCGCCGAGGGCCGCGCCGTTGGTGACGCCGAGGACGCCCGGTTCGGCCAGCGGGTTGCGGGTCACGGCCTGCACGATCGTGCCGGAGAGCGCGAGCGCGGCGCCGGCCAGCAGCGCGGCGAGCACCCGCGGGACCCGGGTGTCGAGGACGACCTCGGTGGTCGGACCCGCGCGGCCCTGCAGCCAGTTGGCGACGTCGCCGAGCAGCAGCTTGGTGTCGCCGACGAGCAGGGCGGTGACGGTCACGCCCACCAGCGCGGCCAGCAGCAGCGCCGTGGTGACCACGAACGTCCGGTGGGAGCGGATGCGTAGCTTGTCGGTGTCGGCCGCGCCCGCGGTGTCGCGCAGCCGGGCGGCCATCACCACGAGGAACACCGCGCCGACGAGGCTGGTGACCACGCCCGTCGGTACGGAGACCGCCGTGTCCGCCGGCACCATGGCCCGCAGCAGCACGTCCGCGCCGAGCACCAGCGCCATGCCCAGCAGCGCCGCCAGCGGAATGCCCGCCCGCGACTTGCCGTACGTACGGAACCTGCGGGCCAGCGAGCGTACGAGCGCCGGCGCGCACAGGCCGACGAAGCCGATCGGGCCGGCGAGCGTCACCGACGCCGCGGCGAGCAGCACCGCGAGCAGCACCGCCGTGACGCGGGTGGCGCGCACCGGCACCCCGAGTCCGCGGGCGGCGTCGTCGCCCAGCGCCAGGGCGTCGACGCGCCGCGCGAGCAGCAGCAGCCCGGCGAGCCCGGCGACGACGAGCGGCAGCATCTGCACCACGCCGTCCCAGCCGCTCTGGGAGATGCTGCCCTGCTGCCAGTCGTAGAGGCCCTCCGTCTCCTCGGGGAAGAGCAGCAGCATCCCCTCGGTGATCGCGTACAGCCCGAGCGTCAGCGCGGTGCCCGCGAGCACCAGCCGCACCGTGCCCGAGCCGAGGCCCGAAAGACCCAGCACCACCGCCGCGGCGGCGAGCCCGCCGGCGAACGCGACGCCGGAGGAGGCGAGCAGCGGCAGCGACGCCCCGGTGGCGGCGGCCAGCCCCAGCGCGGCGTACGCACCGGCGTTGACGGCGAGGGTGTCCGGCGAGGCCAGCACGTTGCGGCTGACCGCCTGCAGCGCGGTGCCGGCGATCGCCAGCGCCGCGCCGACCAGCAGGCCCGCGACCATCCGGGGCAGCCGGGAGGCGATGACGACGGAGGAGTCGGTCGAGTCCGCCCGGCCGGTGAGCGCCTTCCAGACCTCGGGGGCGCCGGCGTCGGAGGTGCCCTGGGTGAGGTCGACGACCGCGAGGAGGGCGACCAGCAGCGCGAGCCCGGCCGCCACCGCCGCCGCGCCCGTCCGCGACCGGGCGGTCGGCGGACGGGCGGGGGCGCGGGCGGGAGTGGCCGGGGCGGTGACCGCCATCGGCTACTTCGTCAGCGCGCCGACGACAGCGTCGACGTACTGGTTCATGGACTCGACACCGCCGAACATCCAGATGCCGTCGTCCAGCCGGTGGACGTCGCCCGCCTTCACGAACGGCAGCGACTTCCAGACCGAGTTGTCCGCCAGCTCGCCGCCCTCGGTGAACGGGGTGCTGGAGTCGTCCTCGTCGTTGGCGATGTAGACGAACTGCGTGTCGTCGGGAAGCTTCGTCAGCCCCTCGACGTCGGTGGCGCCGAGGCCGTAGTCCTTGTCGCCCTCGACGTCCCAGGCGTTGGTGAGGCCGAGCCGCTCGTTGACCCCGCCGAGCAGCGAGCCGGCGGTGAAGGGGCGGATGGAGACCTGGTTGGAGACGACGTAGGCGTCGGCGAAGGCGATGTTCGCGCCGCCGAGGCCCGCTTCGTCGAGCGTCTTCTTACCCTCGGCGAGCTTGGCGTCGAAGTCCTTCTTCAGCTTCTCGGCCTGCTCGGTCGTGCCCGTGGCCTTCGCGATGAGGTCGAGGTTCTCCGTCATCTGGCCGATGGGGTCGGAGGCGTCGGCGGAGCGCAGGGTGAGCACCGTGGTCTTGCTGCTCAGCTGCTTCACCGCGGACTGGGGGAGGTCGTTGGTGGCGATGACGAGGTCCGGGTTGAGCGAGGCGATGGTGTCGATGCTGGGCTCGCCGCGGAGGCCGATGTCCTCCGGCTCGTTGGTCAGCGGGACCGCGGAGTCCCAGGTGTTGTAGCCCTTGACGTCGGCTACGCCGACGGGGTCGACGCCGAGCGACACGAGCTGCTCGACCACGTTCCACTCGGTGCCGACGACCTTCGTGGCCGGGCCGTCTTCGAGCGTGACCTTCTTGCCGGTGCCGTCGGTGAGGGTGATCGGCTGCGCGGCGCCCTTGCCGGCGCCGCCCTTGTCGTCGTCGTCCGCGGCGTCCTCGGTGGTGCCGCAGGCGGCCAGGGTGAGCGTCGCGGCGGTGGCGACCGCCGCGGTCAGCAGGAGGCGTCTCATGAGGAAGTGCTGAGCCTTTCGCTTCGCTTGTGGTGGCTTTGCTCGTGGTGGCTTCGCTTGTCGTGGCTTCGCTTGTGGTGCCGGCCGATGGCGCGGGTGCGCAGCCGGCCCGTGAGCGGGTCGTCGTCGACGTCGATGCGGATGCCGTACGCCTTGCTGAGCAGCTCCGGCCGCAGGACGTCCGCCGGCGGGCCGTCGGCGGCGATACGGCCCTCGTCGAGCAGCACGATGCGGTCGGCGATGGCCGCCGCCTGGTCGAGGTCGTGCAGGACGGCGCCCACCGCGATGCGGTGGTCGTCGGCCAGGTCGCGTACCAGGTCGAGCAGTTCGACCTGGTAGCGCAGATCGAGGTGGTTGGTCGGCTCGTCGAGCAGCAGCACGCCGGTGTCCTGCGCGAGGCAGCCGGCCAGCCAGACGCGCTGCAACTGCCCGCCGGACAGGTGCTCGGCGCCGCGCTCGGCGAGTTCGGTGACGCCGGTCATGGCCAGCGCCTTCTCGACGGCCGCCCGCCCGCCGGGGTCGGCGGCGCCCCAGCGACCGCGGTACGGGTAGCGCCCGAACTCCACGACGTCGCGCACGGTCAGCCCGCTCGGCGTCGGCCGCCCCTGCGTCAGCAGCGCGACGTGCCGGGCGAAGTGCCGGGTGGACAGGGCGAACCCGTCGGTGTCCTCGTCGATGACGAGGTTCGCCCGCCGGGCCCGCTGCAGCCGCGCGAGGGTGCGCAGGAGCGTCGACTTCCCGCTGCCGTTGGGCCCGACGAGGACGGTCACCTCCCCGGGGCGCAGCCGCAGCGAGGCGTCGTGGACGACGTCGACGCCGTCGTACGCCACGGTGACGCCGGCGGCGGACAGGGCGTGCCCGCGGGGTCCCGCGGCGGTGGGCGTGCTCTCTCCGACTCTCACGAGAGCTTAGGCTAACCTAACCTCACCCGGTCCCGGCAGTTGGCGCACGGAAGCGCGTCCGCGGGGGGCGCCGCCCGGGGCGGAGTTCAGGGGCGGAGTTCAAGGGCGGAGCTCACGTGACGACGCGGGCGCCGTGGGCTTCCGGCACGGCCGCCGCCACGGCCGCCGCGGCGGCGGCCCGGCGCCCCTCGGCCGAAAGCGACCCGCAAACCCCGTGCTCCCGGGCCCACCGAGGGGCGCTGAAGAGACCGAGTCGAACGTCACTGGCGCGCGAAGGGGGTCGCGGGGCGAGAATACGGGGGGCGGCGTACGTGTGCCGGACCACCGGCGGGGTGCCACGGCACCACGCGGCGCCCCGACGACGCGCACATCCAGGAGGCTCCGTGACCGCCGCACCACCGCGTACGACAGCCGCGCCCGCCCCCGGCGCCCCGGAGGGGCCGGGGACCACGCCGGCCGGCGCGTCGTGGGCCTCGGCCGCGTGGCGCCGGGCGCCCTGGGCGGCGGCGCTGGGCCGCCGGGCGTGGTTCCGGCCGGCGCTCGCCGCCGTGGCCGGGGTGCTGCTCGCGGTGGCCTTCCCGCCGTACGGGCTGTGGCCGCTGGCCGTCGCCGGTCCCGCGGCGCTGTTCGTGCTGCTGCGCGGCGCCCGCCGCAAGCGGGACGCGTTCTGGCTCGGCACGGCCTTCGGCGTGGCGTTCTTCGTACCCCTGCTGTGGTGGCTGTCGAACCTCGGCGTGCTGCCGTGGCTGCTGCTCAGCGTCATCCAGGCGCTGATCCTCGGCGCCCTGTGCTGCGCCGTGCCGCCGCTGGTCCGGCTGCCGGCGTGGTGGCTGTGGGCGGCGGCCTGGTGGGTGGCGGTCGAGGCGCTGCGTTCCCGGGCGCCGCTGGGCGGGTTCCCCTGGGGCCGGCTGGCCTTCAGCCAGGCCGACGCCCCGACGCTGGGCTGGGCCTCCGTCGGCGGCGCCCCGGTGGTCAGCGCCGTCGTCGCGCTCGCCGCCGGGTGCCTCGCGGCGCTGGTCACGGCGCCGGCCGCGCGGCGGCGGGGGCCGGCGGTCGCGCTGGCCGCGGCGGTCGCGCTGGGGGCGGGCGGCACGCTGCTGGTGCCGAGCGCCGGCGACGGCGGCGACGGCGGCGACGAGCGGGCGAAGGTGGCCGTGGTGCAGGGCAACGTGCCGCGGGCCCGCAGCCTGGCGGAGCAGGCCCGGGTCGAGATGGTCGCCGAGAACCACATCGCCGCCACCCGCGAGCTGGTCGAGGACATCGAGGCGGGCCGGGCGGAGCGGCCCGACCTGGTGCTGTGGCCGGAGAACGCCACCGACCGCGACCCGCGCAACGACCCGTACCTCAGCGCCCAGATCTCCGACGTCGTGGACGACCTCGGCGCCCCCGTCGTCGTCGGCGCCATCCTCGACGCCCCCGGCGACCGCATCCGCAACGCCGGCCTGCTCTGGCTCCCCGGCAGCGGCCCCGGCCCGTACTACGCGAAGCGGCAGCTCGTGCCCTTCGGCGAGTACATCCCGATGCGCTCGCTGCTCGGCGGCTTCGGCGACCTGCAGCTCATCCCGCGCGACTTCGAGCCCGGCGACGAGGCGGTGCGCCTGGACGCCGGGAACGTCCGGCTGGCGGAGTCCATCTGCTACGAGGTCGCGTACGACGGCCAGGTCCGCGACCAGGTCCGCACCGGCGCCAACCTGCTCGCCGTACCCACCAACAACGCCACGTACATGCGCGACAACAACCTGGGCGAGCCCGAGCAGCAGCTCGCGATGTCCCGGCTGCGCGCGGTCGAGCACAACCGCTCGACGCTGGTCGCCTCCACGACGGGCATCAGCGCGATCGTCACGCCGGACGGCGAGACGGTCGACGAGACGGGCCCGTGGCGCCGCGAGGTGCTGACCGCGGAGGTGCCGCTGCGCACCGACGAGACGCTGGCGACGCGGGTGGGGGCGGCGCCGGAGTGGGCGATCGTGGCCCTGGCGGTGGGGGCGCTGGGCACGGCGGTGTACCTGCGGCGGCGGGACGGCGCTTCGGTGTCGACTCCGACTCCGACTCCGGCTTCGGCTTCGGCTTCGGCTTCGGCTTCGGAGGCCCGTACGCCGGCGGAGGACTGACCCGCCACCGTGACGGGCTGACGGGCTGACGGGCCCGGGGGCGAAGCCGGCCGGGCGGTGTCAGTGGAAGCGGGTCGTGACGATGCGGGCCTTGTAGATCTGGGCGCCAGGGCGGGTCTTGGACTGGCCGCCGGAGAAGTAGACCGTCGGGCCGCCCCACGGGGGATCCGCGGGGGTCGGGTCCAGGGTCCACATCGCCTCGCCGTCGGTGTAGCGGACGTACGACTTGACGTAGTTCTCCTCGGAGATGATCGTCACCTTCCGCGTCGCCTTGTCCAGCGAGTACACCCGGCCGCTGTCGGTGACCCACAGCTTGCCGGGATCGGTGTAGTCGGGCTGGATGTCGTGGCCGTTGCCGGGGAACGCGATGTCCGTACCCGACTTCACCAGCCGGGCCGTGGAGTTGGCCCCCGTGACCCGGTAGGTGCGGATGACCGTGCCGCCGGTGACCCAGAGCAGGTCGTTCACGTCGTCCCAGAGCACCGCGTGCGGCTTGGGCATGTCGGTGATCGTCTGCACCTCGCGGAGCGTGGAGTGGTCGCTGTTGGCGCCGCCGTATACGTGGATGCGGTCGCGGGTGCCGGCGACGACGACGGCGGCGACGTTGGGGATGCGCTCGATGCAGTGCGGATAACTGGCGACGGACGTCTCCCAGATGAGGTCGCCGCGGTCCAGCCGGTTGCCGTTGCCGGTGACGGCCACGATGCCGGCGCGGCCGTTGCCGGGCTGGCCGGCGGTCATCAGGGCGATCGTGCCGTAGCGCGTGGTCGCGCGGAAGCGGATCTCGAAGGGGTCGTCCCAGCCGTTCGTGGTGCCCGGGGTGAAGCTCCAGGTGGACGCCCCGGACCAGTCGCCGGTGCGGTCGAAGACCTGGAAGCTGTTGGTGGCCTGATCGGTCAGCGCGATGGGGTAGTTGGCCACCGCGGCCCGTGCGGTGGACGCCCCGAGAGTGACAGCGGCGGGCGCGGCGACCGCGCCGGCGAGGGCTCCGGTGAGCAGGTTGCGTCGCTTCATCGTCCGTCCGTTCGTCGGTTCGTTCGTCGGTGGGGACTCGGCCGCTTTCCGTTGTAATGCACGGGTAATGCACGCCGGTTGCGCCGCGGTTGCGCGGGCTGGGGACGTACACGGACTTCACGATTCTGTCAGGAGCATGACTTCCCTCCGTCAATCTACGCGCATAGTCTGAGCGCGGCACGGCCGACTGCCGGAACGTACGCGGCAGTTGGAGCACCCCCAGGCTGTGCGCCGCGACCCGGCGCACCTACCCGAGGAGTCCCATGCGCCCCACCGCAACAAAGGGCCTGGTCGCCGCCGGCGTCACCGCGGGCGTCACCGCGGCGGCCCTCCTGGCGACGGCCACGACCGCCGAGGCCGCCCCCGCCGACAAGCCCCAGGTGCTGGCGAGCTTCACGCAGACCAGCGCGAGCAGCTACAACGCCTGGGCGTCGGCCGAGGCGAACCGCGGCGCCTGGTCGGCGTACGGGTTCAACTGGTCGACCGACTACTGCAGCAGCTCACCGGACAACCCGTTCGGCTTCCCCTTCCAGAAGTCCTGCCAGCGCCACGACTTCGGCTACCGCAACTACAAGGAGATCGGCACCTTCTCCGCCAACAAGTCCCGCCTCGACAGCGCCTTCTACGAGGACCTCAAGCGCGTGTGCAACGGCTACTCGGGCGCCACCGAGACCGCCTGCAACAGCACGGCCTGGGTCTACTACCAGGCCGTACGCGCCCTCGGCTGACACCGTCCCCGCCCCAACCCGGCCCCGGCGGCGCCCCCACGCCGCCGGGGCCGGAGGCCTGTTCGCCGGCACTTACCCGGCTCCAACGGAACAGTGGCTCCAGGCGTGGGGTCGATCCGGCTCGCTCCACTTCGCGAAGCGATGGACGGGGCGGATTCAAGTGGACGTCGGATAGGGTCCGGCGGGGGTGCGGGGATGAGTTTCCGGCTGGCGGCGTACGCCGTGTGCATCGAGGACGGGCGGGTGCTGCTCGCCCCGCCACGTACCACCGGAGGGGGAGAGCAACTGGACTCTTCCGGGCGGCGGGGTCGAGCACGGGGAGGATCCGTTCGATGCGGTGATCCGGGAGGTCGCCGAGGAGACCGGCTGTGCCGCGGTGGCCGAGCGCCTGCTGGGAGTGGACTCAAGGATGATCCCCGCGGCCGTCGCACGGGCGGGGGTCGAGCACCAGAACGTCGGCATCTTCTATCGGGTCCGCGTCGCCGGCGGCCGACTCCGGCCCGAACCGAACGGCGACATCGCGGAGTCGGTCTGGACCGCGGTCTCTGATGTCGCTCGCCTGCGTCGTTCATCGCTGGTGGACATCGGCCTCGCGCTGGCGCAGAACCTTCCCGCAACCGGCCACGTCGCTCCTGTCCCCGTCGGCGGCCTGATCCAGCACTGAGGCAGCACCCTCCCAGGACTCGGGTAACTGCTTCCGCATCGGAACCGACGAGGAAGGCAACGCGCACATCGCCGTGGCAGGCCAGGAAGACCACCACATCACCGACTCCATCGACGCCCTCCGCACCCTTATCCGCGACATCAAGGCCGGCAAAGCCGACCACCTGCTGTAACGGCACCAACCCGGCGTCCGAGGGGGCGGCGTCGGGGTTGCCGGCGTCGCTCGGGCACCCCCCGGGCCACCCATCTCCTGATGATGCGGGCCTCCGTCCGGCGTCAAGGGAGCCCCCTCCGCTTCGCTACGGGAGCGTCGCTACGCGATGGGCTTCGCCCACCCCTGACACCGGACTCCGGCCCGTAAAGACCGGCGGCTATGAGTGGCCCGGGGGGAGCGGCACCCCGTCGAAGGCCCTACGGATCGGTCCCCGGCGGACGGGGGCCGACGCCGCCGCGGCGAGACCACCCCGCTCGCGGACAAGCCGCGCACCGGCTCGGATCGGTGCCGGCGACTGGACGTGCGGACGCGACCGGCTCGGGCGAAAGCGTCGACGGCCTTCGGGTCGGCCTTCGCCAAGCCGCGCGGTGGGAGGCCCAGGAGTCGGCCGACTCGGCGCTGCGCCCGGCTGACACGAGGTGCACGGCGAGCGTGGCCGGGTCGATGCGCACACGAGGAGACCACGCCCACCGAGGCCGAGTTCCGCTCCGCCACGCGCACGCGCACGCCCACGGGCTCCGGAGCCCGAGGTGACCGGGGTGACGCCCCAGGAGAGGAACTCTCGGTAACTCACGCCCACACGGCCAGTCTTCCACCCCGCGGCACACGCTCACCGACCCCGGGCAGACCGACCCACCCCGAGCCCCCGGACGAACGTAAACCGCTACGAACTGGCGGCAACATACCCTAAGAATCCCGACAAACCAGGCCCACATTTCGTCTTCTACCCATCAACGCGCACCCAGCCCAGGACGCAACCCACCGCGGGCTCCACCTTCATGCCTCCGCAGGGTTCTGATCGTTCTGCTCTTGCGCCTGCGCCCAGGTGATCGCCCATTCGTTGAGTGGTTGTAGGGCGTGACCGAGTGCGGCCCCCAGGCGAGTGAGCTCGTAGCCCTCAGCTGAGGGGGCGATGATGCCGTTTGTCGTGAGTTCGCGAAGCCGCTGGTAGAGGACGCTGGACGACAGTCCTTCGCACCGTGCCAGCAGCGTGCGGGCGCCGAGCGGACCCGCACGCAGCTCCCAGAGAATGCGCAGCGCCCACCGACGGCCGAAGAGGTCCATCGCGGCCATGATCGGACGGCCGGTCGTCGATCCACGAACCGGTGTTCCTGGGCGCGGTGTCGGCATGCCCCTCCTTGCGTTTCGTTATTCGAAACACTAGCATCCGAGCGTGTTTCGAATTTCGAAACAACCTCGACGGGAGCGCCGATGTCGCGAATTGCCCTGCTGGAACCGCCGTACACCGACGAGGCCGGCGCGCTGCTCGCGCGCATGATGCCCGGGGACGTGCCGCCGATCGGGCTGTTCCGGATGTTCGCCAGAAACCTCCCGATGGCCGGCGCCATGCACGGATGGGGGCGCTATGAGCTGGGCCGACAGCTGACCCTGACCATGAGGGAGCGCGAGATCGCCATCGACCGGACATGCGCGCTGTGCGGCTGCGAGTACGAGTGGGGCGTGCACATGATGACGTTCGCCGAGCGGGTCGAGCTCACCCGCGAGCAGGCGGCATCCCTGGTGCACGGCGACCCCGCTGACGCGTGCTGGACGTCCGAGCGGGAACGGCTGCTCATCCTCGCCGTCGACGCGCTGCACGAGCGTTCCGACATCGATGACGCGCTGTGGACACGACTCGTGTCGGTCTTCGACGAGCTCCAACTGCTCGATCTGCTTCTGCTGTGCGGGTGGTACCACGCCGTCAGCTTCGCCGCGCGCGCCACGCGCTTGCCGCACGAGCCCGGCGCGCCTCGCTTCGCCGACTTCCTCCCCATCACGACCGCGACCAACCGGTGAGCACTACCCGGGAGCGCTCCGAGGCGCGGCTGCCGGTCCCCTCGATGATGTTCATCGCTCTGCTTCAACTACGTCGTCCGCAGCGTCGGGTACTCCCTGGGCAGCGCCATCGGCGGCCTGATCCCCGCCGCGGGCACCTCTTCCCCGACGGCAGCGCCTACACCACCGCGGCGCTGGTCGGCATCGGCGCCATGGCGATCACGACGCTGACAAGCCTCGCTCTCGCCCGCCGACGCTCGTCCGAGACCAACCCGCAAGTCAGATGCACTCATCCCAACACTGGAGGTTCCATGCCCAAGGGCTACTGGGTCAGCGTCTACCGCACCATTTCAGACCCTGAAAAGCTGGCTGCTTACAACAACCTGGCCCGCCTGGCCGTCGAGCCCTGGGGCGGCCGGACCCTCGTCCGTGGCGGTCGGGTCGTGGCGTATGACGCCGGAATCGCCGAGCGCACCGTCCTGGTCGAGTTCGACAGCTTCGAGCAGGCCGTCGCGGCGCACGAGAGTGCGGCCTACCAGGAGGCGCTGGTCGCCCTCTCCGACGGCGTCGAGCGCGACTTCCGCATCGTCGAAGGCATCGACTGAACGAGGTCCAGTCGGACACCCGAACTCAGTCGCCGCAGGTCAGCATCCTGCGCCTGACTGTCTTCGCTGTCAAAGGGCAGCCTTCGATCAAGTGAGCCCCTGCTTGATCGAAGGCGCACGGCAACTATCGGAAGACCGTCGGCTGCCTCCCGAACCGACGAACAAACGCTGCCGATTGAAGTGGACGAAGCCAGGTGACCCTCCGCCGCCCCGGCGCCCCGGCGCCCGGGGGCCCGCGTGCCGCGCTGTTCGCCGCCTCGGGGCCGGTTCCGGCCGGCCGGCTGAAGCCGGCTGACCACATATTCCGTTGACCCGCCATCGGTTGGGGCGGCACAGTGGCGCCTGGTCCGGATCGACGGCGTACCTGGGGCGGTGTGCAGTGACTGGCTCGGAGATGGCCCGGGACACGCACACCGCGAAGTCCCCCGCCGCAACGCCGCTCTGGACGGCCGACTACCGGCTGTTCTTCACCGCCCGCACCACCTCCCTGCTCGGCGACGCCATGCTCCCCGTCGCCATCACCGCCGCCGTGCTCCACGCCGGCTACGGCGCGAGCGGCGTCGGCTACGCCCTGGCCGCGCTCGTCGCGCCGTTCGCGGCGCTGATCATCTTCGGCGGCGTGCTGTCCGACCGCTTCGGTGCCCGCCGGCTGATGGTCGTCTCGGACGCGGCGCGGCTGGGCTTCCAGACCGTACTCGCGCTGCTGTTCCTGCTGGGCACGCCGCGGCTGTGGCAGATCCTCGTGCTGCTGGCCCTCGTCGGGGCGGGCAGCGCGCTCTTCCAGCCCGGCGTCGCCAGCGTCACGCCGCGCGTCGCCCGGGACGTACAGAAGGCCAACGCCACCCTTCGTATCTCCGAGTCCGTCACCCTCGTGCTCGGCCCGTCGCTCGCCGGCCTGCTGCTCGCCGTCTCCTCACCCGCCGTCGTCGTCGCCCTCGACGCCCTGACGTACGCGGTCAGCGGCGCCTGCCTGCTCCTGCTCCGCGCGGTCCCCATGGGCCCGGGCACCGTACGGGACGGCGCGCCGTCGTTCCGGGCCGATCTCGTCGAGGGCTGGCGGGAGTTCACGGTCCGGACGTGGCTGTGGAGCGTCATCGTCGTCTTCATGCTCTGGCAGCTCGCCGGCTCGGGACCCACCACGACCCTCGGCAACAGCACGCTGGTCACCGACTACGGCGCCTCGACGTTCGGCCTGGTCATGTCCTCCCTCGGGGCGGGCAGCGTGCTGGGCGGGATTGTCGCGATCAGGCTCCGGCCGCGGTATCCGCTGCGTGCGGGGGCGTTGTCGATGACGGTGTGGGCGCTGATGCCGCTGGGGGTGGCCCTCGGGCTCTCCGCGCCGCTGGTGGCGGTGTGTTACGGGATCAGCGGGATAGGGGCGGCGTTCTGGGCCGTCATGTTCCACACGAGTGTGCAGACGCATGTCCCGCAGGAGGTCCTGGGGCGGGTGCACGCGTACGACGCGGCCGGGTCGCTGGTGATGAAGCCGGTGGGGCAGGCGGCGGCGGGGCCGCTGGCGGGGGTGGTGGGGACGGTGCCGCTGCTGTACGTGTCCTCGACGATGGCGGTGGTGACGTGCGTGCTGCTGCTGGCGGTCCCGGCGGTACGGGGGCTGCGGCGCGTAGAACGCTAGGGCGGCGTGGGCCGGGGCCGGGGCTGGGGCAGGCGGCGTTGGCGTGGGCGTCGGCGGGGCGGAGGGCCGGGGGCGTTGTCGGTGGCGGTGCGTAGGCTGGCGGCATGACCGGCAGCATCCGACCGCGCCACCGCCCCGCCGGGCGGCAGTTCGTGCTGCTGGTGCTCGCGGTGCTGGCGGGTGTGCTGGGTATGCACGCGCTGGGTCCCGGGGGCATGCCTGCCGCGGAGCGGCCGGCGGCCATCGAGATGAGCCACGACGCGACGGGGGCGCGGGCCCCGGAGCCGGCAGCAGCGGTGCAGGCGCCCGCGGTGCAGGCGCCCGTGGCGATGCCGGCACCGGAGGAGATGCCGTCGCAGCCCTCGGCGCACACATCCGTCGCGGCGCACGCCCCCGCGGCAGCGCAGGCGCCCATGGCGCGGCCCGCGCCCGCGGCGTCCGTACTCCCGGTGTCCGCGCCTCCGGTGTCCGCGCCTCCGGTGTCCGCACCCGCCCTCGCCCAGGCCGGCGACGCGTGTGCGCACACCGACGGCGGTCCCGGGCACCTCGCCCACGCGGACCGTACCTGCGCGGCGGCCGGCATCGCCTCTGCGTACGCCCCGCCCGCCCTCGACGCCGCCTTGTCCGGCGCCCCGGACGCCGGGCGGGGCCCGGCTGCCGCCCCGGCCTCGACGGTGTGGGGGCGGGCGCCGCCCGACCTTTCCGAGCTGCAACTCCTGCGGATATAGAGCCGCCCGCACGGCACCCGCGTACGCCCCGACCGGGGCCGGGTGCCGCGCTGCCGCGTGCCTTCACATCCGTACACCCCGTACATCCGTACGTACACGCTCGCGCGCCGATACGGGCGCGCGTGAAGGAGTTGCACTTCCATGATCCGTACACGTTCCCTGATCCGCCGCGGCGCCACGGCGGCGACCGCCGGCGCGGTCGCCCTCGTCCTGGCCGCCTGCGGCGGCAACGACGACGACTCCGCCGGAGACGACCGCGAGAACGACGCCTCCGCCTCCGCCCCCGCCGCCCAGGAGGAGCACAACGCCGCCGACGTCACCTTCGCCAAGGGGATGATCCCCCACCACCGCCAGGCCGTGGAGATGGCGGAACTGGCGCCCGACCGGGCGGAGTCGGACGAGGTGAAGAAGCTCGCCGCCGCCATCGAGAACGCCCAGGCCCCGGAGATCGAGACGCTGTCCGGGTGGCTCACCTCCTGGGGCGAGGACGTGCCCGCGGAAGGGGAGATGGACCACTCCATGCACGGCTCCGCCGGCGGCATGATGTCCGCCGAGGACATGGCGGAGTTGGAGAAGGCGTCGGGCGCCGCGTTCGACACCGCCTTCGCGGAGATGATGATCGAGCACCACGAGGGCGCCGTCGCCATGGCCGAGACCGAGCGTGCCGACGGTTCGTACGCCCCGGCCAGGAAGATGGCCGGGCAGATCATCCGCTCCCAGGAAGCCGAGATCGACGCGATGAAGTCGCTGCTCGACAAGGGCTGACGGGCAGGCAGCGCCCAGGGCGGGCGCCGGTCGCGCGCCCGCCCTGGCACGGGCACGGGCACTGCAGAGGACGCGTCCCTCAGCTTCCGTTCGCGGCCGAGCGTGATGGCTGCCGTGCCTGGTTCCGGAACTGCGCGGGCGATGAGCCGACCACGCGGCGGAACGCGGTGCTGAACGCGCTCTCGGACAGGTAGCCCGTGGCCCGTGCGAGTTCGGAGATCGACAGCGTGTCGCGGGCGAGGGCGTCGCGGGCGAGGCTCATGCGCCATTGGATCAGGTACTCCAGAGGCGGGACCCCGACGTGGGTCTTGAATGCCTGGGCGAACGCGGAGCGCGACATGTGGCTGATCTCGGCGAGTTCCTTGAGGCTCCAGGAGTGGGCCACGTCCGCGTGCACGGCGCGCAGGGCGGCACCGATGCCGTCCTCGTTCAGGGCGCCCAGCCAGCCGGTGGGCCGGTCCGTCTGACCGGCGTGAGCGCGCAGCATGTGCACGAGCAGGATCTGTGCGAGGTGGTTCTGCACCAGCGGGCCGCCGGCGGCGGCGATCCCGACCTCGGTGGCCAGGAGATCGATCAGCTGCGCGAGCCGCCTGCCGTGCGGATCGGCCACGTGGACGTTCACGAGCGGCGGCAGGAGATCGGTCAGGAGAGCCGCGTTCCTGTCGTCGAACGCGATGTGCCCGACGCAGAGGTAGAGGTCCTCCTCGGACTCCGGGCCGATCCGCACGAACCCGTCCTCGGCACCCGCCCACACCTGCTCCGCAGGGCGCGGGCTTGCGTCGAGCGTGCTGGCCAGCACGTAGGGCGGCGGGTTGCCCAGCATGAAGGTGTCACCCTCCTTCAGGAGCACCGGCTCGTGCCCTTCGAGGATCAACCAGCACGTGCCGCGCACGAGGCCCCCGATCCGCACGTGCAGGAACGTGTCGAAGCGCAACGCCCACTCTCCCGCGGCCAGGAGGCTGGGCCCGACCACCGTGCGGGGCCGGAGCAGGCCGATCGCGTCCGCCACTGGATCCTGAAAGCCGAGCACCGACGGCACCTCCTGGACGATACGTAAAGAACGACGGACTCTGCATCATGGATAGTATCCGCGATCTCCCGCACTATCGAGGTCGAACGCATCGGCATCGAGAGAGTGAGGGAGACACTCCCATGGGGCAGCTGGAAGGCAAGACGGCGGTGGTCACCGGGGGCAGCACCGGTATCGGTCTGGCCTCCGCCGTACGGCTGGCGGACGAGGGCGCGTACGTGTTCGTCACCGGGCGGCGCGAGTCCGAACTGGAGGCTGCCGTCAAGACCATCGGAGCCGACCGGGCCACCGCGGTCGTCGGCGACATCGCGAAGCCGGCGGACCTGGACCGGCTCTACGAGGCGGTGCGGGCGCGCGGCAGGGGTCTGGACGTGCTCGTGGCGAACGCGGCGGTCGGTTCGTTCGTGACGCTGGAACAGACCACCGAGGAGCACTTCGACCAGACCTTCGGGGTCAACGTCCGAGGCACGATGTTCACGGTGCAGAAGGCGTTGCCGCTGCTCAACGACGGAGCCTCGATCGTCCTGGTCGGTTCGACCGCCGGCGACCGCGGAGTGGAGGCGTTCGGCGCGTACGCGGCGTCGAAGGCGGCCGTCCGGTCCTTCGCACGCACGTGGTCCAACGAACTCAAGGGCCGCGGCATCCGGGTCAACGCGATCTCGCCGGCATGGATCGAGACTCCCGGGGGCACCGCCGCCTTCGGCGACGAGGAGACCGCCCGGGCCGTCAAGGAGAACGTCGCCGCGACCGTGGCCAAGGGCCGCATGGGCCAGCCTGAGGAGGCCGCCGCGGTCGTGGCCTTCCTGGCCTCGGAACAGAGCAGCTACGTCGTCGGCGCGAACATCTACGTCGACGGCGGCACGAACCAGATCTGAGCAGGCACCACACGGTGGGCGGCGTCCGAAGCGTCGTTGACTGACGCGGCGCTGGCTAGCAGTTGCAGTCGCAGCAACCGCAGTCGCAGTCGCAGTCACAGTCGCAGCAACCGCCGCCGCCGTCACCCCCGTCGTCGCCTCCGCCGCCGCAACACTGGCAGCAACTGCACAGATCACCGCAGCCGCCGCAGTCGCACCAGCCGCTCCTCCTGTGCTCCTCCGCCGGCCCGCCCTCCTGCCCCAGCGGTACGAAATCCGGCGGCGGCGGCCCGAACCCGCCGCCCGCGTGGGCGAACGTCCGGCGTACCGCCCGCTCCAACTCGCCGACCAGCAGCGCGCGGACTAGCCGGTCGTCGGTGAACTCCGCGTCGGCCAGGGCGAGCGCGACGCCGCGCGTCGCGTCGTCGCACAGCTGCCGCACCCGGGCGCCCGGCGTTTCCGTCGCCGTGATCGGGTTCCACGCCCCCGTACGGCGGTCGTCCTCGGTGTCCTGTACGGCGTCCAGCAGGTGCGCGATCCGTCCGAACAGTCTGCCTGCCTCCGCCAGCGCCTCCGCGTTCCCGGGCCGGCCCGCGAGCCGTGCGGTGTGGGCGAACGCAGCCGCCGTCGCCAGCTCCGTGGGCTCGGTCACCGTCAGCAGCGGCGTACCCGGCCCGGCCAGCGCCTCCACCTCGCGCTGCCGCTCCACGGCCGCCACGAGCACCGCCGTGTCGAACCCCAGACCGGCCCCGCCCCGCGCCCCGGCCGCCTCCCAGCCCCCGGCCACCCGCCGCGCCGGCCCGGCCAGCACCGGCCGGGCCAGCGCACCGTCGCCGTCCGCCACGTGGTCCCGTATCTTCGCGGAGGCCAGCAGCAGCGACACCACCGCCGCCAGCCGCGCCCCGTCGCCCCGCGCCACCTCCGCCCGCCGCATCCGGCGCAGCGGGCAGGGCCCGGCGGTGCGCCAGCCGCCGCCGCTCCTGCTCTCGGCGGCCGGGGCCTGTGCGTCGTACAGGACGGATATCAGCAGCCCGTCGTGGTTGGTGGCCGCCCGCGCGACCTGCCCGCCCTCGCCGCGCAACGCCAGGCACAGCCCGCACAAGTGCCCCAGCCACTCCTTGGCGAGCCCCTTCGGCAGCCGGCACCGGCACGGCCGGATGATCCCGAACATCCGCATCCCCTCCCCGCATCCCCTGGTCGAGCCCGGCCACCGGCTCGCCGGTGCACGGTGCACGGTGCACGGCGCACGGCGTGCGGCGCGCGCCGGCCGGTGGACGACGAGGCTACGCCGAGGACGGCCCTGCCGTCCGGTGTGCTCCCGGCCCGGGGGAAGGATCCGGTCACCGCCCGGCGGGCTCCGCCCACCACGCGAGGTGGGCGGCGGCCTCCGCCACCGGCTCGATGATCTCCCAGCCCTCGGCGATCAGCCCCTCCTCGATCCGCCAGACGTCCACGACCGCGATCTCCGGCCCGCCGTCGGGGAGCCACCGCCGCGAGTGCATGACGACGTGATCGCCGTCGGCCAGCAGGTGGTGGACCTCGACCCGCATGGCGGCGAGCGGGGTGAGTGCCTGCGTGACCGCGGCGAGCCATTCCGCCTTGGTGGAGGTGGTCGCGTCCGGACGGTGGTGGACGAAGTCGTCGCTCAGCAGCGGCGCAAGGCCGTCGACGCCGCCCGTCTCGATCACTTTTGTCAGTGCCCACTGGACGATGCTCTTGTTGTCTACGCTCATGGGGGCAGCCTCGCCGCAGCCGTGCCGGATGTCGATGAAGTGGCATTTCATGGCGTACGGGGCCACGGCGACTACCCTCGACGCTCGTGCACACGATCGGCGACCTCCTGCGGCAGTGGCGGCTCCGCCGCCGGCTCAGCCAGCTCGACCTCGCGATCGCCGCCGACGTCTCCGCCCGCCACGTCAGCCTCGTCGAGACGGGCAAGACCAACCCGAGCGCCGACATGGTGCTCCGCCTCGCCGACCAGCTCGCCGTCCCCCTGCGCGAGCGCAACCGCCTCCTCCTCGCCGCCGGCTTCGCCCCCCGCTACCCCGAACGGCCGCTCGGCGACGAGGCGCTCGCGGCGGCGCGGGCCGCGGTCGAGCGAGTGCTGCACGCCCACGAGCCGTACCCGGCGGTGGCCTTCGACCGCCGCTGGAACATCGTGCTGACCAACCGCGCGATCGAGCCGTTCCTCGCGGACGTCGACCCCGAGCTGCTCCGCCCGCCGGTCAACCTCCTCCGGCTGGGGCTGGACCCGCGCGGCTTCGCCCCGCTGGTCGTCAACCTGGACGACGTACGCACCGTGTTCCGCGCCCGGATCGGCCGCCAGCTCGCCGTGGCGCCCGACCCCGAACTGGCCGCGCTCTACGACGAGCTGCTGGCGCCGGGGGCGGAGGACGGGCACCCGGCCCGTACCGTCGAGTCCGACGTGGTGATCCCGATGATCCTCCGGGTGGCCGGGCGGGAACTGAGGCTGTTCTCCACGATCACCACGTTCGGTACGCCGATGGACGTCACGCTGGCCGAGGTCGCGATCGAGTCGTACTATCCGGCGGACGCGCGGACCGCCGCCTACTTCGAGGGCTGACAGCCGGGGAGCGCACGATTTACATTGATCGGGTGCCGCGTGACCGCCGACGGGTCGGGTGCGGGCGGGTGGCACTCGACCTGAAGGGGATGATCGTGATGGCCTGCGCCATAAGGACCGTCTGATCCGCTGACGTTCGCGGACGCGCCCCTCCCCCCGCGTCCGGTGGCCCCGTGTACCGCCGGGGCCCGCAGCTTCGTCGCGCCCGGTGCACCCCGGGGTTTTCGCGCTGTCCGCGTGCCACCACCTCGTACGCGTGCCTGCTCGCGCACGCGCTCCATGTTGCCCGAAAAAGACCGGAAGACCCCGAACAGGAGACCATGAACCACATACAGGAACGGGACGTCCAGCAGGTCATCGAGGAGTTCCGCGCCAACTCCGGCCTGGTCGGCGGCCGTTACGCGGACCGCCGCCTGCTGCTGCTCACCACCGCCGGACCCGACGGCACCGCCGCCCGCACCACCCCCCTCGCCTACGTGCCCGACCACCGGCCCGACGCAGAGCCGCGGATGCTGGTCGTCGCCGCGCCCGCGCCCGGCGGCGCGCCGCCCGCCTGGTACGGGGAGCTGGCCGGCGACGAGCAGGCCGGCGACGAGCAGGCCGGCGTCGAGCAGGTCGGCGTCGAGGTGGGCACCTGGTCGTTCCGGGCCGCGGTGGAGATCGTCCGCGGGGCGGAGCGCGACCGCCTCTTCGCCCGCGCCGCCGAGGCGGACCCGGAGCTGCGCGCCGCCCGGGACGCGGCGAAGGACCCGGTTCCCGTCGTCGCGCTGACGCCCGTCGACGAGGGCCCGCCGGCCGGCCCCATGGGCGACGCGCTGATCACCATCCACCGCTCCTTCCGCCAGGAACTCGCCCTGCTCCGCGCCGAGGTCGCGAGGGCGGCGGCCGACGGGGGGCCCGTCGGAGAGCTGGTGCTGCAGTTGCGGGTCAACTGCCTGTCGTTCTGCCACGGGCTGGAGTTCCACCACACCGGCGAGGATCAGAGGATCTTCCCCTGGCTGGCGAAGCAGTTCCCCGAACTCGCCGAGCCGCTCGCGCGCCTGCGGCGCGAGCACGAGGTGGTCGCCGACCGCGTCCACCGGCTCCGCGCCCTCGTCGGCCTCGATACCCCGGAGGACGCGGCCCCCGCGCAGCCCCCGGCGCCGGCCCCCGCCCCGGCGGCGGTGCTGAGCGAGGTCGACCGGCTCGTGGACGAACTGGAAGCCCACCTGGACTACGAGGAGGAACAGCTCGTGGCCGCCCTCAACGCGGCCACGAGCTGACCGACACGGCGCGATCCGCCCCGGCCGGAGCCGGGGCGGACACCGGGTCAGAAGGCCGTCCCGGCAGGCCGGCCCGGCCGTACGAGACCGCCCCTCCTTCGCCGCTACCCGAGTCCACCGAGACGGAGGGCATCCTCAATCTCGCTGAGCTTCGCGGAGGACAGGGCCCCCGCCCGCTCGATCAGGTCGTCCCGGGACACGGTGGTCAGCCACGTGCAAGGGGTAAGGCCTGGACGCGGGAACGCGACCCGCAGCACGCCTTCACAGGGCAGTCCGTCCATGGCGCCCACCGCCACTTCGATGCCCAGACTGCTGATGTCGACGCCCGCCGGAGCGACGACCTGCATCACCCGGATCCCGGACGCCTCGTCTCCCGACAGCAGTACGACCAGCCGCCGCTCGTCGAACTCGACCCACCAGACGTCGCCACGTTGCACAAGTCCTCCTGACACTGGACGCCAGGCGGAAGCTTCGTGACCCTGACGCGCTGTGGAGACGGGTGCGGCCACCTTTGATCACCGGTGTGTGAAGACTGAAGCTCATGCAGTGGCCGCAGGTCACAGTGTAGAGCCGGCTCGCGGGACGGTTCGCCGCGCGCCGAACTGCACGCTGACGCCTCCCCTCCCTGTCACCCGGGCTCCGCCCAGGCACCCGCTCCTCGGCGGGGCTTGGGCACCGAAACCGCTGAGCAGTACCTGTTCGTGACGTACATCACGCGGCTGCGCTGTGACAAAGATCGAGTCGTCGGCATCTCATGTTCGCTGGTGCACTAACCGCCTTCGTGGCGTGGGGCCGCTTCGGCCACGTGACCTTCACCAGCTGACCCGCCGGGGAGATGACCGATGAGCCAGGCAGCGAGCGAAGGAGAGAAATCATGATGGCGGTGCGTTACCACTCCTACGGCGGCAGCGACGTCCTCGTCTACGAGGAGGCAGATCGGCCGGTGCCAGGTGTGGGCCACGTGGTGGTGCAGGTGGCCGGCACCTCGTACAACGACGCGGACGCCGGCCTCCGCGCGGGACTGCGACAGGACCTGCTCCCACTGGCCTTCCCGCACATTCCCGGCCTCGACCTGGCCGGAGTCATCACCGAGGTCGGTGAGGGCGTGCCCGACTGGAGCGTGGGGGACGCGGTGGTCGCGCTGCTGCCGGCGGGCTCGCCCGGCGCGGCTGCCGAATACGTCGCCGTATCCGCGGAGGCGCTGGCCGCAGCCCCCCGCACCGTCGAGCTGGCCGACGCCGCGGCCCTGCCCCTCGTCGGGCTGACGGCATGGCAGGCCCTGTTCGAATACGCCGACCTCAGGCCCGGGCAGAACATCCTGATCAACGGCGCGGGCAGCGCGGTGGGCGGGTACGCCGTCCAGCTTGCCGCGCGGGCCGGTGCCACCGTGACCGCGACCGCCGGTGCGCGCAGCCGAGACCGTGTCCGCTCCTACGGCGCGGACCGGATCGTCGACTACGCCGTGACCCCCGTGGTGCAGGCGCTGGCCGGGCAGTACTTCGACGTGGTGCTGCAGCTGGCTCCCGCCGGCCCCGAGGAGAACGCGCGACTGGTGGACCTGGTCGATAACGGCGGAGCCTTCGTCAGCGTCACTACTCCCGGCCCGGAGGACGCCGGGCGCGGGGTGCGTACGGTGCACGTGTTCGTGCGCGGCGACGTCACCCAGCTCGCCGGGCTGGTCGCCCGCGTCGACGCCGGGGAACTGGCGATCGAGGTGGCCCAGCGGCTGCCACTGGCCGACCTGGCCACGGTCCACGCCCGCGCCGCCGGCCGGTTCGCCCGGATCGCCGAGCTGGCCGCTCGGGTCGAGGGCGGAGACCTGGCCGAGCGGCTGCGCGCCGACCCGGCCGCGGTCCGCGCCCCGGCCGCCGCCGGAGAGCTGGCCGGCAAGACCGTCCTGATCCCCTGATCCCCTGATCCCCTGCCCTCCTGACCCGAGCGCCGCCGGAACTGCAACCGGTGGAGTCACGGGTGCGGTGAGTAAGCTGAAGGCCCGAGGGCACCTCGTATCCCGGCACACAGGCCGGTTTCGTCGTCGGCGCAGGACAACAGTGGGTGTCTCGCCGAACCCGGAACGGTCTCCCATGGCTTACCGCCCCCGTCCGATGCCGGTGCAGCCGCCTGCCCGGCTGCGGCTGGCGCCGCAGAGTTCCGTGCCCCGCCGGGTCGACGGGGCGTGGTGGCCCCGCTCCCGCGACCTGCCCATGGAGCTGCCGCCGCTGTTCGAGGCGCTGCCGGCCGGCTGGGGGGAGATCGACGAGGTCAGGGTCCACGGTTCGATGTGGGTGGCCGCCCATCCCGCGGCCCGCATCGTCGGTCACGACGTACGGCTGCACCGGCTGTCCGGGCCCGGTGACCGGCACGTGCTCCGGCTGGCCGGCACCGCGTGCGGCTGGAAGCTGCTGCTGGTCGTCCCGCCCGAGACCTCCGAGTTCGACGCCGAGCGGCTCATGGCCGCCGCCGCGGCACTGCGCGGCTGACGCTCGTGTCGCGGCCGTTCCGTAGCCGGTCGGTCGTCCTGTGTTAGTGTGCGTCAGTTGCAGTTGTGGTTCCCATGTACTTTGTGTGCGCCTGTCGGCTCTGACCTCGGGCGCATTTTTTGTTTTTCGGTGCTTGCTCCGGACGGGAATTCATCGCGACGACGCGGGATCACGCATCTGCTGATCCCCAGCATCCCCCCAGAAGGAGACAAGATCATGGCCAGTGGGACCGTGAAGTGGTTCAACAGTGAAAAGGGCTTCGGCTTCATCGCCCAGGACGACGGCGGCGCCGACGTCTTCGCCCATCACTCCAACATCAACGCTCAGGGCTACCGTGAGCTGACCGAGGGTCAGAAGGTGCAGTTCGACCTCGTGCAGGGCCAGAAGGGCCCGCAGGCGGAGAACATCAACATCGTCTGATCACGTACGCAGACGCGGCGAAAACCGCCGGGTACGGGGCCGCGCCGCGGGGTGCGGCCCCGTACGCGTGCGGCGCCCGCGTGACGTGGATTGCGGCGCGGCCTCCCCACGGGGCGCCCTCGGGGTCCATACTGGCCTTCCGATGAGGAAAGCATCCGCGCCCCGGCGTCACCTGCCCACCAGTCCCTTCAAGGCCCCCGCCGTTCCGGCGGCCAAGAGCTTCGCACCCGGCGACCGGGTCACACACGACCGGTACGGCCTGGGCACGATCGTGTCCGCCGAGGACGGAGTGGCGATGCTCGTCGACTTCGGCTCCCGCCGGGTCCGGGTCACCGCTCCGTACGCCGCCATGGAAAAGCTCTGACGGCGGCCCTCTAGACGGGTTCGCAGCCGAACCTCCCCCACCACCTGCGCATGCTGCGCGAGTCGGACGTGGTGGGGGCGTAGCCGTGCGGCCGTTTCCTTAGTACGGGCCGCGCCCCGCCGTGCCATACGTGCCCCGTAGGCCCGCAGGCCGACGTCCCTGCGCTTCTTCGATAAACGTCTATGTTGACGTTCGTCGAATCAGTTGCCATGCTGGCTGGGGCGAGCGCGCCCGCTCGCCGCACGGCGCCGTACCGGAATCGAGGAACCAGCCGCCATGGACACCGCGCAGGATCTGCCCGTAGCCGTCATCGGTGCCGGCCCGATCGGCCTGGCCGCCGCCGCCCACCTCCTCGACCGCGGCATCGAACCGCTCGTGCTGGAAGCCGGGCCGCACGCGGGCACCGCGGTACGCGCATGGGGGCATGTGCGGCTCTTCTCCACCTGGGCCGAGCTGACCGACCCGGCCGCCGAGAAGCTCCTCGCCCCCACCGGCTGGACCCGGCCCGACGAGACCGCGTACCCCACCGGCGGCGACTGGGCGGAGCAGTATCTGCAGCCGCTCGCCGACGTCCTCGGCGAGCGCGTGAGCTACGGCACCACGGTCACCGGCGTCGCCCGCGCCGGCCGCGACCGCATCGTCGACGCCGACCGCGCGGCGCAGCCCTTCGCGGTCCACGTCGTACGGGCCGACGGCACCGAGACACGCATCGCCGCCCGCGCCGTCGTCGACGCCTCCGGCACCTGGGCCACCCCCCGTCCGCTGGGCGCGACCGGCCTGCCCGCCCTCGGCGAGCGCGCCGCCGCCGACCGCATCGCCTACCGCATCCCCGACCTGACCGACCCGGCCGTACGCGCCCGCTACGCCGGCCGGACCACCGCGGTCGTCGGCTCCGGCGCCTCCGCCTTCACCGCCCTGGCGGCCCTCGCCGACCTCGCCGAGGACGCCCCCGGCACCCACAGCCTGTGGATCCTGCGCCGCGGCATCGGCACGGACACCTACGGCGGCGGCGAAGCCGACCAGCTCCCCGCCCGCGGCGCCCTCGGCCTCGCCGCCAAGGCCGCCGTCGCAGGCGGCCACGCCACCGCCGTGACCGGCTTCCGCACCGCGGCCGTCGAACGCGACGGGGACCACCCCGACCGTCTCGTACTCGTCGCCGAAGACGGCCGCCGCAGCACCCCCGTGGACGAAGTCATCGCCCTGACCGGACTGCGCCCCGACCTGTCGTACCTGGACGAGCTGCGCCTCGCACTCGACGAACGCCTCCAGGCCCCCGTCGCCCTGGCCCCGCTCATCGACCCCAACGTCCACTCCTGCGGCACCGTCTACCCCCACGGCGCCGCCGAATTGGCCCACCCCGAGACCGGCGTCTACCTCGCCGGCATGAAGTCCTACGGCCGCGCCCCCACCTTCCTCGCGATGACCGGCTTCGAGCAGGTCCGCTCCATCGCCGCCGCCCTCGACGGAGACCACGAGGCCGCCGCCCGCGTCGAACTCACCCTCCCCGAAACAGGCGTCTGCGGCGGCTCCGGACTCGGCACCGGCACCGGCGACGAAGTCGCTGCAACCGCACCGGACGATGCCGCCCAGTCCGCGGGCTGCTGCGCCGCCCCCGCGACCGGACTCATCCAGATCGGCACCACCACCACCGGACGCTGCTGACGCCCGCCCGCCGACGGCCCGTCCGCCCGTCCGCGTCGGCGGAGAGCACGTGTCCGCGGTCGCCGCGCCGGCTCAGGTGAGTTCGGCGAACGTCTCGACCGCCTGGGTGCGGCCGGTGACGATGATGACGTCGCCCTTCTCCAGGACCGTCTCGGGCGTCGCGTACGTGAACTCCTCGCCGGGGCGTTTGATGCCGACCACGGTGACGCCGTGGTGGGTGCGGACCCGGCTTTCGCCCAGGGGGACGCCGATGGCAAGTCTCGGCGCCACGGTCTTGGCGAGCGCGAAGTCGTCGTCGAACTGGATGAAGTCGAGCATCCGGCCGGTCACGAGGTGGGCGACGCGCTCGCCCATCTCGTGCTCCGGCAGGATGACGTGGTGCACACCGAGTCGTTCGAGGATCTGGCCGTGCTGACGGCTGATGGCCTTGGCCCAGATGTTCGGCACGCCGAACTCCAGCAGGTTCGAGGCGACCAGGATGGACGCCTGGATGTCGGTGCCGATGCCGACGACCACGTGCGTGAAGTCCTTGACGCCCAACTGCTCCAGGGTGCGTGGGTCGGTGCAGTCCGCGGCGGCGGCATGGGTGAGCTCGTCGCTGTACTTCTGGACGAGCCGGGCGTCGGTGTCGATGCCCAGGACGTCCCATCCGCGGCGCGTCAACTCGTCGGCCAGTGAGCCGCCGAAGCGGCCCAGGCCGATGACGGCGATCCTGTCCCCTCCGCCCTGCCGGCGGCCGGCCGCCGGCTGCTTGCCGTGCCTGCGGTGGAAGTGGTGCAGGTAGTTGCTCATGGTCATCCAATGACGGGGCGTTCTTCGGGCAGTTGGAAGCGGCGCGTACGCTCGCGCAGGGCGAGCGCCGAGACCAGGGTGATGGGACCGACGCGGCCGACGAACATCAGCAGCACCAGGACGAGCTGCCCGGCCGCGGGCAGATCGGCGGTGATGCCGGTGGACAGGCCGACGGTACCGAAGGCGGAGACCGCCTCGAAGAGCACCGCCTCGAACCTCTCCTCGGTCATGGTCAGCAGCACAGTGGTGGCCGATATCACCAGTCCGATGGCGAGCAGCGCCACGGTCAGCGCCTGCCGCAGCGCGGCCGGCGGGATGCGCCGGCCCATGGTCTCGGCGGCGGGCTCGCCGCGTACCTCGGCGACCATGGCGACCGTCAGCACCGCGAACGTGGTGACTTTGATGCCGCCCGCGGTCCCGGCACTCCCGCCGCCGATGAACATCAGTACACAGGTGACCAGCAGCGTGGCCGGGTGCAGCCCGTCGATGGCGACGGCGTTGAAGCCCGCGGTGCGGGTCATGGCCGAGTGGAAGAAGCCGCCGAGCAGTTTCCCGCCGGTGCCGAACGGACCGAGGGTGGCGCCGTTGGACCACTCCAGCGCACAGGTGAGAACCGTCCCGGCGGCCAGCAGGACGGCGGTGGTCGTCAGGGTGAGCTTGGCGTGCAGCGACCAGGTGCGCCGGCCGCTCACCCGCCGCCGGCGCCGGTGCCGCAGCACCTCCAGCAGCACCGGGAAGCCCAGGCCGCCGCAGATGACGGCCGCCGCGATCGGCACCGTCACCCAGGGGTCGGTGGCGTAGCGGGTGAGGCTGTCCGCGTGCAGTCCGAAGCCCGCGTTGTTGAAGGCGGAGACGGAGTGGAAGAGCGCGGAGTACGCGGACTCGCCCACGCCCTGGTCGTAGCCGAAACGGAAGCGCAGCGCCAGCAGCGCCGCCACCGACAGCTCCACGATCAGCGTGGTGCCCGCCACGCCGAGGAGCACCCGGCGTACGTCGCCCAGGCTCAGGGACTTCGTCTCCGCCTGCGCGGTCAGCTGCAGGCGCAGCCGGAGCCGGCCGGCGACCAGCAGCGCCAGCAGCGACGCCAGGGTCATGATCCCGAAGCCGCCGACCTGGATCAGCGCCAGGATCACGCCCTCGCCGAATGCGCTCCAGTGCGTCCCGGTGTCCACCACCGTCAGGCCGGTCACGCACACCGCCGAGGTGGCGGTGAACAACGACGGCACCGGGCCCGTCGCGGAGCCGTCCGCCGCCGCCACCGGCAGCGACAGCAGCAACGTGCCGAGGAGGATGACCAGACCGAAGGCCAGCACGACCAGCCGCGCGGGATGCGTGGCCAGCAAGGACCGGCCGGTCGAACGCAGCCAGCCTCGCACAGCGGCCCCTCTCCCTGCCCGGGGCGGCTGGCGCAACCGGCGCCAGGACTCCGTCAGCAAACCGTCGACATCCGATCCACACCATAACCGCCACCAGGGGCTCCCCCGGGCGCCCCCTGGCCCCCGTCGCTCCCCGAGGGGCCGGGCCGGTCGTATGTCGCGATATAGCGCTAGCCTTGTGGGCGCGCCGCTGCCCGCGCCGCGTGTCGACGTTCGACAGGAGCAGGACGGAAGCATGTCGGGAGAGATCTCGCCCACCGGGAAGCGCTCCGGCCCCGGCTCGCCGCCCGAGCTGCGCGCCTCGCACGCCGACCGGGACCGGGTGGTGGACGTGCTGCGGATCGCGGCGGGGGACGGCCTGCTGACCGCGGACGAGCTGGACCAGCGCGTGGAGGCCGCCCTGTCGGCGCGGACCCGGTCCGAACTGGCCGCGCTCACCGCCGATCTGCCGGCCGTGCCGGCCGCGGCCGGCACGGCCGGGGCGGAGGTGAAGGACCTGGTCCGGATCGAGCAGATCCACAGCGGTGCGATCGAGCGCGTGGGGAGCTGGGTGGTGCCGCGCAGACTCGAACTCGCGGTGACGTACTGCGAGGTGACGCTCGACTTCACCGACGCGGTGATCACGCAGGACACCCTGCGGATCGACGTGGCCATGATGGGCAAGAAACTGACGCTGGTCACCGGGCCGGGCATCGTGGTCGACACCGACGGCCTGCAGCTGGTGCACAGCAAGGTCGTCTCCCGGCAGCCGCCGCCGGAGCCCGGTACGCCGGTCAGGCTGCGCGTGGAGCTGTACGGGCAGAAGGCCCACGGCCGCGTGATCGTACGGCCCCGGCGGCGGACGTTCGGGCAGTGGCTGCTGCGCAGGTCGCAGGGGTCGAGGCGGTAGCCGCCTGGCCGGCTACGGTCGCGTGGCGCCAGATGGCGCTATCTGGTGCCAATCTGGCTCAGCTCTTCTGGGGTGTGTTCGTGCAGGTGGAGCGGATGACGTGGTGAGGGCTCCGCATGCGGTGCCATCAAGGCTGGCGTGGGGAGCCACATTGGTGCCATGATGGCGTCATGGACCTCACCCCGTATGTCGACACCCTGCACCGCGAACTCGCGGTCGCCGCCGAGGCCGGCGGTGACGAAGCGCGCGAGCTGGCCGAGCGGCTCACCGCGCCGCTGGAGTCGGCGACCCGGCTGATCATGCTCAACGTGCTCTCCGCCGCGATGGACGAGATCACCCGCGAGCTGGCCCCGGGTTCCGTCGACGTGCGGCTGCGGGGGCTGGACCCCGACTTCGTGGTGACGCCGCCGCCCGCCGACGGCGGCGTCCCCGCCGGGCCGGTCCCGTCCGCCGAGGCGGCGCCGGCCCCGGCCGACGGCGACGAGGGCGGCACCGCCCGCGTCAACCTCCGGCTGCCGGCCCGGCTCAAGGCCCGGGCCGAGGAGGCGGCGGTCCGCGAGGGGCTGTCGGTCAACGCCTGGCTCGTACGGGCCGTGGCGGCGGCGGTCGACGGCGGCACGCGGCCACGGGCCCCGGAGAAGACCCAGGCCATCGGACAGAGCTTCACGGGCTGGGTGCGCTAGCCGCACCGCCCGCACCCCGCGCACCGCGCACCACCTCACCCATTCACTCACCCCGTCCCGCCTGCGGGAACGGCCCACAGACTGATGAGGACGGCACAGCTATGCCTACTTTCGACAGCCCGGAACCGATCTCCGTCGTCGCCCACGTGGAGGCCGGCTCCATTCGCTTCACCACCGGCGACCGCCACGACACCGTCGTGGACGTGCGCCCGCGCGACCCGAAGAAGGACCAGGACGTGCGGAGCGCGGAGCAGACGGAGGTGGCGTACGCGAACGGCACCCTGACCGTCCGCACCCCCAAGCCGCGCTACCTCCTGGGCCGCACCGGCACCGGCACCGTTGACGTCGTGCTCGAACTGCCCGCCGGCTCGCGCGTCGACGTGACCGGCGGCTGGGCCCAGGTGTTCGGCGAGGGCCGACTCGGCGAGACCCGGGTGAAGACCGCGTCCGGCGACACCCGTCTCGACACCACCGGGCCGCTGCAACTGACCGCGGCACACGGCTCGATCACCGTCGACCGGGTCGAGGGCGAGGCCGAGATCACCACCAGCACGGGCAGCCTGCGCGTCGGCACCGTCGACGGCCCGGCGACCCTGAAGAACGCGCACGGCACGACGACCGTCGGCGCCGTGGCCGGTGAGCTGCGGGTACGCGGCGGGCACGGCGACATCGACATCGCCAGCGCCGAGAGCTCGGTCGCCGCGACCACCGCCTACGGCACCCTGCGCGCGGCCGACGTGGCCCGCGGCACCGTCCAGTTGGAGACCTCGCACGGGGCGATCGAGGTCGGCATCCGCGCGGGCACGGCCGCCTGGCTCGACGTCAGTTCCGGCTCCGGGCAGGTGCGCAACACGCTCACCGCCTCCGAGGCGCCGGCCCCGGCGAAGACCGAGGAGACCGTCGAGGTCCGGGCCCGCACCCGTAACGGCAACATCGACATCCGCCGCGCCCGGTCCTGAACGCGAACAGCGAAAACCCCGCCACCTCAGCCCGAGAACGGGAGTGCGTCATGCGCGCATCTGTCATGCCCACATCCAATCCGCCTCCGGCCGCGATCTCCGCCATCGGCCTGCGCAAGTCGTACGGCGACAAGACCGTCCTCGACGGCATCGACCTGCGCATCCCGGCCGGGTCCGTGTTCGCCCTGCTCGGCCCGAACGGGGCCGGCAAGACGACCGCCGTGAAGATCCTGTCCACCCTCGTCACCGCCGACGGCGGGCAGGCCCAGGTGGCGGGCCACGACATCGCCGCGTCCCCGGACGGGGTGCGCGCCGCGATCGGCGTGACCGGGCAGTTCTCCGCCGTCGACAACCTGATCACCGGCGAGGAGAACATGCTCCTCATGGCCGACCTGCACCACCTGCCCCGACGCGAAGGGCGGCGGGTCACCGCCGAGTTGCTGGCGCGCTTCGACCTCGTCGACGCCGCCGGGAAGCCCGCCCAGAGCTACTCCGGCGGCATGAGGCGGCGCCTGGACATCGCGATGACGCTGATCGGCAGTCCGCGGATCCTCTTCCTCGACGAACCGACCACCGGTCTCGACCCGCGCAGCCGGCACCACATGTGGCAGATCATCCGCGAGCTGGTCGCCGACGGCGTCACCGTCTTCCTCACCACCCAGTACCTGGACGAGGCCGACGAACTCGCCGACCGGATCGCGGTCCTCGACGGCGGCACGATCGTGGCGGAGGGCAGCGCCGACGAGCTGAAGCGCCTCGTCCCCGGCGGCCACGTCCGGATCCGCTTCGCCGAACCGGCGGCGTACCGGTCGGCCGCCGCCGCCCTGCGCGACGCCGGCCGCGACGCCGTTTTCGACGACGGCGCCCTCTCACTGCAGATCCCCAGCGACGGCAGCCAGCGCGGGCTGCGTGCCGTACTCGACTCGCTGGACGCGGCCGGCATCGAGGCCGACGAGCTGTCGGTGCACACCCCCGACCTCGACGACGTGTTCTTCGCCCTGACCGGCACCACCGTCCCGCACCGGACCGAGGAGGCCACCCCATGAGTTCCCTCTCCCTCGCCGTACGCGACTCGTCCACGATGCTGCGCCGCAACCTCCTGCACGCGCGGCGCTACCCGTCCCTCACCCTGAACCTGCTGCTGACGCCGGTCGTCCTGCTCCTGCTCTTCGTCTACGTCTTCGGCGACGTGATGAGCGCGGGCATGGCGGGCGGCGCCGCCGACCGCTCCGCGTACGTCGCCTACGTGGTGCCAGGCATCCTGATGATGACCGTCGGCGCCACGGTGGTCGGGACCGCGGTGTCCGTCGCCAACGACATGGCCGAGGGCATCGTCGCCCGCTTCCGCACGATGGCCATCCACCGCGGCTCGGTACTCGTCGGCCACGTCGTCGGCAGCGTCCTGCAGTCGGTCGCGAGCGTGACCCTCGTCGGCGCCGTCGCCGTGGCCGTCGGCTTCCGCGCCACGGACGCCACGGCCCTGGAGTGGCTGGCGGCCCTCGGGCTGACCGCGCTGGTCGCCACAGCGCTCACCTGGATCGCGGTGGGAATGGGCACGGTCAGCCCGAACGCCGAGGCGGCCAGCAACAACGCCCTGCCGTTGATCGTCCTGCCGCTCATCTCCAGCGCCTTCGTCCCGGTCGACGCCATGCCGGGCTGGTTCCGGCCGATCGCCGAGTACCAGCCCTTCACCCCGGCCATCGAAACCCTGCGCGGCCTGCTGCTGGGCACGGGGATCGGCCACAACGGCTGGCTGGCCGTCGTGTGGTGCCTGGCCCTGACGGCACTCGGCTACCGCTGGTCCCAGGCGGTCTTCAACCGCGACCCGAAGTAGCGATACCCGGCCGGGGGCGCCGCTCACGGCTTGAGCAGGGCCTTGACGGCGCGGCGCTCGTCCATCGCCCGGTAGCCCCCGGCGACCAGTGCGCCTCCGCCGTCGGGCAGGCCGTACCGTCGAAGACATGGACAACCGTGAGGTGGTCCGCGAGTTCCTGACCTCGCGGTGCGCCAAGATCACCCCGGAGAGCGGCCCGCCGACGGGTACGACCGGCGGGCAGGTCCGTCCACCGAAGGGAAGAGTGCGATCGTGAGCAGGATCCTGGTGACCGGTTCCGCGGACGGCCTCGGGCGGGCGGCGGCCGATGCCCTGCTGTCCGCGGGGCATGACGTCGTGGTGCACGCCCGCAACCGGCAGCGCGCCGCCGCCCTGCAGCCGCTCGTCGAGCGCGGCGCCGGCATGGTGGTCGGTGATTTCGCCGACCGGGGCGCGGTGCGGGGCATCGCCGCCTCGCTCGGCGAGGACGAGCCGCTCGACGCGGTCATCCACAACGCTGGAGTGTGGAGCGGACCGGCGGTCATGCCGGTCAACATCGTTGCCCCGTACCTGCTCACCGCTCTGCTGCCCGGGCCGCGCCGGCTGGTGTATCTGAGCAGCGGCTCCCACTTCGACGGACGCCCGTCGACGGCCGGCGTCGACTGGCGGGGTCGGGGGGCCGGGTCGTACGCGGACAGCAAGCTGTTCGTCACCGCGCTGGCCGCCGCGGTGGCCCGCCTGCACCCCGACGTGCGGAGCAACGCCGTGGACCCGGGCTGGGTGCCCACCAGGATGGGCGGCCCCGGCGCACCGGACGACCTCGAACTCGGCCACCGGACACAGGTCTGGCTCGCCTCCGGCGACGATCCCGAGGCCCTCACCACGGGCGGCTACTGGTACCACCAGCGGCGGCAGCAGCCGCACGACGCGGTCGGCGACGAGGCGTTCCAGGACCGCCTCCTGCTGACCCTGGCCGAGGAGACCGGCACGGCGCTCGCCTGAGCTGGGCGGTACCCCGCGGTGTGCCCTGCGGTGTGCCCCGGGCGGGCCCGGGGGCACCGCCCGGGCAGCGTGCCCCACGACGGGCTCCGGCGCCGAGGTGCGATCCAGATTGCCGGAGTCCGGCGGTCTGGGGATGTCGAGAACGTGCCCTCGGACCGGGCGTTCGTTCCGGCGTCAGCCGGCCGCAGCCCCGGCGGCCGGGCTGCAGCAGGAGCAGGCGTCCGCCGCGTTGCCGGCATCCGCGTCCGCGTCGGGGGCGGTCTTGGCGTTCCGCGGTGCCGCCGGGACGGCGCAGCAGGCGTCGCCGCGCAGGGCCCCGCGGCCCTCCTTGACCGCGACGGCGGCGATGACCAGGGCGGCGACGGGGTCAGCCCAGGACCAGCCGAAGAGGGAGTTGGCGAGCAGCCCGAGCAGCAGCACCGCGGAGAGGTAGGTGCACAGCAGGGTCTGCTTGGAGTCGGCGACCGCCGAGGCGGAGCCGAGTTCGCGGCCGGCGCGGCGCTGGGCGGCGGAGAGGAACGGCATGACCGCCAGCGACAGGGCGGCGAGCACGATGCCGGGTGTGGAGTGCCCGGCTTCGCTGCCGCCGGCCAGGGCCCGTACGGAGCTGAAGGTCACGTAGGCGGCGAGGGCGAAGAACGATGCGGCGATGATCCGCAGCGTCGTCTTCTCCCGGGCCTCGCGCGTGGCGTGGTCGGCGGCGGAGAACTGCCAGGCGACCGCGGCGGCGGAGGCGACCTCGATGATCGAGTCAAGGCCGAAGCCGATGAGCGCCGTGGACGAGGCGAGCGTGCCGGCGGTGATCGCGACGACGGCCTCGATGACGTTGTACGCAATGGTGGCCGCGACCAGCAGCCGTATCCGGTGGGCGAGCGCCGCCTGCCGCCGCGGGGAGGGTCCGAGGGATATCGCGGTCACGGGCAGCAGCCCTCCTGCTCGGCGTCGTCGCAGGTGCGGTCGGCCTCGACGGCGAGGACGGCGCTGCGCAGGTCGTCCAGCGCGTGCCCGAGCCGGGAGTCGGCCAGTTCGTAGCGCACCCGGCGGCCGACGGGGGTGGTGACGACGAGACCGCAGTCGCGCAGGCAGGCCAGGTGGTTCGACAGCCGGGTACGGGAGATGCCCAACTGCTCCGCCAGGTCCGCCGGATGTGCGGGGGCGTCGCGCAGGGCGAGCAGCAGGCGGCAGCGGATGGGGTCGGCCAGCGCACGGCCGAAGCGGGTCAGGGCGTCGATGTCGGTGGCGAGAGTCAGCACCCTCCGGACGATACATGGGATCCTGAATTCAGAAAACCCTGCATCTGGACGGCGCGGGGAGCCGGACCCGCGGCCGGAGGCGCGCCGCGGGCGCGCTGACCACAGCGTGCGTCGTTCTCCGGCATCTCCTGCGCCCCGTCCCCGCACCGGCGCGTACGGGCGCAGCGGCCCGTACGCGCGGTCAGGGGCGGGTGGCGGTGCCCAGGATGTGGGCGACGCGGGGGGCCAGGGCCGTGAAGGCGGAGCCTAAGCGGTCGACGTCGTCAGGCTGCGGCCCCTATGTGATGGGGAAATCGAAATAGGTGTCCGGGTAAGGCTCGCCGTTCAGCGTGTAATGCCACCACTCGCACTCGTATGCGCTGAAACCGCAAGCCTCCATGAGGGAGCGGAGGTGTTCACGGTTTCTTGCCTCGTGTTGCGTGATCCCTTTTGCGCCATGGTGCGAGATGGCATCCATCACGTCGTGGTCACCCCCCATGCGGGCAAGCTCACCGGTATCCAGATGGTAGAGGGTGAGGTCGACGGTGCTGCCCCGACTGTGTCCAGACCTGGCAGCGACGTATCCCAGCTCGAACATCTCGGCTCTGCCGATGTTCGGATAGTGTCGTTGCTTTGTGCGTCCATCCTCCGGCTGCTCCGACCAGCGCAGAAAGCAGTCTACGGCCTGTTGCGGGCGGTAGCCGTCCCAGAGCAGCAAACCGAACCCACGGGACTCCGCCTTTTCTCGCACTCTGCCCAGGGCCGTGCACAAAGCTCTCGTGCCTACGATTCGATTGGCCAGGTAACCGTCCACCGGCTTGCCGGTGAAGTTGTCCCAGGTGGCGTACTTGGCATCCCACCGTATTCCAGGTGCAAGCTCGTCCACAAAGGCGAAGTCGTCGTTCACCGGGCTTTTCCTGCCAATGCCAGAGACACCATCCGGTCGATCACCTCGGAAAGCGGGAAGCCCGCCGCGGCCATCATTCTCGGATAACGGCTGTAGGAGGTCATGCCAGGAAAAGTGTTAACCTCGTTGAGGACTACTTTCCCGTCCTCCTTGAGGAACATGTCGACCCGCGACAGTCCGCTGCAGCCCAAGGCGCGATATACGGCCTTTGCGGTCTCCTGGACAAGCGAGCGCGATTCCGCCGAAATGTCGGCGGGGACGATGGGGGTCGAGTTTTCGGAACCACTTTCCGGGTTCTCCTCCTGATGGATTTTGAAGAAGCCGTGCGACAGCGCGATTCGATCTACCTCGCCTGCGATGACATCCAGATCGTTGCCCAAGATGGCGCACCCGACCTCGCTGCCGACCACCGCCTCCTCGATCAGCACCTTCGAGTCGTACTGCCGTGCGGTTTTCACCGCGCTCGGCAGTTCCTCCGGTCGGGACACCTTGCTGACGCCGAAAGACGAGCCAGAACGGGCCGGCTTGACAAAAACGGGATACGTCAGCCGGTCCGGGGCGATATCCTCGTCCGCCGTGATGGTCCAGAAATTCGGCGTCGCGATTCCTGCGTTCCTGACGACGCCGTAGGCAAGGGATTTGTCCATGCACAACGCGGAACTCTGGACATCGCAGCCCACGTAGGGGATGCCGGCCAGTTCCAGCAAGCCCTGCATCGCACCGTCCTCGCCGAGTTTGCCGTGCAGAACGGGCAGTACGACGTCCAGACTGATCGTTCCGTACCGTCCCTGCTCCAGCACGAGAATTCCGCGCACGCTTCGGTCCGGTGACAGCAGGGCCGGACGGCAATTGCCGGTCTCCCAGTCCGGGCCAGGGCCGTCACAGAGCTTCCAGGCGCCGCTCTCCGTGATTCCGATGTAGAACGGCTGGTACTTTTCGAGGTCGAGGTTTCGTGCGACCTCTTGCGCAGACTTCACGGAGACGGGGTGTTCTTCGGAAGAGCCCCCGAAGACGATTCCGACCTTCAGCCTACTCATGCCGATTCCTGCTTTCGAATTCCAGGCAGTTGGTGATGGAGTTTTCGACCGTGTCGCTCAGGGCGTGGTCCGTGTAGTACGCGGTGTGCGGACTGATGAGCACGTTCGGCATTTCCTGGAGCTGCAACAACGGCCCATTCTCAATGGGGTTGTTTCTGCGGTCGGAGTAGAAGATTCCTTCCTCTCCTTCGAGGACATCCAGCGCGGCACCGCCCAATCTGCCGTCTTCCAATGCCGGCAGCAGGGCCTCGGTGTCAAGCAGTGCGCCGCGTCCGGTGTTGATGATGAAGGCGCCGTGCTTCATCTGCCCGATGCGTCGACGATTGAGGAGGTGGTGTGTTTCCGGGGTGAGCGGTATATGGAGGGTGACGATGTCGCTCAGCCGCAGCAGTTCGTCGAGAGGCACGTAATCGGCGGCGGTGGTGGCGCGGGCATCGTATGCCAGGATTCGGCAGCCGAAGCCCCGTAGCCGATCCATGACTGCTGCGCCGATGCGTCCGGTCCCCACGACCCCGATGGTCAGATCGCGCAGTTCCTTCCCGCGCACCTCGTGCAACCTGTAATCGTGGACATCTGCACGACGGATGGTGGATTTTGCATGCCGCACCGCCATCAGCATGAGCATCAGTGTGTAGTCGGCCACGCTGTCGGGCGAATAGGCAACATTTCCCACGGAGATTCCGACGCTCTCCGCATACTCTACGTCGATGTGGTTGCAGCCGATGCTTCTGGTTGAGATGTAGGCGACGCCGGCCCGACTCAGCGCAAGAAGAGTGGAATCGGTGATTCGAGTCTTGTGGTCGACGCTGATGCAGCGGTTTCCGGACGCGAGCTGGGTATTGGCTTCGGATGCCGCCGCCGCCGTGATGGTCGGCACAAAGCCGAAGCGAGACGCCAGCTCCCGGACCAGCATCGTCTCATCGCGCCCGCAGCCATAAAGGGTGATTCCCGCTGTTGCGACAGCCGAGGGAGAAGCGGACGCCAGCGAGGGGGTGCGACGGGCCGCCGCTCGTGCTGGTTCGCTGTAGGTCATGCCTACAGTCAAGGCAGTGTGGTGTTGCCGGAGGGTATGCGGATTCTGATATGCCGGCGATATGTTGCCGCCCGGTGGCATGCGCGGCTCAGGGCCACTTTCTGATCACGTACTCGCCGAACGGTCAACACATATCGTCGGCATATCGAAATCTGTATACGCGCTTGCAACACCGCACTGCCTTGGCTGGAGGTGTGACCTGCAACGAACGAGCCTCCTCCTACCTCTACCTTTCCGGCCTCGCTCCTGCTCCCCGGCTCCCGCGCCGCGCGGGCGTGATTCCGCTCAGTCTCCGCGAGATCGCCGCGGTCGTCGGCGGGACGGTCGAGGGCGACGGTGCCGTGACGGTGACCGCTCCGGCCGTGCTCGACGGTCGGCTGGCCGAGCCGGGTGGCATCTTCGTCGCCCTCGCCGGGGAGCGCGTCGACGGCCATGACTACGCCGGGCAGGCCGGCCGGGCCGGCGTGGTGGCCGTGCTCGGTTCCCGGCCCACGCCGCTGCCCACCGTCGTCGTCGAGGACGTGCAGGCGGCGCTGCAGGCGCTTGCCGCCCACGTCGTGGCCCGGCTGCGCCGGGGGCTGACCGTTGCCGGGCTGACCGGATCTCAGGGCAAGACCAGCACCAAGGACCTGCTGGCGGCCGTGCTTTCGAGTGCCGCGCCGACGATCGCCACGATCGGCTCGCTCAACAACGAGCTGGGGGTGCCGCTGACCATGCTGCGCGCCGACATGGGCACCCAGTTCCTCGTCCTTGAGATGGGAGCCCGCCGCGTCGGCGACATCGCCGCGCTCACCGGGCTGGTCGCGCCCGACATCGCCGTCGTCCTCAACGTCGGCCAGGCCCACCTCGGCGAGTTCGGCTCGCGCGGGGCCATCGCCAAGGCCAAGGGCGAGCTGGTCCAGGGGCTGGCGCCCGGCGGCACCGCCGTCCTCAACGCCGACGATCCGCGAGTCGCCGCGATGCGCTCGCTCACCGACGGTCCGGTGCTCACCTTCGGCCGGGCGGAGCACGCCGACGTGCGGGTGCTCGACCTGGCGCTGGACGAGCGCGGCCGGCCGTCCTTCACGCTGCGGACCGCCGACGCCTCGGCTCGCGTCGCGCTGCCGCTGCTGGGCGCCCACCAGGCGCTGAACGCGTCCGCTGCCGTGGCGGCGGGGCTGGCGGCCGGACTTCCCCTCGACGTCGCCGCGTCGGCGCTGGCCACCGCGTCGTTGTCGAAGTGGCGCATGGAGCCGCGCGACCTCGCCAACGGCGCGACGCTGCTCAACGACTCGTACAACGCCAACCCGGACTCCACCCGCGCCGCCCTGGACGCGCTGGCGGCGATCGAGGGCGGGCGCCGCATCGCCGTCCTCGGCGAGATGCTCGAACTGGGCGAGGAGAGCGACGCCGAACATCGTGCCGTCGGCGCGTACGCCGCCTCCCGGACCGACCTGGTGCTCGCGGTCGGCGAGGCCGCCCGGCCGATCGCCGACGGCGCGGGAGCGCGGGCGGTGGTGCTGGCCGGCAACGACGCCGCCGTCGACTGGCTGCGCGGCAACCTCGCCGCCGGCGATGTGGTGCTCGTCAAGGCCTCCCGCGGGGCGTGCCTCGACGAGGTCGCCGCCGCGCTCACGTAGCCGGGCGGGCGGGGCGAGCCGGGACGTCCGCGTCGCCGCGCTCTGGCAGGGGTTGACCGGGGTGGTCGTCGGCGTCGGGCAGGTCTCGCAGGAACCGGGACGACTTTCCGGCCGCGCCGATGTAGCCGCGGCGCCGGTAGAACTCGTGCGCGGCGCGCCGGTGATCCCCACTGGTGACCTCCATGCGGAGGCATCCGCGCGTGGCGGCGAAGGATTCCGCGGCGGCGACGAGTTGCGATCCGACGCCACGGCCGCGTGCGCGATCGGACACCACCAGGGCTACGATCCGGCCCCAGGCGCCGTCACGTTCGAAGAACGGGCATACGTGGACCGCGATGACCCCCAGCACGTCGTCGTCGGCCTCAGCCACATAGACCGCTCCGGACGGATCCTCGGCCCAGGTCTGGATACGGCTTGCCGTCGCCGCCCGGTCGTCCTGGCCGTCCTGGCCGTCCTGCGGATAGCCCAGCTGGCCCAGTAGCCCGTTGACGGCCGGGGCGTCGGCGCCGCGTGCCGATCGGATCTTCATGTTCATCGCGCCCACCGCCGCGGCTCAACCGGATGCCGGCTCATGTCCGCGCCCGCCGCCTGACGGACTCGCGCCGCCTCAGATAGAGGTCGAACGCCCGGTAGACCATCGGCCGCAGCGGCAGATCCCACTCGCCGACGTACCGTACGGCCTGACCGCCGGTGCCGGCCTTGAACTGGATCAGCCCGACGTGCGGATCGTCGGCGTCCAGGGTGGGGGTGATGCCGCGCAGGTCATAGACGTCGCAGCCGAGCGCCAGCGAGTCGCGGATCATCGCCCATTGGCAGGCGTTGGAGCCGCGCACCTCGCGTTTGCCGGTGGAGGAGGCGCCGTAGGCGTACACCGCGTGCCCTCCGACGCGGACCAGGATGGTGGCGGCGACCAGGTCGCCCTGGTGGCGGGCCAGGTAGAGCCTGATGCGCTCGGGGTCCTCGGCGCTCAGCGCCGCGAACATGGTCTCGAAGTAGCGCAGCGGCCGGGGTGTGAAGCGGTCGCGCTCGGCGGTGTGGACGTACAGGTCGTGGAACGCCTTCAGATCCTCCGGGCCCTCCCCGACCGTGACCTCGACACCGGCCTTGGCCGCCTTCTTGATGTTTCGGCGCCAGAGCTGGTTCATGCTCGTGAGCAGGTTGTCCTCGGTCCTGCCGGCCAGCGGGATCTCGTACTTGAACTGCGGATGCCCGGTCCCGAAGCCGTCCTCGGGGCTCTGCGGCAGCCAGCCGGCGTCCCTGAGCCGGGCGGTCACGCGGGCGCCGACCGGGTCCGCCCAGTTCCCGGACATCTCGGTGAGCCGCTTGACGCCCGGGTCGGCGATGCCCTCCTTGACCTGGCCGGCGCTCCAGGTGTCGGTACGCACCGGGGGGCCGAGCCGGATCGCGAACGCGCCGTGTGCCTTGAGACGGGCGGCCAGCGGGTCGAGCCACGCGTCGATCTCGCCGGTCCAGTCGACGGCCGGGCCCTCGGGCAGGTAGGCCAGCGTGAAGCGGTCGAGGCGCGGCACCGGGCGGTGCAGGACGAGCCCGGCACCGACCAGCTTCCGGCCGGCGAACCAGCCGAGGGACTCGCTGCGCCACTCGGTCTTGACGCGGCCCCACGCCGGGGTCTGCAGGAAGCTGACCGACCGTTGTTTCCGTACGAAAGCCAGGTGCTCGGCGGCGGTGATCGGCCCGACGGTCAGGCGCACGCCCGAGACCCCCGGCTCTTGTGGACGCGCGGTTCGACCCGGCTCGCTGGAGGACATGCAGCCAGTCAAGACAGCGCGGCGTTGCCGGTACGTATGTGGTTTTCGATATGCCGACGAAATGCTACCGGCAGGTAGGTAGGTAGCGTCGTGGGGTCACATGCGGTTTCCGATACGTGGACGATATGCACCGACTCGTAGCATGAGTGGCATGCGCGTTTTGATCGTTGAGGGCGAGACCAGTCCGGCAGAAGCCATCCGCCATGGCCTGGACCGTGGATAGGCGGCCTGGTCTGAGCGTTCGCGTCAAGCTCACGCTCAGCTACGCCGGGTTCCTCATGCTCGCGGGTGCCTTGCTGCTCTCCGCCATCGGCGTGTTTCTCCTGCGGGAAGGGTGGTTGCGAATCAACGAAGAGGGAGCATGGCGCGCAACTCCGGGCGTCTACTTCGTGCGCGGTTTCGCCCCCATGGCAGCCGCGGTCATGGTGTTTCTCCTGGTGTTCGGCCTCGTGGGGGGATGGATCCTCGCCGGCCGCATGCTCGCTCCCCTGTCGTGCATCACCGACGCCACCCGCATGGCCACGAACGGATCGCTCTCCCATCGGATCCGGCTGCCGGGCCGTAGGGACGAGTTCCGCGAACTCGCCGACGCCTTCGACGCGATGCTCGCCCGACTCGAAGCCCACGTCGCCGAACAGCAGAGATTCGCGGCCAACGCCTCGCACGAGCTGCGCACGCCACTTGCGATATCCAAGTCGCTCCTCGACGTGGCTCACAACGACCCGACACACGAGCCCGGCAAACTCGTCGACCGGCTGCGCAACGTCAACACCCGCGCCATCGACCTCACCGAGGCGCTCCTCGTGCTCAGCCGCGCGGAACAGGGGTCCTTCACCCGGGAACACGTCGACCTGTCCCTGCTCGCGGAGGAGGCCACCGAGACGCTGCTCCCGCTCGCCGAGGAGCGCGGTGTCACCGTCGACACCTCCGGTCACATCACCCCGGCTTTCGGGTCGGAGGCGCTCCTGCTGCAGTTGACCACGAACCTCGTGCACAACGCGATCGTCCACAATCTGCCGGAACAGGGAAGCGTCCGGGTGCGTACCGGCGTCCGCCACCACAGTGCGGTGCTCACCGTCGAGAACACCGGCGAAGAGATCCCCCCACGACTGGCCTCGACACTCACCGAACCGTTCCAGCGCGGCACCGAACGCGTCCACACCGACCACGCGGGCGGCGTCGGCCTCGGCCTGGCCATCGTCAAAACCATCACCCACGCACACCGCGGAACCCTCACCCTCGCCCCGCGCCCCGCCGGCGGGCTCTGCATCACCGTGGAACTGCCGCCGACGACCCCGCACACCAGCGGTTGACGCACCCGCGTTCCGGGTGGTGGCCGACGCGCGGTGCGAGGACCTGCGGGGCCGGCCGGCGGCGGCCGAGGGCGTCGCCCGTACGCTGCACACACAGCTCGCCGGCTGATCGACGCCGCCGGCGGCGAGGCCGACCCGGCGCGGAAATGAGGGGCACGATGAGTCCGGTGGCAGTCGAGGCGGCCCGCAGGCGTACGTTCGCGGTGATCAGCCACCCGGACGCGGGCAAGTCGACGCTGACCGAGGCGCTGGCGCTGCACGCGCACGCGATCACCGAGGCCGGCGCGGTGCACGGGAAGGCCGGGCGCCGCGGGGTGGCCTCCGACTGGATGGAGATGGAGAAGGCCCGCGGCATCTCCGTCACCTCCGCGGTCCTGCAGTTCGCCCACCGCGGCCACGTGCTCAACCTCCTCGACACCCCCGGGCACGCGGACTTCTCCGAGGACACGTACCGGGTGCTGGCCGCGGTGGACTGCGCGGTGATGCTCGTCGACGCGGCCAAGGGGCTGGAGGAGCAGACCCGCAAGCTGTTCGACGTCTGCCGGCACCGCGGCATCCCCGTGATCACCTTCGTCAACAAGTGGGACCGGCCGGGCCGGGAGGCGCTGGAGCTGCTGGACGAGATCGAGCGCGAGTTCCGCCTCAAGCCCACGCCGGTGACCTGGCCGGTGGGCATTGCCGGACGCCTGCGCGGCCTGATCGACGTACGCGACGACACGCACATGCTGCGCTATACCAAGGTCCCCGGCGGCGCCAGAGAAGCCCGCGAAGAACGGGTGCCGGCCGACCGGGCCGCCGCCGAGGAGGGCGCGGACCACGAGCAGGCGCGGGAGGAGATCGAACTCCTGGCGGCCGACGGCGCGGTGTACGACCGCGAGAGCTTCCTGGCGGGCAAGTCCACGCCGGTGTTCTTCGGCGCCGCGCTGTCCAACATCGGCGTACGGCTGCTGCTCGACGCCGTCGTCGACCTCGCCCCGCCGCCCCCGGACCGGCCGCTGGCGGGCGGCGGCAGCCGCCCGGTCGACGCGCCCTTCGCGGGGCTGGTGTTCAAGGTGCAGGCGAACATGGACCGCTCGCACCGCGACCGCGTCGCCTTCGTCCGCGTCTGCTCCGGCGTCTTCACCCGCGGCATGACGGTCACCCGCGCCGCGTCCGGCAGGCCGTTCGCCACCAAGTACGCCCACAGCGTCTTCGGCCAGGACCGCTCCTCGGTCGACGTCGCCTACCCCGGCGACGTCGTCGGCCTCGTCAACGCCGGCGCCCTGCGCGTCGGCGACACCCTCTACGACGGTCCGCGGGCGGTGTTCCCGCCGATGCCGACCTTCGCCCCCGAGCACTTCGCGGTGGCGCGGCCGGTCGACGTCGGCCGCACCAAGCAGTTCCGCCGCGGCATCGCGCAGCTGGACGAGGAGGGTGTGGTGCAGGTGCTGGTCTCCGACCGGCGCGGCGAGCAGGCGCCCGTGCTGGCGGCTGTCGGGCCGATGCAGTTCGACGTCGTCACCCACCGGATGGAGAACGAGTTCTCCGCGCCGCTGCGGCTGGAGACGCTGCCGTACCACCTGGCGCGGGCCACCGACGCGACCGGAGCCGAAGCGCTCAACGGCTCCAGGGTCGTACGCGGCGAGGCGCTGACCCGGCTCCGGGACGGCAGCGTGCTGGCGCTGTTCCCGGACCGCTGGCAGGCCAACTCCTTCGAGCGGGAGTTCCCCGGCTCCCGACTGGGCAACCTCGTCGCCGCCCACGAGTAGCGGCAGACGCCCGGCCGCGCGGACCGGCCACCAGAACACCTTCCAGCCGGACGGAGCCGGATGAGCACACGTTTCGAAGAGATCGACTGGCAGCCCACGCCGATGGGCGACATCAGCCTGCGCAGGCGCAGGGAGCCTGTCTCGGGTGCAGATGTCTACGAGATCAGGCTCGACGACGAGTTCCTGATGTCCAGCCTGTTCACCGCGGGCGAGGTCGCACTCGCCGAACTGGGCCTGGGGGAGCTGGCCGGCGCGGGGCTCGACGTCGTGGTGGGCGGCCTCGGTCTCGGCTACACCGCGCGCGCCGTGCTGCACGATCCGCGCGTGGACTGCCTGCTCGTCGTGGAGGCGCTCGGTGAGGTCATCGACTGGCACCGACGGCACCTGGTACCGATCGGCGCAGACCTGACCGGCGACGATCGCTGCCGGCTGATCCACGGCGACTTCTTCGCACTGGCCGGCGACGACCGCGGCTTCGACCCCGGGGCTCCCGGACGGCGCTTCCACGCCGTCCTGCTGGACATCGACCACTCCCCGGAGCACGTGCTGCACCCCGGGCACGCGGCCTTCTACCAGCCCGCTGGCTTGCGGAAGCTGGCCGACCGCCTCCACCCCGGCGGCGTCTTCGCACTGTGGTCCAACGACCCGCCGAGCCGGCGCTTCACCGCCGTTCTCGCCGAGGTCTTCCCGGAGTTCACCGGCCACGTCGTCACGTTCGACAACCCGCTGCAGGGCGGGACGGCGACGAACACCGTCTACGTGGCGCGTACCGCATCGGCGGCCCCGCAGGGGAATGACGCCGGGCCGTGAGCCTCAGGTCCTCTCGCCGAGCGCCTGCGTACGGGCCGGTGGGTGCGCGGTCTTCAGGGCGACCTCTCGGCGATCAGCAGGGCGTAGCCGAGGTGGCCGTCCGCGAGGGCGGTGCGGGCCGCGGTCAGCGCGGCGGGCGCGGCGTCGGCGTCGAGGTCGATGCCGGCGGCGGTGAGCCGGTCGGCGGCGGTGAGGCGGAGCAGGTTCAGGCGGGCCTCGATCTGGTCGACCATGCGGGACATGGCCGCGTCGTGGCGCTCGGTGCGTACGGTGCGCAGCCCAGCTCCGGCCAGGATCTCGGCGTACGCGGACGCCGGGCGGGCGTCGGCGATGCAGGCGATCCGCGCGGCCAGGCCGGTCAGCTGGGCCGGGAGCCGGTCGGGTGCGGCGGTGACGTCGCTGAGGCCGAGCCGTCCGCCGGGCTTGAGGACGCGGGCGAACTCGGCCGCCGCCCGCGCCTTGTCGGGGAACGTGCACAGCGCGCACTCGCAGACGACGGCGTCGAACGTGCCGTCCGGGTAGGGCAGGTGCTCGGCGTCGCCGGTGGTGAAGACGGCCGTGCCGGCGAGCCCGGCGGCCTCGGCGGCGCCCTGGGCGCGGGCGGTGCTGGCCGGTGCGTAGTCCACGCCGTCGACCCGGCAGCCGTAGGTGCCGGCGAGCAGGAGGGCGGTGGTGCCGCGGCCGGAGGCCACGTCCAGGACCCGGCTGTCCGGGCGCAGGTTCAGGTGGTCGGCGAGACGGCGGGTCAGGGCGGTGCCGCCGGGGTGGTAGGCGTCGCCGAGCAGGAGGGCGACGGCGTCGGAGGCGTACGCGTCGGCGCAGCAGGCTTTCAGCTCGTCGGCTCGGGTGGTGCCCGTGGTGCCCGCGGTGGCCGGGGCCGCGTCGCCGGTCATCGCCCGCCCTCCCCGGAGTCGCGTACGGGCACCGGAGGGCCGGCGGTCTTGGAGCCGTACGGGGTGTCGGTGAGCCGGCCGGCGAGCGGCAGCGCGTTGGGGGCGACGTCGGCCACGGGGACGCCGGACATCTGCGCGCGGATCTGCTCGCGGTAGCCGACGGAGTTGTACGCACAGAAGGGGATCAGCCGTCCGTCCGGCGTGATCTCCTCGACGCAGCACTTCATCAGCTGCTTGACGTTCAGGGTGTACGGATCCTGGAAGTCCTGCACCACGATCATGAACGCCTTGTCGCCCAGGTCCTTGACCGCCTCGGGCAGGTCGATGCCGCACGCGTCCGCGCAGTCCAGCGCCTCGGCGGTCGCGCGCAGCTTCTCCTCGGTGGTCGTGGTCCCCATGAACGCCGAGGCCGACCACAGCTTCTCCAGCGCCTCGCGGATCCCGGGGTCGGGCATGACGCGGTTGGTGACGTAGTCCAGGTAGTCCTCGACGTTCAGCAGCCGGGGGATGGGCACGACGGTGCGGTTGCCGGGCTCGCCGTCGACGAGCAGGTAGGTGATGGCGCGGCAGGTGGGGAAGCAGCAGGGGACGGGGAAGAAGTCGCCCTTCTGGAACCAGCCGGGCAACTGCTCCTCGACGAGGCGGATCACGTCGGGGTTGGTGAGCCGGTTCAGCGGGTCGAAGGGCACGTGCCGGCCGGCGTGGGTGACCGGCTGGAAGGCGACCGAGCGCACCGCGGGGTGGTCCACGCCGTACTCGATGATCGCGCCCAGCTCGTGCTCGTTCAGACCGCGTTCGATCGCGGCGACCAGCGTGACGGTGAGCCCGGCCGCCGCGCAGTTGTCCAGCGCCCGCTGCTTGAACGTGCGCAGGTCCCGGCCCCTGATCTCGGTGTGCGTCCGCTGGTCGAAGCCGTCGAACTGCAGGTAGACGTTCACCGACCGGCCCGGCACCTGGTTCCGTTTGCCCAGCTCGGCGACGAAGTTCTGGTCGGTGGCCAGGCGGATGCCGTTGGTGTTGAGGGTGACGTTCCTGATGGGGCGGGCCTGGGCGAGGTCGATGAAGTCGAGGATGTGCTTGTGGATGGTGGGCTCCCCGCCGGAGAACATCACCACCTCCGGCTCGCCTTCCGCGGCGACGAAGGTGTCGAGCATGGCCGCGCACTGCTCGTGGGTGATCGAGTATCCGTCCGGCTGGTGGCCGGAGTCGGCGAAGCAGATGGGGCAGTCCAGGTTGCAGCCGGTGTTGACCTCGATGATGCCCAGGCAGGCGTGCTGCTTGTGCTCCGGGCACAGGCCGCAGTCGGTCGGGCAGCCGTCCCGTACCTCGGTCTGGAAGGTCAGCGGGATGGTGCCGGGCTTGTTGAACCGGGCCGACGACAGGTACTCCTCCGCGTCGCCGTAGACCAGGGCCTCGAACTCGCCGTGCTCGCGGCAGCGCTTGCGCAGGTAGACCTTGTTCTCGCGGATGTTGACCTGGGCGTCCACGGGTGTCTTGCACAGCGGGCAGACGGACTTGGTGAACTCGATGAACACCTCCTCCCGGTCCCGCTTCGTCGTCCCGGCCGGGGCCTCGGTTGCCGCGTCCCGCCGGGCTGAGCCCGCGGTGGGGTCCACCGTCATCGCGTCCTCGCCTTCGTCGCAGTGCCGTCGTCGTCGATGGAGCGGTCGGAGCGTGTGCGATCGCCGTGCTCGTGCTCGTGCGTCTCGGTGACCCGGGCCCGGCGGACGCCGCGCAGGAGCAGGGCGGCGTACAGCAGGGTCAGCGCGTCCTGGGCCAGGACCACGGGGCCGAGCCGCTGGGTGAGGTAGCCCCCGAAGCAGCCGCAGTTGTCCACCGTCAGCCCGCGGGCGTACGCCTGCACCGCGAGCGCGCTCCACACCAGCGACACGGCCGTGTACGCCGCCACGGGAGCCAGGGCCGCCGAGCGCGGCCGGGCCAGGAACCACACCCCGCACCCCAGCTCGCCGGCGATCAGCAGCGCGGCCAGGGCGTGCGCGGCGGCGCCGTGCACCAGGTCGTACGCGCCGAGGATCTCCGCCATCTCACCGAAGGAGGCGAGCTGGCCGACGGCCATCGCCGTGTAGATCACGCCGAGCACGAGGCGTAGCACCATGCTCACTACGGTACGGGCCCGCAGGGGCGCGGGAACGGTGAGCGCGCGTACCGAGCCTGAACCGCGAGCGGTTCAGCGGCGGCCGGCCCGCCGCTCCGCCTCCGCGGTGACCGTGGCGAGGGAGGCGGCCACCGTGGCCTCCCACTGCTCGGCCACCGCCGCCCCCCACCGGTCTCCCAGCCACCACAGATCCGTGCCCATCTCGCCCTCGTACACCAACCGCGTCCTCCCCGACGGCTGCTCGACGAGGACGAAGGACTCGGTCACGTGCGGCACCGGGCCGCGCACGAGGCGGAAGTCGATGCGCTCGGGGCGGGTGAAGCGGACCGTCTCCACCGTCACCGCGGTCAGCCGCCCGCCCGCGACCGGCGTGAAGTGCTCGGCGAGCACCAGGTCGCTGCCGCGCTCCAGCACGTTGAGCTTGTCGCGCATCGCCCGCGGGGTGCGGCCCAGGTACGGGCCGGCCACCACGTCGAACACCACCTCGCGGGGCGCCGCGATGTCGGCGGTCTGCGGACCCAGTAGCCGCGTGCGCCGCCCCACCCCGACGTCGACCGGGGCGGCCCCGGTGACCAGCCCCAGCCAGCCGGCGGCCAGCCCGCCGCCGAGGCAGGCGGCGAGGGCCGCGTTCCGTGCCAGCCGAGTCCTCCGCGCCATGGCTCCTCCAGATCCTTCCCGGGTACCGCTGCCGCCGCCCACGCCGAGCCGTCCCGCCTGGGACCGGCGGCCGGGCACGGGCTTCACGGTACGACGCCGGGGCACACCGGCGGGCGCCCGACCGGTGTCCGCGCGTCAGGGTGGCCCGGTGGGGGTCCGGCGGGCGCGGAAGGCGGCGGCTTTGACGCGGCTCTGGCAGGCGGTGGAGCAGAACTGGCGGGCGGCGTTGCGGGAGTTGTCGACGTAGACGCGGTCGCAGCGCGGGGCCCGGCAGACGCCGAGGCGGCCGGCGAGGTCGCTGCCGACGGCGAGCGCGAGGGCGGTGGCGCAGCCGGCGCTCCAGCCGACGGCGAGGGTGTCGTCGGCGCCGTGGAAGTGGACCTGCCACGGCTCGCCCGGTACGCGGTCGAGCTGCGGGCGGGCGCCGGTGGTGCGCAGGAGGGCGTTGAGCTGATCGGCGGCGGAGTCGATGCGCTGCTCCTCCACGGCTTCGAAGACGGTCCGCAGCCGCTCGGCGGTGCGGGCGAGGTGGGCCGCCGCCGCGGGCTCGACCCGGGGTTCGCCGGGGAGGGCGGCGGTGACGGCCGCCGGCAGGTCGCCGGCGCGGGGTGCGGCGTACGGGCGACCGCGGGCGGAGCCGTCGGTGAGCGTGTTCACCAGGGCGGCGGACACGTCCAGCAGCGTCGCGACGTGACTGTCGAACATCACTTGACCGGTCACTCCTTCGGGTCTAGCTTCGTCACTGACATTATCCGATTCGCCAGTGACGGGACGGACGGGACGGTGCCGGGCGTGCGAGGTCTGCCGGGCGGGCAACGGTTGCCGCGTACGGTCTGGGTGCTGATCGCCGCCCGTGCCGTGAACCGCCTCGGGGCCTTCTCGCTGCCGTTCCTCGCCGTGCTGATCACGGCGCGGTACGAGGCCGCCCCCGGGACCGCGGGGCTGGTCGTCGCCGTCTTCGGGCTCGCCACGATTCCCTCGCGGCTCGTCGGCGGCCGGCTGGCCGACCGGCTCGGGCGGCGACGGACGATGGTCGTCGGGCTGGTGGGCTGCGCCGTGGCGCAGGCGGGGATCGCCGCGGCGCCGGACCTGGCCGTCGTCGTGGGGTTCGCGATGCTGCTCGGGCTGGTCTTCGAGCTGTACGAACCGCCGAGCCAGGCGATGATCGCCGACGCCGTGGGGGAGGCCGCGCGGGTGCGCGCGTACAGCCTGCTCAACGCCGCGCTCGCGGTGGCCGGCCTGGCCGCCGGGGTGCTCGCCGCCGGTCTTGGCCGGTGGGATCTGCGCTGGCTGTTCGTCGCCGACGCCGTCACCTGCCTTGCGTGCGCGCTCGTCGTACACCTCGCACTGCCGGCTGACCGCCCGCGGGAGGGCGGGCAGGGTCACGGCGGCGCCGTGGTCGCGCCGTGGCGTGACCGTACGCTCCTCGCGATGCTGTCCACGGGCACGCTGTTCGCCCTGGTCTACCTGCAGATCGCCGTCATGCTCCCCCTCGCGCTCGCCGACCGCGGCCTGGAGCCCGCCGACGCCGGTCTGCTGCTCGCCGTCTCGGCGCTGGCCATCGTCGCCGGCCAGCCGCTGCTGCGCCTGAGGCCGCTGTCCGGCTGGTCCGCTCCGGTCGCCTTCGCGGTCGGCGGCGTCCTGCTGGCCGCCGGTCTCGCCGGGTACGCGGTGGCCGACGGCCTCGGCGGCCACGTCGTCGCGACCGTCGTGTGGAGCCTGGGTGACCTGCTGCTGGTCGGGCGGGCCCTCGCGGTCGTCGCGAAGCTGGCGCCGCCCGGCGGCACCGGCCGCTACCTCGCCGTCTACGGCACCGGGTGGGGCATCGCCGCGGTTGCCGCACCGCTGCTCGGCACCCAGCTCCTCGACCGCGCCGGGGTCGCCGGGATGTGGTCCGTCATGGCCGGTCTGTGCGTGGTGCTGGCGGTCGTGCAGCCTGCTGTCGTACGGGCAGCCGCGGCCAGGCGGTTGCGGCTGCGCATCGCAAGCAGTTGATAAGTGCTTGCGTGCGCGCATGTGCACATAATGGAGTGGGCGCCACCGGCGTCGCCTGGTCCACCCGCGCCGGAAGGACGGAGTTCCGTGAGCGAGCAGCACCAGCACACCCACGCGTACGACCACGGCCACGCACACGACCGCGACCGTCAGCACGGCCACGACGGCCCGCCCCGTCGCCCGTCCCGCTGGCGGCACCGTGCGGCGCACGTCCTCACCCCGCACTCCCACGACGCGGCCGAAAAGACCGACTCCGCGCTGGAGTCCTCCGCCCGGGGCATGCGCGTGCTGTGGGTCTCGCTGGCCATGCTGGGCGCCACGGCCCTGGCCCAGGCGGTCGTCGTGGTCCTCTCGGGCTCGGTCGCGCTGCTCGGCGACACCGCGCACAACGCCGCCGACGCGCTGACCGCCGTACCCCTCGGCCTGGCCTTCGTCCTGGGCCGCCGCGCCGCCACCCGGCGCTTCACCTACGGCTACGGCCGCGCCGAGGACCTGGCGGGCATCGTCATCGTGCTGACCATCGCCGCCTCGGCCGCCTTCGCCGCCTGGACGGCGATCGACCGGCTGCTCGACCCGCGCGACGTCGCGTACCTGCCCGCGGTGGCGACCGCCGCGGTCGTCGGCTTCCTCGGCAACGAGTGGGTGGCCCGCTACCGCATCCGCGTCGGGCGCGAGATCGGCTCCGCCGCGCTGGTGGCCGACGGCCTGCACGCCCGCACCGACGGATTCACGTCGCTGGCCGTGCTCGTCGGCGCGGGCGGCGCGGCACTCGGCTGGCAGGCGGCCGACCCGGTCGTGGGCCTGCTGATCACCGCGGCGATCCTCTTCGTCCTCCGCGACGCCGGGCGCGAGGTGTTCCGCAGGATCATGGACGCCGTCGACCCCGCGCTGGTCGACACCGCCGAGGACGCGCTGCGCGGCGTGCCGGGCGTACGGGCCGTCGGCGAGCTGCGGCTGCGCTGGATCGGCCACCGGCTGCGTGCGGAGGTCGCCGTCGTGGTCGACGGCGAGCTGAGCGTGCGCGAGGCGCACGAGGTCGCGGTGGCGGCCGAGCACGCCCTGCTGCACGCGGCGCCGAAGCTCACCGCGGCGCTGGTGCACGCCGACCCCGCCCCGGTTCCCGGCCTGGCGGACCCGCACGCGGCACTGGCCCACCACGCGGCCCGGGCCGGCGCTCCGCGGCGTGCCGCGGAGGCATCGGCGGGGTAGCCGCGGACTGAGGAGCTACTGCCCCCGACACCTGCCCGGGAGGAGATGTGTCACAGCGTTCCGGCCGCGTCGTCCGGTTGGTCGCCGTTCCTGCCGCGGTGGCCGTGGCCTGGCGCTGGCGGGTCTGCTCATGGAGGACGGCCCCGAGGGCTACGTCGTCAGCACCCACGTCGCCCGTGCGCCGGTCGGCCGCTTCGCGGCCGTGGTGAGCTGGCGCGGTGGCCCGGAGCCGGAGCGGATCACGGCCCGGCTGCTGGCCGCCGTGCCGGAGCTGACCGCCGTCGACGGGGCCCTGGTCACCGAGGCGGCGCTGGCCCCCGGGGCGCTTGCCGCGGGCGGGGAGGCCCGGCGGCGGGCGGCGGGCCGGCTGGCCCGCTACCCCGGCCGGGCCGGAGTCGAGCGGCGTACGACACCCGCCGACGCGGTGGCCGTGAGCTGCCTCGATGCCGTGGAAGGGCTGGCCGGAGTCACCGTCACCCCGGACGCCGTCCTGGACGCGACCGGCTTCGCCCGCCCCACCTGGCGGGACGGCTGCTGCACGCTGCTGGTGCAGCGGGGCGCGGTCGGCGTTCTGGTGCCGTTCGAGGCCCGCAACCAGATCGCGTGCTGCGCGGACCACTGAGGCGACGGCCCGGCGGCCCGAGCGGCATCTGCGGGCGGGTCGGTCGGGACTGGTGCCGAAGAGCACGAGCGCCCCAGGAGCACTAGCCTGGGATTCAGTGATCGTGTCTTCATGGGAGAAGGCACGGCCGATGCCGGGGCCGCTCGCTGATATCCCTGTGCAACGGGGTGAGAGGCCGTGAACTCTCCGTACACCGTAGCGTTCGACAGCTTTGCCGGGTCCGGAACGAGCCGGCTCGGCGGCAAGTGCGCCGCGCTGGTCGCGATGACCCGGGTCGGCGTTCCGGTGCCGCCCGGGTTCGCGGTGACCACGGATGCCTTTGAGGCACAGCTCGACCGCGGAGGGTTGCGCCAGGCCGTCGACGACGCCCTCGCCGGGCTCACTGCTGATCCGGGCGCCGTGGCGGTGCGCGGCGCCGAGATCCGCGGCCTGGTGGGCGACCGGCCCGTGCACCCATCGGTCGCGTCGGCGGTGACGGAGGCGTACGAGAAACTCTGCCGGGCCGCGGCCGGCGGCGGCCCTGACACTGCGGTGGCCGTCCGATCGAGCGCCGAGCTGGAGGACCAGCCGGAGACGAGCTACGCCGGGCAGCACGACACGTTCCTGTGGATCCGGGGCGCCGGTGCCGTCCTCGACGCCGTTCGGCGCTGCTGGGCGAGCCTGTGGACCGACCGCGCGATCGCGTACCGCGCGGCCCGTGGGCTGCCGGAGCGAGGGCTGCGCATGGCGGTCGGGGTGCAGCAGATGGTCGATGCCCGTACCTCCGGCGCCGCCGCGACCGTCAACCCGGCGGACGGCGACCCCTCGAAGATCGTGGTGGAGGCGATCTGGGGACTGGGGCAGCTCATGGCGTCCGGCCAGGTGACCCCGGACGACTACGTGGTGGACAAGGTGCTGCTCACCACGACACGGACGACGGTGTCGCGGAAGCACCAGGAACTGGTCCCCGCCCCCGACGGGCGCGGGCTCGTACAGCGGGCGGTCGAGGAGGGCCGGCAGCGGATCCCCTGCCTGGCTCCGCAGGAGGTCGTCGAGATCGCCCGGCTGGCCAAGACCGCCGAACGGCACTTCGGCTTCCCGCAGCACATCGAGTGGGCCGTCGACCGCCACCCGAGCGCCGCCACGGGTGCGGGCACCGCCACGGGTACGGGCACCGCCACGGGCACGGGCACCGCTACAGGCACGGGCGCCGCCCCGGTGCTGCTCCAGTCGCGGCCCGAGACGGTCTGGAGCCGCCGGCCGAGGGCGCCCGCCCGGACCAGCCACGGCGCGGGCGCCGCCAGCATCGTCGACACCCTGCTCGGCACCGGGGATGAAGGGACCACGTCATGACGACGGCGTCGCGCACCGCGTTCCCGAGCCCTTACGAGATGCCCGCCCCGGCCGGCGCGGCGGGCTGGGAGCGGCTGTACCCGTACCACGTGCTCTTCCAGCCCTGGCGGCGTGCGGCCGAGGAGGGGCGGTTCTGGTTCCGCGACAGCCAGCACTGGCCCACTGTGGTGAAGCCGTTCGAGACGGTCGTCGTCGAGCTTGCGATGAAGGGCCTGAGCCAGTTCAACACCCGGCACTTCGTCATACCGCCCGCGTACGGCATCGCGTACCGCGTCCACCAGGGCTACGTCTATCTGAGCCCGGTGGACGTGCCGGAAAGCCGGATCCCCGCCCGCGTGCCGCAGTTCCTGGAACGCGCCGGGTACTACTACGCGCACTGGGACAGGCTGCTGGAGAACTGGAAGGGGAAGGTCCTCGGCATCATCCGGGAACTGGAGTCGATCAGCTTCACCGAGCTGCCGGAGGTCCAGCCGTACGAGGAGATCGAAGCGGGGGTCGGCCTGGATGCCACCGATGCCCTGCTCGGCGGGTACGACCGGCTCCTCGCCCTGTGCCACCGCGCCTGGCAGTACCACTTCGAGTTCCTGAACCTCGGCTACGCGGCCTACCTGGACTTCTTCCACTTCTGCAAGCAACGGTTCCCCGGCATCCCGGACCAGGGCATCGCGGCGATGGTGACGGGCGCGGAGATGGAGCTGTTCCGCCCGGACGACGAGCTCAAGAAGCTGGCCAAGCTCGCCGTCGCCCTGGGCGCCGACAGGGCACTGACCGTGCCCGATCCCGGGGAGCACACCCTGACCGCCGTCGCCCGCGAACCGCGCGGCCGTGACTGGCTCGACGCCTGGAACGCCGCCCGCGACCCCTGGTTCAACTTCACGTCGGGCAACGGCCTCTACAGCAGCGACCGGTACTGGCGGGACACCCTCTCGCTTCCCCTGGGGTACATCCGCGACTACATCCTGCGCCTGCGGCGGGGCCAGGCCATCGACCGGCCCCTCGCCGAACTCGTCGCCGAGCGCGAGCGGATCACCGGCGAGTACGCCGCGCTGCTCGACTCCCCGGAACGCGCCGACTTCGAGGCGAAGCTGGACCTCGCCCGCCAGGTCTACCCGTATGTGGAGAACCACAACTTCTACATCGAGCACTGGTCGATGGGCGTCTTCTGGCGCAAGTCCAGGGAGCTGTCCGCCCTGCTGTCCCGGGCGGGGTTCTGGCCCGGCGCGAACGACATGTTCTACCTCACGCGTGACGAAGTCCGGGCCGCGCTGTTCGACTACGCGTCCGGGTGGGCGATCGGCGTCGAGCCGGCCGGCCCCGGCCACTGGCCCCCGGAGGTGGCACGGCGCCGCCGGATCGTGGCCGCGCTCGCGCAGCAGCGCCCGGAACCCGCGCTGAACGCGCCTCCGGGAGACGTCACCGAGCCGTTCAGCGTCATGCTGTGGGGCATCACCGGCGAGCGGGTCCGGTCCTGGCTGGCAGCCCCGGGCGACCAGGGCGACCAGGGCGACCTGACCGGCATGGCCGCCTCGCCGGGCGTCGTCGAGGGCCCGGCCCGGGTGATCCACAGCCCCGACGAACTGGACCTCGTCCAGGAGGGGGAGATCCTCGTCGCGCCGGTCACCGCGCCGAGCTGGGGGCCGGTCTTCGGCAAGATCCGCGCGACCGTCACCGACATCGGGGGAGTCATGTCCCACGCCGCCATCGTCTGCCGCGAGTACCGCCTGCCCGCCGTCACCGGCACGGGCTCGGCGTCCACCCGCATCAGGACCGGCCAGCGGATCCATGTGGACGGCACGGCCGGCACCGTCACCCTTCTCGACTGAACCAGCTACGTACGACAGGAGACACCATGTCCTCCGACCGAGCGACCCGCGGGCCGCTGCCGCTGCCGGTGCTTCCGCTCGCCGCCTCGGAGATCCCCCCGAGCGACGCACTTCCCCGGCCCGCGCCGCTGACCGGCGCCCGGCGGGAGATATGGGACCGTGCCCTTCCGTACCTCGACGTACGGGACAACGCCGCCCATTCGCTGGGGGCCCACGCGCTGGCGTCCGCGCTGCTGAACGCGCTGCCGGGGGCGCGGGCGGACGTCGTGCTGCCCGCCGTGCTGCTGCACGACACCGGCTGGAAGATGGTCGACCCCGCGGACATCCTGCCCGCCATCGCCCAACGCTCCGGACCTGCCGCGCACGAGACGATACGCAGGCACGAGACCGAGGGAGCCGCCATCGCCGCCGGCATCCTCTCCGACATCGGCTACCCCGCACGGGACACCGAGCGGATCGTCGCCATCATCGACGGGCACGACACCCGCCGCGATGCCCTCGGCGTGGACGACGCCGTGGTCAGGGACGCCGACAAGCTGTGGCGACTGACCCCGCACGGTCTGCGCACCATCGGCGCGTGGTTCGCCCTGGACCGGGACCAGACGCTGCGGTTCGTGGGGGCGCACACCTATGACCGGCTGTTCACCGAACCGGCCCGTGCCGTCGCCGCCACCCTCGTCGCGCTGGTCCGCACCGACCTCGGCGACCAAGCCACGCGCCCCGAGCACCCTCCACCGCGGCGGGAAGGGGGTTCATCAGTTCGATTATTTAGGTTGATTATGGATATATCAGGCGTGATCCTTGGTGGCATGGACGCGCATCCGCCGCTCGGAGTGGTCGTGACCGACCCGGAGGGCCTGATCATCGGGTGGACGTCCGGAGCGGAGCGCCTGCTCGGGTATACCGACGCCGAGGCCCGTGGCCGGTCCGCGGCGGAGCTGCTGGACGCTCCCGCACTCGCGGGCGGGGAGCCGGCCCAGGGCAGTGAGCGGCACCCGGGCCTCGACGTACGTCACCGGGACGGGCACCGGCTGAGCGTGGCCGTCTCCCGGCACACCTTCGCCCCTGGGGCGTACGGCACCGGGGCAGGGTCCGGCAGCGTCCTGCTCATCGGCCCGCCGTCCGGGCCGGCGGCGGAGCGCCTGCGGCAGGCGCTGTCCGGCTGGGCACTGCAGGACTCGCCCCTGGCCCTGACGGTGTACGACACCGATCTGCGCTGCGTGTGGCAGAGCGCCGCGATGCAGCGCCTCTGCGGCCTGCCGGGCGAGGCGCGGCCCGGCCACCGGCTGACGGAGGTCTTCACCGGCTCCGACGCGGTGGAGTGGGAGGAACGGCTGCGGCTGGCCATGGCCACAGGGGAGGAGCAGGTCAGTGAGCTCAAGGGCACCCACCTGGCCGAAGCCCGGTCGCGCGTCCTCAGCGTCTCGGCGACGCCGCTGCGGGACGCGGAGGGTCGCATCGTCGGCGTCTGCACCCTCGTCAGCGACGTGACCGAGAGGCGTCGGGCCCGCGAGCGGCTCTCCCTGCTGAACGACGCGAGCCTGCGCATCGGCAGCACCCTCGACATCGCACAGACCGCACGGGAGCTCACTGAGGTGACCGTGCCCAGGCTCACCGACGTCGCCCGCGTGGACCTGCTGGAGGTCATCCTCAGGGGCGACGAACCCGCTCCGGGGCCGCTGGCCGGCCCCGTGCGGCTGCGCCGCATCGCGGAACTGACCCTGGCCGAGGGGGTCACCACGGCACAGCACACCGCCGGCGAAGCCGACGTCTACCTCGAGAACTCACCGGCCGCCCTGTGCCTGGCCACCGGCCGGTCCGCGCTGTACCGGACCAATGACGAACCGCCGATCCGCAGCTATATCGACCAGAGCCCCGAGCGGCAGGCGAAGGTCCGGCGGCTCGGGACGCACTCCTGGATGCTCGTCCCGGTGAAGGCCAGGGGTACGACACTCGGCGTGGTGTGGTTCACCCGCACCCGGGAGACACCCGAGAGCTTCGGGGCGGACGACCTCTCCCTCGCCGAGGACCTGGTGGCGAGGGCGGCGGTCTGCCTGGACAACGCCCGGCGCTTCACCCGCGAACGCGTTGCGGCTCTCACTCTGCAGCGCAGCCTGCTGCCGCGGCGGATGCCGGAGCTGTCGGCGGTGGACATCGCCTCCCGCTACCTCCCCGCCGCACAGCGTTCCGGCGTGGGCGGCGACTGGTTCGACGTGATCGGGCTCTCCGGAGCCAGGGTCGCGCTGGTGGTCGGCGACGTGGTCGGGCACGGCATCCTCGCGGCCGCCACGATGGGACGGCTGCGTACCGCAGTACGCACCCTCGCCGATGTCGACCTCGCTCCCGAGGAACTGCTCACCCGCCTCGACGACCTGGTCATCCGGCTGTCGGCGGAGTCCGGTGCCGACGCGGAGCCGCTGGGAGCGCAGGTCGCCGCGGACATCGGGGCCACCTGCCTGTACGCGGTGTACGACCCGGTCTCCAGGCGCTGCTCCATGGCACTCGCCGGTCACCCCCCGCCCGTCGTCGTACGCCCGGACGGCACCGCCGGGTTCCTGGACGTCCCCGTAGGACCGCCGCTCGGACTGGGCGGGCTGCCGTTCGAACCGGCGCACGTCACCCTCTCGGAGGGCAGCCTGCTCGCCCTCTACACCGACGGCCTGATCCATGCTCGCCACCGTGACATCGGGGAGGGACTCGACGCCCTGCGGGGGGCACTGGCCGCGCCGCCGGACTCGCTGGACTCGCTGGACTCGCTGTGCGACCACGTCGTACGCACGATGCTGCCCGACCACTCCGCCGACGATGCCGCCCTGCTCCTGGTGCGGTCCCGGGCCCTGGACAGCGGCAGGGTCGCCGTGTGGGACGTGGACGCCGAAGCCGCCGCCGTGGCGCGGGTGCGGTCGGACGCCGTCCGCGTCCTTGACGAGTGGGGACTGGAAGAGGCCGCGTTCGTCACCGAACTGGTGGTCAGTGAACTGGTCACGAACGCCCTCCGGTACGGTGACCCGCCGATCCAACTGCGGCTGATCCACGACCGCATGCTGATCTGCGAGGTCTCCGACTCCAGCAACACCGCACCGCATCTGCGGCGGGCCCGGGTGCTGGACGAGGGCGGCCGGGGCCTGTTGCTGGTCGCACAGCTCACGGAGCGCTGGGGCACCCGGCAGACGGCCGCGGGCAAGACGATCTGGTGCGAGCAGCCCCTGACCCCGGCCGGCGCCCCGCTCCCTCTCCGGAGGGAAACGCCGCCACCTGATCACGCCGTATTCGGCCCCCGGGCGGACTGAGCGGTTCCGGGTTCCGGCTACGCCGGATTCACGAAGGCGTCGATGGCCGAGGCGTCCAACAGCCGACCGTTGCCCCGGGGCCCCACGTGGAGAAAGACCTCAGCCGTACGGTGCAGCGCTACGGTGAGGCTGTGAGCACCTGGGATCCAGCCGCGCTGGAGGCGTTGGTCGAAGAGGCCACAGCCGACCGGACCTGCCGCGGGGAGCAGAGACCACCTTGTGCGCATACCGCAGTATGTTTGTCGCTATGGCTGACACCACGCGCATCACGGTGACGCTCCCCACCGAGCAGGTGGCGGAGCTGAAGAAGATCACGGACAACATCTCCGGCTACGTGGCCGAAGCAGTCGCCAGACAGATCCGGCACCAGCTTCTGGGGGCCGAGCTGCGCAGCCACACAGACGAGCACGGGGACTTCAGTGAAGAAGAGCTGGCTGAGGCGCGGGCACGGATCTTCGGTACGACGCAGGCCGCCGGCGGCGCGAGCGCTGCGTGAGCGGGCACGTGGAGACTGTTGTCCTGGACAGTGAGGGGCTGTCGCGGCGCAACTACTCAAGGGCGCCGGTCTGCACGGACACAAGTACGCGATCGACGCCACCCTCGCGGAAGCGGCCTTGCGTCAGCCTGGCCCGGTCGCCATCCTCACGTCGGATGTCGATGACATGACCCGGCTGTGCGGCAGCAAGGTCCGGTTGATCGGGCTGTGACCATGACATGCCCCGTGACCTGAGCTTGCTTCGCTTGGAAGCGGAGTTTGATCTCAGCCCGTGGCATGTCACCTGTCGGGCGGGCAGGCGAACTCTCCGTGTGGGCCCCATTCCGTGACCGGACCGTCGTTCGGCGTGAATGCCCCGCACCGCAGCACGGGCTCGGAGCCCTTGTCGGTGTGGTACAGGATGACCAGGGGCTTGTCCCGCGAAACCGGCTCGTTCTGGGGGAATTGGATGTCGCCGCTGGCGCCGGCCTTTCCGATGCCCCCGGTCAGGATGACCTGTACGCTCGCGCGATTGATGCTCTGCCCGTCGGTCCTGCGGTACGCCTCGTTCGCGGCCTCCGCCATCATTTGCATCGTGTCGTACGCCAGTGCCGCATGCCCGTCGTTGCGCCAGGGGTCCTCCTTCCCGTACTCCCGCGCATAAGTGGTATTGAACTTCTGGGATATGTTGCTGAGCGACTGGCCGACGGGCAGGACGTGCACGGCGTGGTACAGACGCAGCCACGAGGGGTTCTCATACATCCCGGAGAGGGCGGCGTTCGTGAGTTCGTTGCCTCCTACCACCGTCAGGGTGTCCCCCGCGCAGGGCGTCGAGTCCTCGAAGTCGTTGAGGAACGCGTCGAATTCGCGCGACCGTGACGCCCAGTACACGGTGGTGTGCGTGTCCGGATTTCGCTGGATCCGCTCGCACACCGATTCGGCCACGCCGTGCACGCTCTCCTCCCACGAGGCGTCCGTCGGCGGCGTTGGCCTGGGGGAGCCGGGCTCGGGGGAATACCAGAGACGTTGCACGCTGCCCCCGCCGTCACCTGCGAACGCCTGGCTGAAGCTGGTGCCGACGGACATGCTGTACAGGTCGTTCGGGTCCTGGACCACTACCGCCGCCTCGGCGGGAGCGCAGCCGGCCGAGGCGTCCCTGACGATGTTGGCATGACGTGCGAACGCGCTCGCGATCTCCGCCTCACGGCTGCTGGGCGGTGCGATCTGGTGAAAATAGACGCCCGATTGCATTTCGTCTGCCGTGGCGTTGGTGGCGATCGTGGGGATCTGCGCCGCGCTGAGGATCTGCACCGCCTCCTGGGTGGTGTCCCAGCTCTGCGCGATACCGACCACACCGATCAGTTCGTCGGAATCGGACTCGGTCTGCGCCACGATCTCGCGGGCGGCATCGGGCGCGTCCCGGTATCCCTCACCGGCATCGTGGAGTTCCACGCGCAGCCAGACTTTCTGGTCGTCGCTGCGCGCCTCGTCGTTCAGATGCCGCTGGGCCAGGGCGATGCCGCGCAGCTCCGGCACGGCTCCGTCCGACCGCTGCTGCTCCTCATCCCAGTCGGTGCTGACGGGCACGGCCATGTAGGCGATCGTCCGGACCGTCCTGCCCTGTGCCGCCGCCTGCTCTGCCCGGGCGTTTTCCTCCCGCACCATCTTCCGCGCCTCGTTGTACAGGCTGAGAAGGTCCCTGTCCGCCGGGTCCCCGAGGGAACCGGCGACCCGATCGGGCGACGAGCCGCCGAGGCAGGCCGGGTCGGGCTCCGGGCCGGGCGGCCAGAGTGTCCCGACGGCCCAGATGAAGAGAGCGACGATCGGCACCAGGGCCAGCGTCTGAGCAGTCGCCCACAGGCGCGGCCCGGGGAAGGACCTGATGCGCCGCACCGGCAGGACCCTGGGCTGCTCCGCATCTGCCGGCAGCGAGACCCGCAGTGGCCGGACGTCGTCGTGGGTGTCGGCTTGGCCTGATCTGAGCACGGCAGCGGCGGCGTCCAGCTCTGTGTCAGCGCCCGCTATCGCGGCGTTCGGCGGGCCGACAGCGGCCCACAGCGCCGCACCGCATCGGGTTGCCTGGGCAGCCGAGCCGCACTCCTCGAAGAAGTGCTCCCAGCGGTTGCCCGCCGCCATCCCCTCATCGGGCAGGTGCATCAGGAAGACGAAGCGGGTCACCCGTCGGCGCCGCCACGGCGCGATACGCGTCGGTCGAGCCCAGCGCGCCAGATCGGCCAGCAGCGCGTGCAGCAGGAGCCGGTCCAGCTCCCGCTGCCGCTCCGCCACCGACCCGCTGTGCGCGTCTCCGCCCTTCAGGAGGCCGCTCACGCGTGGCTCGACATGCTTGAAGAAGTCCACCGCGAAGACCCGGGCATTCTCTCCCGTCGCGGACCGATACCAGCCGTGCCGCCTTCGGTTCGACCGCAGGAGGTGGCGGGTGAGCCCGTGCTCCCACCACCACCGGGGACAGAGTTGGAAGAGCCAGCCGCTGAGCGTATTCCACAGGCCGGCGAGTGCGACCCCGTCGGCCTGTGTACCTCCCAGCTTCCACAGCACACGCAAGATGAGCCGCCGCTCCCGCTCGCGCTCGAAACAGAAGTCACGCAAACAGGTTTGTTGGAGTTCCTCATCCCCTGCCCGCTTGACGATGTCGCACATCAGCGAGTAGTTCGGCAGCCGTAACCGGCCCGTCCGCTCCACCACGCCGCCTCGCACCTCGTCCGGCACGACGGTGTCACACAGCGGCGTGACGGAATCGTGCGGCGAGCAGGTGTTCGCGCCCACGGTGGTGCGCACGTGGGCAACGCACCGCCCGTCGTCATCGTTCAGGACCCTCTTCAGGGTCTCCACCGCCTGCCCGGTTTCCCCGGCGGCGCGCACCACGAGGGGCGGCACCACGACCCGCGCCTTCGTCTTCCGATCCGGTGTGTCTGGGTCTCCCTCGCGCCACGGAGCGGCGGCGTACCGGAACGCGTGAACCACAGAGTGCCAAGACATCGTCGTCTCCCCCGGCTCCTACTCGTGGAGCCGAACGTCCCACAGATCTCCGGATGTTGGACCCGTCAGTGTGGCAACCGGACGTGTCGCCGCATAGGTCCTTTACCCACTCGTAGTGTCTGAGGTGAGTGCGGGGACCCCTCCCGCGCTGAGGTGCCGAGCCGGGCTACGCCCTCGTTGAGGAGATGGCGCCTGGCGCGCCACAACGCCGGCAACGGGAGGTGTTCATCCTTGTCCCCTGCCGGGCAGAAGACGTACGCATGCGTCAGACCTGGCCGTAGAGGGTCGCCAGGTCGATCAGCTGGACGTCCGGGTCGGCTGCTGCTGCGGCGTACGCCTTGTCATTGAAGCCCGCTCCGCTGAAGCAGATGAGTCGTGTTCCGGTCGTGTCGTAGCGTCCGGCCTGCGCGACGAGGTCGCGGATGTGCCGAAGGCGCTCGATGTGGGCCATGCCCATGGTGTCGTTCCACTTGGCTTCCCCGATGGCCAGGAGGGGCGGCTTGGTGCCGTCTGCGACTCCGATGACCGCCACGTCGATCTCGTGGCCGATGCGGGCCTTGGAATCGTGGACGACGCCGTGTCCGACACGGGCGGGCAGGCCGCCCAGAAGCCCGGGACCGGCATGGTGCAGGGCCCACTCGCGGCAGACTTGCTCGAAATGGGGACCGAGGACATTGCTCATGAAGCGGCGACGGCTGGCCTGCCAGACCCGCGGCGCGCTTCCTGGGCGTTCAAGCTGGTCCCAGACCGGACGCATGATCGCGTGATAGAAGCCGATCAATGGTTCGGCAATGCGGTAAGTCGGCCGATTGTCGCGGAAGGCGTCTGCGTCACGGTGCAGCAGTCCCGCGTCTTCGAGCACATTGATGGGATGTGCAACGTCAGTGGCCTTGCGCTCCAGATAGCCGGCCATGCCACCCCGCGTGGCGTTGCCATCGGCGACGGCGGCCAGAACGGACAGGTACAGGGCGGTGTCGCGGAGTCGGGTTCTTCGGCGAGCAAGTAGCGGGCTTCGCGGAAGAGGGGGGTCTCGGGGTTGAGGACGGTGCGGACGATCCAGTCGTCGAAGTCGTCCGGCCCCTCGGGAGTGTCACCGCGCGCGAACTCGCGTCGGTAGGCGGGGGTGCCGCCGACGACCGCATGCACCTTCATGGCCAGGTGGGGGTCGGTGATGTCCCAGAACTCGGCGGCGAGCCGGTGGTCGAGAGGGCGGACGGCCAACTCCAGCCCTGCCCGTCCGCGCAGGGGGGCATTTCCTGACAGCAGCCGGCCCATGAAGGACAATGCGGAGCCGCACATCGGAAGGCTTATCCATGCCGGCCCTATATATAGAAGTACAGTTCTGTAAACTGAACCCCTACTTCTGGGAAGGCGCTCGCGGGCGTGCTGCCGTCGGGCGTGATCGTCGCGCGGCAGGGCATGCGGGCAGTAGCCGGTGACCTCCGCCTTCTCCGGGTCGGGCTTGGCCGAGGAAGACCAGCCCTGCGCCACGGCGCCACCGCCGTGGCGTGGCCTCGCATCCTCGTAGGGTGGCCTCCCCGGCCCGTCACGGGGAGCCGAGGACCTCTCGCAGCGCCGATACCGCGTGCGCGCGGTGCTCGTCGAGGCGCCGTACGGCACCCTCGACGTCGCCGTCGCGCAGCGCTTCGAGCACTGTCCGGTGCTCGTGGAGGACCCGCTCGCGGTTGGGGGCCTCGGCGTAGTAGAGGGAGCGGTACGCGTCGGTCGCGTCCCAGAGCGTGCCGATCAGCCGTACCAGCCGGGGCATTCCCGAGGCTTCGATGAGCAGGAAGTGGAAACGGCGGTTCGCCGCTGCCATGGCTGCGACGTCCCCGGCCGCGCCGGTCTGCTCGACCTGGAGCTGGGCCTCCTCGAGGGCGGCGACGGTCTCGGCGAGGGCCTCGGGGCCCATCCGGACGGCCGCCGCCCGGACGGCCTCCGCCTCCAGGATCTCCCGGATGCGGTAGACCTCGCTGAGGTCTGCGAGGGACAGCTCGGCGACGAAGTAGCCGCGGTGCGCCTGGTGGACGACCAGCCCTTCGCCCTCGAGGATCTTCAGCGCCTCGCGCAGCGGCACGCGGCTGACGTCGAGCCGCTCGGCCAGGGCGTCCTGCCGGATCGGGGTGCCCGGCTGCAGTTCCCCGCCGGTGATGGCGCGCCGCAGCTCGTCCAGGACGAACTGCTGGGCGGTCGGGGGCCGCCGCCGCTGCACAGCGCCGCTCATCGCCCGTCACCTCTCGTCGAGTCCCATGGCCGGTCCCCGGAGCCGACCCCGTACACCTTGACCCCGTACATCTTCCTACGACCCGGGGCGTCAGGTGCGCTTCGCTTGCTTCGCCTCCGCACTTTGTACGCAGCGAGGGCGCGTAGCCGGCGTCGCGGGCCCGCGGGCTATTGCTCCCCGGGTCGTTACGCGTCCGCGTCGGTGGCCCCTGCTCTACGGGAGGGAAGGCCGAGCTCTGCGAGCAGGGCCTCGGTGTCCTCGCCGAGCCGCGGAGGCGCCTTGCGGTAGGCAGGCGGGGTGGCGCCGAGGCGGACGGGGCTGGCGACCTGGTCGACCGGTGTGCCATGACGGGGCTCTTCGACCCGGACTCGGGCTTCCAGGCCGAGCCGTTGTGCGAGGTCGAAGGCCGCGGCGAGGTCGTTGATCGGGCCGCAGGGCACCCCGGCCGCCGTGAGTTCGTCGAACCAGGCGTCCGCGGTGCGCTCGGCCAGCGGGCCGGCCAGCTCGTCGATCAGCTGCTCCCGGTGGGCGACCCGTGCCGTGTTCGTGGCGAAGCGGGGGTCGGTGCCGAGCCGTGCGCGGCCGAGCCGGGCACACAGCGCCCGGAACTGGCGGTCGTTTCCCACGGCGAGCACCAGCGGGCGGTCCTTGGCGTGGAGCACCTCGTACGGGGCGATGCTCGGGTGCCGGTTGCCCATCGCCTGCGGCACCACGCCCGCGCCGACGTACGCCGACGCCTGGTTGGTCAGTGCGGACAGCAGCGAGGTCAGCAGCGAGACGTCCACCCGCTGGCCCTCGCCGGTGCGTTCCCGGTGCCGTAGGGCGGCGAGGACGCCGAGGCCCGCGTGCAGCCCGGTGATCACGTCGACCAGCGCTACCCCCGCCTTGGTGCCCTGGCCGCCCGGCTCGCCGGTGACGCTCATCAGCCCGCCCATCGCCTGGACGAGCAGGTCGTAGCCGGGCAGCCGGGCGCCTCCCGCAGCGCCGAAGCCGGTCACCGAGCAGTAGACCAGGCCGGGGTTGAGGATGCGGAGCTCCTCGTACCCGAGCCCGAGCCGGTCCATGGTGCCGGGCCGGAAGTTCTCCACTAGGGCGTCGGCGCGGGCGACGAGCGCGCGGGCGGTCTCCCGGTCGTGCTCGTCCTGCAGATCGAGCGTGAGGGAGCGCTTGTTGCGGTTCACGGCCAGGAAGTAGGTGGCCTCGCCGCCGGCGAAGGGCGGACCCCAGGCGCGGGTGTCGTCCCCGGACCCCGGCCGTTCGACCTTGATGACATCGGCGCCGAGGTCGGCCAGCAGCATCGTCATGTACGGGCCCGCGAGGACCCGGCTGAAGTCGGCGACGACGATCCCGGACAGTGCACCTTCCCGGGCCTCAGCGGCTTCCGGGCCCTCCAGGGCTCCGCCGGGGAGCGGTTGACCTGGTCGCATGCGGCTCTCCCTTCCCCGTCTTCCGTAGAAACCTAGGGAACGTTGGAGATATATTCAATACTGGATCCAATATTCGATACCCGCTTCAGCTGTCTGGAGGCCGAGATGAAGTCATCGCCTGTGCACCCCTTCGACCTGCTTGCCGTCGACGGGCTCCTGACGGACGAGGAACGCGAGATCCGCCGGACCGTGCGGACGATGGGGGAGCGCGAGCTGCGCCCGTACGTCGCCGGATGGTTCGAGGAAGGGGCGGTCCCCGTCCGCGAACTGGCCCGCAGGCTGGGTGGACTCGGCGTGCTCGGCATGCACCTGGAGGGGTACGGCTGCGCTGGCACCAACGCCGTGTCCTACGGCCTCGCCTGCCTGGAGCTGGAGGCGGTCGACTCGGGCCTGCGCAGCCTGGTGTCGGTGCAGGGGTCGCTCGCGATGTACGCGATCGGGAAGTACGGCTCGGAGGAGCACAGGCAGGAGTGGCTGCCGGGCATGGCGGCGGGGGAGAGGATCGGCTGCTTCGGCCTCACCGAGCCGGACGCCGGGTCGGACCCGGCCGCCATGCGCACCACCGCCAAGCGCGACGGCTCCGACTGGGTGCTGAACGGCACCAAGATGTGGATCACCAACGGCTCGGTGGCCGATGTGGCGGTGGTATGGGCCCGCACCGACGACGGCGTCCGGGGCTTCCTGGTGCCCGCGGGCACGCGCGGCTTCAGCGCCCCCGAGATCAAGGGCAAGCTCTCCCTGCGGGCAAGCGTGACCAGCGAGTTGGTCCTTGAGGACGTCCGGCTTCCGGCCGGCGCGCTGCTGCCGGCGGCCCGCGGTCTGTCCGGCCCGCTCGGCTGCCTGAACGAGGCCCGGTTCGGCATTGTCTTCGGCGCGCTCGGGGCCGCCAGGGACTGCCTGGAGACGGCGCTCTCGTACGCCCGTGACCGCACGGTCTTCGGCCGCTCGCTCGCCTCGTACCAGCTGACCCAGCAGAAGCTGGCGGACATGTCCCTGGAGCTGGGCAAGGGCATGCTGCTCGCGCTGCACCTGGGGCGGCTGAAGGACGCCGGGCAGCTCACCCCCGAGCAGGTCAGCGTGGGCAAGCTCAACAACGTGCGGGAGGCGCTCGACATCGCCCGGCAGTGCCGCACCATCCTCGGCGCCAACGGCGTCACCCTGGAGTACCCGGTGCTGCGCCACGCCAACAACCTTGAGTCGGTGCTGACATACGAGGGCACCAGCGAGGTGCACACCCTGGTCGTCGGCAACGCGCTCACCGGGGAGGCCGCCTTCCGCTAGCCTGACTCTGAAGCGGGGATCTTGGAGTTGCCCGCCAGGCCGGGGGGCCGCTCAGCCGCTCGGCGCAGTCGATGCCCTGACGTTGAGCCGTACGGGATGGACCCGCTCGACCGGGCTCGGCACATCGCTCGCCATCACGTCGAAGAGCAACTCGACGCAGGCGACCCCCGCCTCCTTGGGGCGCAGGTCGATCGAGGTGATCGGCGGGTCGGCCATCCGCATGGCCGGGCTGTCGACACAGGAGGCGAGCAGGAGATCGCCGCCGACCGTGCGGCCCGCCCGCCTGATGGCGGGGAGGGCCTCGGCGGCGGCACCGGTGGGGGCGCAGACCAGTGCGTCGACATCCGGCCCTGACCCGTCCAGCAGATCCCCGGTCGCGGCCTGTATGTCGTCCCGACGTCCGGCGAACGGGACCTGCCGTACCTGAGCGGGAACGCCCTTGTGTGCGCACCACTCGCGGTAGCCGTGGTGGACGCTGGCCGCCCAGTCGCTCTCGCCGCCCGTCACGATCAGCGCGGGACGTGAGGCTCCCCGTTCCCGGAGGTGGTCGAGGAGCTTGCCGACCTCGGCTGCGTGCCTCGACCAGACGATGCCGTCCGCCTGCCGGGTGCCGGGGAACCGCTCGCACGTCACGGTCGGCAGCCCGGACGCCATCAACTGCTCGACGACGGGGTCCCCGAGGAGGGGGTCGCCCAGCAGCAGGCCGTCGGCTCTGGGCGTGCGCCGGCGCCCCGACGTGATCAGGGTGATGTCGTAGTCGCGCTCGGCGGCCCGCTCCACCACGCCGAAGACGAACGCCATGTAGTAGCTGGAGCGGGTGAGCACCTCCGGGAGGTGCAGGCCGATCGTTCCGGTGCTCGCCCGGCGCAGGTGCCGGGCCGAGCCGTTGGGGACGTAGCCGAGCGCGTCGGCGACTTGCACGACCAGTGTCCGGGTGCGCTCGGAGACCCGTCCGCTGCCGCGGAGGGCGTCGGACGCGGTCGTCTTGGACACGCCGGCCGCTCGCGCGACGGCGTGGATGGTGACCTGCATGTCGGGGCGCACGCCCGCATGCTAGTACGACGAGAGGATGCCCCAGCAGTCCGCACGGGCATCGTGTTTCACGCCAGTTCGCCGCGTTAACGACGGGTGACATCTCTTGCCTCCCATCCCATGGACCGCGTACGTTGCTCACCTCTTGCCGGAACGTTCCGGCAAGTGAGGCAGAGCAAGGCGAGCGAGGCAGGAGACACGAGAGATGGCCCGATTCCTGGGTACGGGGACGACCCCCCATCCGCTCGACCCGCTGAGCGCGGCCGAGTTCGAGACGGCGCGGGAGATCCTGGCCGAGGCCGGCGTGCTCGGCGAGCACGTCCGCGTCGCCTACCTCGGTCTCGCCGAACCCGACAAGCAGGCGGTGCTCGCCGGCGAGCCGGCGCCCCGGCGGGTCCGGGCCCTTCTGCTCGACCTCGGCACCGGGAGCACCGGAAAGAACACCGCCTACGACGTGACCGTCTGCCTCACCGAGGGGACGGTCCTCGCGAAGGCGTCGATCGATCCGGTCGCCGACGGCCAGGTGCCGATGCTCGACGCGGAACACGAACTCGTACGCCGCGTGCTGCTGGACGACGAGGAGTGGGGCAGGGCCCTCGCCTGTCGCGGCGTCACCGACCCCGGCAAGGTCTACGTCGCCGCCCTCAGCTCGGGCCACTACGACCTGCCCGCGGAGGAGGGCCGCCGAATAGCCCGGGTCCTCGCCCACCTGCAGCCGACCGAGGAGAGCCTGCCCTGGGCCCACCCCATCGACGGCCTCGTCGCCTACATCGACCTGATGACCGAGGAGGTCCTGAAGGTCGTCGACACCGGTCCTGTGCCGATCCCGGCCGAGCCCGGCGACTACCACCTGGACACCGAGTTCCGGACCTCCCAGAAGCCGATCCACATCACCCAGCCCGAGGGTCCCAGCTTCACCGTCGACGGCAGCGTCGTCACCTGGGAGAAGTGGACCGTGCGCGTCGGGTACGACATGCGCGAGGGCCTTGTGCTCCACCAGCTCGGCTTCGACGGCCGGCCGATCGTCTACCGGGCGTCGGTCGCCGAGATGGTGGTCCCGTACGGCGACCCCAGCCCCGTGCGGTTCTGGCAGAACTACTTCGACACCGGCGAGTACCAGCTCGGCAAGCTCGTCAACAGCCTTGAGCTCGGCTGCGACTGCCTCGGCGAGATCACCTACTTCGACGTCGCCGTCGCCGGGGACGACGGCCGCCCGGTGGTGAAGCAGAACGCGCTCTGCATGCACGAAGAGGATGTCGGCGTGCTGTGGAAGCACACCGACCCGGCGAACGGGTCCCGGGAGACCCGCCGCCAGCGCCGGCTGGTCATCTCCTTCTTCGTCACCGTCGGGAACTACGACTACGGGTTCTACTGGTACCTCTACCTCGACGGCACCATCGAACTCGAAGTCAAGGCGACCGGGATCGTCTTCACCGGCGCCTACGACGAGCGTGCGCGGCCGTACTCCTCGCAGGTCGCTCCCGGCCTCGCCGCCCCCTACCACCAGCACCTGTTCGGCGCCCGGCTCGACATGACGGTCGACGGCCCGGTCAACGCCGTCGACGAGGTCGAGGTGGAACCCCTCGGCGGGCCGCACGGCAACGCGTTCGGCCGCAGGGCCACCCGGCTGCGCACCGAGTCCGAGGCGGTCCGGGACGCCGACATGCCGCGGGAGCGCACGTGGCACGTCGTCAACCCGGCCGTCACGAACCGGCTGGGTGAACCGGTCGGCTACGCGCTCTACCCGGAGGGCAAGCCGACGCTGCTGGCGCAGGAGGGGTCCTCGATCCGCGCCCGGGCCGAGTTCGCGACCAGGCACCTGTGGGTCACCCGCTACCACCCGGACGAGCGCTACCCGGCCGGGGACCTGGTCACCCAGCACCCCGGCGGCGCCGGGCTGCCCGCCTACACCGCCGCCGACCGCGATATCGACGGCCAGGACCTCGTGCTCTGGCACACCTTCGGGCTCACGCACTTCCCCCGCCCGGAGGACTGGCCGGTCATGCCGGTCGACACCTGCGGATTCGTCCTCAAGCCGGTCGGGTTCTTCGACCGGAACCCCACTCTCGACGTGCCGCCCAGCTCCACTGCCAGCCCCACCACCAGTCCATGTCACTAGAGAGGGCCCCCATGCGATCCTGGTTGACCGGCGGCGCCGTCGCTGTGCTCTTCGTCGTATCCGCCTGTACGGCCGCCACGCCCACCGACGGTGACGGTGACGGTGACGGAAAGACCACCGCGAAGCCGGGCTATCTCGCCGTCGCCGACTCGGACGCGCAGCCGGGCGGGACGCTGGAGTTGCAGGTCGGCGTCGACAGCGACGCCGCCACCGGCTATGACCCGCAGCTCGCCGATGTCGCCAGCACCTGGCAGCTGCTGTCGCTGAGCTACGAGACGCTGACCACCATCGGCCCCGACGCCGGCGTGGAGCCCCTGCTCGCCGAGCGGTGGGAGACGCCCGACCCCACCACGTACGTCTTCCACCTGCGGGACGGTGTCACCTTCTCCAACGGCCGGGAGATGACCGCCGACGACGTCGTCGGCAGCCTGGACCGGCTGCTCGCGTCCGAGTCGGTGTGGCGGGCCCAGCTCGGCCCGGTCGAGAAGGTGACGAAGAAGGACGCCGCGACGGTCGAGGTGAAGCTGAGCGCTCCCTATACGCCGTTCCTGGCCGCGCTCGCCAACGTCCCGGCAGCGATCCTGCCGATGAAGGAGATCGACGCGAAGTCGGTCGACCCGGCCAAGGAGCTCCTGGGGACCGGCCCGTTCGTCGTCGAGGACCACCGCCAGGACGTGTCGTGGACGTTCGAGCGCAACGAGAAGTACTGGGCCGAGGGCGAGCCCGCGATCGACGGCGTCGACATCACCATCGCGCCCGAGGAATCCGCCCGGGTCGCGGCCGTGCAGAACGGCAGCGCCGCGATGTCCGTGCTCGGCAACGTCGACAGCGCCGACATGCTCGCCGGCGCCTCGGACGTCAAGGTGGCGGACCAGTCCGCCACCGACTTCTACTACCTGATGCTCAACTCCAAGAACCCCAAGTTCGCCGACGAGCGGGTACGCCGCGCCGTCAACATGGCCATCGACCGCGAGCAGATCGCCGAGGTCGCCCTCGGCGGCAAGGGGAAGGCGACCTCGGCCACCCCGGTCGGGCTGCCCGGCGCCGCCGCCCCCGCCGCCGGCGGGGACGCCGAGGGCGCCCGCAAGCTGCTCGCGGAGGCCGGGGCCGAGGACCTGTCGTTCACGCTCACGATCTACTCCACCGAGCCCGCGCCGGCGGTCGCCCAGGTGATGCAGAGCGACCTGAAGGCGGCGGGGATCAGCATGAAGATCGAGCAGCTCGACGAGGCGAGCTGGTCCGGCAAGGTCTACGGCGACGACCCGGGCACGTTCGACGCCGCCCTGTCGTGGTTCGCCGGGTACGCCGACGCCGGGATGGTCGCGCAGTGGTGGAACCCCGCCGCCGCCGGGTTCAACGTCGGCTTCATGAAGCCGAACAAGGAGCTCAACGGGCTCATCACCCAGGTCAACCAGGAGCCCGCGGGCGCGGGGCGCAAGGCCGCGCTCAAGGACTTCGCCGCCGCGGTCGAGGCCGACTCGCAGATGGTCCCGCTGGTCACCCGGCCGGTAACGGTCGCCTACCGCACCGACCTGCTCAGCCCGAGCCTGTACGCCACGGAGGGCTACGGCAACGTGCTCCGGCTGGTGAACGACTTCCGCATCACGGGCGCGCAGTAGCGATGCGGCTGTTCCTGTGGTGGCTGCGCAGGCTGCTCAGCGCGCTGGTGACGCTGCTCGCCGTCTCGGCCCTGATCTTCGTGGCGGCCCGGCTGATGCCGGGAGGGTTCGCCGAGACCATCCTCGGCCCGTTCGCGACCGGGGAGCAGAAGGCCGAGCTCGCCGACCGCTACGGGCTCGACGAGCCGGTCCTCCTGCAGTACCTGCACTGGCTCGGCGCGGTCGCCGGCGGCGACTTCGGCAGCTCGATGATCAGTCAGACCCCGGTCACCACCGAGCTGCTGGACCGGCTGCCGGGGACCGTTCGGCTCACCGGCTACGCGGTGGCGATCGCCGTCGTGGTGGGGGTGCCGCTCGGCGTCCTCACCGCGCTGCGCGGCCGGGGCGGCTCGGTCGGCCGGATCCTGTCGGGGCTGGGGGTCAGCGTCCCGGAGTTCGCGCTCGGCAGCTTCGCGGTCTTCCTGCTCTCCCGGTACGGGCTGCAGGTCGACGGCTATCTGCTGCCCGCCGCCGTCCTGTCGCTGTTCGCGGTCTCGGTGACCGCCAGGACCACCCGGGACGCCGTCATGGGCGTGCTGGTGGAGCCGCACATCACCGCGGCGGTGGCGCGCGGCCACACCCCGTGGTTCATCGTCCGCCACCACGTGCTGCGCAACGCCGCGGCGCCGGTCCTCACCCTGCTCGCGACGGTCACCGCCCATCTGCTCGGGGGCGCGCTGATCGTGGAGTACGTCTTCAACCTGCCCGGCATCGGGTCGTACGTGGTCCAGGCGGTGAGCCGGCGGGACTACGCCGTCGTCCAGGCGGGCGTGCTGCTCGCCGCCGCGGTGTTCATCGTCATGAACATCCTGATCGATCTGGCCGTCGGCCTGATCGACCCGCGCCTGGGCGGGAGGCGGGCATGAGACTCGACCGCCTGTCCCTGGCCGGTCTCGGCTTCCTGGGACTACTTGTACTCGCCGCGCTCGCGTCGCTGCTGAACCTCGGCGGCGACCCCGAGGAGATCGTCGGGCCGCGGCTGCAGCCGCCGGGCACCGAGTGGTGGCTCGGCACCGACAACCTGGGCCGCTCGCTCCTTCCCCGGGTGCTGGAGGGCATCGGCACCACGCTGCTGATCTCCGCCGTCGCCGTCGCCGCCACCGCAGTGTTCAGCGTCACCCTCGGGATCGTCGCCGGATACCGCGGCGGGGTCGTGAACGAGCTGGTCATGCGCGTCGTCGAGGTGCTGTACGCGTTCCCCTCGATCGTCTTGGCCATCCTCGTCACCGCCGTCGTGGGGGCGGGCCAGACGGCCGCCGTCGCGGCCATCGTGCTCGTCACGATCCCGCTGATGACCAGGCTGGTACGCACCGCGGCGATCGGCATCGCCCAGCGCGACTACGTCACCTCCGCGATCATCAGCGGCGCCGGGCTGCCCCGGCTCCTCGGCCGGCACCTGTTTCCCGGCGTCGCGGGCACCATCGCCGTGCAGGGCACGTACGCGCTCTCCGTCGGCATCACGGTGGAGGGCGGGCTCAGCTTCCTCGGGTTCGGGGTCCAGCCGCCCCAGTCCTCACTCGGCGTGCTGATCGCGCAGGGCACCACCTACATGGCGTCCGCCCCATGGCTGGTCATCTCCCCCGGCGTCGTCCTCGTGCTGGCCATTCTCGCCGTCAACGTCGTCGGCGACGGGCTGCGGGACCGGCTTGAGGCGAGGGAGACGAGGTCACTGACATGACGGTCCTGCACGTGAAGAACCTCGTGGTCGACTACGCGGCCACCAGGGCCCTCGACGGCGCCGACCTGTCGGTGGCGGCCGGCGAGACGGTCGGCCTGGTCGGCGAGAGCGGCTCGGGCAAGTCGACGCTGGGCATGGCGATCGGCCGCCTGCTGCCGCGTACGGCGAGCCGCGCCGCAGGCACGGTGGACGTCTGCGGCGCACCGGTCTTCGACCTCGCCCCGCGCGAGCTGCGCGAGCTGCGCAGGCAGCGGCTCGGCTTCATCTTCCAGGACCCGATCGCGACGCTCGACCCCACCATGCGGGTCGGCGCGCAGCTGAAGGTCGCCGGCGGAGACTCCGCGGAGCTCCTGGACCGGGTACGGCTCCCTGCCCATACCGCCAGGTCCTACCCGCACGAGCTCTCCGGCGGCATGGCGCAGCGGGTGGCCGTCGCCATGGCGATGACCACCACCCCCGACCTGCTGATTGCCGACGAGCCGACCGCCGCCCTCGACACCCAGGTACGCGAGGAGGTGCTGACGACGGTGTTCTCCCTCGCCGCGGAGGCCGGCACCAGCATCCTCTGGCTCAGCCACGACCTCCCGGCGGTCGCGCGCCGCTGCGACCGCGTCGCGGTCATGTACGGCGGGCGCGTGGTCGAACAGGGCCCCGCCGCCGACGTACTGGGCGATCCCGTCCACCCGTACACGGCCGCCCTCGCCCGCTCCGCGCCGGCCCGGGCGGAACGGGGTGTCCGGCTGCGGCCGGTGCCGGGCCGGCCGCCGGTGCTGACCGGAGCCGCTCAGGGCTGCGCCTTCGAGCCGCGCTGCCCTCTCGCCGGCCCGGTCTGCGTGGACCAGCGCCCCCCAGCCGTCACCGCCGGGGAACGGGAGATCCTCTGCCACCACCCGACAGGACCGGAGGTCAGCGCATGATCCTGGAACTCGACGACGTGACGGTCACCTTCACCTCAGGACCGCCGCTGCGCCGCCGGCACGTGGACGCGATGCGCGGGGTGTCCTTGTCCGTCGCGGCGGGCGAAACGCTGGGCCTGGTGGGCGAGTCGGGGTCGGGGAAGACCACCGCCAGCCGGGTCGCGCTCGGCCTGCAGCGCCCCGCCTCCGGGACGGTCGCCTTCGACGGCAGCCCCTTCCCGAAGCGCCGCCGCGAGCTTGCCGGCCGCATGCAGGCCGTCCTGCAGCACCCCCACTGGTCGCTCAACCCGCGGATGCGGGTCGGCGCGAGCATCGCCGAGCCGATGGCGGTGCTGCGACGGCCGGTGGGCGCGGCGGTCGAGGCGATGCTGGAGCAGGTCGGCCTCGAGCCGTCGTTCGCGACGCGGTACCCCCACGAACTCTCCGGCGGTCAGCGGCAGCGGGTCTCCATCGCCCGGGCCCTGGTCACCGAGCCCGACTTTCTCGTCTTCGACGAGGCGGTGAGCGCCCTCGACGTCTCCGTGCAGGCGCAGATCCTCAACCTCATCAAAGACCTGCAGGCGGAGCAGGGCTTCGCCGCGCTCTTCATCTCCCATGACCTCGGCGCGGTCCGCTATGTGGCGGACCGCATCGCCGTGATGCGGTACGGCGAGGTCGTCGAAACAGCCGACACCGAGATCTTCTACGACACACCCGCGCACGCGTACTCGCGCCAACTGCTGGAGGCCCTGTGACCGACGCGACCGATGTGAACGACGATTCGGCATCGGCATCCGCCCTCTCCGACGGCCTGCCCGGCAACGCCGACCAGCCGCTGACACCGCGGGAGAGCCCGGGCCGCGGCTCGGTCGCGTTCGACCTTCCGGGCGTCCACGTCGGCACCGCCGAGTACGCCGAAGGCCCGACCGGCTGCACCGTCGTCCACATCCCGGCGGGCGCGCGTACCGCCGTGGACTCCCGCGGCGGCGCTGTCGGCCTGTCCGGCGGCTACAGCGTCAACCACGCCATCTGCCTCGCCGGCGGCTCGGTGTACGGGCTCGCCGCGGCCGCCGGCGTCAGCGACGAGCTGCTGCGGCAGAGAGGCAACCACACCGGCTGGGAGGACCTGCGGCTCGTCTCCGGGGCGGTGATCTTCGACTACACCCTGCGGAGCACCGCGATCCACCCCGACGCCGAACTCGGCAGGGCCGCGCTCCGCGCGGCCGGGGAGGGGGTGTTCCCGGTGGGCCGCTGCGGTGCCGGCCGGAGCGCGAGCGCCGGCAAGGTGGACCGCAGCCGGGCCGAGCCGACCGGGCAGGGCGCCGCCTTCGGCACGTTCGGCACGGCGAAGGTGCTCTTCGCCACCGTGGTCAACTCGATCGGTGTGATCGTCGACCGGGACGGCACGATTCTGCGCGGCAACCTGCACGCCGACGACGTGCGCCGCCACCCCCACGAGGACTACGCCGCGCTCGCCGGCGCCCCGGCGGTCATGGGCAACACCACGCTGAGCGTGCTGGTGACCAACGTCAAGCTGACCGACCAGCAGCTGGACCAGTTCGGCCGCCAGGTCCACAGCTCCATGCACCGCGGCATCCAGCCCTTCCACACCGAGCAGGACGGCGACGTCTTGTTCACGCTCACCACGGACGATGTCGAGCTCGCCGGCGTCACGCCGGCCGGCCTGGGCACGCTCGCCTCCGAGCTGGCCTGGGACGCGATCGTCAGTGCCGGGCGCGACTGATGCACCGCTTCGCGCGCTTCGCCACGGAGACGCAGGCCCACGCGGTCGAGCTGGTCCGGCAGAACCCGTTCGCGTTGCTCGTCAGCGCCGTCGGCGGGACTCCCGTCGCCACGCACACGCCGGTTCTCCTCGACGGTGAGGCCGGCGAGTCGTTCGTCGGCGCGAGCCTGCTCGGCCACCTCGCCAGGGCCAACCCGCAGTGGCGGGACTGGAAGCGGGGGACCGAGGTCCTGGTGGTGTTCGGCGGACCGCACGGCTATGTGTCACCCACCACGTACGCGGTCGATCCGGCGGTCCCCACCTGGGACTACGCGGCCGTCCACCTGACCGGCCGGATCGAGGTCATCGAGGACGTGCTGGACGTCGTCGAGCGGACCGTGGCGGCGGTGGAGTCGTGCCGTGCCCCGGTCTGGCGGCCGAGCGAGGCATCCCGGGAGGTCTTCGCCAAGCTGGCGCCCGGCGTGGTGGCGTTCCGCGTCCATATCACCGCCGAGGAGCGGATGTTCAAGCTCAGCCAGGACAAGGACGACGAGGTCCGGGCCCGCGTCCACCGCGACGCGCATCCCGAACTCGCCGCGCTCATGGACCAGGTGGATCCCCGATGACGCCGATCACCGGCACCGGCACCGGCTATCCGGCCTTCGCCGGCACCGCCGAAGAGCTCGGGGCCCGGCACCGCCCGGCCATCCAGCGGAACCTCGACGGCTACCTCACGCTCTTCGGCGCCACCGGGGCCACCGAGGACCGCGTACGGGCGTGGGCGGAGCGGGCGCTGGAGCGAACGGCCGCCTGGGCGCCCCGCCTCGTCGCGGAGATCGAAGCGGTCGCCAGGGGTGCGGGCCTGCAGACGTGGCAGGTGGCGGCGATGAACGCGCGCACGGAGATCCTCGCCGCGCTGCGGGACACCGGGCCCGGCGAATGCTCCACTCTGGTGGTGCTGCGCGACGGGGGGCCGCCGCTCACCCTGCAGACCTGGGACTGGCTCGACCATCTGCGCGACGCCCCCCTCCTGTGGGAGTACGCGGCCTCCCCGGACCGCGTCGTCCGCACCTTCACCGAGGCCGGCACGCTCGCCAAGATCGGCGTGTCCGACGCGGGGCTCGGCGTCCACTTCAACATCCTGCGGCACGCCGGCGACAGCGCCGACATCGGCGTCCCCGTCCACCTCGTCGCCCGCCGCATCCTCGACGAGGCGACCACGGTCGGCGAGGCCACCGAGATCGCCCGGTCCGCGCGTACCTCGGCCTCGACCGTCCTCACGGTCGTCACGCGGGACGCCGCCCGCGTCCTGGAGATCTCTCCGGCCGGGGTCGGCGTGGTCGACCCCCGGGAGGACGGGGTGCTCGCGCACACCAACCACTTCCTCGACCCCGCCCTCGCGACCGGAGAGGTGCACGGCGTCGAACGGCCCGGCACCTACGCCAGGCTCGCCCACCTGCTCGACGGCTCCGCCGCCCTGGCGGCACCGGACGACACCGCCAGGACCCGGGCGATGACGACCCACGGCGAGGCGCCGGTGTGCGCCCACCCCGACCCCGCCCTGCCCCTCCAGGAACGGTGGACGACCCTCGCAGCGATCAGCATCGACCTGTCCGCGGCCCGACTGCGGGTGCACCGGGGACGGCTCTGCCAGGTGGCAGAGACGACCTGGCAGAACTTCTGAGACCCATGGGAAGGGTGACCCCATTGCAGCTCCGCAACCTCGTCGACGGCGCCTGGATCGACGGCGCCGGTCAGGAGTTCGCCGACGCCAACCCCGCACGGCCGTCCGAGACCGTGGCGCGCGGTCGTTTCGCCGCCCCGGCGGAGGTGGAGCGGGCGGTCCTCGCCGCTCGCAGGGCCGCACCCGGCTGGGCCGCCGCTCCGTACCACGAGCGCGCCGCGGTGCTGTCGGCGGCGGCGGCCACGGTGTCGGAGAGGGCGGAGGAGTGGGGCCGGGAGCTCACCCGGGAGGAGGGCAAGACTCTCCCGGAGGCGGTCGGTGAGCTGCGGTACGCCGCCACGATGCTGCGGTACTACGCCGCCGAGGCCGACCGGGAGAGCGGCGAGATCTACCCCTCGCCGCGGCCGGGCGAGAACCTCCTGGTGATGCGGCGGCCGGTCGGGGTCGCCGGAGTGATCACACCGTTCAACTTCCCCGCGGCGATCCCCGCCTGGAAGATCGCCCCCGCCCTCGTCTACGGCAACACCGTCGTGTGGAAGCCCTCCTCACTCGTGCCGCTGCTCGCGATGCGGCTGACGGAGGCGCTGCAGGCGGCCGGCCTGCCCCGCGGCGTGGTCAACCTCGTGTACGGGGAAGGCGAGGTGGGTTCCGCGATCGTCGACCACCCCGAAGTGTCCGTCGTCTCCTTCACCGGCTCCACGCAGGTCGGCCGGGCGATCATCGCCCGCTGCGGGGAGCTCGGCAAGCCGGTCCAGACGGAGATGGGCGGCAAGAACGCCGCGGTGGTGCTCGCCGACGCCGACCTGGAGCTCGCCGCCGAGCAGGTGGCGTCCGGCGCGTTCCGGTCCACCGGGCAGAAGTGCACCGCGACCTCCCGCCTGATCGTCGCCGAGCAGGTCGCCGACGAACTGCTGGAGCGGGTGGCCGCGCTGGCCGAGGGCCTGGTCGTCGGCGATCCGCTCGCGGACGGCGTCGAGATGGGGCCGCTCGTCAGCTCCGCCGCCCTGGACCGGGTCAGCGAGGGCGTACGGCTGGCGCTTTCGCAAGGCGCCACCGCCCTCACCGGCGCGGGCCCGTACGCCCGCGAAGGCTGGTTCACCCCGCCTACCCTGCTTGAGCTGCCGGGGACGGAGGCCGACTTCTGGCGGCGAGAGCTGTTCGGGCCCGTGCTGGGCGCCGTCCGCACAGGCGGCGTGGAGGAGGCGATCGCGCTGGCCAACCGGAGCGACCACGGCCTGTCGGCGGCAATCTTCACCCGGGATCTGGGAGTGGTCCTCCGCGCCGTCGAGAGCCTGGACGTCGGCGTGCTTCACGTCAACTCCGAGTCGTCCGGCACGTCCCCGTCGGTGCCGTTCGGCGGGCTCAAGGGGAGCGGGTTCGGCCCGAGCGAACAGGGTCGCGCCCCGCGGGAGTTCTACACCCACACGGTCAGCGTGTACCTCGGCGGCGGGCTCCCGCGTTCAGCCTGACGAAGCACGCACGCGAGGAGGTCGCGGACGCGCCCGCGTCCGCGCGCAGTTCGTCCGGCTCGCCGCGGAACGTCACGCGGCCCTCCGACAACCAGGCAGCCTGGGCCGGGACAGGGCTTGATCAAGTTCCGGAGTCGTGTGGCTGGTCCGGACATGACCGGTCGGGGTGCATTGCAGAGCAGGCACGGGCTTCGTGGTCATTCACACGGCCGCCACCGTGCTTACGCTGCTCGGTGTCCCGGACCGCGTCATTGACCAGATCATGGGGTGGGCGCCCGGCACCTCCGCAAGCATGCGGGCCCGGTACCTCCACGTGCCGGACGCCATGCTCAAGGACGTGGCCCGGAAGATCGCCGATGCCATCTGGGGACCCCCGGAGACACGCCCTGTGGACAAAAACCAGGACAACGACGGCTGAGGACAACGACGAAGTGGCCCGCTGAAGATCAGCGGGCCACTTCGTTTTGCCTGGTCAGGCGGGGTGCGGAGAATACGAGATTCGAACTCGTGAGGGTGTGAACCCAACACGCTTTCCAATTCGCCGTGTTGCTGTCCGGGCCGGGCCGGCTCCGTTCTGACCTGTCGGCCTGTGGCTGTGATCGAGGCTCGCGTACGGATGTGAACGGGCCTGAATGAGACCAGAACTGAGACCAGAGCGGCGGGTCACATCTTCTTGACGACGATCGAGTCCGGGACCAGTTTCACCAGGTCGTCTACGTCTGAGGTGAAGACGGTGACCTGGCCTTGCTGCTGGCGTGCGATGACGGCTAGCACCGCGTCGATCGCGTACTTGTGGCCGTGCAGCTTGGTGTCGGCCAGGAGCCGGCGGGCCTGGCGGGCCTCGTCCTTCCCGATGGTGGCGACCTTGAGCCGGGAGAGTACCCAGTCCCAGCGCTGCTCGGTGGTTCTGCCGTCGTACGCCTCGACCAGCGTCATAGGGGACGTCACCATCTCGGCCTCACCGCGGGCCGCGAGGTCGAGCCAGGCGATCATCTTCCGGTCGCCGCGTACGGCCAGGGAGAGGGCTTCGCAGTCGAGCACGAAGACGCGGAGCGGCGGCCGGCGCTCACCGCGTCGCTTCGTCACGCAGCCTCTCCCGGTGCGTTCTTCCCGGTGGCGCGGCGGCGCTCGTGCTCGGCGTCGAGATCTTCCAGTTCCTCGAAGGCCGCCGCCCTCTCGTCCTCGGTGACCGAGCCGTGCTCCTCCTGCAGCCAGTCCACCAGTTCCTGCAGCCGGTCCCGGTCGCGTTTGAAGCGCAGCGCCTCTGCCACGTACGCCGACAGTCCCCGATCGGCGGCTTCCCCGCGGATCTCCTCAAGGAGCTCCTCGGGGATCGTGACCGTCACCTTCTTGGTCGCCATACTATTGACCATACTCCACGTATCCAGCTGCTTACCAGCTCGGTATTCGCGTGCCATGCCGCGACATGCGAGTTGCCCCAGGGCGCCGGCCCTCTGGGCGCTGTGCTGAGAGGAACTCGTGGTTGCCGGGCCCCGCGGATGCCGACCGACCGCGGCAGCGCCACCCATGCAGCGTGCACCCTTCTTCCCGTTCCGGCGCTCGCTGCTTGGCTGTGGAGCCGGGGCGGCCCGGTACTGCCGGGAGCGGTGCTGCCGGCAGCGGCCGAGCGAGCAAGTCCAGGACGGGCGAGCCTGGCTCCTCGGCGGCTACGCCGGATTCACGAAGGCGCCGATGGCCGAGGCGTCCAGCAGCCGGCCGTTGCACCAGTCGGCCAGCAACAGGTCGGACTCGCGCATCGCCTGTTCGAGGCCGGACGCCGACTCCGTCGCGGCATCGGGGGAGAGCGTGAGGCACAGCGTCGTGACCCGGTCGCCGTGTGCCTGGCCGTACATGGTGAGCGGATCGGAGGCGATCGCGAACGAGTCGACCACGCGGCCCGGGTCATCACGGAAGCGGATGCCCGCGTACGGCCTGCCGCCGACGGGCAGCAGCTCTGACAGCCGCCGCCGCGAAACCTCGGTGGAGATGGGGGCGGTCGGGGTCCGTCGCCGAGACGGCCCGCCGCAAGATCCGGCGGGCCGTCATGAAAGGGCGAGGCTAGTGTCCTGAGTCGTGGTTTCGTTGGCGGTTGTAGGGTGGGGTGATGCCTGGTCCGAAGCCGTTGCCGGTGGTGCTGTCCGATGATGAATTCCGGGTGTTGAAGGGCTGGTTGAGGAAGCGGACCGCTGCTGCGTCGCTGGCGCTTCGGTCTCGGATCGTGCTTGCCTGCGCGGAGGGTCTGTCGAACGCGCAGGTCGCGGATGACCTGGGCATTTCGCGGGAGACGGTACGCAAGTGGCGGGCCCGCTTCGTCGCCGACCGGCTGGAGGGCCTGACGGACAGGCCGCGTCCGGGGCCGCCGCGGAAGGTCACGGACGAGCAGATCGAGGC
>NZ_JCANTA010000013.1:0-211910 GCF_059570575.1 Streptomyces sp. CNX435 | reverse complement strand
CGGTGAACCAGCGGTAGACCAGGCTCGCCCGGGGTCCGCTCTGCGCCGGGGGGCGGCCGACGAGGGCGACGGCCAGGGGGTTCTGGACGAGGATCTCGTGCAGGTCGGTGATGATCTGGGCGGGGGTGGCGGTGAGCTGGTCCAGCAGGCCGAGGAGGCCGGGCTGTACGTGTGCGGTCGTGCCGTACGCGGCCGGGGGGAGGGGCCGGTCGGCGAGGTGGAAGAGGTGGTCGCGTTCGTCGCCGTCGAGCCGCAGCGCGCGGGCCAGCGCGGCCAGGACCTGGGCCGAGGGCTGGGCGCCGCGACCGCCCTCCAGCTCCGTGTAGTAGTCCGCGGACAGCCCGGCCAGCTGAGCGACCTCCTCGCGGCGCAGCCCAGGCACCCGGCGGCGCGGGCCCGTGGGCAGGCCGACGTCGTCGGGGCGGATGCGGTCGCGCCGGGACTTGAGGAACGCGGCGAGTGCGGAGGGGTTCACGTACCCCATGGTCGCGCGCGGCGGCGACCGCGAGCCAGGGGACGGCGACCCCAGGGTGAAGAGCGCCCTGGCTGCGGCGGGCGTACCGGATCATGCTGAGAGCACGAGCCCTCTGGTCCGGCGCCGTCGCGGCTCTCCCCTCTGTCACCACCTTTCTCTCACCACCTTGCAGGAGCGCACATGACCACCCACGAACCCGCGGCGGCATCCCCCGCCGACCGCCCCCGCGTCGCCGTCGTCACCGGCGGCTCCCGCGGTATCGGCCGCGCGACGGCACGCCGGCTCGCCGCCGACGGCCTCGCCGTCCTGGTCGGCTACGCCAACAACCGCGCACTGGCCGAGGCCGTCGTCGAGGAGATCACCGCCGACGGCGGCAAGGCGCTCGCCGTCCAGGCGGACGTCGCCGACGAACAGCAGGTCGCGGCGGTGTTCGACACCGCGGAGACGGAGTTCGGGGGCGTCGACGTCGTCGTCAACGCCGCCGGCCGGCTGAAGCTGGCGCCCGTCGTCGAGCTGGACCTGGCGGAGCTGGACGCGCTGCACCGTACGAACGTCCGCGGGACCTTCGTCGTCGCCCAGCAGGCCGCGCGGCGGGTCCGCGCCGGCGGCACGCTCGTCACCTTCTCCACGTCCGTGGTGGGCCTGGCGCTGCCCGGCTACGGCGCGTACAGCGCGAGCAAGGGCGCGGTCGAGGCCCTCACGCTGATCCTCGCGCGGGAGCTGCGCGGCCGGGACGTCACCGTCAACGCCGTGGCCCCCGGCCCCACCGCCACCGACCTGTTCCTCGACGGCAAGGACGAGGAGACGGTCGCCCGGCTGGCCGCCCAGCCCCCGCTGGAGCGCCTCGGCACCCCCGCCGACATCGCCGAGGTCGTCGCCTTCCTCGCCTCCCCGGCGGGGCACTGGGTGAACGGCCAGGTCGTCCGTGCCAACGGCGGCATCGTCTGACGACCGCGGGCCATCAGTGATCACGTACCGAAGGAGCACCGCCATGCCGTTCGCGAACTTCAAGGTCCCCGCCGGAACCCTCGACGAGAAGCAGAAGGAGACCCTCGTCACCCGCACCACCGAGCTGTACGTCGAGCTCTACGGCGAACGCGCCCGCGCCACCACCGTGGTCCTCGTCGAGGAGGTGGGCGACGGCGGCTGGGGCGTCGGCGGCGCCGTCCTGACCGCGGCGATGCTGCGGCAGTCCGCCGAAGGCGGCGTAGCAGGTACGGGCCGGGCGGGGTGATCCGTGCGGGGCGCTCCCAGGCGGGCCGGCGGGTGCGCGCGGACCAGTTGAGGCCGCCGCGCCAGAGGGCACGACGCGCCCTCGTCAGTCTGACCGGTCGGCGGCGGCCCGGACCAGCTCGTCGAGGCGCGCGAGCGCGGCGGTGTACTCGTCGATCTGCTGCCTGATGCGGGCCCGCTCGGCGTCGAGCATGGCCCGCTGCTGGGCGGTCGTCGTACCGGTGTCGACGCAGGGGAGCAGCTCGGCGATGCGGCGGCTGGGCAGGCCGGCCGCGTAGAGCTGCTGGAAGAAGCGGACCCGGTCGACGGCGTCGTCGGCGTACTCGCGCTGGCCGCCGGGGCTGCGGCCGGGCATGAGAAGTCCCTGTTCCTCGTAGTAGCGCAGCGCGCGGACGCTCACTCCGGAGCGCCGGGCGACCTCTCCGATGCGCATGGGGCGCGCCTCCCTTCGCCGGATCCGGACGCAGGACTTGAACCTCACGTCGACGGTAGGTCTTAGCGTACCCGCATGAGCACACCGAACACAGAACCGAGCACCCACCCCACCCCCACCCCCACCCCCGGCCTCCGCATCGACGGCGCGGTCGCGCTCGTGACCGGCGCCAACCGGGGCCTGGGCCGCCACTTCGCCCGCCAGCTCCTGGAGCGCGGCGCGGCCCGCGTGTACGCGACCGCCCGGCGACCGGAGTCGGTCGACCTGCCCGGCGTCGTGCCGCTGCGGCTGGACGTCACGGACGCCGACGAGGTACGGGCCGCGGCCGACGCGGCGGGCGACGTGACGCTCGTGGTGAACAACGCGGGAGTCAGCCACTGGACCGACCTCGTCACCGGCGATCTGCCCGCCGTACGCGCGGAGATGGAGACGAACTTCTGGGGCACCCTGAACGTGGTGCGCGCCTTCGCCCCGGCACTTGCGGCGGGCGGCGGCGGGGCGATCCTCAACGTGCTGTCCGCGCAGTCCTGGTTCGCCTACCCGAGCACCAACGGCTACCACGCCGCCAAGGCGGCCCAGTGGGCGCTGACCAACGGCGTACGCATGGAACTGGCCGCCCAGCGCACCCTCGTGACCGGCCTCCACCTGGGCGCCGTCGACACCGACTTCAGCGCCGCCTACGACGGCCCCAAGGGCGACCCGGCCGCCACCGTCCGAGCCGGCCTGGACGGAGTCGAGGCGGGAGCGGTGGAGGTGATCGCCGACGACTGGAGCGCCCATGTCAAGAAGTCCCTGGCCGAGGACCCCACCCGGCTGTACGACGAGATCCGCGCCGGCATCGTCTGACGGACCCGCCCCCGCCGGCAGCCCGTTCGTCGACGGCACCCGCATCGGCCGGGACCGGCCGATGCGGTGCCGGACGGTGGTGTGCGGCTCTATCTTGGGCACGTCGAGAGGCCAACGGAGAGGGATGCCCGTGACACCCCAGCCCCCCTTAGGCGAGCAGCCGCCGCAGACCCAGGTCAACCCCAACGTCCCGCACCCCGCGCGGATCTACGACTACCTCCTGGGCGGCAAGGACCACTACGCCGCCGACCGTGCGGCCGCCGAGGAGACCATCCGGCGCGCCCCCCAGGTCAGGGAATCCGCGCGCGCGAACCGCGCCTGGATGCGCCGCGCGGTCCGCTATCTCGCCGGACAAGGCGTACGCCAGTTCCTGGACATCGGCACCGGCATCCCCACCTCCCCCAACCTCCACGAGGTCGCCCAGCAGGTCAGCCCGGACTGCCGGGTCGTCTACGCCGACAACGACCCCGTCGTCCTCGCCCACGCCCGCGCCCTGCTGAGCAGCTCCCCGGAGGGCCGCACGGCGTACATCCAGGCCGACCTGCGCCGGCCGGACCAGATCCTCCAGGCCCCCGAGCTGTGGCAGACCCTGGACCGGGACCGGCCCGTGGCCCTGATGCTGTGCGCAATCCTGCACTTCGTACGCGACGAGGAGGAGCCCGGCCGCCTCGTCGCCGCCTTCCGCGACGCCCTCCCGCCGGGGAGCTACCTGGCCCTGTCCCACACCACCAACGACATCCAGCCCCAGAGAGCCGCCGACGCCGCCGCCGTATACGGCGAGAGGCGCGCCGCGGCGCTGATGGTGCCGCGCCCCCTGAACCAGGTGGAGGCGTTCTTCGACGGCTTCGACCTCGTCGAGCCCGGTGTCGTCCAGCTCCCCCGCTGGCACCCGGACGGCCCCGTCCGGCCACGGCTCCTCGACGAGGTGTGGCTCTACGGCGGGGTGGGCCGCCTCAGCAACGGCTGAGCCCATAGCCATGTTCTGGCCCGGACCCGGACCGGCCCCCGGCGACCGATCCCGCCGCAGCAAGTCCCGGGTGTGCTGCCGGGCGCCGCCGGGGCGGGACCGGCCTGCCCGCCACCGACCACCACAACCCGTATGCCGGTCACGCTGCCCGCACGTCCTCGTCATCCGGGGCGAACTTCTTCCGCCAGGCGAGTGAGACGTACACCAGCGCGATCAGCACCGGGACTTCGATGAGGGGGCCGACGACGCCGGAGAGGGCCTGGCCGGAGGTGACGCCGAAGGTGGCGATGGCGACGGCGATGGCGAGTTCGAAGTTGTTCCCGGCTGCGGTGAAGGCGAGGGTGGCGGTGCGGTCGTAGGCCAGGCCGACGGCCTTGCCGAGGGCGAAGGTGCCGAACCACATCAGCGCGAAGTACACCAGCAGCGGCAGCGCGATGCGGGCGACGTCCTGCGGCTGTGAGGTGATCGTCTCGCCCTGGAGGGCGAAGAGGAGCACGATCGTGAAGAGCAGCCCGTACAGCGCCCACGGGCCGATGCGGGGCAGGAAGCGGGACTCGTAGTTTTCGCGCCCCAGCTTTCGCTCGCCGATGCGCCGGGTGAGGAATCCGGCCAGCAGCGGAACGCCGAGGAAGATGGCCACGCTCAGCGCGATCTTCCACAGGGAGATGTCGAGGTGCTCACCGTCGCCGAGGCCGAGCCAGCCCGGGAGCAGGTCGAGGTAGAACCAGCCGAGGAGGCCGAAGGCCAGTACCTGGAAGACGGAGTTGAGCGCCACCAGGACGGCGGCGGCCTCGCGGTCGCCGCAGGCGAGGTCGTTCCAGATGATGACCATCGCGATGCAGCGCGCCAGCCCGACGATGATCAGGCCGGTGCGGTACTCGGGCAGGTCGGGCAGGAAGATCCAGGCGAGGGCGAACATCACCGCCGGGCCCGCGACCCAGTTGACCACCAGCGAGGAGACCATCAGCTTCTTGTCGCCGGTGACGTCGTCGAGGCGGTCGTAGCGGACCTTGGCCAGCACCGGGTACATCATGATCAGCAGGCCGAGGGCGATGGGCAGCGAGATGCCGCCGACCTCCACCTTCGCCACCGCGTCGTCCAGGCCCGGGATGAGGCGTCCCAGACCGAGGCCGGCGGCCATCGCCAGCAGGATCCACACGGCGAGGTAGCGGTCGAGGGTGGAGAGCCTGGCGACGATCGAGGCGTCGTCTCCGCTGTGCGTCGGTACGGCGGCGCCGCGGTCGGTCGCGGTCATTTAGCAGGGCCTCTTTCGGTCGTCGGCCACGGTCGTGCGCGCGGCCTCCGCCAGGCCGGCGAAGGTGCCTGCCAGAGACTCGATGGCCTCGGGGCGCAGCTTGTAGTACGTGAAGCGGCCGCACGGCTCGGTCTCCACCACCCCGGCCTCGCGCAGTACGCGCAGGTGGTTGGACAGGTTCGTCTGGCGGGCGCCGGTCTCCTCGACCAGGTGACTGGTGCACAGCGTTTCCCGGGCCAGCAGGGTCACGATCTGCAGCCGCAGTGGGTCCGCCAGCGCGCGGATTAGTTCAGTGTTGGCTGACGTCAGCATGGGCTGATACTGTCACGCCAGTGGATGCTGACGCCAGTCACCACTGATGCAACCGAATGCTGTTACGTCATGAGACCGGAGAGAGACGCCGATGTCCGACAAGCCCTCCGTGCTGTTCGTCTGCGTCCACAACGCGGGCCGGAGCCAGATGGCCGCCGCCTGGCTCACCCACCTCGCCGGCGACCGCATCGAGGTCCGCTCCGCCGGCTCCGCCCCCGCCGACACCGTCAACCCCGCCGTCGTCGAAGCCATGCGAGAGGTCGGCATCGACGTCGCCCACGAGCAGCCCAAGGTCCTCACCGTCGACGCCGTGCAGGCGTCCGACGTCGTCATCACGATGGGCTGCGGCGACGCCTGCCCGGTCTTCCCCGGCAAGACCTACCTCGACTGGCAGCTCGACGACCCCGCCGGTCAGGGCGTCGATGCCGTACGCCCCATCCGCGACGACATCCGCACCCGCATCGAGGGCCTCATCGCCGACATCGCCCCGCAGCCCACGGCGTGAGCCAGGGCATACGCGAGTTCATCATCATCGGATCCGCCCCCGCTGGCTACACCGCGGCCTTGCCCCGGGCCCGCATCTGGGACCAGAACTGAGACCGGGGGCACGCGAGGGGCACGCGCACGGGGGGCGCCGCATCCGCTGAACGCGAAACCCCAGGTCAGAAAACTTCTGACCTGGGGTCGGTGGAGCCGCCCAAGGGAATCGAACCCTTGACCTGCGCATTACGAGCACACTAGAGATCATGACGGGCCATGTTGCGGCCTGTCTCCTCGTGCCGTCGTGGCTGATCAGAGGAGGTGCAGCGGACTGCCTCGGGTTGCCGCGTGCCCTGCCGTCCAAAGGCGTCCGGCCTCCCCTTGGCCTCCCCCGCGCACTCGGCACGGGCATCTGGGGCGGCTCACCTAAGTTGTCTGGTTCCGACAACCACCCATGCCCGACCACCGGAGGCCGGATTGCCGGTCAGACCTTCACTGCGGTGATGCGCGGGTGGCCTGCGACCAGGGTCTGGATGTCCTCGACGTCCGAGGTCAGGATGCTCACCAGACCGGGCTGGGCGAGTGCGGTCGCGCAGACGATCGCGTCGATGGCGTATTTGTGTCCGTGCAGCTTGGCGGCGGCCAGCAGCTTGGAGGCCTGGCGGGCGACTGCCTCCGGGACAGTTTCGATCTTGAGGCGGGAGACGGCCCAGTCGAAACGCGCCTGCGGCGTGGCCGGATTGCGGGCTTCGACCAGCGTCACCGAGCTGACGAGAACACGAGCGTCGTGCTTGGCGGCCGCGGCCAGGCGGGCGGCCATCGTCCGATCGTCCCGCACGAGAAGGGACAGCCCCTCGCTGTCGAGCACGAGTGTGCGACTCACGCGGCGTGCCCCTGGGCGTCGGCCGGCGAAGCGGTGCCGAAGAGCTCGGCTTCCGCGGCTGCGAGTTCCTCCGGCGTGAAGTCGCCATGCCGGGAGATGTGGTCGTCGATGAGCTCTTGGAGGTTGTCCCGTTCGATCTGACGTTGCACGGCCGCCTCGATATAGGCCGAGACGCCGCGCTTGCCGACCCGGGAGCGAACCGCGCCGATCGTCCCGGCATGAAAGGAGACCGAGACGTTGGTGGTCGGTCCTGCACCCGGGGCGAGGTCATCGTTCTCAGACATACACCAATTCTAATAAAGTCTCTAACAGAAGCCAAGCGGCTCCGGACGAGTACCGCGCCGCGATCGAGCGGACGGTGGCCCTGGCTGAGGCCGAGCGCCCGGCGGTCCGCTTGGACCAGGTTCCGCCGCAGGCCGACGCGCATTGGCTCGTTGAGACGGGCCGGGCGCAGGGAGGGCTCATGCCGCAGCCCATGCCGGACGCGGCCCGGCGGATCCGCCCGATCAGAGACGGGGATGGATGTGACGCGGGATCGCCGGGTTACTCGAAGACCGGTGTCAGCATGTTCGGCTCGCTGCCGCTGTGGTCCGGGTACCCGCGGTGGAGGGCGGCGTCGGCACGGGCTCGGCTGCGTTCGGCCAGCGGGGCGGACAGGTCGGCTCGCTCGGTGAGCCAGGCGGCGAGGTCGGGGATGAGGCGTACCAGGGCGGAGGCGAAGGCATCGTCGTAGAAGTCGAGGATATGGGCGGCCACTGTGGAAATCCGGTGCGGGGAGCAAGCGTAGGAGAGTTCGGGGAAGTCCTCCAGGCACCAGCTGTCGGCCAGCTCCGCGTACAGATCCTGCTCGGTGAACGTCTCTTCGCCCTCTGCCAGCGGGTAGTCCTCCGGCACAGCCGGCTCGCCTGGGCGGTGCTCGGCACGCCAGGCACGGTACTCTGCGATCCAGGTCTTCTTGCTGATGCCCTTGGCCTGCTGCCGCGGGGCGCCTGCGCCCCGGCCGTCGAGTGCCGAGGAGTCGCGCAGCTGCTGGGCCAGGCGTCGGCAGCGATGGAACTCGGCATACTGGGCCTGGCTCTCCCCGCCGGGGTGCAGGAAATCCGGTAGGTCAGGCAGCAGCCGGGCGGCGAAGTGGCTGCCGGTCACCGGGGTGAGCGCGGCGTCCCGTGTCGCCTCTCGGCCGGCACTGGCGCGCCAGGCGGCCAGCGCCGCCTCGGAGCTGGGGTGGTAGCCGGCGGCGACGGTGAACGCGTCGGTGGCGCAGACGTCGATGTCCCACAGGTACCAGCGATCCGGGCCGTCATCGCCGGCTGGGAAGGGCGCGGTGACGGCGAAGCGGCTGCCGTAGCCGTCGCGGCACCACAAGGCTGCACCCTGCGGCTCGCAGGCCAGGGCACCGGCAGCGGCCCGGCCGAGGCGGGAGCCCAGCTCATCGAGGGCGCGAGTGAGGCCCTTCGGCACGGGGTGGGGCGCGATCCTGGCAAGGGCCGCCAGCAGTCGCCACAGACCTTCCGGTTCCTGCCGCCGCTCCTCCTCGACCGACGTGCCCGCCAGCGCCTTCGCTGCGACCTCCGCCCTGGTGGTCAGCTCTGCCGTGAGGGCGTCCAGCAGGTGGTCGGGGCCGTACGCCTGGAGCGGATCGTAGTCCTTGGACCGCTGCGCCTCGCCTTCGCCGCTCTGCGCACTGAGCAACGCGCCCATGCGCAGGCACAGTTGATCCTCGACATCGTCCAAGAAGCCTGGCAGGCCGAGCAGTTCCGCGACGACCACAGTCGCGTCGCGTCCGGCCAACCGCCTGCGCCGCGCGTCCAGGCGGCGCCGATTCTCGCTGATCCCACCGAACAGTCCGGCGGGCGAACCCTGCCACTGTCCCGGTACAGGGAACGCCTGCCGCGTGGCCGTCGCGCGAACCGCTGGATTCCCCGACCGGCCCGCAACGCCCCTCGCCGACTTCGTCTTACTGTTCTTGCGTGACTTCGATACCGGCACGCGGAAAGCCTAGCCGAGTTGGGCGCGGGGACGAGCGCTCCGCGTACGGATACCCGCTACGAGCCCCGCGCCTCGGGCAGCCACGTGCGTCACGGCGTGCGGCAGCTCATCCCGGATGGGAGGCCGCGGCCCTGCTGACCACTACCCCACCGATCCCGAATGGTTCTTCTCCCTCCAACGCGGTAGCGGCCTGCGCCCTGGTGAACTCGCCGCCTCAGCTGCGCCCGGGGGCAGCTGGCGGCGTACCTCGACGCTGAGCAGTTGACGCAGCTGTGACTGCATGGGCCTTTGTTCGATGTCTACCAGCGCACACCGTCTACGGGTGCACCTTGGAAGCCGCTCTCGCTGCCCCGTCAGTTCCCATGGCCTCCCCTTGGCCTCCCGTCACTCTTGGAAATCGACCACCGCACGCGGTACCTGGCAGAAAAACCCAGGTCAGAGGCGTGGACCTCAAGATGATCCACGTTGAGTCACCACCTGTGACGCGTGCACTGAATGCGTAGGTCAGCAGTGGCTCTCCGGCATGCTTCTCATGGCCAAGAACAAGAAAGAACCCCAGCTCACAGGCGTGAGCAGGGGTTGACCATGGAGCCGCCTAAGGGAATCGAACCCTTGACCTACGCATTACGAGAGCCTGCAAGATCGTGACGGGTGATGGCACACGATCACGCTTGAGCCAGTTTCACCTGGTCAGAGAGGCGCCGACTCCGCTGCCGTGTCACTCCATCCGGCGGGTGTTGCCCCATCCACTCACGCATCGCTCACGCATCAGGCCCTCGCGGGCAGTTGGCCACGCCGGTCGATGTCGCCGCCACGAAGCACGGCCGACGGCACTCGCCGCGCCCCCGCAGGTCGCGTCGATTTTCCGGGCGTTCGGGCCCTGCGCAGTGCACCACGAAGTCTGGCCTACCGCCGGACCGTGCGGTGGCGGAGCGACCGTAGCTCGGAGTCCCCCAACTTCTCCCTCACGACCCTCACGACTCGGTGACCTGAACCGGAACGGTTCGGAGCCGACGGTGACGGACAGAGCAGCAGCACCCCGACCGACCTCCGTTCCCTCCTGCTCGGGATTGCAACGGTCCGTGGGCTGGCGGTTGACTCGGTCGATCGTTGGCCTGCTCGTGGCTGGGGCCGCAGGTCAGACATTGCAGTTTGTCCGCTGTCATTCAACCCAGTGGTTTGACAGCGAACGCAGCCGTTTCGGCTGGCTGTGGTTGTGAATCTAGTCGTGTGCGGTGAAAGTGCTGGTGGGCAGCAGCCCTGCCCGAGGGCTCTCGCGGTCACACACCCCATGCTTTGGTCGCCCTACAGGTGGTCGAGGGGTTCGGCGGCGTACGTGCCGTCGCCGAGAGGGGCCTCGGTCAACTCGAAGCGTTGGGACAGGCTGCCGACCCGGCTGGTGACGACGCTACCGGGGGACAGGGTGGACTCGTAGTACAGAGGGGTGCCGTCGGCGCCGGTGGTTCCAAGCAGACTGTAGCGACGCAGCACGCGGGGAGGTGTCGGGGTGGTCCGGCGACGCTGGTAGAGCCAGCCGGCTGCGGTGGCGAGACCGATGACGACCAGGCCGACTGCAGTCGGGATCAGGAATTTGTCGAAGAGCGCGGACACGGCGGCATCACTCCTGCGAGGCGGGTAGGGCCCGCCGCTGCGACGGGCCGCGCCGATGATGCGGAAGGCGAGTGTTAGCCGCGCAACCCCCTGTTCATCTGGAGTTCAGTCCGGGAAGTTGGGTGCGGTCGGCGGATCGTCGTACAGCGCTCTCGGTGCGTCGGCGTCGGCCGCCCAGCCTGGATGCGCGAACGCGGAGGGTGCCTCCTCGTCCCAGGGGGGCCGGGAGGTGGTGGCGTCGTAGTGGGAGAAGGCGGCGCGGAAGGCGGGTAGATTCTCCCCGGACATCTCGTAGGCCGATGCCTGCCGCCATCCGTCCTGCGGGCCCCCGCGGTAGACGACGGTGACCGGCGCCTCGGTGCCGTCGGGCCACCAGCCGTGCTTGTAGCCGCGTTTGAGGCAGGGCTCGGTTCGATGGCAAACGACTGGGCGCGATGTCGACGGACACAGTTCGCTGCCGGCAGATGCGGAAGATCGCGCAATGACTGGTCAGCGAGGCAAAGGCATGTCAACATCGACGACCTTGAAGAAACCCCAGGTCATCGATCCAGTGCATCGCTCGCGCAGAGGATGCCGTCCGTGGACGAGACCGGCAGGGCTGGCGTCTTCCTCGCCGAGGGCGAGACGAGACCGCACAGCTTGGGCATCTGCTGTCCGAGTCGCGGTGGTCCTTGCCTGGCATGGCCCCGTTCAGTCACGCCCGCGCAGTCCCCGCCGCACCGCAGGCGTTTGATCCGCAACCGAGCACCCTCTTGGAGGCGCCCCTGTACTCCGATATTCCATTCGATCCGTCCGCTCCGATGGGCGCCGCGTGCGTGTACGCGGTCGGTCCCCGACATCTGGCCGGTGACGACGGGTGTCTGTACGACGCCGTCGCCGATGCACTCGGTGGCCTGGGCTGGAAGAGCCTGACAACCGTCCGGGGCCGGCGGGAGCCGGACGAAGCGCCAGAGGACCGCCAGGTCCTGCGCAGCACCGTCCTGCACATCAGCCCCGACTCCCTGCGCTGGGCCCAGTGGCTGCTGGCGGACGAGCCGTTCCACCTCGGAGACCTGCCGATCGCCTGGCAGGTCTCCGCCCGCACGGACACCAGCAGCCTCGCCGAGTGGTCCGCCTACTTCACCACCGGCGTGCCCGGCGAGGCGGTGGCCGACTTCCTCACCGCGCTCGCCGCCCACACCCAGCCCGCGGTGCCGCTCGTCCGTCCCGAGCTGGTGGTCGACGCCGTCACCGCACACGGGTGGCTCCGCGACGCCGACCAGAGCGCAGGGGCGACGGACCCCACGTTCATCTCGCACGTCAGCCTCGGCGAGGTACCGCCCCTCATCCAGGACGCCGACCCGCGCACCTTGATCGCCGGATCCGACGGGACGGGTCCCGACGGATGGCAGGCATGGGCCCAGCCCGGGCCCGGCGCACCGTGCCTGTGGGCGGTGTCGTTCTCCGCGTCCGTCCCGCACGACCTCGTGGCCGCGTTCGCCGCCTCCCTCAGCTCGACCGCGTCGGTCCTGCGCCGAGTGGTGCCCAAGGCGACCCGTGAACGACTCCTGTGGACACCCGCCGGGTAGGGAACACGGCTCTCCTGGGCCGCCGACCCGCGGCCTGGACCCCGCGCCGCCCTCCGCCACGACGGGACTGATCACACCGTCGGCGCACTCATCAGCCGCCGTCCGAGCCCGAAGCCGACGCAGCGATGACCCCACCTTCGCCCCCGGTCACCGGACCCGACGCCGCGACGACGGGCCCTCATCCACCTGGCCACACCCGGCCACAGGAAGGCGACGAAGCAACGACCCCCACCCCAGGCACCGGCCGGCCGTCCCTACCGCCGAAGCTGCCCGCGAAACAGCACGAGGCGGTGCTCACCGCCGCGCGGCGCCCCGACCAACTCGTCGCAGGGCGCGACGACCGCGCGTACTGGAAGGGCGAACCGTGGTTCAACGGACGCACCCTCCCCGCCGGTACGCCGCTCCCTTCCCGAAGCCCTGGCACCACGGCGAGGCTGGCGGCTGGAGTGCCGGCGCGATCTGCTCCAGGCCGAACTGCTCTCGGCCGACACGGCCAGACGCCGCTGCCCGAGGCCCGGGCGGTCGGCGCTCCCGAGCCGGGAACGGGTCCGGCACGCCCCAGTCCGCGCAAGAAGAGCGGCCCGCCTTCGCTGCCGCCGAACTGAACATGGCGGGTGCGCATGATGCCCGGTCCTGCCGGCCCGGTGGCTGTGCCCGGCCTGCGGCCCCGTTAACCTGCCCAGCGGCCCGCCCTCCCGTCCTTGGTCGAGGTCGGTTACCTCATCACCGAGCACGCGAAAATCTGTGTCGGCCGGAGTAGACATTGGGCGGTGGTGTGGGTATGGTTTCTCTCGTAGCCGAGATCAGTGAGGTCTGGCAGAGACGAACTGCCGACCAGCAGTACCAGCAGTACGCAGGACGGTTCGGTGGTGGAGTTCCGAAGCCAGGTTGTGCAAGGCGGTGACGGGGCTGACGACCCGGACCGGGTGGCCCGCAGTGATCAGGGGCCGCCGTGAGCAGTACCGCAGTTCGGTAAGTGCAGTTCGCAGTACTCAGCAGCGAAGTCAGTGAGCAGCACCCCGGTGAAGGCGTCGGCTGCGGACGCGCGCACCGGGAGTTCGGCAGTGGGGTTCTCAGCCAGAGCAGACGAAGGACAGGCGACGGGGCTGGCTGCCGAAGAGTGGCGCTACAGCAGGCCACCAAGCAGTTCGCATCACCAGCAGTACGCAGGAGAGCAGTACCCGCAGTAGGTAAGTGATTGACCCCCAGAGGGAAGAAACGGAGGAGCCAGGCGCCATCAGGATCGCCCGGGCGCACGTCTGAGCCCGGGTACCGCAGAACATCGATAGTGAGGTGGTCTCCGGTCACACAACCGCGATCCCCGCACCCCCGACAGCATCTCGGTCGGGCCTGCGGAAACAGGAAGCCGGCGCAGTACCAGGGCCGGCAGATGGTGTAGCAGTTCCTTCGGGGCCCTGGTGCCAATGGCACCAGGGCCCCCCCAGGCGTTCCACAGAGAGGTGCGATGACAGCAGACGACTCGTACGGCCGCCTCGACGACGAGGACTACCCCGCCTACACGATGGGCCGGGCCGCCGAGATGCTCGGCACCACCCAGGGCTTCCTCCGCGCCATCGGAGAAGCCCGCCTCATCACCCCGCTCCGATCCGAGGGCGGCCACCGCCGCTACTCCCGCTACCAACTGCGCATCGCCGCCCGCGCCCGCGAACTCGTCGACCAGGGCACCCCCATCGAGGCTGCCTGCCGCATCGTGATCCTGGAAGACCAGCTCGAAGAAGCCCAGCGCATCAACGCCGCACACCACCGCACCGACGAAACGGCAAACCCCTCAACCGCGGTCTGAGACCGCTGGGGCCAGGAACGTGCACAAGAGGTTCGCGGGCCGCCGCCCGTGCATGCTGTCCTATGGCTTTCAGGGCTCTTGGGCCGGGAGCGCCCTTGGGCCACGGGCCTTACGTACTGCCCTTCTCACAGTGTGTTCATCCGTGAGAGTTCTGCGAGAGCCCGGGAAGTGATCGCGTTACCGCAGGTCGTCATGCGTAAAGTCCTCTCGAAACCCGCATGTGGTGCAAGGTCATTCTGAGAGTCGATTCTGCTGGATGCCTCGTCCGGGTCGGGTGAGGGCGCCTTGGCGGGAGAGGCGTCCAAGGCAGGTGAAGTTCAGGGGCGGGGACGTCGGCTGGCATACCGAGAAGGTCGTGTGGTTCGCGGACGCCCGCGAAGAAGGATGGTCCGTCCGCTCATCTGCAGCAGTGTGGGCCCGACCGACGCGTTCCGGTCGGGGGCCCGCACGACTGTCCAGGTGTCGGCTCATGCCTGTTTCCCTCGGTCAGCAGGCATGGGAGTGCCGAGCACGGCGTAGGCTTCTTGGAGTGGGCTGAGGATGCGTACGGGTGCGGCCTTGGGGAGGGTGCGGCAGGTGAAGCCGAGCCGCGTCATGGCCCGGAGGACTTCACCGGCGGTGAAGTCACGACGGTCCTGGCGGGTGATGACCTGGCCGACTTGCTTGACGGGATAGTGGCGGCGGCCGACGGTCACGAATTCGCCGGCGCCTGGTTCGGGCTTGATGCCCTTCATCGATTCCAGCACGCCGCTCTTGGTGAGCTCGAAGGGGAAGCGGGCGATGATGCAGCGCATGTGACCCTCACAAGGGAGAAGGGGGGAGAACGGTCCGTCCAGGGCGAGTCGGTTCAGCAGGAGAGGGCGAGGACGCCCAGAGCTTTACCTTGCTCGTCGACCACCGGCAGGGCGTCGAGCCGGCGGGGGCACATCGCGTGCTCGGCTTCGGCCATCGTCGCCACGGGTGAGGTGAACGGTGCGTGGTCGCCGAGAATGTCGCGCAGGCGGACGCGGTCCGTGTAAGCGGAGCTGTCGCGGGCGGCGGCAAGTTCGGTCTGGGTGACCAGGCCGGTGCCCTGGTCGTCCTGGTCGCAGACGACCAGCCGGTCCGCGCATGCGGCGGTCATGACGGACAGCGCCACCTCGACGCTCATGTCGTCACAGACCCGCGGTCCGGCCGCGTCCATGACCTCGGTCAGCTTCCTGTGCACGGGGCCGGCGATCGCCGAGCCGGGCTGTTTCTGAACCAGCGTCAAGAGGTGCCTCCTGCAGAGATGGGTAAGCTTCCTGATCACGAAAGTTCTAGGCTGCCGCGTCGAAGACGGGCTTGCGTGCGGGCGCGCGCCGGGTCGCCGAAGCGGGGCGGCGTCGGCCTCGGGAAGAGGCGCTGCGCTTGGGGCGTTCGACCACCGGTGCGGTGATGACGACGGGGATGCCGGACGGGACCTGGGCGCCGGTGATCCGGTGCAGGGCCTCGTCGCCCGCGCGAACCTGGGTGGTCTGCGGCCGGATTCCGGCGTCCGACATGAGGCGGACCATGCCGCGGCGCTGGTTCGGGGTGACGAGGGTGACGACGCTGCCGGACTCGCCGGCGCGGGCGGTACGACCGCCGCGGTGGAGATAGTCCTTGTGATCGGTCGGCGGATCGACGTTCACGACGAGGTCGAGGTTGTTGACGTGGATGCCGCGCGCCGCGACGTTGGTCGCTACCAGCACGCTTACATGCCCCGTCTTGAACTGCGCCAGCGTGCGGGTGCGCTGCGGCTGCGACTTGCCGCCGTGCAGCGCGGCGGCCCGGATCCCGCTGTTGAGCAGGTCCTGGGTGAGCCGGTCGACGGCGTGCTTGGTGTCCAGGAACATGATCACGCGGCCGTCGCGGGCGGCGATCTCGGTCGTTGCGGCGTGCTTGTCGGCGCCGTGGACGTGCAGGACGTGGTGCTCCATCGTCGTGACCGCACCGGCCGACGGGTCGACCGAATGCACGACGGGATCGGTCAGATAGCGACGCACCAGCCGGTCGACGTTACGGTCCAAGGTGGCGGAGAACAGCATCCGCTGCCCCTCCGGGCGCACCTGGTCGAGCAGCGCCGTGACTTGCGGCATGAACCCCATGTCCGCCATCTGGTCGGCCTCGTCCAGCACCGTGATGCCCACCTGGTTCAGCCGGCAGTCGCCACGGTCGATGAGGTCCTTGAGCCGGCCCGGGGTCGCGACGATGACCTCGGCTCCGCTTCGCAGCGCGCCGGCCTGCCTGCCGATCGGCATCCCGCCCACCGCCGTAGCCAGCCGCAGCCTTACGGAGCGGGCATACGGAGTGAGCGCATCTGTCACCTGCTGCGCCAGCTCACGCGTGGGTACCAGGATCAGCCCCAGAGGCTGGCGGGGCTCAGCACGCTGCCCGGCGGTACGAGCGAGCAAGGCGAGGCCGAAGGCAAGAGTCTTGCCGGAACCGGTGCGCCCGCGCCCGAGGACGTCACGGCCCGCCAGGGAGTTCGGCAGCGTCGTGCCCTGGATCGGGAACGGTGTGCCCACACCCTGCCTGCCGAGCTCGGCCAGCAGCTGCTCGGGCATGGAGAGATCGGCGAAGCGCTCAACGGCGGGCAGTGCGGGGGTGATCGTCGTGGGGAGCGCGAACTCACCCTGTGCTGCGGCGCTCCGGTGGCCGTAACCACCGGAACGGGCCGGCCCGGCGGAACGGCGCGTTGCCTGCGAGTCGAAGCGGCTGCCGCCCCTCCCTGCGTTGGTACTGCCCCTACGGGTGCGGGCCGAGCGGTCGTTCGTGCGTGTGCGGTTCATACGGAACCCTCCTCGATGCGGCGCATATCAAGGAATCCCCCGCAGCGACGAGCGGCATGGAGAATTGCAAGTATGGGCCGATGGAAATAGAAAGCACTCTGGCCGACGGAAATCCACGTGGGCGTAGGTGCTGAAATAGGTGGCGCGTGGGGCGTAAGAATCCGGGCGCCGACTTCAGTGTAGCTCTTCATGGTGTGTCTGCATCCCTAAACGGGGATCCATGCCTAGCGAAACTGCGAATTCCTCCGCGTCGTCCCGCCCGTGAAACCGCCGAGGGAAACGCGCGCGGCTGGGGCCCACACCCCGAAGGATGATGCGGGCCCCAGCTGCAAATGTGTGTCAGTGTCAGGCCGGAACGATGTTCTCGGCCGTCGGGCCCTTCTGGCCCTGCGCGATGTCGAAGTTTACCTTCTGACCTTCGAGCAGCTCACGGAAGCCCTGGGCGGCGATGTTCGAGTAGTGGGCGAACACGTCGGGGCCACCACCGTCCTGCTCGATGAAGCCGAATCCCTTTTCCGAGTTGAACCACTTCACGGTACCGGCAGCCATGTCATATCTCCTTGGGGCAGTGCATCGGAATCCGCACTGCGCGGATACCGTGTCGCCGCGATGATTACCCTGCCCCGGAAAATGACCGGAAATACAAAACGCTCCCATCGGCAGGAGCCGAATGGGGGCACTTGAAGTTTTGGGAACCACAACTGCAACTGAGATCGAGAGTAGCACGCCGCAGCGGCCCTCGGCGGTTGAATAATTTCACTCCGCTCACTGCGGCAAGAACTCTCATCACACGGCCCGTCAAACTCTCATCTCGCTAGCACAGATATTGACCAATCCCGAGCGCAACGCACTCACCACCGGCCACGCGGCAACCGGTCAGTGCCCGAGGTGGCGCAGGCAGTCCTCGAACGTCGCGTGCGTCGCTTCCGCGGGCCCGGCGTGCCGATGTACCAAGTAGTGTCCAGGCGGGTCTCGTGCTGTTGGTGGCCTGCCCGGCACCGCGCCAGACCTGACCACGCGTGGACAGGATCAACCAGTCCCGGTATGCACCGCACTCGGTACAGGTCACCTGATCGCCTTTCGCGGACTGCGGCGCGGGGAGGCGTGCGGGCAGCCGTGGTCGGAGACGAGCCTCGGCGCCCACTCCCTGACCGTGTCCGCGCAGCTTGTGCAGGACGGCTGGGACGTGGAGACGTCCGAGCCCAAGACCGACAGCGGGCACCGCGTGGTCGCGCTCGACGACGACACGGTCAACGTCCTCAAGCGGCACCGCGAACGTCAGGAAGCGGCACGCGAGGAATGGGGTACGGCCTGGGTCGAGACCGGCATGGTCTTCACCCAGGAGGACGGTTCCTGGCTGCACCCCGGCAAGGTGACCGACCTCTTCGAACGGCTCGTCGCCGCCTCCGGCCTCCCGCCGGTCCGGCTGCACGACCTGCGCCACGGCGCGGCCACGCTCATGCTCGCCGCCGGCGTGGACGTGAAGATCGTCTCCGACACCCTCGGGCACAGCGACACCCGGATCACGCGGGACATCTACCAGAGCGTCCTCCCCGAGGTCGGCCGAGGCGCCGCCGAGGCCACCGCCAAGCTGGTCCCGCTCCAGCGCAGGGCCGAGGAGAAGAAGGCTGCTCGCAAGGCCGGCAAGAAGGCGAAGGGCACGAAGTCCGGCAAGATCAAGAAGAAGGGCAAGCGGAAGACGCCTGAGGCGTAGTTACTGAGGCGATCCGCTCACGCATCGCTCACGCAAGCGGGCTCGCGCTGTACCGGCCGTGTCTCACGCCATGCCCTGCTGCATGCAAAAGGCCAGGTCACGGGCTGCGTGACCTGGCCTTTGGTGGAGCCGCCTAAGGGAATCGAACCCTTGACCTACGCATTACGAGTTGTCCGATCTTGTTTCGCTGGCGTCCGTGGACGTCCGCGCCGCCGCCGTCGCGGCTGGTCAAGTGCGATGCCGAACGTACGCGGACGCCCGTGAACCAGCCTGGAAGGTGGGGCGATCGAGACCACAAGTGAGACCGCGCATGCCCTGGCCAGCGGCAGCGGACGGGGCAACCATGACGGAAACCGAGACGGTCACCGTGGCAGCTCAAGCTGACATCAACTACGTGTGAGTGACCGATCTGTGACGGTCCGTGTGGTTCGCAATCGGGTTAGCGGTCGCTAGCCTACTGTCGAGGGGGAGGTGAGCCGCGTGGTCGTCCGAGTTCGGGTGGAGCCAGCGCTCTTGCGCTGGGCGGTGGAACGGGCTGGCTGGTCTCACGAGGAAGCTGGCCGGCGGTTTCCTCGGCTCCAAGCGTGGCTTATTGGCAGTGGGCAGCCGACACTAAAGCAACTGGAGCGCTTCGCAAACGCCACGCACACCCCATTTGGGCTCTTGTTCCTGCCTGAACCGCCGGATGAGCCTGTGCCAATTCCGGACATGCGAACCTTCAGGAATGCGACAATCGAACGCCCGTCTGCTAATCTGCTCGAAACTATCTACACCTGCCAATCCCGACAGGAATGGTATCGAAGCTACGCTAACATTCACGGATTTTCAGAATTGGAGTTCGTGGGCTCCGCGATGACCTCAACGTCACCTGAGGAGGTGGCGGATGAGATCAGGGCCTTATTGCGCTTTGATACTTCGGACCGCGCGTCTTTCGGATCGTGGACCGAAGCCCTGCGCGGTCTAATCGATCGCATCGAGAATATTGGCGTTCTCGTCATGGTCAACGGTATCGTTGGGGTTAATACGCACCGAAAGCTCAGCCCTAAAGAATTTCGAGGATTCGCCCTTTCGGACCCTGTGGCTCCCCTTGTGTTCGTTAACGGCGCAGACACGAAGGCTGCCCAAATATTCACCATGGTGCACGAATTGGCGCACATTTGGCTCGGCCAGAGTGCCCTTTCTGATGCACCCATGGCTAAGCGCACAGATAATCAAGCAGAGCTTTGGTGCAACCGAGTGGCAGCAGAGATGCTGGTCCCAATCGCTAGAATCCGGGAAGAATACGGTGGCGATGCGACGGTATCGGAGTTGGAGCGACTTGCGCGTCGCTATAGAGTCAGCACGCTCGTTGTCCTCAAGAGGATCTATGACGCTGGTTTCCTGGAATGGGATGACTACAGGGAGCGGTACGAGATCGAACTTGAAAGGATAAAGGCGGTGATGCGGGCGCGTCAGAGTGAGGCGAGTGGTGGCGATTTCTATAACACGCACCCGCTACGCCTCAGTCGGCAGTTCGCTCGGGCTGTAATCTCTGACACCATGGAAGGTGGAACGCAGTACAGAGATGCGTACCAGCTCTTGAGCACGAAGAAGCATCAGACATTCCAGAACCTTGCAGACAGGATTGGAGTTGCCTGATGTATCTGGTCGACTCTAACGTGCTCATCGAGGCAAAGAACCGCTACTACGCCTTCGATATAGCTCCCGGTTTTTGGGAATGGTTAGATCACGCACACCTCAACTCCTTGGCTTGCAGTATCGGACCTGTACGGGACGAGCTAATAGAGGGTGATGACGAACTTGCCACCTGGGCGCGCAATCATCCTGAATTCTTTCGGGAAGTCGACTCGGCCGCTGCCGCCCACTTTGGGCCACTCACTAGCTGGGCCCAGTCAAGAAGCTATCTCGCTGCGGCGATTCAGGAATTTCTGAGCAATGCGGCAGATTTCTTTATTGTTGCCTACGCGAGGGCGCATCATCACGTAGTCGTAACGCATGAGCAGCCGCGCCCGGATTCGCGGAAGCGTGTCCTCATTCCTGACGCATGTGCCGCGATGGACGTCTCTTATGCCAACACGTTCGCGATGTTGCGTAACACGAAAGCCCGGTTTGGCCTGCAACTGTCAGCCTGATGTCTACTCAGATGGGGTTTCGGGTCAGATCCATAAATCCGTGGTCGGTACGGGCGGTTGGGCGCTGAGCCAACCAACCAGACACGCGAGGACCGCCGTTTACTGCATAGCCCTCATGCACTGTGCGAACGTGTACGAAGCCGTGTCGGACGTAATACTCCTGAAGGCCCTCATTGCTCGTCCATGCGTCTAGGCGTAGCCACTTGGCGCCAGCTAGGTAAGCACGGTCCGCTGCCCAGTCGAGCACACGCCCGCCAAGGTCCCTCCCTGCGTGGGTGCGAGCTACCGTGAGCTTGTTGATGAAGAGCGAGGGCTCCGCCAACTCCTCAACGGTCCATAGGCCCGCCTCGGCTTCGGGGGTCAGGGTGATGGTCGCGGCTGTGGCGTTGCCGTCCTGCACCATGAAGACGGTGCCCGCTTCGATGGTGGCCAAAAGCTTGTCCGCCGGGTAAGGGCGCTGCCACTGGTCAGAGCCGAGGCGGGCTAGCCAAGCTGCCGCCTCCTCGCGGAAGGCCAACAGCTTGGACACGTCCTCAGGGCGGGCGGGGACGATTCTCACTGGGGTTCGTTTTCGCCTCGGGCGGACAAATCGCCAATCTCGTAGTTCATGTGGTTCAGGTCGCCTCGAAAGGTCGTGATGGTGCACCGGATCGGGCGATCTTGCGAGTACCCGGTGCGCGTCCAGAGCAGGACGGGGACACCAGGGCCGATCTCCAATAGCCGGGCTTCCTCGGGGGTGGGCATGCGGGTAGCAATCTCATCGAAGTACCCGATCTGCTCGGTCCCGTGGGCTGCCAAGTACCGCGTCGTCCCTTCATCTATGTCGCCCGGTTCGGAGAGGCGCGGCGCCTGTTCGACCAGCCATGCCGGGTAGTAGGTCGCCTGAGTAGACCAGGGCACATCGTCCACGTACCGGTGACAGAACCGCAGTACCGTCTTGGTGCCCAGCTCGACCTTCAGTCGCTCCGCGACGTCTTCTGCCGCGGGCTGCACCTCGACCCTGAACGTCTGGTGAGGGCGGCGGCCGGCCGCTGTCACGTCGGTGTTGTAGGCGTCGCCAGTCTGCGGGAACTCCAGGTTCTCGAAGCGAGACGCGTTCAGCTCGAAGACCTCGTGAGAACGGACTTCGTACCCGAGTCCCTGGCTGGACGTGATCAGACCTTCGCTGACCAGCATGTTCAGTCCAGACCGGACCGTGTTGCGGGAGGCGTCGAAGCGGGCCGACAGCTCGCTCTCCGAGGGGAGCCGTGCCTCCGGCGGGTACGTGCCGTTGGCGATCTCGCGGCGTAGCGCATCGGCCACCTGACGGTACTTCGGCTGCTTGCTCATGACCCCATCATGACGCACTCGCTCAACTTGTTGGTACATGCTCCTCCAGATCTCTTGACGGCAGACGCTTCGGGGGTGCACCATCGCTGTCATCAACTTGTACCAACAAGTTGACCAGGAGGAGCAACACTTGCAAGTGTGCCCGGCTACTGCTCTTTGACAAGTCCACAGAGTGCCGACCCAGCCACCTGAGCACGGGTGGTCGATGGGTGCAGGCCACCACCCCGACCGCCCATGTCGGGCCGGGTGACCTGCCCGGATCCGCCCTCCGGGGCGGTGACGGCACCGCCTGATCTGAGATCCGAAGCACCTTTGCGAGGGTCCCCCTCGCTCACGGCTCAGCGGCCAGGCGCCGCTGTCGGCTGCCTCCGCTGCTCGACTCGTACGAGCAGCGCTGAGGGGAGCCGGAACCCAAGGAGAAGACTTCATGACCACCACACTCATCGCTGTTCTGGGCACGCTCGCCGGTACGGTCGTCGCGGGGCTCATGCAGCACCTCACGACCGCCCGCACCGCACGGAACGCGACGGACGAGCGGCGCCGGCAGGCACTCGCCGAAGCCGTCCCGGCCCTGCTGGCCGCGATCGTCCGCCACCGCGAACACCAGTGGCTCAAGGTCGCCGCCCGCCGCGACGAACAGCCCGACACCGCCGAGGCGCGGCAGGCCCGCTACGCCGCGCGCTCAGCGGTCACCAGCGCCATGGACACGCTGCACATGGTCACCCGTGTCGGCGGCCTGCTGGCGACGGCTCAGGAAGCGGTCGACGCGGCGATGGCCCTCGGTGACGCGGGCGCGGATGAGCTGGACGCGGCGGGCCTGCGGGCCCGTCAGGCGCACACCGCGCTGCGCGAAACCGGCGCCCGGCACCTGTACGTCTGACCCTTCTCACCCATACGGCGTGCGCCCCCGGAGTTGCAGCTCCGGGGGCGCTGTTCGGGCCGTACCCACTGCTAGGAGAACACGACCCATGGACCACATCGTCACTGTTCAGGACGCTGTTACCGCGTTCGCTCCGTTCATGGAGCCCACGGACGTGGAGCTGGACGCGATCGAGCAGGAGATGCCCGTGATCCTCGCGGGCGTCGACCTGGTGGACGCGCAGATCATCGCCCTTGACCGCCCGCCGAACGAGGTGGACAACCGGCGCATCCGCCGGGCCCGGAACCGGGTCCTGGCCGCCCGCCGCACGCTCGCCAACCGGCGCACCACCGGCACGACGGGCGGTGCGGCATGAACGAGGGCCTGACGCTGGACGGCCTGGCCGTGCCGCTGCGGGTCCTGCGGCTGCTGACCGTGGACTTCGGGCACCTTCCCGCCCCGGACGTGCACGTCTCCCCGATCTACCCGAACCGGCTGCAGTTGACGTTCCACAACGGCCTGTCCGACTTCGAGTCGTGGCGTGAGGCCCTCGCGGTCGCTGCGGAAGCCGTTGCCTACCGCGAGCAGAGCGACGGCCGTACGCGCGTGCTGCGGGCGTACGGCGACTACGCGGGAGCCGAACTGGAGCTGACCGGCTACGGCGACGTACACGCCGCGACGTGGGTGGGGAGCGCAGCATGAGCACTCTCCTTCCTGCCGCCGCCGCGGCTGCGGTGCCGATGCTGACCGGCTGGACGGCTCACACGCTTTGGCTGTGCCGCCGCTTACGGCAGGCCCGCCGCGACCCCCTGACCGGTCTGCACACCCGCGCCGTCTTCGAGCGACGCGCCGGCCGTCTGCTGCGTCGCGGGCTGTGTGCGGTGCTGGTCATCGACCTCGACGGCTTCAAGGCCCTCAACGACCGCTACGGCCACGCCGCGGGCGATGAGGTCATCCGCGGCGTGGCCGCGAGCCTGAACGACGCCCTCGACGGCATCCGCGGCGGGATCGCTGCCCGGTTGGGCGGGGATGAGTTCGCCGTCGTCGTACCGATGCGGTCGGAGATCGGCCTTCCGTGGCTGCTGCGCGGCCTGCACAGCGAGATCACCGCCCCCCTGCTTGTCGACGGGCGGGAGCTGACCGTGGACGCGTCCATCGGCGCGTGCTGGACCGGCGACGCCCCCGAGCTGGACCTGTCGGCGGCGCTGCGCCGTGCGGATGAGGCGATGTACATCGCCAAGCGCGACGGCGGCGGCTGGCTCACGGCCGCGCCCAACGCGCCCGCGCTCGCCACCGTCAACGGCCGCCGCGCCGGCCGCGACGGGGCCCACAAGGCACCTGAAGGGGGTGCGGCATGAACTTCTCCACGATGAGCCCGGGACAGATCCGGTCGGCTGAGCGCACCCTGTCGGTGGGCACGTGGGGCATCACCTTGGGCGCGATGCTGTTCTCCGTTCTGACCGTGACGCCGCTGGTTCGCGGTGTCGCCCCGGAGGGCTGGGAGTGGACCGCGCCCATTCTGCCGCTCGTTGTCGACGCGGCCGTGGTGATCGTGGTGCGGCTGGACTCCACCGTTGCGCGGTTGGGCGGGACGGCTGGACGGTGGCCGGCGGTCCTGCGCTGGCTGACCGGGATCATGACCCTGGCTCTGAACATCGGGCATTCCGCTTTGCATGGCGATGCGGTGGGGGTGGCCGTTCACGCGGTCGCGCCCACGCTGCTCATCGTCACCGCCGAAGCCGGGCTTGCCTACCGCCGTGCGATCACTGCCGCGCTTGAACGCATCGAGCGTGAACAGCGTGAGCAGCGCGAGCGTGAACGCCGCGAGCGCGAGCAGCGTGAACAGGCTGCGCGGCGCGAGCGTGAACAGCGTCAGGCCGACGCTGAACGGCGTGAGCGTGAACAGCGTGAGCACGCAGAGCGGTTGGAGCAGCAGCGTGCGGAGCGGGAGGCCGCGGAGCGGCGTGAGCAGCGCGAGCATGAGGCGCGGCTGCGTCGTGAGGAGTTGGAACGCCAAGAGCGTGAGCGGGCCGAACAGCGCGCCTACGAAGCGGCTCGCGAGGAACGTGAACGCGCTGAGCGGGAGCGTCGTGAACAGGTGGAGCGCGAGCAGCGTGAACACCGTGAACGGCAGGCCCGTGAACGCGCTGAGACTGCCGGGCGTGAACGCCTCACCAAGCCGCACGGGGTGGCAGGGCGCAAGCCGGTGAACACCCCCGTGGTGGCGAAGATGAACGAGGCCGAAGCGCTTGAGGCCGTGCGTGCCGGGGCCGCTGCTGGGCATTCCGTTCGGCAGATCGCGCAGCACACCGGTTGGTCTGTCGGCTGGATCAGTGCCCGCCTGCACGAGGCCCGTGACGAACCGGTGGCGTCCTGATGTCCGCCGCGTTCGGCAAGTGCTACGACCCGCAGGGCGTGCGCTACGGCATCCCGACCTATCCGTGGCGCTTCGCGCCGGACGGTCTGGCGACCCGCCGTCAGCTCCGTGCCCGCGGGCTGCGGCCGGGCGGGCAGGACATCGCAGCGCAGGTAATGCGCGCCAACTGTCGGCGCGGTGGGGTGCGGGTGGCGTACCTGTACCGCTGCGACCTGGCCAAGCCGGTACGGCCGATGACCTCCCGCAAGTGGGCCGCACTCGCTTTGGCGATGCTCGCCCGCCGCACCTGCCCGCAGTGCGGCAAGGACGCCGGGTACTGCATCCCCCGCTCCCTCGGCATGTGCATCCCGTGCGCCTACCCCGAACCCCCGCACGCCTGACACACCTATCCGAACCCGGGCCCGGCCGCCCACCTTCCACAGCAACGCGGCCGGGCCCCTTTCACTCCGTGAAGGAGCAGACCCATCGTGACTGATGCAACCCCGATCCCGCCCCCGCGGGATGAGGCAGAGACCACGGGGAAGGTGCTGGCCTTCCCGCTCACCAAGGACACCCCCACCGACGCCACTTCCACCGACGCCGTGCCGACCGCCGACCCGCAGCCGGCTTCGGTGCCGGTGTGGGCGCGTTCGCGACGGGTGGTGCGTGTGTTCTTCGCGGATGAGCGCACCCGCGCTGCCGGCCGTCTGGCCGTGCGGCACGGCGCCTACGTCGTCGGCGGCAGTCGGATCGTCGCCCGCCGCGCCTGGGACGGGCGCACGACCGCCCGCTATGAGCGGATGATCCGCGGTGCGGAAGCGGCGGGGAACTACGAGGAGATCAAGGAGTGGGAGCAGCGCGCCGCCTCCTTCCGTAAGGCGCGGCACAAGCGGCGCATGGACCTGCTGAAAGCGATGGTCAACGCACCCCGTGCGGTCGCGTCCGCGGCCGGTGCCGGGTTCGGTGTGCTGCTGGCGCTGGGCTGCATCCTGGCGTGGGCCAAGGAAGACGTTTCGATGATCCTCGCCCCGGTTGAGGCCGTGGTGCAGCTCATCGCCTGGGTGGCGTTCATCGTCGGCGTGGTCTGGGAGCCGCTGCTGATAGCCCTGCCGTTCGCCGCACTGGCCTCCGTATGGGGAGTCGGCCGGCAGCGGCAGGCCGCCCCGTCTTGGGCGCTGCCCGCCGATGAGTCGAGTCGGGATGTGGTGCCTGATGAGGGGGCGATCCTCAGCGCGCTGCGGCACCTGAACATCGGTCCCTTGAACCGGGCGTTCAAGGACGGTTGGCAGCCGCGTTGGGTGTCCGGCACGGGCCGCCTGGGCAACGGCTGGCACTCCCAACTGCTGCTCCCGATGGGCGTCACGGTCGAGATGATCAACCAGCGCAAGCAGGTACTGGCGCACAACCTGCTGCGCCTGCCGGTGGAGGTCTGGCCCACCGAACCGGGCAACAAGCCCGGCGTGCTCGACTTGTGGGTGGCCGATCAGGGCTCTCTGTCCGGGAAGGTCCCGGACTGGCCGCTGCTCACCGAGGGTGTCACCGACTACTTCAAGGGCGTGCCCGCGGGTGTCTCGCAGCGTGGGGAGCCGGTGCGCGGGCAGCTCATGGCCGCCAACTACATGGTCGGCGGCATCATGGGCTCCGGGAAGTCGTCCCTGGTGGTCGCGCTGCTGCTCGGGGCGATGCTCGACCCGCTGGTCGAGCTCGACGTGTACGTCATGGCGTACAACGTCGACTACGACCCCATGAAGCCGCGGCTGAACACCCTGGTCAAGGGCGACGAAGACGAGCAGATCGAAGCCGCCGTCAAAGCGCTCCGCAGCCTGCGGGACGACGTGACCGAACGCGGCAAGCTCCTCGAAGAGTTGGGCGGCGATGAGGTCCGCCTGACCAGGGAGATTGCCGAGCGGGACCCGCGGATGCGGCCGAAGGTCGTGGTCTTCGATGAGTGCCACGAGCTGTTCATGCACAAGAAGCACGGCCCCGAGGCCGCCGAGCTGGCGGTGAAGGTGATGAAGAAGGCCCGCAAGGTCGGCATCACCCTGATCTGGGTCACCGTGAGCCCGACCGCGGACAGCATCCCGAAGGATGTCACCCGCAACACCTCCCACCGCGTCGCGTTCGCCGTGGGCGACCACGTGGCCAATGACGGGCTGCTGGGCACCGGCAAGCACCGCGCCGGCATCACCGCCACCACCCTCAACCCGGCCGAGAACATCGGCACCGCGCTCACGGTCGGCTTCACCCGCAACCCGTTCGAGCTGATCCGCTCGCACTACATCCGCAAGACCGCCGACGCGGACCAGATCACGCCCGTGGTCAAGAGGGCGCTGGACGGACGCGAGGGCATCACCCCCGCCGCCGCCCCGCCGCCCGCAGGCGAGCCGGTGGACCACCTCGCCGACATCGCCGCCGTCCTCGCCGACGTGGAGCGGATGCGCACCGATGAGGTCCGGCAGAGGCTTGCCGAGCGCAACCCGGCGGAGTACCGCGGCTGGACCGCATCCGACCTCGCCCGCACCCTCACCGACGCCGGGGCGGCGCCGTACAAGTCCGGCGGCGTCATGGTCGCCAGCCGCGCCCGCGTGGCCGAAGCGCTCGCCGAGCGGGACACCGACGACCCCGACACCCCCGCCGACAGTTACGCAGAGTGAAGGGACAGGGTCGGGGAGGCGGGGAGTTCTCCCCAACTACCTCCCCGGCCGTGCCTCCCTCGCCTGGTCTGCGATAACCCGTGGTAAGGGAGGCGGGGAGGCGGCCCGCCGCTGACCTGCGAAACCCCAGAAAACACGGTCTCCCAGGGGCGCCCCAGCCTCCCTCCCTTCACACACAGTAACCAACTGCCGGTAACCCGGAAGGGCTGACAGCCATGTCCGCTCCGCAGTCCGAGCCGCGCCCCAAGGTGGGGCAGCGGCGCCCCGAAGCCGACGACCTGATCGCCGCCGTTGAGGAGGCGATCGCCACCCGCCCGACGCACTACCGCGACGACAGCCCCCTGCCGGTGGTGGGCCCCACCCCGCCGGTCACCCAGCCCGGCAGGCCGCCGATGTCCCAGGCCGCCACCGACGCCTCCGGGCTGATGCTCGCCGCCGGTGTCGGCTCCCTCGGAGTCGGCGGCGCCGTCTCCCTCGTGCTGGTCGCGTCCGGCTACGCCGACCCGCAGGTCGTCGCACTCATCTGCGCCACCCCGCCGGTCGCGCTTCTGTCCCTGAAGGGGCTGGTGAAGACACTCGGGAAGGCCGCGAAGGAAGCGACCCCCGAGGAGCATCACCACCACTATGCGGGGCCCGTCGTACAGGACCACCGCAAGGTCACCAACAACAACCGGTGGTGGGGACGCTCCACCACCGGCAACTGAGACCAGGAAGGCGATTCATGCACGAAATGATCCGTTACACCGCCGACGTGGTGTGCATCCGCGCCGGCGCCGTCCTGCTGATCGAACGGGGAGGGCCGCCGCACAAGGGCCAGCTCGCCCTGCCGGGCGGGCACGTTGACCCCGGCGAGACCTCCCGAGCCGCTGCCGCGCGCGAGCTGCTGGAAGAGACCGGCGTCCGCGTCGACGCTGACGGCCTGGGCCTGATCGGCGTCTACGACGCCCCCGAGCGCGACCCGCGCGGCCGGTACGTCACGGCCGCCTATCTGGTGGTAGTTCCCGACACCACCACCGCGCACGCTGCCGACGACGCCGCCGCCGTCCGGTGGATGCCGCTCGACTACGCCGGAACTCTCGCGTTCGACCACGGCGAGATCGTGGCCGCCGCGCGCTGCCGGTACAACGCCCCGTTCTAGACACCCGAAAGGACTCACGTGTCCAACATCCACCCCGCCCCGGAGCCCTTCCCGGCACCGGGAGCGGCCTACTCGTCCGCGCCCAGCATCGACAGCGAACTCGACTGGGCCGACAGGGCCGTCGCCACGGCCGAGTCCTACGCCGAACTGGACCGGGACTACTACCTACGCAAGGCCGCGGTGATGGACCGCATCGCGCTGCTGGACGAGGCGGCCGAACCGTACGGCGACGCCGCGCAAACCGCCGTCGCAACGGCCCTGACGCTGCTCGACACCGACCGGCCGTACGTCGACCCGCACCTCACGGAACGGGGCGAGAAAGACCCGCGCGGCTACGTCCGCTACCTGTACGCCCTCAACGCTAGCTGCGTCTGCGACGACTCCGGCGACAGCTCCTGCTACCCCCACCCCGACGCCGAGTTGTAGCCATGCCCGGGGCGACCGCCCGCTCTCGCCAAAGACACGCGGTCGCCCCGGCCAACCAGCCCCTATCGGACCTGTTGGAGGACTCCAGCATGACCCAACCCACCGACATCCGGCGAGTGCCGGCCACCTTCCGGCCGTTACTGCTGGACCTGTTCTCCTGCGCCGGCGGCGCCGGTACGGGCTATGCCCGTGCCGGGTTCGACGTGCGCGGCTGCGACATCGCCGACCGGCCCAACTACCCCTTCCCCTACCACCAGGGCGACGCGCTCACCTACCTCGCCCGTCTGATCGACACCGGCGAGATCCGCCGGTATGCGTTCGTGCACGCCTCCCCACCCTGCCAGGGCAAGTGCGCCCTGACGGTGGGCACCAATCGGTCCCAGGGATGGGGCGGTACGCACGTCGACCTCGTGGCGCCCACCCGTGAACTGCTCGACAAGACCGGTCTGCCGTACGTGATCGAGCAGCCCAACGGCCGTGCGGAGATCCGCAAGGACCTGACGCTGTGCGGGGAGATGTTCGGTCTCGGGGTGATCCGGCACCGCAACTTCGAGTTGGGCGGCTGGCGTATCGAGCGGCTGGCACATGTGCCGCATCGGGGCCGGGTGCGCGGCTACCGGCACGGACGCTTCTACGACGGCCCGTACGTGGCCGCCTACGGCAACGGCGGCGGCAAGCCGTCCGTCCCCGAGTTGCAAGCTGCCCTCGGTATCGACTGGACCGACGTGCGCGAGGAACTGACCGAGGCCATCCCGCCCGCCTACGGCGAGCACATCGGCCGCGCCGCGTACGCACTGCTGTACGCGGGGCATCTGAGGGAGGCGGCATGAACGACTACCTGCCCGCCGCCCTCGGACTTGCCGCATCCAGCATCCCCGTCCTGCCCCTGCGGGTGGGGAAGGTGCCGTTCGGCAACTGCCGCCGCTGCGCGGGCAACGCGTGCGGCGGCCGGCCGAACATGAAGACCCCCGGCCCCTGCACCTGTCCCGCACCGTGCCACGCATGGGCCGCCGCCACGACCGACCGGGACGTGATCAGCTCCGGCATCTGGCGGCGCGCGTGGGTGCAGGCGGCTGCGGTCGCCTACCACCCGGGCGGGGCCGGGCTCACCGTCGTCGACCTCGACGACGCCGACGCCGTGGCATGGGCCCGCGAGACCCTGCCGCCCACGCAGACCGTGCCCACCACACGAGGCCAGCACTGGCTCTACCTCGGGCGCATGCAGTCAGCCAACGCGGTACGGCCCGGCGTCGACATCAAGTCCACGATGGGCTACGCACGCTGGCTCGGCTTCGGCACCGGCACCATGACGCCCCTGACCGACGCCGTGCGCGAACTGGCCGCCAAGGAGCCGCCCCCGGCCCGCCCGGCGGCGGCCGTCGCCGTGGCGGTGCCGGGCGGGCAGGGCCCGTGCCGGCACCGCACGCCCGCCTTCCTCGAACGGGGCATCGCCATGGCGGAGCAGCGCATCGCCGAGGCGCGCAGCGCGGTGCACAGCACCGTGTACGGCACGTTCCTGGCCGTGCTGTCCACGCACGGCCGGTGCGGCTGCCTGACCGACGCGCACGTCGCGCGGCTGTTCACTGCCGCGCAGGCCAAGGGTGAAACGGCCCGGCACTGCACCGACGCATGGACCAACGCCCGTACCAGGTTGGGACTGTAGCCATGTCCGACGACGACAAGACACCTGCCCGCGAGGTCATCGCCGACTACGCGCAGGCCAACTTCAGCTACTTCCGCACCGCGGACGGCACCGTGTACGCGCAGCGCAACGGCCACCCCGTGGCCCGCCCGATCCGCTCACAGGGCACCACGGGCAGCCACCGCCAGGAACTCATGGTCGGCCTGTTCCGCGACGGATGCGGCGTCTTCAACGGCACCGCGCTCAAGGAGGCGTTGGACTTGATCGAAGCACTCGCACTGACCGAGGAAGTGCAGCCCGTACACATCCGCGTCGCGCCCGGATTCGACGGCGCGACCTGGCTCGACCTCGGACGCAACGACGGCAAGTCCGTCCGCATCCACCCCACCGGCTGGGACATCACCACCCCCGACCCCCGCGAAGTGTGCTGGCGCCGCACCCAGCTCACCGGCGAACTGCCGCTGCCGGCCAAGGACACCAACGGCAAGGGCATCGATCTCCTGCTGCGGCTGTGCAACTTCGCCGGCGCGGAAACCGAGTGCCTGGCCCTCGCCTGGCTCATCGGCTGCCTCGGGCCGTCCGTGCCCGTACCCGCGCCGTTCCTCACCGGCCCGCAGGGCGCCGGCAAGTCCACCGGCGGGCGGATGCTCGTGCGGATCATCGAGGGCATGAGCAGCGACCTCCGACGCGCCCCCAAGGATGAGGAGAACCTGACGGCGGCGGTGGCGGCCGGGTGGGTTACCGCGCTGGACAACCTCTCTCACCTCACGCCGGACCTGTCGGATGCGATGTGCTGCATCGTCACCGGCGCCGAGAACGTCAAACGCGCCCTCTACACCGATGGCGATGTGGTTCGCGCCCGCTACCGCCGGCCGCTGCTCATGACGGGCATCGACGTGGGCGTCATCCGGCCCGACCTCGCCGAACGGCTCCTTCCGCTGCGTCTTGAGCGCCCGAAGGTGCGGCGGACCGAGGCGGAGTTGTGGGCGGAGTACGAGGAGATCCTGCCCGTCGTCCTCGGCTCTCTGCTTGACCTCACGGTCCAGGTCCGCGCCGCCGAAGCGGAGACCCCAACGGACCTGCGGATGGCGGACTTCGCGCACCTGTGCGCGCAACTCGACGTAGCCACCGGTCTCGGGGCGCTCAGCGCGTACCGGCGGAGCCTGGACGACCTCAACGACGACGTGATCGAAGGGGACCTGCTGGCGCAGACCGTGCTGCAGTACGCCGCCGGAATGGAGGCCGGCGCAGAGGAGCGGATGACCTCTGCCGAGTGGCTGCACTGCCTCACCCGCCTGTACGTCGGGGAGGATTGCCGTCCTCTGCCGAAGGGATGGCCGACCACGGGCAAGGTGCTCTCCGACCGACTCAAGCGGCTTCAGCCGACGCTGGCAGCCCGCGGCGTCCTCATCGACTGGGGACGCACCATGGCGGCCCGCTACATCGAGATGAGCCGCCTGCCGGCCCCGGCCCCGCCGGAGCAGGTGCAGGTGTTCTGACCTGCGGCGTCAGGGGCCGTCCCGAACAGCAAGAAGAGCACGCCTCGCCTGTTGTGCTCCTCTTGCTGTTCGGCGGCTTGCCGCCGCCCGATGAACGCGCCGCGAAGCGGCTCCTTCTTCGCTCTTCACGCTTGAGAGCTCCCGCGCACTACCAACAGACACCCCCTCTCTTGTCCGAAGTAGAAGAACGCTGCGTCATCTGCGTCATGCGAGCCGAAAACCGGCCGCTGACCTGCGGCTACACCCATGACGCAGACGGCGGATCCTGCGTCATCCTGCGTCATCAGCGTCATGGGTGACGCAGCCCTGCGTCATGTATGACGCAGCCGCGAAGCCCCTGCGTCATACAAGGCCGCTGGTCAGCGGCTCGAATGACGCAGATGACGCAATGACGCAGAAATCCGAACCTCGGACAGGAGCGACCCCGCCGAGGAGGTTGCACCGCATGAGCACCCCCGCCCCTGCCGACCGGCTCCTCTACACCCCGAAGGAAGCCGCCGGCGTGCTCGCCATCGGCCGCTCCACTCTCTACGAGCTGATGGCGGCAGGCGCCGTGAAATACATCAAGCTGGGTCGCTGTCGCCGCATCCGTCGCAGCGACCTGGAGAACTACGTGGCGGGGCTCTCCCCCGCCGCCTGAGCACCGCACCGCACGCGAGGCGGCTCCGGACTTCGGTCCGGGGCCGCCTTTCTGCACGGAGGAAGTGCATGAGCCCACGCAAGCCCAACATGGCCTCATCCGTCTATCTCGGCAGCGACGGATGGTGGCACGGTCGCGTCACCATGGGCGTCAAGGCTGACGGCAGCCCCGACCGCCGGCACCGCCGCGCCCGTACCGAGACGGAGGTACGCCGCAAGGTCAGGGCCCTGGAAAAGCTCCGCGACGCCGGCCGGGCGCCCAAGGCCGGGCGGGTACCCACCGTGGAGCAGTGGATGACGACCTACCTCACCACCATCGCCAGCCTGAAACTTCGACCCCGCTCCCTTGACGACTACTGGTCCAAGACCCGCAACGACATCGTTCCCGGCGTCGGCAAGCACCGGCTCGACAAGCTGGGCCCGGAGCATCTGGAGAGGATGTACGCCGCGATGCTCGCCGAGGGGCACGCCCCCTCGCACGTGCTCAAGGTGCACCGCATTCTGTCCCGCGCACTGAAGATCGCCCACCGCCGCCGCATCATCGGTGAGAACGTCGCCACGCTCGTAGAGCCGCCCTCCCTGGAGGAGACCGAGGCGAACCCCTTCACCAGGGAGGAGGCGAAGGCGTTCCTCGAAGCGGCAGCGAAGCGGCCCACGTTCATGCGGTGGGTCGTCGGGGTCGGGATGGGCTTCCGGCAGGGCGAGACGCTTGGACTCCGCTGGCCGTACGTCGACCTCGACAATGAGCTGATCCACCCGAAGTGGCAGCTCCAGCGGCTGACGTGGCGGCACGGCTGCAAGGACCCGCACGCCTGCGGCGCCCGGCTGCACCGATTCGAGCCCTGCGCAGAGGGGTGCACCCGGCACAAGTCGTACACCCGTGGCTGTCCTAAGCCCTGCCCGAAGGGCTGCACCCGGCACGCCCGCACGTGCCCGGAGCGCAAGGGCGGCGGACTCGCCTTCACCAGGCCCAAGACGAAGAAGAGCACGAACCCCGTGCCGATCCCGCCGCCGTTCATTCCTCACCTACGCGAGCACAAGGCACAGCAGGAGGAGGCACGGGCCGCCGCGGGCGAGCTGTGGCAGGAGCACAAGGCGGTGTTCACACGGCCGGACGGGCGTCCGCTGGACCCACGAGCGGACTGGGAGGAGTTCAAGGAGCTGCTTGCCGAAGCGGGCATCGATGACCGGCGCCTGTACGACGGCAGCCGCCACACCGCCGGCACGATCCTGAACGAGCTGGGGGTGGACATGCCCACCATCATGGAGATCCTTCGGCACACCCAGATCAGCCAGACGCGGCGGTATGTCAAGGGCAGATCGCACCTCTCGAAGGACGCCATGCGCCGCGTGGGAGACGCCTTCATGCCTCGCCCGGGGGCCACGTCTGAGACCAGAACTGAGACCGGGAGCACCCGAGCCGAACGCGCGCGGCGCCGCCGTCGCATCCGCTGAAACAAAAACCCCAGCTCAGAGAATCTCTGAGCTGGGGTCCGGTGGAGCCGCCTAAGGGAATCGAACCCTTGACCTACGCATTACGAGTGCGTCGCTCTGGCCGTCTGAGCTAAGGCGGCGCGTTGCGGGCCGTGGCCCGGGCAACGGCGACAAGTTTACACAGTTCCCAGGGGTCCTCCGCACTCGGTTTCGGGGTGGCGTCGGGGCGGGGGTCACTTGCAGCGTTTGCCGTCCGGGGGTGGGGTGCCTTCCAGGAGGAAGGTGTCGACCGCGCCGTCGATGCAGGTGTTGCCCCTCGCGTACGCCGTGTGGCCGTCGCCCTCGTACGTCAGCAGCACGCCCTCCGACAGCTGCGCCGCCAGGCCCTCCGCCCACACGTACGGGGTCGCCGGGTCGCGGGTCGTGCCGACGACCAGGATCGGCGGGGTGCCCGCCGCCTCGATGCGGTTGGCCTCACCGGTGGCGGCGACCGGCCAGTCGGCGCAGTTGAGGGCCGCCCAGGCGAAGTCGCGGCCGAAGACCGGGGAGTCCGCCTCGAACTCCGGGACCAGCTCCTCGACGTCCGCCGGGCTGTCGAACGGGGCCGGCTGGTCGATGCAGTTCACGGCGGCGAAGCCGTACATCATGCTGCCGTACGAGCCGTCCGGCTCCCGCTCGTAGTACATGTCCGCCAGCGCCAGCAGCCCGCTGCCGTCCTTGCGCTCCATGGCGTCCGTCAGCGCGCCGCGCAGCTGCGGCCAGAAGTCCTCCTGGTACATCGCCATCAGCACGCCCATCGTCGCCAGCGACTCGCCCAGCCGCCGCTTCTCGCCGGTCGGGACGGGCTTCGCGTCGAGGCGGTCGAGGAACGCGCGGAGCTGCTTGCCCGCGTCCTCGGCGCTGTCGGTGCCGAGGGGGCAGTCCGCGCGCCGGACGCAGTCCTCGGCGAAGGCGTCGAAGGCGGTGGTGAAGCCCGCGTTCTGGTCGAGGTTCAGCTGCCGGGAGGTGAGGGAGGGGTCCATCGCGCCGTCGAGGACCAGGCGGCCGGCGCGCTGCGGGTAGAGGCCCGCGTAGGTGGCGCCGAGCATCGTGCCGTACGAGGCGCCGACGTACGTCAGCTTCTTGTCGCCGAGGACGCCGCGGAACACGTCCATGTCCCGGGCCGCCTCCTCCGTCGAGACGTGGCCCAGCAGCTTGCCCGTGCGCTTCTCGCAGCCCTCCGCGAAGCGCTCGAAGGCCGCGGTCAGCGCCGTGACCTCGCGCTCGTCGTCGGGCGTCGCGTCGATCTGGGTGTGCTCCTCGAACTCCGCGTCCGTCAGGCACTCCACCGGCTGGCTGCCGCCGACGCCGCGGGGGTCCGCGGCCACGATGTCGTGGCGCGCGCGGATCTCCTGGGGGTAGCCGACGCCGGCGAAGTTCTGCAGGAACTCGATCGCCGACGCGCCCGGGCCGCCCGGGTTGACGTGCAGCGAGCCGAGGCGCTCGCCGGGGTTCTCGGCCGGCTTGCGGGCGACCGCCAGCTCCACGTCCTCGCCGTCGCCGGGGCTGGCGTAGTCCAGCGGTACGCGCAGCGTGGCGCACTCGAAGCCGGGGGCGGCGGTGCAGTCGGTCCAGCGCAGCTTCTGTTCGTAGTACGGCCGGAGGTCCGCGGGGATCTTCTCCGGGAGCGGTTCGAGGACCTGGCTGACGCTGCCGGCGCGGGCAGCGTCGCCGCCGGTGCCGCTGCCGCCCGTGTCGGCGTCGTCGGATCCGGCGGAGTCACACCCGGCGGCGGCGATCAGCACCACCAGCGCGGTGACGGGTGCGGCCGTACGGAACAGGCTGCGGAAATCCATGCGCCCGAGCGTATCCGCCGGGGTGGGGCCCGCACCGGGGCGCCCTCGCCCCGTACGGGTGAAGTGGGCCGCCGCCTCTGCCGCTGCCGCCGCCTGTGCGCAGCTTCTGCCGCCGCTTCTTCTACGGTTTGCGCAACGTCACCGTCATCGCCTCCAGCGCCAGCAGCGGCGCCACGTTCCGCTCCAGCGCCTCCCGGCACTCCATGATCGCGTCGATGCGCCGCAGCGTCATCTCCGCGCTGCCGTCCTCCGCGACCCGCCGCAGCTCGTCCCCTACGTCCGCGCACGGGAGGAGCGAGACATCGGCCACCGCGCCCAGCTGGAGGGCGAGCACGTCGCGGTAGAAGCCGGCGAGGTCGGTGAGGGCCAGGTCGAGGCTGTCGCGCTGGCTGCGCGTCGCGCGGCGCTTCTGCCGCTCCTGCAGGTCCTTCATCACGCCCGCCGTACCGCGCGGCATCCGCCCCCCGGGCTGGGCGCCGAGCGCCGTGCGCATCTCCTCCGTCTCCTGCTCGTCCGTCTCCTCGGCCCGTTCCTTCGCCGCGTCCGCCGCCACCTCGACCAGCTCCTGCGCGGCGCGCAGGCAGCCGCCGATGTCCTCGACGCGCAGGGGGATCCGCAGCACCGCGGCGCGGCGTTCGCGGGCACGGTCGTCGGTGGCCAGGCGGCGGGCCCGGTCGATGTGGCCCTGGGCGGCGCGGGCCGCGGACTCGGCGACCGCGGGGGTGATGCCGTCGCGCTGTACGAGGACGGTGGCGACCGCGGCGACGGCGGGGGTGCTGAGGGAGAGGTGGCGGCAGCGGGAGCGGATCGTGGGCAGCACGTCCTCCAGGGACGGCGCGCACAGCAGCCACACCGTGCGGGGGGCGGGCTCCTCGATGGCCTTCAGCAGCACGTTGCCGGCGCCTTCGGTGAGGCGGTCGGCGTCCTCGACGACGATGACCTGCCAGCGTCCGCCGGACGGGGCGAGCTGGGCGCGGCGGACCAGCTCGCGGGTCTCCTTGACGCCGATGGTGAGGAGGTCGGTGGCGACGACGCCGACGTCGGCGTGGGTGCCGACGACGGCGGTGTGGCACCCGTCGCAGAACCCGCAGCCGGGGCCGGGGGCGGTCGTCGCGCGGTCCGGGGAGACGCACTGGAGCGCGGCGGCGAACGCGCGGGCCGCCGTCGCCCGGCCGGCACCCGGTGGGCCGGTGAACAGCCAGGCGTGCGTCATCGCGGAGTTGGCGGGGAGGTCGGCCGCCTCGGCGGGGTGGGGGTCCGGGGCGGGAGTGCTCCCGGGGGCCGCGGCCTCGGCGGTGACCCGCGCGTCGGCGGCGCGGGCCGCGGCGGCCAGCTGCGCACGGACCCGCTCCTGCCCGACCAGCTCGTCCCACACCGCCATGGCATCGTCCTTCCGTTGTCCGCAGACCATTGTGCGTCACGGGGCGGGCGGGCCGCCCACGCGCGCGGGGTGGGGGGTGCCAGCGTGCGGGCGGGGCCCTGCGGTACAAGGGTGGCACCCGTCAGTGGTGGTGGCCCTTGCCGTGGCCCGCGCCGTGACTGTGGCCGTGGCCTCTGCGGCGCCAGCTGACCGCGTCCGGGTCGCGCGGCGCCCGGTCGACCACCAGTGCGCCCGCGGTCAGCATGAGCCCTGCCACCGAGGCGGCGTTCTGCAGCGCGGTACGGGGCACGCGCACCGGGTCGAGTACGCCGGCCGCCGACAAGTCGCCGCACGTGCCCGTGTCCGCGTTCCAGCCGTGCCCCGGCGGAAGGCCGGCCGTCTCGGCGACGACGCGCGCGCCGTCCGCGCCGGCGTTGTCGGCGAGCTGCCGCAGCGGTGCCGTGAGGGCGGCCCGTACGGCCAGGGCGCCCGCCCGCTCGTCAGCGGACAGGTGAGCGACAGCCGTCCCAGGCGCGGCACCGGCGCCCGCGGTCTCGGCCGACGCGGCACCGGCGGCCCCCGTCTCGGCAGGCGCGGCGCCTGTGCCCCGCGTCCCGGGCGGCGCGGCACCGGCGCCCCACGACCCAGCCGACCCGGCACCGGCGGCCCCCGTCCAGGCCACCGCCGCCCCACCCTCCGGCCCCGTACCTCCGCAGAGCAGCTCGTCCACCGCCCTCCGTGCCTCCGCCAGACCCGTGCCGCCCCCCGGTGCGACGCCCTCCGCCAGCGCCGCCCGTACCGCCGCCACCGCCCCCGCGACGCGCTCCCTCCGCTCCGCCCGTTCCGGGTCCGTCGCGCCGCCGACGCGCAGCACCGCCACCCCGCCCGTCAGCCGGGCCAGCCGCAGCTCCAGCACCTCCCGGTCGAAGTCGGACGCCGCTGTGGCCAGGGCGTGCTCCAGGTGCGCCACCCGTCGCGCCACCGCCTCGGCGGCCCCGGCACCAGCCTCCGGCCCCCGCGTCACCGTCGTCGTACGCCTCGTCACCACCACCCGTTCCGCCCGCCCCAGCGACGGCAGCCCCACACCACGCAACAGCATCCCCTTCTCCGGCAGCACCACCTCCGCCCCCGTCAGCGCCGCCAGGTCCTCCAGGTGCGCCAGCCGCCGCGCGCCCAGCGCCGGCGCCGTGACGGCCGCGGTGAGCAGGGTGCCACGCAGGCGGTTGGCGACCAGTGCCGCCAGCGCGTCCTGCTGGACGGAGTCGGCGACGACCAGCAGCGGGCGGCCGGTGGCCGCGACCCGCTCCAGCACCGGCAGCAGGTCGCCGGGCCCGGCGATCCGCCCGTGGTGCAGCAGGATGTACGGGTCCTCCAGCACCGCCGTGCCCTGCTCGGGGTGGGTCATCATGAACGGGCTGAGGAAGCCGCGGTCCAGCCGCAGGCCGTCCGTGAACTCCAGCTCCACGCCCGCCACATGCGCCTCCTCCACGGAGATCGCCGCGTTGCGGCCGGCCTTGGCGAAGGCGCGGGCGACCAGCTCGCCCAGCTCGGGGTCGCGGGCCGCCGCGGCGGCGACCCGCGCGGTGTCCTGGGCGCCGGTCACCCCGCGGGCGGTGCTCGTCAGGTATGCGACCGCCGCTGCCGCCGCGGCGTCGAGGCCGCGCCGCACGGCCACCGGATCGGCCCCGGCGGTCACGGCGCGCAGCCCGGCCGCGAACAGCGCCTGGGTGAGTACGACGGTGGTCGTCGTGCCGTCGCCGGTGGCGCGGCGGGTGCGGGCGGCGGCCTGGCGGACGAGGGCGGCGCCGAGGTGCGCGTGCGGGTCGGAGAGCCGGACGGCGTCGGCGACCGCGTCCGCCACGGTGGCCCCGTCGCGGGTGGCGACGGGGCCGGTGGCGGTGCCGGCCCCGCCGCCGGCCCGGGAGCCGGCGCCCTTGGCGGCACCGGCCCCCGCCCCCGTCCCGGCACCGGCCCCGGAGCGGTCGGAACCGGACCGGCCGGGACCCGGGCGGGTGCTACGGGAGCCGGCCGACCCCGGGCCCGTACCGCCGCCCAGCACCACCAGCCGCCCGCGCGGCCCCAGCGTGACCCGGGCCGCGTCCGCGACCGCGTCCACGCCGCGGCGCAGCGCCGCCCGCGCCGCGTCCTCAAAGAGCAGCCCGCTCACCGCGCGTCGTCGCCACCGTCGTCGCCACCGTCGAAGCGGCCCCGCTCCATGATCAGCGCGGCCTGCATCATCGCCCGCGCGTAGCCGGTGTCGTACAGCTCCATGCCGTGGCCGCCGCCGCCCACGTCCTTGTACTGGTTGCTCTGGTCGGAGCCGTTCTCCCGGTCGAAGTCGTTGGCGCGCGGGTGCTCGGCGAGGATGCCACGCGCGTAGCTGGCGCGGACGAGCTGGCGCATGAAGCCGAACATGTCGGTCTCGCCGGTGTCCGGGAACACCTCCGCGTACTTCACCTGCGGCTCATCCACGCGCACGTTGCGGTAGTGGATGTGGTTGACCCGGTCCTTGCCGCTCATCCAGCGCAGGAAGTCGACGGAGTCGAAGCCGACTTCGGCCGTCACGCCGGCGTGCACGGTCATGCCGTTCGACGGGCTGTCGACGGTCTCGACCATCCGCTTCCAGTCCGGGACCGAGCCCATGATCTGCGGGTTGCCGCGGCTGATCGCGGCGGGCGGGTCGTTGGGGTGCACGGCCATGCGCACGCCCGCCTCCTCGGCGACCGGGATGACCTCGCGCAGGAAGTGCTCGTAGTGCTCCCAGAGTTCCTCGCGGGTGAAGGCGGGCACGCCGTCGGGGCGGGGGAGGTCGCGGACCTTGACGCCGTCCACCTCGTGGTCGAGGTCGAAGGCCGTGTAGCCGGCGCCGATGCGGTCGGTCTCGTCGATCTCCTCGTAGTAGCCCTCCTTCAGCCGGTGGACGTACCAGTTGTATTCGACGACGCCGATGCCGGCCTCGCCCGCCGCCCGCAGCGAGGTCTTGATGTCCTCGATGGCCTGGTCCCGGCCGTCCTCGCCGCGCACCACCGCGTCGGGGGCGCTGATGAGGTACGCGGTCACGTGCATGCCCATGTCCTCGATGCGCTCGCGGTCGGCGCGCAGTTCGGCGGCGTCCCAGGGGACCTCGGGCACGTCGGTGACGAGCGCACCGGTGATGCCAGCCTGCCGCCAGCGGCGGACGGTCGCCTCGTCGGGATTGCGGGACATCCACTGGCAGAGCTTGGGGGTGTCGGGGCCTTCGCGGACGTCGTCGGGCCAGTTCAGCCGCGGGAAGGGGGCGTCGCCGCCGTGGCCGCCGCCGCCCGGGCTCCCGGAACCGTCCTGGCCGGACGCGGCGAAAGCCGGGCCCGCGCCGCCGGCGGCGGCGGAGGCGCCGATCGCGGCGGCGGCCGTCGAGCCGCGTTTGAGGAAGGAGCGGCGCGAACTGCCGTCGTGCGCGGGGGATCCCATACGTCACCTTCGCTTTCTGTGCTCTGCCGGCTGCCGGATGGTGCGGTAGTGCGTTCTGCGGGGTGCGTCTGCGGCAGGCGCGTACGTCGAGGTACGTACAGGCAGTGCCTCGTACGTCGTGCGCCGCCGCACAGGGGGGTTGGGCGCAGCGTACGTAGGAGGATCCCCGGATGTTAAGGGCGAGTTACGTATACGGCCATTCGCTAAGCGAATCCGGCGGCCCGCCCCTGCACCCATTCGCCTTCCTGGTGAATGGGGTGCAGCATTCCCGGAATCGCGGAGCTGAGGGGCGCGGCTCGTACTACGTACAGAGAAGGAGCCCGTACGCACCCGACCAGGGTGGTGCGTACGGGCTCCCGCTCCTCAGCGCGCCGTGCGCGCGCTCACCGCGCCGCCGGCCGCTCGTCCTCCGGCGGCACGATGCGCTCGATCCAGTACTCCCGCGCCAGCGCGTCCACCCCCGCCGGCGCCACGCCGCGCAGGTGCACGACGTTGCCGTCGGTGCCGGCGATGCGGCCGTGCTTCTGCATCCGCAGGATGTGGTACCGCTCCGGCGGGAAGCCCAGTTCGACGTCGGCGGAGAAGCGCCCGCGCATGTCGCGCTCGTCGCCCACCGCCGGGTCGACCTTGCCGCTCGCCTGGACGGTCAGCCAGACCTGGTACGCGACGATGAGCAGGACCAGGATGGCCAGCCGGCGGACCGTGGGGCTGCGCAGCGTCCTAAACGCCAGCGACTGCCGTTCCGTCGCCATCGCTCCCACCTCCCGCGCCGTCGTTCGCGCCGTCGGCGGACGCCGCGTCGGCCGCGGCCTCGTCGTCTACGAGCAGCTCGTTGACCCGGTTCGCGATCTCCCGGAACTCCGGCAGCTCCACCGTCGTACGCCACTGACGCGGTCGCGGCAGGTCGACCGTGACGATCTCCCGCACATGGCTCGGCCGCTGGGACAGCACCACGACCCGGTCGGAGAGGAACACCGCCTCGTCCACGTCGTGGGTGACGAAGAAGACCGTCGGGTGCCGCTTCTCGAAGATGCGGGTCAGGTCCTCCTGCAGCTTGCGCCGCGTCTGGGCGTCGATGCTGGCGAACGGCTCGTCCATCAGCATCACGGCCGGCTCGTTGGCCAGCACGCGGGCCACGCCCAGGCGCTGCTGCATGCCGCCGGACAGCTCGTGCGGGTACCTGTGCCCGAAGCCGCCGAGCCCGACCAGCTCCAGGAACTCCTTGCCCCGGGCGTCCCGTTCCGCGCGCGGCACGCCCTTCATCCGCAGCCCGAAGACCACGTTGCCGAGCACCGTCTTCCACGGGAAGAGCGCGTGGCTCTGGAACACCACGCCGCGGTCCGGGCCGGGGCCGCGGACCGCCTGGCCGTCGACGACGACCGAGCCCTCGGTGAGGTTCACGAAGCCGGCGACGATGTTCAGCACGGTGGTCTTGCCGCAGCCGCTCGGGCCGAGCACGGAGACGAACTCGCCCTCGTCCACGCTGAACGAGACGTCGCCGATGGCGGTGACCTCCTCGCCGCTGTACGAGTCGACGTAGTCCTTCCGCAGTCCTGTGATCTCCAGCGCCGTCATCCGTCGGCCTCCAAACTCCGTACCATGCCCCACCGTTCGACGGTGGCTCGCTCGAACGGCGCCAGGACCATGGCGTCGAGTGCGTACCACAGGATTCCCAGCACTGCCATGCCCAGGAACACCTGGCTGATGTCGCCCACCCGGCGGGCGTCGAACATCATGAAACCGACGCCGCTGGTGCCGACGATGATCTCGGCGGCGACCAGGGCCCGCCAGCCGTAGCCGAGACCGGTGCGGATGCCGCCCGCCACGGACGGCAGCGCGCCCGGGAGGATGACCTCGAAGAACACCCGCAGCCGGCCGGCGCCGAGGCTGCGCGCGGCGCGCAGCAGCTCGCGCGGCACCTGCTCCACGCCCGCGACGACGCTCAGCATCAGCGGGAAGACGATCGTGTAGACGATCACGAACGTGACGGCGGTGAGGCTGAAGCCGAACCACACGATCACGATCGGCAGCCAGGCGATGTCGGCGACCGCCTGGAAGAACAGCAGGATGGGCCAGAAGAAGCGACGCGCCTTGGCGAGCATCGCGATCACGAAGCCCATCGGCAGGCCGATGGCGAGGCCGAAGCCGACGCCGTACGCCAGCCTCGTCAGCGAGTCCGTGAGGTAGCCGGGGAGGATGCCCTTCTCCATCAGGTCGGCGAACTCCTCGACCACCCGCGGCGGGCCGACGAAGAACGCCTCGTCGAAGACGCCCATCTCCGCCACCAGCCACCACAGCGCGATGACCGGCACGAACGGGCCGAGGGTGCGGAAGGAGGGGCGGCGGGTGAGCCAGAGCCAGACCTTCCGGGCGCGTACCACGCCTGGGCGCGCACCGCTCTTGCGGGGCTTACGCCCCGAGGGCTCGTGCCGTACGGGCTTGGTGGTATTGGCGGCGTTGGGGGTGTTGGGGGTGTTGGGGGTGTTGGCGGTGTTGGCGGTGTCAGCCGTATTCGACGCCATCAGCTCCCCGCCTTCGTCATGCCCCAGCGCTCCACCGTGCGCTTCTCCAGCGGGGCCAGCATCAGCCGGTCCATCAGCAGCCAGAGCACGCCGATGATGACCATCGAGGCGATGATCACGTCGGTCTGGAAGTACTTCTGCGCCTGGAAGAGGGCGTAGCCGAGGCCCGCGTTGCTCGCGATGATCTCGGCGGCGACCAGCCCGCGCCAGCCGTAGCCGAGCCCGACCCGCAGGCCGGTGACGACGCTGGGCAGCGCGCCGGGCAGCAGCACCTCCCAGAACATCCGCAGCCGGCTCGTGCCCATGCTGCGCGCGGCGCGCAGCAGCTGGACCGGGATCTGCCGGACGCCGAGCATCGCGTTGTACGTGATCGCGAAGAACATCGCGTTCCACACGATGAAGATCACGGCCCGGTCGCCGTAGCCGAACCACAGCGTGGCGACGGGGATCCAGGCGATGCCCGCCAGCGCCACGGAGAACCGCAGCAGCGGGGAGAAGAACGCGGACAGCGCGGCGCTGGAGCCGAGCGCGATACCGAAGGGCAGGGCGGTGGCGATGGCGATCGCGGAGCCGATGCCCATGCGGCGCAGGCTCGCGCCGAGGTGGTCGAACAGCTCGCCGCTGGACCACATGTCGCCCAGCGCCGAGAGCACGTCGCCGACCTGGGGGAAGACCCGTAGCGGCGGATCGGTGACCGCGACGGCCACCAGCCACACCACCACGAGCAGCGCGAGCGGGGTGAGGAACCACAGGGCGGAGATCGCGCGGGCGGCCGGGGTGTCGGACCCGCCCTGCTTGCGCTTGCGCTGCTGCCCCGGGGGTCGCCCGCCCGGCAGCGGACGCCCCTGGGCGGGGGCGTCCGCGGCCTGTTTCTCGATTCGGGGGGTGCTCACGACGGGCATGCCTCGGCGGCCGTGTCGCGGTCGAAGGTGTACCCGCCGTCGATCACCGCGGCGTCCGGAACGGGCGGCAGGTCGGCGAAGAGGTCGGGGTTGTCCTTCATGACCTTGAGGATCGGCTTGGGCTGGAAGTACTCGTTGACGTCGAAGCCCTCCTCGACGTTGCCCTGCTCGGCCAGCAGCCCGGCGAGGGTGTCGAGCGCCAGGTAGTTGCAGGCGGAGAAGCGCGGGTCGAGCTGCTTGACGTTGTGCTTCATCGCCTCCTGCGCGACCTTCTTCTCAGTGCCCGGCAGCCAGCGCGTCGCCGAGTCTGCGGCGTCGTCGGGGTTCTCGCGCATCCACTGGTCGGTCTGCGCGCGGGCGGTGAGGAACTGCTCGATGACCGCCGGGTTCTTCTCCGCGTACGCGCGCGTCGTGACGAGATAGCCGATGAACGGGATGTGGCCGCCGCCGCGCAGCACCTCCTCGGCGCCGTCGACCTGCTCGGTCATCGTGATCGGCCACGGGTCCCAGACGATGCCGGCGTCGATGCCGCCGGTCTCCAGCGCGACCGCCATGTCCGGCGGCTCGGTGTTGACGATCTCGACGTCGCCGGCCTTGAGCCCGGCCTCCGCCAGCAGGCCGAGCAGGTACAGGTGGTTGATGGAGCCCTCGGAGACGCCGATGCGCTTGCCGCGCAGCGTCTTCAGGTCCTCGCCGTCGATACCGGAGTCGCCGCCGGCGACCACGGCCATCGTCTCGTCGATGCTCAGCTGCGTGGACGAGCCGGTGTAGTTGCCGACGAGCACGAGGTCGATGCCCTGCTGGGCGGCGGCGATGGCCGGGGTGCCCACCTGGACCACGTCGACCTCGCCGGCCTGCAGCGCGTTGAGCGCGTCCACGCCGGTGGGGTAGGGCTCCTTGAGCTTCACGTTCAGGTTGTTCTCGTCGAAGTACCCCGCCTCGACGCCGGCCGGCAGGCCGATCTGGTCGATGGCGGAGACGTACCCGGCGGAGAGCTTGGTCGGTTCGGCGCCGCCTCCGCCGCCGGCACCGCTGACGTCGTCGTCCACGGTCGAGTCGCTGCCGCAAGCGGCGAGCAGCAGGGCTCCCGAACAAGCCGCCGCCACTGCTGTGTGACGTGTTGCGCGAAACATGAGTCTCTCCCTGATCCGTACGGCTACGGGGCTGGTGTGGGAGCGCCGGGGAGCAGCGCGTCCACCGCGGCCCGGTGCGGAATCGGCAGGACCGCTCCCGGTCCGGTGGTGGTGAGCGCGGCGGCGACGGCCGCGTAGCGGGCCGCCTGACGCGGTACGGCGCCCTCCAGGAGCCGGGCCGCGAACGCGCCGTCGAAGGTGTCGCCGGCCCCGGAGGGGTCGACGGCCCGCACCGGGTGGGGCGGAATGCGGGTCACGGTGCCCTCGTGGGCCAGCAGGGCGCCCTGGTCGCCCATCTTGAGCACGACGATGCCGGGCCCGCGGCGCACGAAGGCGTCGAGGACCTCCCCGGGTTCGTACAGGCCGGTGAGCAGCCTGCCCTCCTCCAGGTTCGGCAGTGCCACATCGCACAGCTCGACGCTGCGCATGACCACCGCGCGGGCCCGTTCGACGGGCCACAGCGCGGGGCGGTAGTTGGGGTCGTAGCCGATCAGCGTGCCGCTGCCGCGGGCCAGTTCCATGGCGTGGAAGGCCGCGTCGCAGGCGGACGGGCTGATCGCCTGGGTGATACCGGTGACGTGCAGCATGCGCGCCCGCGCGATCGCCCCGGCCGGCACGTCGGCCGGGGCGAGCCGGCTGGCCGGCGAGTCCGCGCGGTAGTACGTGAACCTGCTGGCCGCGGGCGTACGGGAGATGAAGTAGATCCCGGTGCGCCCGCCGGCCTCCCGGACGACGTGTTCGGTGCCGACACCCTCGCGCCGCCACAGCCGCAGTAGGGCGTCGCCGAAGTCGTCGTCGCCGATGCGGGTGACGTAGCCGGTGCGCGCGCCGGAGCGGCGCGCGGCCACCGCGAAGTTCGACGAGTCGCCGCCGTAGCCGACGGCGTATTCGTCGTCCGGCCCGTCCGGCCCGACCGGCTCCCGGCCTGAAGCGCGGGCGTTGAACTCCAGCAGCGGCTCGCCGATCGCGAGGATGTCGTTGTCCATGCCGTCCCTGTCGTCCCTGTCGTGCCTGCTGTTCCTGTCGTGCCTGTCGTGCCTGTCGTGCGGGGGGCGCCGTCAGATCCGCTGGTACTTTTCGAGGCCGCCCTGCAGCGAGCCGGACTCGCGGATGAGCCGGGTCTGCTCGCGCTCCCGCTCCTCGATGTCCGTGGCCAGGGCCAGCACCTCGGCGACCAGTTCCAGCGGCACGCAGACGACGCCGTCGCTGTCCGCGACGATCAGGTCGCCGGGGCGTACGGACACGCCGCCGACCTCGACCGGTTCGTTGAGCGAGACGGTCCGGTAGCGGCCGACAGTGGTGGCCGGCACGGCGCCGCGGGCGTAGATGGGGAGTTCGGGGTAGTCGCGACGGATCTCCTCGACGTCCCGTACGCCCGCGTCGAGGACGGCGCCGGCGATCTGGTTGGCAACGGCGCCCGCGGCCATCAGCCCGCCCCACACCGCGACGTCGGCGCCGCCCGCGGCGATGCAGATGACGCTGCCCGGCGCCGACTCGTCGATGGCGCGCAGCGCGTGCGTGGGGGGCTCCGACACCTGGGCGGGCACCTCCTGCACCGTCACCGCGGGGCCCACCAACTTGCCCGGCAGCATCGCTCTGATGCCGCCGGTGAGGTAGCCGCGTACGCCCTTCTGCTCCACGGCGTCGGCCACCGAGGCGGTGGCTATGCCGTGGAAGGCCGCGATGGTCTCCGGCGGGATGGTCGTCGTCATCTCGTGTTGGCTCCGATCTGGTGCGTGCGTGGGGTGCCGCGGGAGGATGCTCAGCGCGACAGCCAGCCGCCGTCGACGGCCAGCACGTGGCCGTGGACGTAGTCGGCGGCGGGGGAGGCGAGGAACACCACGGGTCCGGCGACGTCGGCGGGGCGGCCCCACCGGCCGGCCGGGATGCGGGCGAGGATCTCGCTGCTGCGGACTCCGTCGGCGCGCAGCTCCGAGGTCACGGCGGTGTCGATGTAGCCGGGGGCCACGGCGTTGACGTTGACGCCGCGGCCGGCCCACTCGTTGGCCAGCGCGCGGGTCAGTCCGACCAGGGCGTGCTTGCTCGCCGTATACGAAGGGACGTACATCCCGCCCTGGAAGCTGAGCACCGACGCGATGTTGATGATCTTGCCGTAACCACGCTCCAGCATGCCCGCGCCGATGGCCCGGGTCAGCTCGAATGCGGCGTGCAGGTTCAACTCCACGACGTCATACCAGTCGGCGTCCTGGAATTCCGCGGCCGGGGCCCGGCGAATGAGTCCCGAATTGTTGACCAGAATGTCCAGGTCGAATCTCTCGACGAGTCTGTGAAGCTCGCCCCTGCGGGCACCCGCATCGGTCAGGTCGACGTGCACGCGAGTGACGGAAACACCCAATTCAGCGGCCTCTTTGGCCACCGGATCGAGATTGTCGCGCTCCGACAGCAACACCAAGTCGGCGCCGACGGCGGCGAGTTCGAGCGCAACTGCGCGCCCGATTCCGCTGCCCGCTCCCGTAATGAGCGCACGACGGCCGTGCAGATCCCCGGTCCGGGAATCAGACCCCTCCGCCAACGCCCCTCTCCCTTCATTCGGTCCCAGCCGTACATGGTTCCGGCTACGGAAACATTAGAAGCGGACTGCCGGGGCGTTAAGACTGAATTGCGAATGACGGTATTCGCAAAGCTGATGTGCCGGGCCGCACCACGCGTATACCGGGCCGCACCGGACGGATGCGTACGCACGCCCCTCACGCCGCGGCGGGCACCGCGTGGGTGCCGGCGGGGATCCGGGCCCGGACGATGGCGCGGAGCAGCGTACGGGCCGACGGCGTGAGCGGGCGCGAGGAGTCCCAGCAGACCGCCACGCGCCGCTCCGGGGCGCCCTCCAGCCGCCGTACGCGCACGCCGCCGACATCGGCGACCTGGGCGGCCAGCGAGTTGGTCACGCCGACGCCGAGGCCCTGGCGGACCATCGACACCAGCGTCTGCGGCTGGTTGGTGGCCTGCACGGGCTCGATCTCGTGGCCGCAGTCGCGGAAGGTCCGGTACGTCTCGAAGTCCGGGGTCTCCGGGGCGTCGAGCCGGCCGATCGAGACGATCGGGTGCTCGGCGACGGCGTCGACGGACAGCGGGTCGGGCACGTCGGCCAGCGGGTGCTCGCTGGGGTGGATGGCGACCAGGGACTCCCCCCACAGCAGCCGGCTGCGCACGGAGGCGGAGGACGGCGGGGGCGACATCGGGCGCAGGTAGACGTCCACGGCGCCGGAGGTGAGGGCGTCGTCCAACTCCAGCGTCGACCGCTCCACCAGCACCACCCGCACCTCGGGGCTCGTCCGCGCCAGATCCTGCAGCAGCGCGGGGACGAACGCGGCGCTGGCGCTCGGGTACGACCCGAGCGTCACCACGCCGCGGGCGCCGCTGCGCCACGGGGCCATCGCGGCCTCCGCGGACTCCAGCGCGCGCAGGATCTCGTGGGCGTGATCGGCGAGGACGACACCGGCCTCGGTCAGCTCCACGGGCCGCTTCCGGCGGTCGAAGAGGGGCAGGCCGATCTCGCGCTCCAGCGCGGCGACGTGCATGCTGACGCGGGGCTGCGACCGCTTCGTGGACTCGGCGGCGGCGACGAAGCTCCCCGTTTCGATGACCGCGAGGAACGAGACGAACCATTCCAGCCTGACGTCCGGGTTCAACATCTTGCCCTCACCCCGCACCAAACCAGTCCGACCAGCCCGATCAGCCTGATCAGCACAACGGCACCAGTGATCAACAGCCGTCCTCAGGCTAAGTTGCGGACTACGCCGGGGCAACGGTCGTGCACGGCGTAATGCTCGTGACAGCCATATCCGCTCCGCGAATGCCGCCATTCAAAACTCGGCCCTTGACCAGCATTCGGACGGGGTGGCTTCGTTGAGGGATGGCCAATGAAGTAGCCCCCGCCGTCGTCGCGGCGACCACGTCACTGCCGCCCGAACTCGCCGTCGCCGCCGTCCCGGAGGACGAGCGCGTGTGGGTGCCGCAGGCACCCCATGTGTGGTTCCGGCCGCTGCTGTTCAATACGGTGACGGGCCAGTGGTGCAACCTGCTGAAGGTCACCGCCGCCGGCATCGTCTCCCGGCACCGGCACCCGGGCGCGGTCTTCGGGTACGTGATCAAGGGCAAGTGGCACTACTACGAGCACCCGTGGGTGGCCGAGGAGGGCCACTTCGTCTACGAGCCGCCGGGCGAGATCCACACGCTGGCTGTGCCGGAGGACTGCGCGGAGATGGTGACGTTCTTCAACATCAGCGGCGCGATGATCTACCTGGACGAGGAGAACCGGAACACGGGCTACGAGGACGTGTTCACCAAGATCGACATGGCCCGCGCGCACTACGCGGGCAACGGCCTGGGCGAGGGCTACGTGGAGCAGTTCATCCGCTGACGCCCTGCGGGCTGCCCTGCGGGCGGCACGGCGGGACGGCGTGGCCGGGGACCTGGCGTCGCGGGTCCGGAGGCGGCCGCAGCCGCCAGCCCGCGGCGCTCGTCCTCATCCGCGCTTCTTCGCTTCTTCGTTCCTCAGCCGCCGTGCCCGGCAGGGCACGGCACCTCAGCCCGACCGCGCCACAGTGCCCCAACGCCATCCGCGGCGCCGCCCCGCAGGGGCTTAGCGGCGGCGGTCGTCGCGGTCATCCTCGCCGCGGGGGCCCAGCAGTTCGTCCGCCAGCGTCGGGAGGTCGTCCAGCGGGGTCTCCTCCGCCCACTCCGGGCGGGGGCGGCGCTGGTGGTCGTGGTCCTCCGGGTCGGGGACCTGGGGCACCTGGAGGGTGTCCTCCGCGTCCGGGTCCGGCACCTGCGGCATGACGCGGGTCTCCTCCGCGTCCGGGCCGGCGTGCGGCGACTCGTGCGGCGGCGCGTGCGGCAGCTGGGACGTCTCCTGCATGTCCGCGTCGTCCGAGCCGGCGACCGGCAGCTGCTGCGTGCTGTCGTTCGGCGCGGCGGACCCGGTACCTTCCGCCCCGCCCGCGGCCCCCGCGGCTCCCGCGGCCCCCGCGGCCCGAAGCGACTCCGCCTCCGCCGCCAGCCGCTCCTGCTCCGCGCGCAGCAGCGCCTCCTCCGCCTTGCGCTGCTTCTCCTTGCGGCGCTCCTCGGCCTCCCGGCGCAGCCGCGCCTCCTCCTCGGCCTGCCGGCGGACCCGCTCCTCCTCGGCGCGGCGGGCGGCCTCCTCGGCCTCCCGGCGCTTGCGCTCCTCCTCCGCCTGGCGGCGGGCCTCCTCGGCGCGCTGCCGGGCCAGCTCCGCCTCGCGCTCGGCCTCCAGGCGCTTGGCCTCCTCGATCTCGCGCCGCTTGCGCTCCTCCTCCTCGCGGCGCAGCCGTTCCAGCTGCTCCTGCCGCTCCCGCTCCAGCCGCTCCTCCTCGGCCTTGCGCGCGGCCTCCGCGGCCTCCCGGCGCTTGCGCTCCTCCTCGGCCTTGCGGCGGGCCTCCTCCTGCGCGCGCAGCTCCTGCTCGGACAGCGGCAGCATCTGGTCCAGACGATGCCGCACGGCAGTCGTCACGACGCCGGCGTCCTGCCCGGCGTCGACCACCAGATAGCGCCCCGGGTCCGCGGCGGCCAGCGCCAGGAACCCGGCGCGCACCCGCTCGTGGAACTCCGGCGGCTCCGACTCCAGCCGGTCCGGCGCCTCGGTGAACCGCTCCCGCGCCGTCTCCGGCGCGATGTCGAGCAGCACCGTCAGCTGCGGGACGAGCCCGCCGGTGGCCCAGCGGTTGACGCGCGCCACCTCGGTCGGCGACAGGTCGCGCCCGCCGCCCTGGTACGCGACCGAGGAGTCGATGTACCGGTCGGTGATGACCACCGCGCCGCGCTCCAGCGCCGGCCGGACGAGGCCGTCCACGTGCTCCGCGCGGTCCGCGGCGTACAGCAGGGCCTCCGCGCGGTGCGAGATGCCGGCGGTGGAGACGTCGAGCAGGATGGAGCGCAGCCGCTGCCCGATGGAGGTGGCGCCGGGCTCACGGGTGACGACGACCTCGTGCCCCTTGTCCCTGATCCACTGCGCCAGCGCCTCGACCTGCGTGGACTTCCCGGCCCCGTCGCCGCCCTCGACGGCGATGAAGAACCCGCTCGGCGACAGCCCCTCCTCCGGGTCCGCGCCGCGCACCGCCTGCCGCAGGTCGACCCGGAGCGGCACGCCCTGCCGGTCGTCCGTGCGCACCAGCACCAGCACGGCCACCGGCAGCAGCAGCGCGCCGGCCAGCATGTACGTGAAGGCGGCGCCGCCGTGCGCGAAGACCAGGTCGCCCGCCTCCAGGCGGTGCCGGCCGATGGCGGCGGCGAGCAGCGGCGTGCCGATCAGCGCGAGCGCGACGGCCACGCGGGAGACGGCGTGCAGATGGTCGACGAGGCGCGGCCTGCGGGCGTCCTCGGTCTCCTGCTCCAGCAGCGCGTGCCCGGTCGCGGCGGCGACGCCCGCGGCGGTCCCGGCCAGCAGCGCGCACAGCACCCCGGTCGCCGCGTCGGCCACCAGGCCGACGAGCAGCAGCCCGATCCCGGTGACGCCTACGGCCAGCGCCAGCAGCCGGCGCCGCGACAGCGCGGGCAGCACCCGCGGCGCCGTCCGCACGCCGACCACCGGCCCGGCGGCGACGGCCAGCACCAGCAGCGCGTACGCGATGGTGCCGTTGATGTCGTACGCCTCCTGCGCCTGCAGGACGGCGAGCGCCACGGAGGCGGCGACCGCGGCGGCTGCTGCCGCGCAGGCGCCGACGAGCAGCGCGATCGCGCCCGTACGCCCCCGCTCCGGGCCGCCGTCCGCGCCGCGCGGCCGGCGCAGGCCCTCCAGCGGGGAGCGGGCCCGCGCCCCGCCGTCCGGCAGCTCTATGAAGAACAGCACCGAGACCGACGCCGCGAAGAGCCCCGCCGCCAGATACGAGCCGACCGCGCCCGGGTGGCCGTCGAACCAGTCGAACCCGGCGCCCAGCAGCCGGCCGATCCACGCGGTGACCAGCAGCGCGGCGGCACCGAGCGGCAGCGCCCCGTACCCCGTGCGCAGCGCCAGCCGGCGCAGCGCGGCGCCCTGGTCGGGCAGCGGCCTTATCGCCGCGCCCTCGGGCGGCGGCGCGGGCAGCAGCCCGGGGGCGGCGCTGTCCTTGGCGACTGTCCATACCCGTTCGGCCGCGCCGGCGACGAAAACGGTGACGAGGATCCAGGTGAGCGCCGAGTCGGGCGTCCAGTCGATCCACAGCGGGGCGACGATGAGCAGCCCCGCGCGCACCACGTCCGCGCCGACCATCGCCCAGCGCCGGTCCAGCGCCCCGGACCCGGAGAGCAGCGACCCGAGCGGGCCCAGCAGCACGGCGCCGAAGACGACCGTCGACAGCAGCCGGACCGCGAAGACCACGCTGACCGTGACCGCCGCGCCGCGATAGCCACCGCCGAACGACTCGGCCGCGACCCCCGCCTGCAGCGCGAGCAGCACGAGCACGAGCAGCGCCAGCGCGTCCGCGGTGGCACTGGTGAGATGGGCGCCCCACATCCGCCTCAGTGACGGCACGCGCAGCAGCGCCCTCACGGCGCGCTCGCGCGCGTCCGCGACAAGGCTCTCGGTGGGGTCCGGCGCTGTCGTGGGCTGGTCGGCTCGCATGTCGTCAGCCTAGCGGGACGAGCCGGACCGATGAGCTCCACACGAACACTTGCCCGGTTCTGTGGATTACCGGCCGGTTGTGGACAACCCGCGGCCTCCACGCCTGCCCTCCGGGCCGGGGTCAGGATCCGCAAGCCGTACGCACGGCCGTGCACCTCGGGACGGGTCAGCCGGCACAGGCCCGCCGGGACCGGAAGTCGGAGGGATCCCGGGGGCTCTGCCCCAGACCCCTGACGGGCACCCCGTGCCCCCTACGCCCCCTGGTCGGGCACGTCCGTCTTCGCCGACACGGTCTTCTTCGCCGTCGCCTTCTTCGCCGCCGCCGTCTTCGTCCCGGCCGGCTTCTTCGCGGCGGTCTTCGAAGCCGCCTTCGCCGCCGTCTTCTTCGCCGCCGTCTTCTTCGCGGCGGCCTTCTTCGCCGGCGCCTTCTTGGCCGGGGCCTTCGCCGTCTTCTTCGCGGTCTTCTTCGCCGGCCCCTTCGCCCGCTTCTCCGCCAGCAGCTCGAACCCGCGCTCCGGCGTGATCGACTCCGGCTCGTCCCCGCGCCGCAGCGTCGCGTTCGTCTCGCCGTCCGTCACGTACGGCCCGAAGCGCCCGTCCTTCACCACCACCGGCTTGCCGCTCGCCGGGTCCTCGCCCAGCTCCTTCAGCGGCGGCTTCGCCGCGGCCCGGCCGCGCTGCTTGGGCTGGGCGTAGAGCGCCAGCGCCTCCTGAAGCGTCACCGTGAAGAGCTGGTCCTCGCTCTGCAGCGAGCGCGAGTCCGTGCCCTTCTTCAGATACGGGCCGAAGCGCCCGTTCTGCGCGGTGATCTCCGTGCCGCTCTCCGGGTCGGTGCCGACGACCCGCGGCAGCGACAGCAGCTTCAGCGCGTCCGCCAGCGTCACCGTGTCCAGGGACATGGACGTGAACAGCGACGCCGTCCGCGGCTTCACCGCGTTCTTGCCGGTCTTCGGCGTGCCCTCGGGCAGCACCTCCGTCACGTACGGCCCGTAGCGCCCGTCCTTGGCGACGATCTCGTGGCCGCTGTCCGGGTCGGTGCCCAGCTCGTACGCCCCGCTGGGCTTGGCGAGCAGCTCCTCGGCCAGCTCGACGGTCAGCTCGTCCGGCGGCAGCTCGTCCGGCACGTCCGCGCGCCGGTGGTCCTCGGTGTCCCGCTCGCCGCGCTCCACGTACGGCCCGTAGCGCCCGACGCGCAGCACGATCCCCTCGCCCACCGGGAACGTGGAGACCTCCCGGGCGTCGATCGCGCCCAGGTCGGTGACCAGCTCCTTCAGCCCCGCGAGGTGGTCGGCGCCGGCCCGCTCCTCGGCGGGGGTGGTCACGTCGTCCGTACCGAAGTAGAAGCGCCGCAGCCACGGCACCGACTCGGCCTCGCCGCGCGCGATGCGGTCGAGGTCGTCCTCCATCTTGGCGGTGAAGTCGTAGTCGATGTAGCGCCCGAAGTGCTTCTCCATCAGGCCGACGACGGCGAAGGAGAGGAAGGACGGCACCAGGGCCGTGCCCTTCTTGAAGACGTAGCCGCGGTCCAGGATCGTGCCGATGATCGAGGCGTACGTGGACGGGCGGCCGATCTCCCGCTCCTCCAGCTCCTTGACCAGCGTCGCCTCGGTGTAGCGGGCGGGCGGCTTGGTGGCGTGCCCCTCCGCTGTGATCTCCTCGGCGGTCAGCCGGTCGCCCTCGGCGAGCTGCGGCAGCGGCCGGTCGCGGTTGTCGAGGTCGGCGGAGGGGTCGTCGGAGCCCTCGACGTACGCCTTCATGAAGCCGTGGAACGTGATGACCCGGCCGGACGCGGAGAACTCGGCGTCCCGCCCAGCCCACTCCCCGCTTCCAGCGGCCGATGTGCCGCCCAGCTTCACCGTCACGGACTGCCCGGTGGCATCCTTCATCTGCGACGCGACCGTACGCATCCAGATCAGCTCGTACAGCCGGAACTCGGTGCCGGACAGCCCCGTCTCCGCCGGCGTGCGGAACCGGTCGCCCGAGGGGCGGATCGCCTCGTGCGCCTCCTGGGCGTTCTTCACCTTGCCCGCGTAGATGCGCGGCCGGTCCGGGAGGTAGTCGCTCCCGTACAACTGCGTGACCTGCGCCCGGGCGGCGGCGACCGCGGTGTCCGACAGCGTGGTGGAGTCGGTCCTCATATAGGAGATGAAGCCGTTCTCGTACAGCCGCTGCGCCACCTGCATGGTGGCCTTGGCGCCGAGCCCCAGCTTGCGGGACGCCTCCTGCTGCATCGTCGTGGTACGAAACGGGGCCGACGGCGAACGCCGGTAGGGCTTCGCCTCCACGCTGCGCACCGCGAACGCGGCGTTCTGCAGCGCGGCGGCCAGCGCGCGGGCGGAGTCCTCGCTCAGGTGCAGCACCTCGGCCGACGAGCCGCCCTTGAGCTGCCCGTCCGGGCCGAAGTCGCGGCCCTGGGCGATGCGGCGCCCGTCGACGGCGGAGAGCTTGGCGCCGAAGGCGGTCGGATCGGTGGCATCGCCGGCGCGGCCAGTGGAGAAAACGCCGGCCAGGTCCCAGTACTCGGCGGAGCGGAACGCGATGCGCTCGCGCTCCCGCTCGACGACGAGGCGGGTGGCGACGGACTGCACCCGGCCGGCCGACAGCCGGGGCATGACCTTCTTCCACAGCACCGGCGAGACCTCGTACCCGTACAGCCGGTCGAGAATGCGGCGGGTCTCCTGCGCGTCGACCAGCTTCTTGTCCAGCGCCCGCGGATTGGCGACGGCCTGGCGGATCGCGTCCTTGGTGATCTCGTGGAAGACCATCCGGTGCACCGGCACCTTGGGCTTCAGCACCTCCAGCAGATGCCAGGCGATCGCCTCGCCCTCGCGGTCCTCGTCCGTCGCGAGATACAGCTCGTCCGACTCGGCCAGCAGTTTCTTCAACTTGCTGACCTGCTGTCTCTTGTCGCTGTTCACCACATACAGCGGCTCGAAGTCATGATCGACGTTCACCCCGAGCCGCGCCCAGGGCTCTCCCTTGTACTTGGCCGGCACCTCGGCGGCGCCGTTCGGGAGATCGCGGATGTGCCCGACGCTCGCCTCGACCTCGTAGCCGGGGCCCAGATAGCCCTTGATCGTCTTCGCCTTGGTAGACGACTCCACGATGACGAGTCGGCGGGACTTGCTGGTGGCGGACAACTTCGGCTCTCTCTTCTCCGGTCGGAAGCTGGCAGCGATCTGGTGGGGGGATTCGCGGCGATCTTGCCGGTGGTCGTCGTCGGTGGCCTTGTGGGCACTCTATGTGGATGGTCGTGCGGTCGTACGTTGCTGTGCCGGGCGTTGCTGCGGAGTGTGACGGTACAACCCGCCCCCGTGTCAAGCGGCTAAAACCCGGGGCGCCACTCGAACGGTAACCCGACAAGCCGCCTAGCTCCCGCACAGGGCACATTACGGTCGCCGCGGTCTGTAACGCGCAGCCCCTTGACAACGGCCAGTACTACGGATGGGAGTATGGGCGTCCGACCCGTGCCGCGAGGCCGGTTCGGAGCCCACCACTACACATCCGACCGGGGGGACGTTCAGTGTCCGATCCGAATCAGAATCCTTACGGCCAGCAGCCCGGACAGCCGGGCCAGCCGGGTCAGCCGGGTCAGCCGGGTTACGGCTACCCGCAGTACGGCCAGCAGGACCCGAACCAGAACCCGTACGCGCAGCAGCCCGCCCAGCAGCAGGGATACGGCTACCCGGGCGGCCAGCCCGGCAACCTCCCGCAGGCCCCGGCCCCGGCTGCACAGGGCTACGACCCGAACGCGCCGTACGGCTACGACGCACACGGTCGCCCGTACTCCGACAAGTCCAAGATCGTCGCAGGCGTGCTGCAGCTCTTCATCGGCACGCTGGGCATCGGCCGCTTCTACACCGGGCACACCGGCATGGCCGTCGCCCAGCTCCTCACCTGCGGCGGCGTCGGCATCTGGGCGCTCATCGACGGCATCATGATCCTCGTCAGTGACGACAAGACCGATGCCAAGGGCCGCGTCCTCCGCTCCTGACGCCGTCCGCCCTCCGGCGCCCCCAGGGCACCCGGACCCGTCGCCTCCAGTTCCCCCGCAACCGGAGACGACGGGTACCGTGCGCCCGCCGGGGGCGGAGGGCAAGCGGAGCGGGAGGCGCGGGAGCGTACGGCGCGTGCTGAACCTGCTGCGCCGCCCGGCCGCCGCACCCGTCGCCCTGGCGGCGGCGGGGGCCGCGGGCGCGGCGTACCTCTACGGCACGAACCCCCACGACCCGGGTCACTGGCTGCCCCGTTGCCCGTTCAACTGGGCCACCGGCCTGGACTGTCCCGCCTGCGGCGCTACCCGCATGGCGTACGACCTCCTCCACGGCGACCTCGGCGCCGCCTTCCACGACAACGCCCTGATGCTGCTGCTCGGCCTGCCGTTCGCGGCGGTGCTGTACGGCCGCTGGCTCTACGAGGGCCTGCGCGGGCGCCGCTGGACGCCGTCCTTCGGACGGCTCGGCACGGCGGCGGTGCTGGGCGTGGCCGTGGTGTGGGCGGTGGTACGGAACGTGGCGGGCTGAGCCGCTCCGCGGAGCGGCTCAGCCGCTTCGTACCGCCGGCTCAGCCCGTTCGGCGCACTCAGCCCGCTCAGCCGGCCGCTGGGGCTCAGGCAGGGCTCAGGCGGGACTCTGGCAGGACTCAGGCGGGGGCCAGGAAGCCCTGCTCCAGCAGCCGCCGGAGCTCGCCCGGCGTGCGCTCCCGCAGCACCGCCGGGTCCTCCCCCAGCACCTGCGCGATGGCGTCCAGGATGACGCCCGCCGGCAGCGTGCCGTCGCACGCCCCGGCGAAGCCCGCCGCGACCGTGTCCACCCGCGTCGCCCGCCGCATCCCCCGCTGCCGGCGCAGCACCACGTGCTCCGGGTCCTCCTCTCCGGGCCGGCCCACCTGCTCCTGCACCACGTCGTCCGCGAGCCGGAAGGTCGTCGCCAGCAGCGCCGCGTCGTCCGTACGGCGCAGGAAGTCCTGCCGCGCGAAGTGCTCGACCACCGCCGCGCCGAGCGGCTGCTCGACGGCGTGCGGCCAGTCCTCGACGGTGACCGCGGGATCCGCCGCCCCGACGCGGCGCAGGGTGATCCAGCCGAAGCCGACGGCCCTGGTGCGGGTGGCGGCGAAGGCGTCGAGCCAGTCGTCGTAGCGAGCCGCGTAGGCCGCGTGGTCGGCGTGGTCGCCCGCGTCGCGCAGCCACAGCTCCGCGTACTGCGTGACGTCCTGCACCTCCCGCTGCACGATCCAGGCGTCGCAGCCCGGCGGCACCCAGTCCGCGACGCGCTCGCGCCAGTCTTCGCCCTCGACGTGCTGCCAGTTGGCGAGGAGCTGGCAGTAGCCGCCGTCGGCGAGGTGGTCCGCGGCCTCGCGGACGAGGGTGCGGCACAGCTCGTCACCGGCCATGCCGCCGTCGCGGTACGTCAGCCGGGCGGCAGGGGAGATCACGAAGGGCGGGTTGGAGACGATCAGGTCGAACCGCTCGCCGGCCACCGGCTCGAAGAGCGAACCGGCGCGCAGGTCGGCGGCGGGCGCGCCGGAGAGGGCGAGGGTGAGCCGGGCGCAGGCGAGGGCGCGGGGGTTGACGTCGGTGGCGGTGACGGCGTCGGCGCGGGCGCCGGCGTGCAGCGCCTGGATCCCGGACCCGGTGCCGAGGTCGAGCACGCGCCCGCCGTCGAGGGGCACGGTGAGCCCGGCGAGCGTGGTGGAGGCGCCGCCGACGCCGAGTACGAGGTCGGCGCCGGGCGTGCCGCCGTTCCCGTACGCACCGGAGGCGCCGTTACCGTACGCACCGGCCGCGGCAGCCGCCCTCCGGGCACCCGCCGCACCCCCCACCGCACAGCCCAGATCCGAGACGATCCACCAGTCCTGGCCCGCCGGCCCGCCGTACGGCCGGACGTCGACCACGGCCCGTACCGCCTCACCGTCCGGGCGCAGCCAGCCGTCCGCGAGGCACGCCGCCAGCGGCAGCACCGCCTCGGCGTGTGGGCGGGGGACGGCGCTCTGGAGGAGGAAGAGCCGGGTGAGGGTGGCGAGGGCCGGCGGCGTGCCGCCCGGCGGCCACCGTGTCGCCCGCTCCGCGGGCACGGTCTCGCTGCGGGCCAGGGCCGCGTACGCGGGGGCGCCCAGGAGGTCCAGCAGGCCGTCGGCGGTGAAGCCCGCGGCCAGCAACGCCGCGCGCAACTCGGCGGCGCCGTCGGGGCGGGGGAGGTCGAGGCGGGGGAGATCGTCGGTGGCACGCACGGGCACCATTGTGGTGCCGCCGCCGCGCCCGCGCCGACCGGCCCGCCGCGTGCGCCCGGACCTGCTGCCGCGCCTGCCGGGCCCGTCGGGCCTACCGGGGCTGCCTGGCCTACCGCGCCTGCCGCGCCTGCCGCGACTACGCCTTCTGCGACGGCTTCGCCTGCGACTTCTGGCAGCCCTGCTGCTCGGCCAGCGCCTCGCCGACCTCGCCCGCCTGCAGCTTGTTCAGCGCCTGGTCGCCGCTCTTGCTGATCTTGTCAGCCTCGCCCGCCAGCTCCCGCAGGCCCTCCGCGAACGCCGCCTGGTCCTTGACGTCCAGGTCCTCCACCTGCTTCTGCAGGTCCGCGTACGCCGCGGCCACCTGCTCCAGCTCGGTCACGGCGCCGCCGTGGGTGTTCTTACCGTCGTCGACGGGCGGCGCACCCACCTTGTTCACGGCCTTGCTCATGGCCGTGTACGCGTCCGAGATCTCACCGAACGCCTTGGCGTCCGTCTCCTGCACCTTCCGCGGGTCCTTCTCCGTCGTCGCCTCGCTGATCGCGAGGTTGGCCTCATCCCGCTTCTGCAACTCCGGCTGGATCCGGTCGCAGAGCGAGCCCGCCCACTTCTGGACCTCCGCGTTGTCGTCCTCGCCGCAGCCGGTCGCCACGACCAGCGTGACGGCGGCACCGGCCAGGGTGGCGGCAAGCGTCTTGTTCACTGTGTCCTGCCAAGGAGGCGCAGGGCTGTGGGCCCGGGAGGGATTGGCTTCTTGGGAGGGAGCCGCTTGGCGGCGGAGTTCCCTCCGCTGTGTCTCAACTGCAAGGTTGATCCCCTCACGTGCGTCGTACTAGCGTGTTGTGCGTGAAGATTATTGCGCAGGTGAAATTGCAGCCGGGGTCGGCCTATGTGGCCGACGCCCTGGCCGCAACCCTGCGTGCCTGCAACCGTGCCGCGAACCGGGCGTCCGAGGTGGCTTTCGCCAGGAACCTCAAGCGCCGCAACGTGTTGCAGAAAGAGGTCTACTTCGCCCTCAAGGCTGATTTTGACCTGGGGGCGCAACCGGCCGTACGGGTGGTGACGAAGGTGTGTGACGCCTACGCCACCCTCAAGGGCAACATCACGGCCGGGAACCTCGGCCCGGCAGGATCCAAGCGCCGCAAGCGGGCGGAGTCCAAGCCGATCGTCTTCCGCGACGACGCCGCCCAGCCCTTCGACGACCGCATCTTGACCTGGGACCTCGACCGACGCACCGTGTCCATCTGGACCGTGGCAGGGCGGATCAAGCACATCCCGTTCGTCTGCTCGCCCCAGGCAACCAAGCTCCTCGCCTCCCGCAAGGGCGAGAGCGACCTGGTGATGCGGGACGGCAAGTTCTTCCTCGTCGCCACCATCGACATCCCCGAGCCCGCCCCCTACAAGCCCGACGGCTTCCTCGGCGTGGACCTCGGCGTCGTCAACATTGCCACGACCAGCGACGGCCAGGTCCTCGCCGGGCGCAGGCTCAACCGGTACCGCAAGCGCCACCGCGACCTGCGGACCAAGCTCCAGAAGAAGCGCACTAAAGCAGGCAAGCGCGTCCTCAAGCGCAACCGTCGCCGCGAGGCGCGGCACGCCGCCAACACCAACCACATCATCGCCAAGAAGCTCGTTGCCACCGCTGAACGCACCTCGCGCGGGATCGCCCTGGAAAACCTGGGCGGTATCCGGCAGAGGGTCACGGCCAAGAAAGACCAGCGGGCACGACTGCACTCCTGGGCCTTCGCCCAGCTCGGCACCTTCATCGGGTACAAGGCACGACGGGCAGGTGTCCCGGTGGTCACAGTCGATCCCCGGAACACCTCCCGGCAGTGTTCGGAGTGCTGGCATACCCACCGCACGAACAGGGTGAATCAAGCACGGTTCGCCTGCCGGTCCTGCGGGACCGTGCTGCACGCGGACCACAACGGCTCCCGCAACATCGCCCACCGCGGCGATGCTGCGTGGCAGCGGGGCGCAGTCAACCGCCCCAGAACCAGCCCAGGCTAGTTCCGGACGCAGGGGACCACGCGGCAGCCAGTCGCGCTCCACTTGCAATCAACACCCTTCCGGCCGAGACACAACGATCTCGGTCGCTTGCGGCCGAGAAGTTGACCGGATCATCCCTTCGTCCCGGAACATACACCGGCACCCCGCCGGTACGACGAATCGCCGAGGCCGCACGCCGCGTCATGCACCATTTGCCACGGCAGCCACAGCAGTCACAACAGTGACAGTGGTCCCGCCTCTCATACCGCACCCCGCCGGCCGGGAGCGGTCTGGCCTCCCGGCCGGCGGGGTGCGGTGCCGTAGAGCTGTGTCTCAGCCGTTGACCACCGCCGGGTCGGTCGGCGACTTCGGCGAGGAGTTGGAGGCCGCGGTGGTCTCCGGCTCCTCGTCCCCGACCGCGATGCCCCGGCGCTTGGAGATGTACACGGCGCCGGCGATGATCGCGATGGCCGCGCCCGCGATGATGATCCGTACGCCGACGTTCGAGTCATCTCCGTAGGAGAACTTCACCACCGCCGGAGCGATCAGCAGCGCCACCAGGTTCATCACCTTCAGCAGCGGGTTGATCGCCGGGCCCGCGGTGTCCTTGAACGGGTCGCCGACGGTGTCACCGATCACCGTGGCGGCGTGGGCCTCGCTGCCCTTGCCGCCGTGGTGGCCGTCCTCGACGAGCTTCTTGGCGTTGTCCCAGGCGCCGCCCGAGTTGGCCAGGAAGACCGCCATCAGCACGCCCGCGCCGATGGCGCCGGCGAGGAACGAGGCCAGCGCGCCGACCCCGAACGTGAAGCCGACCGCAATCGGCGCCATGACGGCGAGCAGACCGGGCGTACGCAGCTCGCGCAGCGCGTCCCGGGTGCAGATGTCGACGACCTTGCCGTACTCCGGCTCCTCCGTGTAGTCCATGATCCCCGGGTGCTCGCGGAACTGCCGGCGCACCTCGAAGACCACCGCGCCCGCGGAGCGCGACACGGCGTTGATCGCCAGACCGGAGAAGAGGAAGACGACCGCGGAGCCGAGGATGAGGCCGACGAGGTTGTTCGGCTGGCCGATGTCCAGGCTGAGGCCGAGCGGGTTGCCGACGTTGCTGGCCTCCGCCACCGCCTCGTTGACCGCGTCGCGGTACGAGCCGAAGAGCGCCGCCGCCGCGAGGACCGCGGTGGCGATGGCGATGCCCTTGGTGATGGCCTTGGTGGTGTTGCCGACCGCGTCCAGGTTGGTGAGGACCTGGGCGCCGTCGCCCTCGACGTCGCCGGACATCTCGGCGATGCCCTGGGCGTTGTCGGAGACCGGGCCGAAGGTGTCCATGGCGACGATGACGCCGACGGTGGTCAGCAGGCCGGTGCCGGCCAGGGCGACCGCGAAGAGCGCCAGCATGATGGACGTACCGCCGAGCAGGAACGCTCCGTAGACGCTGAGGCCGATGAGGACCGCGGTGTAGACGGCGGACTCCAGGCCGATGGAGATGCCGGAGAGCACCACCGTGGCCGGGCCGGTCAGGGAGGTCTTGCCGATGTCTCGTACGGGGCGGCGGTTGGTCTCGGTGAAGTAGCCGGTGAGCTGCTGGATGACCGCCGCGAGCACGATGCCGATGGCGACCGCGACGAGCGCGAGCACCTGCGGGTTGCCGTCGTGCTCGGCGATGCCCGCACCGACGCCGTCGAGGTCCGCGTACGACGAGGGGAGGTACGCGAAGACGGCGACGGCCACCATCACCAGGGAGATCACCGCGGAGATGAAGAAGCCGCGGTTGATGGCGGTCATGCCGCTGCGGTCGTTGGCCCGCGGCGCGACGACGAACACGCCGATCATGGCGGTGACGACGCCGATCGCGGGAACGATCAGCGGGAAGGCGAGGCCGGCGTCGCCCAGTGCGACCTTGCCCAGGATGAGCGCGGCGACCAGGGTGACGGCGTACGACTCGAAGAGGTCGGCCGCCATGCCGGCGCAGTCACCGACGTTGTCGCCGACGTTGTCGGCGATGGTGGCGGCGTTGCGCGGGTCGTCCTCGGGGATGCCCTGCTCGACCTTGCCGACGAGGTCGGCGCCGACGTCGGCGGCCTTGGTGAAGATGCCGCCGCCGACACGCATGAACATCGCGATGAGCGCGGCGCCGAGGCCGAAGCCCTCCAGCACCTTGGGCGCGTCGGCCGCGTAGACGAGCACGACGCAGCAGGCACCGAGCAGGCCGAGGCCCACGGTGAACATGCCGACCACGCCGCCGGTGCGGAACGCAAGCTTGGTCGCCTCGTGGCTCACCGCGGTGAGGTCCTTGGCGGGCTCGCCCTCGCGCGGGGTGGCAGCGCGCGCGGCGGCGGCCACGCGCACGTTGCTGCGGACCGCGAGCCACATGCCGATGTACCCGGTCGCGGCCGAGAACGCGGCGCCCACCAGGAAGAAGATCGAGCGTCCGGCCCGCTCCGACCAGTCGTCGGCGGGCAGCAGCATGAGCAGGAAGAACACCACCACGGCGAAGATGCCGATGGTGCGCAACTGGCGGGCCAGATAGGCGTTTGCGCCTTCTTGTACCGCCGCCGCGATCTTCTTCATATTGTCCGTGCCCTCGCCGGCGGCGAGCACTTGACGGAGCAGCACCACGGCGACCGCGAGTGCGGCGACCGCGACCACGGCGATGATCGCCACGATGGCACGGTTGCCGCTGGTGAGTTCCACGGCCAGTAGGTGGTCCTGCTGTAGTGGGGTGAAATGCCCCGCCATTCGTCCTCCTTGACGTACGGCACATGGGCGCGCGGCAGCCCCGACTGCGGGTTTGAGCGGTCGGGGTTTGGGCGGCCGCAGCGCTCAGGCGTCCTGAGCTGCAAGTTGTGGACGGATTGTAGGGAGCGGAGCTAGATCAAAACAGGGCGTCCCCCGGGGAATTCGGCTCCGACGACGATCAACGCCTCGGAGAGCATCTGTCAATTCCCTCGAAAGAGGGATGCGGGAACGCCCCGGCAATGACGGGGAAAATGATCTCGGTGCGCGAAGAAAGCGCTGATCAGAAGCCCCTTGATCTTGAAATGCGCGGGTCAAGGGGTGGGTCGCGCGGGGCTACGGGCCGGGGGTGGGCGGGGCGCGGGAGGGCGCGGCACGGCCCCGGGGGCGGGTGGACCGATAGTTGGCCGGAGTCGGCCGGAGAGGATCCGGGCGGGGCGGAGGAGCCCGCGGGAGGGGCGGAGCCGGGTCGCGCCGGGAGGGAGGTGCAGGGAGAGCCGTCAGGAGGGTGAGGGGGACCGTCAGAAGTGCCAGGGGACCCGTTAACCGTCGGAAGGGCCAGGAGGCCGTCAGGAGGGCCAGGAGGCCGTCAGGAGCCGGCCGTGGCGGTGGCGGCCGGCCAGCTCATCCGGATCGTGCCGCCGGACTCGCTCGCGGTCACCTCGACGTCGTCGACCAGACCGCTGATGACCGCGAGGCCCATCTCGTCGTCGATGTCGGCGTCGACGCCGCCCGGCACGCTTGCGTTCCCGTCGCCGTCCGGTTCCGGGTGGGTCTCGGCGGTGACGCGGGCGGCGGGTACGTGACCGGGGACCGTCGGCGCGTCGTCGCCGACCTCGATGGAGAACTTCTTCTCCTCCTCGGTGAGCACGACCCGCACCGGCCCCGGCAGCCCGTGGTGCTGGTGCAGCCCGACGGCCCGCAGGCAGGCCTCGCCGACGGCGAGACGCACCTCGTCGAGCACCGCCTCGTCCACACCGGCCCTGCGCGCGACCGCGGCCGCCACCAGGCGGGCCGTGCGGACGTGCTCGGGAAGGGCACTGAAGCGCAATTCAACGGTGGGCATGCCATCCCCTTCACGTCATCCCACGCCATCCCGTATCGCCACGGGAAGTATCCGTCCGTACCGGAGCCAACCGCAGAGGGACCCGGCGCGCGGCCCGGTCCCTCCGCCGTGTCTGGCGCCTGTGTCAGTCCTTCGCGGCGACGGCTTCGTCGACCGAGGTGTGGATGGGGAACACCTTGGTCAGGCCCGTGATACGGAAGATCTTCAGAATGCGCTCCTGGTTGCAGACCAGCCGGAGCGAGCCCTCGTGAGCCCGGACCCGCTTCAGTCCGCCGACGAGGACGCCCAGACCGGTGGAGTCGAGGAAGTCGACCCGCTCCATGTCGACGACCAGGTGGTAGCTGCCGTCGTTGACCAGCTCGACCAACTGCTCGCGCAGCTTGGGGGCGGTATACACATCAATCTCGCCACCGACTTCGACGACCGTGCGGTCGCCCACGGTACGAGTCGACAGGGACAGGTCCACGGATCCTCCAGCACCTTTCAGCGAGCGGCTGCCCCGGGCGTCCCCCGCCGTCCGGCCGGAGACGGATCGGCATCCGCCATGGCATTCAATCACTTCCCCCCGGGCGTGCACGACGCCTTGGGGGCATTGTCCGTCGCATCGGTGACACACTCGTGCCGATGGACGCGAACGAGTGGGGGGACGCGAACGAGCGCGGGCCGGCCCCGTGGGCCGACGGCACCGGGCCCGGCCCGCGGCCCGGCGCACCCCACGTCACACCGCCCGGACCGCCCGACGGCGCGGCGCACCGCACGGCGGCGGACGGCGCTCGGAACGGTACCGCACATGTTCCGCCGCGCACCGCGCTGCGCCGGCTCGCCGCCCGGGAGGACCGCGCCGCTCGCATCACTCATACGGAGCACCTGCCCCCGCGCGGCGGGCGCCATGCCGATTGGCCTGCGGGCATCCGGCCGGAGGTAGTGGGGGCCATCGAGGCCGCCGGGATCGTGCGGCCGTGGGCACACCAGGCGCGGATGGCCACGCACGCGCTCGCGGGCGACTCGGTGATCGCCGCCACGGGCACGGCGTCGGGCAAGTCGCTGGCGTATCTGGCGCCCGTGCTCAGTGCGGCGCTCGACGGCTCCGAGGCCGCGAACGGGCGGGGCGCGACGGCCCTGTACGTGGCGCCGACGAAGGCGCTGGCCGCCGACCAGCTGCGCGCGGTCAAGGCGCTGGCCGCCCCGCTCGGCAAGGCCGTCCGCCCGGCCGTCTACGACGGGGACACGGCCGCCGAGGAACGCGAGTGGGTGCGCCTCTACGCCAACCTCGTCCTCACCAACCCCGACATGCTGCACCGCGGCATACTCCCGGCCCACTCCCGGTGGTCCTCCTTCCTGCGCGCCCTGCGCTATGTCGTGATCGACGAGTGCCACACCTACCGCGGCGTCTTCGGCTCGCACGTCGCCCAGGTCGTACGCCGGCTGCGCCGGCTCTGCGCCCGCTACGGCGCCGACCCGGTGTTCCTCCTCGCCTCCGCCACCGCGGCCGAGCCGGGGCGGTCGGCGGAGCGGCTGACCGGGCGGGCCGTGGTGGAGGTCACGGACGACGCGTCGCCGCGCGGAGAGGTCGCGTTCGCGCTGTGGGAGCCGCCGTTGACGGAGCTGCACGGCGAGCGGGGCGCACCGGTGCGGCGGACGGCCACGGCGGAGTGCGCGGAGCTGCTGACGGACCTGGCGGTGGCGGGCGTACGGACCGTCGCCTTCGTCCGCTCCCGGCGGGGCGCGGAGCTGGTCGCCATGATCGCCCAGGACCGGCTGGCGGCCGTCGACCGGGCGCTTGCGGACCGGGTCGCCGCCTACCGCGGCGGCTATCTGGCGGACGAACGGCGGGCCCTGGAGGCCGCGCTGCAGTCGGGCGAACTGCTGGGGCTGGCCGCGACGTCCGCGCTGGAGCTGGGCGTGGACGTGTCGGGGCTGGACGCCGTGCTGCTCGCCGGCTACCCCGGCACCCGGGCCTCGCTGTGGCAGCAGGCCGGGCGCGCGGGGCGGTCGGGGCAGGGCGCGCTGGCGGTGCTGGTCGCGCGGGACGACCCGCTCGACACGTACCTGGTGCACCATCCGGAGGCGCTCTTCCGCCGGCCGGTGGAGTCCACCGTGCTGGACCCGGACAACCCGTACGTGCTCGCCCCGCACCTCTGCGCCGCCGCCGCCGAACTGCCGCTGACCGACGCCGACTTCACCGGCGACGCCGCGTGCTTCGCCGCCGGGGCCGCCGGGCTGCTGCCGCAGCTCGCCGACCGCGGGCTGCTGCGCCGCCGCGGCGGCGCCGGGCCGGGGGCGGCCTGGCACTGGACCCGGCGGGAACGCGCCTGCGACCTCACCGACATCCGCGGCGGGGGCGGCCGGCCCGTCGACATCGTCGAGGACGGCACCGGCCGGCTGCTCGGCACCGTCGACGCCGCGGCGTCCCACACCACCGTCCACGAGGGCGCTGTCCACCTCCACCAGGGCCGTACCTACGTGGTCCGCGCCCTGGACCTGGAGGACAACGTGGCGCTCGTGGAGCGCGCCGACCCTCCGTACACCACGGTCGCCCGCGACACCACCTCCGTCTCCGTGCTGGAGACCGAGCGCGAGATCCCTTGGGGGGACGCCCGGCTGTGCTTCGGGTCGGTCGAAGTCACCAACCACGTGGTCTCCTTCCTGCGCCGCCGGCTGATCACCGGCGAGATCATGGGCGAGACGAAGCTCGACCTGCCGCCGCGGACGCTGCGCACCCGTGCCGTGTGGTGGACCGTCACCGACGACCAGCTGGACGCGGCGGGCGTCGCCCAGGAGCAGCTGGGCGGCGCCCTGCACGCGGCGGAGCACGCCGCCATCGGCATGCTGCCGCTCTTCGCCACGTGCGACCGCTGGGACATCGGCGGCGTCTCCGTACCGCTGCACGGCGACACGCTGCTGCCGACGGTCTTCGTCTACGACGGCCACCCCGGCGGCGCGGGCTTCGCCGAACGGGCCTTCGGCGTCGCCCGCGACTGGCTCTCCGCGACCCGCTCGGCGATCGCCGCCTGCGAGTGCGACACCGGCTGCCCGTCCTGCATCCAGTCCCCGAAGTGCGGCAACGGGAACGATCCGCTGGACAAGGCGGCGGCGCTGCGGCTGCTGACGACGCTGCTGCTGACGGGGGCGGAGCAGGGTGCGGCGCAGGAGCCGGTGCCGGTGCCCCGGCCCGCGCCGGCACCGGAGTCCGCGCCGGCACCGGAGTCCGCGGCAGCCGGGGCGGCGGGGGCGGAGGGCGCGGACTGACCCCGTCGCGTACGGACCGGCTCAGCCGGCGGCGTCGAGCCGGGCCCGCTGGTCCGCCGTCAACTCCAGGTCCACCGCCGCCAGGCTCTCGTCCAGCTGCGCCACCGACGAAGCACCGACCAGCGGAACGACCGGCACCTCCCCGCCGATCAGCCAGGACAGCACCACCTGGTTCACCGTCGCGTCGGCCTCCTGCGCCACCGCCCGCAGCGCCTCCAGCCGGGCCGGCGTCCCCGGGTGGTCCAGCTCGTGCCCCAGCGGCTTGTCCGGTCGGACGTAGCCGCCGGCCAGCAGCGGTGAGTACGCCACGAGCGTGAGCCCGGGATTGTGGCGCGCGTAGCTGAGCATCGCCCCGTCCGCGCCGCCCGGCGAGCCGTCCGGGTCGAGCTCGCTGGGGAGGTCGGTGCGGCGGCGCAGGTAGGTGTGGTGGTACTGCAGCAGTTCGTACCCGGCGAGGCCGGCCGCCGCCGCCAGCGCACGGGCCCGCTCCACCCGCCAGACCCACTGGTTGCTCACCCCCAGCAGCCCGACGGCACCCTCGGCCACCAGCGCACCGAACGCCTCGACGGTCTCCTCCTGCGGCACGCTCATGTCGTCGATGTGCGCGTACAGGATGTCCAGCTTCTCCACCCCGAGCCGCTGCCGGCTCTCCTCCGCGGACTGCCGGATCACCATCGCCGACAGGCCCTCGGCGTTGTCGATGTACGAGGTGCCGGGCGCGAGCGGCCGGGCGCCGAGCTTGGTCGCGATGACCACCTCGTCCCCGATCCCCCGGCTGCGCCGCCACCGCCCGAGCAGGCTTTCGCTCTCGCCGCCCTGCAGGCCGTTCACCCAGAACGCGTAGTTGTCGGAGGTGTCGACGAACGTGCCGCCGGCCTCGACGTAGCGGTCGAGGATCGCGAACGACGTCTCCTCGTCGGTCGCGGTGCCGAACAGCATCGCGCCGAGGCTGAGCACGCTGACCTCGCGGCGGTGCCGCGGGTCGGCGCCGATCGTGCGGTACTTCATACGGAGTCCTTTCCTGTGTCGGCCACGGCCGGTCCTGTGCCGGCCACGGCCGGATTCTCAAGGCTGGAGCCTGCTCTACCGCAACCCCGCGGCCGGCCGGCCGCAGAGCCGGGACCGAGCGCCGCCGGATCGCCGAAGAGCGACGAGGAGTCGGCGCTGCCCAAACCCCGGCAGGCGGCGGGGAGCCCGCCCGCGGGCGGGAGCCGCCCGCTGACGGCGGGCCGGCGCGGGAGCGGACCTCGGCGGTGAAGCGTCCGGTACGGGCCGACGCCACGACGTCCGCGACCTCTCCGGCCACGGCGCACCGCAGCAGCTGGGCACCCTGCGCCGCCGCCACCCGGCGGGCCGCCGTGCAGGCCGCCGCCTCGCCGAGCAGCGCCCGGTCCGCCGCCGCCAGCGCGGCCAGGTCGGCCGCCCCGCCGGCGCGGTGGCGGGAGTGCACCGCCTGCCCCAGGCCCAGCGCCGCGGCGAACACCGCGCACAGCGCGAAGCACGCCAGCGCCGACCACACCGTCGCCCCGCCCCGGTCATCGAACGGTCTCTTCCGCAAGGGCGACCGCCTCCCCTCCGAGGTCGAGGGACAACGGCCCCGGTCCCGTCGCCGCGGCCCGCACCCGTACGCGCACTAGATCGCCGTCCCGGGCCACCGTCACGGTCGCTTCGCGAGGAGCCGCGGCCAGGGCGGCCCCCCGCACGTCGGCGGCGGGCTCACCCCGGGCCGCGGCCCGCGCCCCCGCGCGGGCGGCGTCCACGCACTGGATCTGCGCGGCGGCGGCCATCAGCGCCCAGACCAGCCCGAGGGCGAGGAACACCAGCGCCGGAATCGCCGCAGCCGTCTCCGCGGTCACCACCCCGGCGTCACCGCGCCCCGGCCCACGGGCGGGCGGCCGGTCAGAACGGGACGTCGAGCGCGCGTTCCACCACCGCCTGCAGCGCACCGCTGACCGCATCACTCGTCACCACCTTGTACAAGATCGCCGCGAACGCGACCGCCGCGATCGTGCCCACGGCGTACTCGGACGTCGTCATCCCCGCGTCCCCGCCGAACCTCCGTGCGCGCTCGCGCACCCTCCGGACCAACCTGCCGACCATCTCGATCCCCGTATCTCCGTGTCCGTGTCCGTGCTCGTTATCCGTTGCCGCCCAGCAACTGCGCCGCCAGGCCCATCACCACCGGCGCCACCCCGACCGCCAGGAACGCGGGCAGGAAGCACAGCCCCAGCGGGCCCGCCACCTTGACCCCCGCCCGGCGGGCGCGGGCCGCCGCCGCCCGGGTCTCCTCCGCCCGGCACTCGGCGGCCAGCCGGGAGACCGCGTCGACCACCGGCACCCCCGTCTGCCCCGCCTGTTCCAGCCACCCGGCCAGCCGCCCGGCGCCCGGCACTTCCGCCATTGGCGCCCACGCCGCCCGCGGGTCGCCGCCGAGGCGCAGCTCCGCCGCGCCCTGCGCGAGGCGGTCCCCGACCGGGCCGCCCAGCGAGCGGCCCACCTCGGCGGCGGCCTCCCGCGGCCCGGCGCCGGCCGCGAGGCAGGCGGCGACGAGGTCGGCGGCCAGGGCGAGGTCGGCCCCGGTGCGTATGCCGACGTCGCGTCGTGCGACGGTGGCGGTCCGGCGCTGCCACCGCCGTATGCCGTACGCGGCGGCGAGTCCCGCCAGGGCGCCGACCGCTCCGCCGACGAAGATGAGCACCGCGGCCCCCGCGAGCAGACCCGGACCAAACCGCACCACCGCCGCCCGGATCCGTCCCACGGCCAACTCCCGCCCGCCGCCCGGCCGACCGGCGTCCGCAGGCGGCAGGGGCGGCGCCAGCGGGCCCAGCACGGCGGGCAGCCGGCGACGCGAAGCATGTGCGCGCCAGGACGCACGGGCCGCGTCCGCCGCGCAGTACACGGCGGCCAGGACGGAAAGCGCTGTCCACAGGCTGTGGATGAACTCAGCGCGCATACGCACCCCGCACGATCCGGCCCGTCCAGACCAGCCCCGCCCACTCCAGCAGGCAGCCCGCCGCCAGGCAGAGCAGTCCCGCCGGCGTGTGCAGCAGCACCCGCAGCGGCGCGGCGCCGAGCGCCGTGCCCATCAGCAGCCCGAAGACGGGCAGCAGGGCCAGCAGCAGCGCCGTCGCCCGCGGGCCGGCCAACTGGGCCTGCAGTTCGTCCCGTTCGTCCCGCTCCGCGCGCAGCGCCGCCGCGACCCGGTCCAGCCCGTCCGCGAGACCGGCGCCGCCACCCGCGGCCACCTGCCAGCAGGCGGCGACGCCAGCCAGCCCCTGCGCGCCGGGTTCGCCGGCCGCCCCGCGCAGGGCACCCGGCACGTCCCCGCCGAACCGCGCGGCGGCCAGCACCTCCGGGCCGCTAGCCGGGCCGCCGGGCGCCGCCGCGAGCAACGCCTCCGCCGGCTGTCGGCCGGCCCGCAGCCCGCCCGCCACCGCCGCGCACAGCTCGATCACCGCCGTCGCCCGCCGCGCCTCCGCGGCACGCCGCTCCCGGCCGCGCAGCCGCCGCCGTACCAGCGGCACGGCCGCCGCCCCGGCGAGCAACGGCAGCCAGGACGCACCCAGCAGCGCCACCACACCGCCGCCCGGCACACACCACAACTCCCGCCGCGCGCACCACGTCCGCACGACCGCGACCACCCGCTGCCACGGCCCCGCCCGCGCCACGCTCCCTCGCGCCCCGAACAGCCCCCGGGCCCGCCGCGCCGCGGGCCTCCGCCCGCCGGCCAGCACCACGGCCGCCCCCGCGCACAACGCCGCCCCGCACACCGGCGCCACCGACGTCACCTCCCCGCTCACTCCGCTCCCCCGCCCCGCTCCAGCAGCCGCTCCAGCCGCGGCCACCCGGCCCGCCGCGCGAACCCCCCGGCCGCCCACACCACCGCGGGCACCGCCGTCACCAGCCCCGCGCCGTCGCGCTCCAGCACGTGCACCTCCGCGATGCGCCGACGACCCTGCCGGTCACGCACCAGGTGCAGCAGCACCGACACCGCCGCCGCCAACTGGCTGTGCAGGGCGGGCCGGTCGAGGCCGGCGACCGCGCCCAGCGCCTCCAGCCGCGCGGGCACGTCGCCCGCCGCGTTCGCGTGGACCGTCCCCGAACCGCCCTCGTGACCCGTGTTCATGGCGGCCAGGAGGTCGACGACCTCGCGGCCCCGTACCTCGCCCACGACCAGCCGGTCGGGACGCATCCGCAGCGCCTGCCGCACGAGGTCCTGCAGCGTCACCTCGCCGACGCCCTCCTGGTTCGCGGGGCGGGCTTCGAGCCGTACGACGTGCGGGTGGTCCGGCCGCAACTCGGCCGACTCCTCCGCCAGCACGATCCGCTCGTCCCGCCGCACCAGCGACAGCAGCGCACTCAACAACGTCGTCTTCCCACTGCCCGTCCCACCACTGACGAGGAACGACAGCCGGGCGTCGAGGAGTCCGTGCAGCAGCCGCTCACCGCCCGGCGGCACCGTGCCGGCGGCGGCCAGCTCCGCGAGGCTGAACGCGCGCCGCCGCACCACTCGCAGCGACAGGCAGGCCGAGCCCACGGCCACCGGCGGCAGGACGGCGTGCAGCCGCGTGCCGTCGGGCAACCGGGCGTCGACCCAGGGGCGGGCGTCGTCGAGCCGCCGCCCGGCGACGGCGGCGAGGCGCTGCGCGAGCCGTCGTACCTCACCGGCGTCCGCGAACCGCACGTCGACCCGCTCCAGACCGCACCCCCGGTCCACCCAGACCTCGTCCGGAGCGGTGACGAGCACGTCGGTGACGTCCGGCCGGTCCAGCAGCGGCTCCAGCGGCCCGCTGCCGACCATCTCCGACCGCAGCGCGCCCACGACGGCCAGCACCTCCGTGTCGCCGAGCAGCCGCCCCTCCCGCCGCAGTGCGGCCGCCACCCCGGCGGGCGTCGGTTCCCCGCCGCTCTCCGCCAACCGCCGCCGCACGGCCCCTACCAGCTGCCCGGACACGACACGCGAGTGCCGCGCCGAACGCGAGCTTCAGGAGCCGGACGCCGCCAAGGCCGGCTCCAACCGGGCGCCGTCCCCACGGGCCGTACGCTCCGCAGCGGCCTGGGCGGGTCCTGAACAGCCCTCACCGCCCCGGCCGTGCCGCGACGAGGCCCCTCCCGGCTCCGTGACCCGGCTGCCGGCAGCGCGTTCCGTACGGCTCCCACCGCCGCTCATACCGCCACGCCCGCCGCGCTCGTGCCCGGCAGTGCCCGGGTCCAGAACTCCGTACAGAAGCGGGACAGCGGGGCGCGCGGGTGGGTGCCCGGGGGAGGGGTGCCGGACTCGGCGGCCTGCGGCAGGCCCGGTTCCACCGGGAGTTCGCCGGCCAGCGGCAAGCCCAGGAGATCGGCGACGTCCTCGGCCGTGAGGCCGCCCCGAGCCGGGCCGCGGACCACCACCCGCAGGTCGCCCAGCACCATCCGCACCGCGTCCGCCACGCGGTGCGCCGCCGCCACCGCACGCAGCTCGGCCGGCACCACCAGCAGCGCCACGTCCAGCTGGGCCAGCGCCTCCGCCGCCGGCTCGTCCACCCGCCGCGGCAGGTCCACCACGACCACCCCGCCCCGCCGGCGGGCCGCCGCCAGCACCGAACGCATCGCCGCCGGTGCCACCGACACCGCCCCCGCGTCGCCGCCGCCCCGGTCCCAGCTCAGCAGCCGCAGGTCGTGCAGCCGCGGCAGCGACTCCTCCAGCGCGGCTCCGCCGATCCGCCCCCGCGACGACGCGAAGGCCGGCCAGCGCAGCCCCTCCGCGTCCTCCCCGCCGAGCAGCACGTCGAGCCCGCCGCCCAGCGGATCCGCGTCGACCAGCACCGTCCGCTGCCCGGCCCGCGCCGCGGTCACCGCAAGCGCGCAGGCCAGCGTGGACGCCCCGGCGCCGCCCCGGCCGCCGACCACGCCGACCGTGCGGGCCTGCACGCCGACCCCTTCCGCAGCGTCGGCGATCCGGTCCACCAGCGCCGTCTCCTCGGCCGGCAGCACGAGCACCTGCTCCGCCCCGACCGCGATCGCCCGCTGCCACACCCCCGGATCGTCCTGATCCCGGCAGACGAGCAGCACCCCACTCCGCCGGGCCGGCCCCGCCGCCGTCAGCCGCCCGGCGCTGTCGTCCCCGACCAGCACCAGCGGTGCCGCGGCCCAGTCCTGCCGCCCCGGAGCGTGCGAAACCTCCGCCTGCGTCCCTGCCGCGGCGCACAGCCGCAGCAGGTCGTCCAGAAGTTCCTCGTCCTCCGTGACGACCAACGGCCGTCCGCCGGCGCCGCCGTCGTCAACTCCGCTCCCGGCACCGGCCGGAAGGCTCCCCGCACCCCCCGACGCACCACCGCCGCCTCCCGCACCCCGCGCGGCCCCGCCAAGCCTCCGGCCCGCGCTCCGCCGGCCCCCGCCACTCCGCAGCCCGCTGTCCCGCAGGCCGCTGTTCCGCAGACCACCGCTACGCAGCCCGCCGCTCCGCACCCGACCCATCACGCCGCCTCCCCGTGTTCTCCGCCGCGCCCTCCGGCACGCCGTCCGCCCCGGGCCCGCGCCACCGCCGTCCGCGACAGCGCCAGACCCGCTTCCGACCCCCACGGTGCCCCGGCCACCCCACCCCGTGTGGATCTTGGTCAGGATCTGGGGATAACCCACCAGTTGTGGACAACTCCGTCACCCGTTCGGGGGAGCGTGCAGATCGAGGGCAACGGTTACCCACGGTGATGCGTCTAGTCCCACGACAGCGATGAAGACGGCCCGAAGGGCGGCCCGAAGCAAGGAGCGACCGGGAAGAGCGGAAGAAGATCCGACGCGGCCGGAGAAAAGCAAGAATGTCGAAGTCCGGACATGCGACGACCCCCGCCGGGGGGGAGAGCGGGGGTCGTCCCCACGGCCGACTCGGGGGGGGAGGAGCCGGTCCGGGTTAGCACGGTCGCGAACGATCCGTGACTTCCATGGTGTACCCGAGAGCCTTCTCAGGCAAACCCACGCGCCACACCTTACGCCGAATGGTGGGCGCCTATGCTCGCACTCGTGGAAAACCACTCGTTGCCCAGGACGGCCGCCTTCTTCGATCTGGACAAGACGGTCATTGCGAAGTCGAGCACGCTGACCTTCAGCCGGCCGTTCTACCACGGCGGGCTGATCAACCGGAGGGCAGTGCTCCGGTCCGCCTACTCGCAGTTCGTCTATCTCCTGGGCGGCGCCGACCACGAGCAGACGGAGCGCATGCGCGCCTACCTCTCCAACCTCTGCCGCGGCTGGAACGTGGCCCAGGTGAGCGACATCGTGGCCGAGACCCTCCACGACCTCATCGACCCGATCATCTACGACGAGGCCGCCTCCCTCATCGAGGACCACCACCTCGCCGGCCGCGACGTCGTCATCGTCAGCAGCTCGGGTGCCGAGGTGGTCGAGCCCATCGGCGAGCTGCTCGGCGCGGACCGCACGATCGCCACCCGCATGGTCGTCGAGGACGGCCGCTACACCGGGGGCATCGAGTACTACGCCTACGGGCCCGCCAAGGCGGAGGCGGTGCGGGAGCTGGCCGACGCCGAGGGGTACGACCTCGCGCGTTCGTACGCGTACAGCGACTCGATCACGGACGTCCCCCTCCTGGAGGCCGTCGGCCACCCGTACGCCGTGAACCCCGGCCGGGCGCTGCGCCGCGAGGCGGAGCAGCGCGACTGGCCGGTGCTGTCGTTCGCCCGTCCCGTACGGCTGAAGCAGCGGGTGCCGCAGTTCACGCTGCCCGCTCGGCCGGTGCTGGCCGCGGCCGTCGCGGGGCTGGCGGCGGCGACGGCGGCCGGGGTGGTCTGGTACGCGTACCGACGCCGTGCGCAGGCGACCTGAGTTCTACCGACCCACCCCTGACCTGCACGTCTTCCGCTTCACCCCATTAGTAACCTTCGCCAGCATTTGCAGATGAAAGTAAATATCTGAGCGCCGGACTTCCCTCTTACCGCGGACAGGAGTACAAAGGGATTACGGCCCGCGAGAGCCAGGGCATCCGCGAAGGATCTCTCAGCAACCACGGCCCCACGGACCGCACATGGAAGTCGGGAACCCACGCGACGCTGATCCCTCGAATAGGGACCGCCGCACCAGGAACCGGTGAGTTCCGGGCCTGATGGGCAAAGAATTGTGCACGCACTGGTACCCCGGCGGACATGAGATGGCGGCGGTGCCCCGAGGTGCCGCCGCAACTCTGTGTACCGGAGTCCCCGAGGGCCTACGCCGCCCCCCGCTGCAGCGCCTCGCACACTGCCGTGCTCTCCCGCGCCCCCAGCCGGATGGCCCGGCCGCAGTGCGCGATCCACCCCCCGACGCCCTCCGGCGTCCCGGTCGCGTAGCCCGCGAGCGCCGTCTCGTACGCCTCCCGGCCCTGCTCCGCGTGCCCCACCTCGGCCGGGCAGACCGCCTTCGGGTCCAGCCCGCTGCCGACGAGCACGATCCGCTCGGCGGCCCGCGCGACCAGGCCGTTGGCGGTACGGAACGGGCGCAGCGTCAGCAGCTCGCCGTGCACCACCGCCGCCATGACCAGCGCCGGAGCGGAGGAGCCCGCGACCACCAGGGCCGCCAGCGCGTCCAGCCGCGCCGCCGTCACGTCGGCGTCCGGCAGCGGCGACGGCAGCGCCACGCCCGGCTCCACGACGCTCTCGCCCGCCAGCCGGGGCCGCCCGACCGCCTCGCCGGCATCCTCCGCGACGCCCCGAGCGGCGCCCGCAGCGCCCGCGGAAGCGGCCCCCGTTCCCCCCGAGGCCATCACGTGCAGCCGCGCCAGCACCCGCATCGGCGACTGCCGCCACACGCTCAGCAGTTGCCCCGCCTCCGCGTTCACCCGCAGCGCCCCGCCCACCGTCCGCGGCTCCCCCGGCGCGGAGAAGTCGCTGCGCCTGCGTACCTCCTCCAGCGCCCAGTCCGCCCCCGACAGCGCCGCCGATGCCCGCGCGCCGCGCAGCGCCGCCTCCGCCGACACTTCGGTGCCGCGCCGCCGCATGACCCGGTGCCCGTAGACGCGGTCGACCGCTCTCCGTACAGAGGACACCGCCTCTTCGACTCCCGGGAGGGTGCTCAGGGCCGCCAGCGGGTCGGTCACGCTCGTCATGCGTACGAGACTACGCAACCCGATGGAGTGGACTTTTCCCGCCCTTTCCCTGATCCCGGGCCGAGATCCCGCTACCGTACTTGAACATGAAGATCGCTTTCGTGGGTAAGGGCGGCAGCGGCAAGACCACCCTGTCGTCCCTCTTCGTCCGGCAGCTCGCCGGCACCGGCCGCCCCGTGCTCGCCGTCGACGCGGACATCAACCAGCACCTGGGCGCCGCCCTCGGGCTCGACGAGGAGGATGCCGGCCGGCTGCCCGCACTCGGCGCGCATCTGCCGCTCATCAAGGAACACCTGCGCGGCGCCAACCCGCGCATCGCGGACGCCGCCGACATGATCAAGACGACGCCTCCCGGCGCGGGCTCCCGGCTGCTCTCGGTCACCGGGGACAATCCGGTGTACGCCGCCTGCGCCCGCCCCGTGCGGCTGGACAACGGCTCCGTACGCCTCATGGTCACCGGCCCGTTCACCGAGGCCGACCTCGGCGTCGCCTGCTACCACTCCAAGACCGGCGCGGTGGAGCTGTGCCTCAACCACCTGGTCGACGGGCGTGAGGAGTACGTCGTCGTCGACATGACGGCGGGCAGCGACTCCTTCGCCTCCGGGATGTTCACGCGGTTCGACATGACGTTCCTCGTCGCCGAGCCCACCCGCAAGGGCGTCTCGGTCTACCGGCAGTACAAGGAGTACGCGCGCGACTTCGACGTCGCGCTGCGCGTCGTCGGCAACAAGGTGCAGGGCCCGGAGGATCTGGAGTTCCTGCGCGCGGAGGTGGGCGCCGACCTGCTGGCCGCCTTCCCGCACTCCGACTGGGTGCGGGCCATGGAGAAGGGCCGTCCGCCGGCGTTCGCGGCACTGGAGGAGCCTGCCGCGCAGGTGCTGCGGGAGATGTACGGGGCCGTGGACGCGTCATACGAGCGGCGCGACTGGGCCCGTTACACCGCCCAGATGGTGCACTTCCACCGCAAGAACGCGGAGAGCTGGGGCAACGCCAGGACCGGGGCCGACCTGACGGACCAGATCGACCCGGGCTTCGTCCTGGGCGAGACCGCGTCCGCACAGCCTCTGCCGGGTGCGGCCGTGCCGGGCGCGGCGGCCACAACCGGCGCCGCGACCGGCGCCGCCGCCGCGCCTCAGCCCGCCTGACCCTGCTTGGCGTCCGCGGTGCCGGCGCGGTCCCGCTGCGCGGACCCCGCCGGCTCCTCGGCACGCTGCGCGCTCCCCCGCTTCGCCGAAGCGGAAGTCGCCGACGCCGACAGGAACTTCTCCCAGCCCCTCTCCGGCCGCTCGCCCACGTCCAGCGTGCGCAGCTGCGCCAGCGTCCCCGGGTCCTGGGCGTCCAGCCAGTCGGCCAACTGCCGGAACGAGACGCAGTGCACGTCCTTCTTAGGACAGATGGCCTTGATGGTGTCCTCTACGGCACGCATGTACGCGCCGCCGTTCCAGCTCTCGAAGTGGTTTCCGATGACGAGGGGCGCGCGGTTGCCGGTGTACGCGCGCTCGAAACCGGCCAGTAGCCCCTCGCGCATCTGACGTTCGAAGGCCCCGTGCTGGGCGGCGGGCGCATAGGCGGTGCCCGACTGGTTGGCCATGAAGTTGTAGTCCATGCTCACGACTTCGAAGGAGCGGCCGGGGAACGGGACCTCCTGCAGCGACAGGTCCCAGATGCCCTCCTTCTTCTTTGGCCACACCTGACTGCTGACACCGCTGGTGTCATAGCGGAAACCCATCTCCTTGGCGGCCTTCATGAGGTTCTTCTGGCCCTCCAGGCAGGGGGCCCGACCGCCGATCAGCTCCCGGTCGTAGTCGAAGGGAAGGGGATCCACCTTCTTCCGGCCGGTGTTCGTCTTCCACTGCCGCACGAACTGCTTGGCCTGCGCGATCTCGCTCTTCCAGTCCTCCTTCGACCAGCTCGCGACGCCCGTACGGCCGCAGAAGTGGCCGTTGAAGTGGGTGCCGATCTCGCTGCCCTCCAGCCAGGCGCCGCGCACCTGCTCCAGGGTGGCGCCGACCTCCTCCTCGTCCAGGTAGCCGATGTCGGAGGCGCCGCGGGGGTGGCCGGGGGGCGCGTACTCCATGCGTTTGTCCCGGGGGAGGACGTAGACGCCGCTGAGGAAGTACGTCATGGCGGCGTCGTTCTCCCGGGCGACCTTGCGGAAGTGGGAGAAGAGGCGCTGGCCGTCCTCGCCGGCGCCGTCCCAGGAGAAGACGACGAACTGCGGCGGCTTGGTGCCCGCCGTCATCCGGCTGACGGTGGGCTGGTTGGGCTGCGCGCCGGTGTAGGCGGTGGAACCGTCGCCGATGAGCTTCATCGGCCGGCCCTTGCCGGGCGCCGCGTCGTCCGCCGTGCCGTCGCTCCCCGAACGCTGCGGATCGTCCCCCGGGGAACAGCTCGCGACCGCCACACCCCCCAGTGCGAGGACGCCGCAGATTCCCACGGTCGCCCGCCATGTTCCGAACAAAGCTCCCACCTCTTCCCGACGCCGCCTCGGACGCGCCGACTCGAATAGCCGAATACGCGCGCGATTTCTCACCGCATGCTCGGAAAGAGAGATAACCAGAAATTCAGATTATCTCTCTGCATTCACTCGATGGATGGGAGAAGTGGGCCGACCGGCGCAAAACGCTTCGCTCAGTCTTTACGTGGCATTACGATTCATTTACTCGCTCTTGAGGGTCACCGTACCGTCACCGAGAGTGACGTCAGCCGTGTGCCCGTGCTGCACGACGCCCCCTCCCTACCGAGGAGACGCCACATGCCCGCAGGACGCCCGACTCCCCTGGGAAGCCCTTCCGCCGAGCGCGCGAAGGATCCGGAACGCGATCCGGACCACGACCTGGAACACGATCCGGAACGCACGGCAGCCCCCGAGGCCCGCGGGACCGCAACTGCCCGTCACCCCCTCGTCGCGGACCTCTCCGCCTCCGTCACCGTCTTCCTGATCGCCCTGCCGCTCTCCCTGGGCATCGCGCTCGCGACCGGCGCCCCGCTGCAGGCCGGGCTGCTGTCCGCGGCCGTGGGCGGCATCGTCGTCGGGCTGATCAGCGGGGCGCCACTGCAGGTCAGCGGGCCCGCCGCCGGGCTGACCGTGGTCACCGCCGACCTCATCCAGCAGTACGGCTGGCGCGCCACGTGCGCCATCACCGCCCTCGCCGGGCTGGGGCAGCTCGCGCTCGGCTCGCTCAAGGTGGCCCGGTCCGCGCTGGCGGTCAGCCCGGCCATCGTGCACGGCATGCTCGCCGGCATCGGCGTGACCATCGCGCTGGCCCAGCTGCACGTCGTCCTCGGCGGCAGCCCGCAGAGCTCGCCCGTGGCCAACACCCTGGCGCTGCCCGGCCAGCTCGCCGATCTGCACCCGGGCGCGGTGTCGGTGAGCGTCGTCGTCGTCATCGTGCTGCTGGGGTGGCCGTGGCTGCGCGGGCGCGGCACGGGTGCGCTGCGGTACGTGCCGGCGGCGCTGGCCGCCATCGTGGTCGCGACCGGCTTCGCCTCCCTCGCCGGGCTGCGGCTGCCGCGCGTCGACCTGCCGTCGTGGAGCAGCCACGCGCTCGCGGGCATGCCGGACGGGCCCGCGCTGGGGCTGGTGGCCGCGGTACTGACGATCACGCTCGTGGCCAGCGTGGAGTCGCTGCTGTCCGCGGTGGCAGTCGACAAGCTGGCGGTGGCACGCGGCGACGAGTGCCCCGTGCCGCGCGCCAACCTCGACAAGGAGCTGCGCGCGCAGGGCGCCGGCAACGTCGTCGCGGGGCTGCTCGGCGGGCTGCCCGTCACCGGCGTCGCGGTGCGCAGCTCGGCGAACGTCGCGGCGGGGGCGGTCAGTCGCCGGTCCGCCGTGCTGCACGGGGTGTGGGTGGTGTTCGCGTCGCTGCTGCTGGTGGGGATGCTGGAGCTGATCCCGCTGGCGGCGCTGGCGGCGCTGGTGATGGTCGTCGGCATCCAGATGGTGAAGGTCAGCCACGTGCGGTCGGTGCGGCGGCACCGGGAGATCCTCGTGTACGCGGCTACCGTGGCCGGCGTCGTGGTGCTGGGGGTGCTGGAGGGCGTCGCCGTGGGGATCGCGGTGGCGGTGGCGGTGTCGCTGCACCGGCTGTCCCGCACGCGGGTGACGCTGGAGCGGCGCGACCGCTTGCCGGTGCCGGGCGCGGCGGGCGGCGAGAGCCGGGGCGTACGGGCGGACACGTACCGCGTGCAGGTGCGCGGACAGCTCACCTTCCTCGCCGTGCCGCGGCTGAGCCGGGTGCTCGCGCAGGTGCCGCAGGGCGCGACGGCGGAGGTGGAGCTGACCGGCTCGTTCATGGACCACGCCGCCTACGAGACGCTGCAGGAGTGGCGCCGGGCGCACATCGCGCACGGCGGCGCCGCGGAGCTGACCGCCGCCACGGGCCGGCGCATCGCCGAGCCGGGCACGGCGCACCACTGCCACCCCTGGACGCCGTGGCGCAACCACTGCTGCGTCACGACGCCGGAGCGGCCCGCCCCGGCGCACCGGCTGCTCAGCGGCATCAGCAACTTCCAGCGCAACACCGCGCCGCGGCTGCGCGAGGAGCTGGCGCGGCTGGCCCGCGAGGGGCAGCGGCCCACGCAGCTGTTCCTCACGTGCTCCGACTCGCGCATGGTCCCCAGCATGATCACGTCGAGCGGGCCGGGCGATCTGTTCACGGTACGGAACGTGGGGAACCTGGTGCCGCTGCCGGACGAGACCGGGGACGGGGAGGGTGCCGGCGGGGCCGGCGCGGACGCCGCCGCCGGCACCGCCCCGCCCGACGACTCCGTCGCGGCGGCGATCGAGTTCGCGGTCGAGGTCCTGCGGGTCGAGTCGATCACGGTCTGCGGGCACTCCGGCTGCGGCGCGATGGAGGCGCTGCTCGCCGAAGAGGCCGCGCGGGGGGACACCGGGTCCGCCGCCGGCGACGTACCGCTCACTCCGCTGCGGCGGTGGCTACGCCACGGGCTGCCGACCCTGGCGCGGGCCCGCGTCAGCGGCCCTCGGATCACCTGCCGGCCATATGCGGACGACGCCGAACGGATGAGCCTGGCCAACGTCGCGCAGCAGCTGGACCACCTGCGCCGGCACCCGGGGGTACGCCGTCGGCTGGCCGACGGCTCGCTGAGCCTGCACGGGATGTACTTCGACCTCGGCGAGGCGCAGACCTATGTGATGCGCGCGCACGGCGACTTCACCGCGGTACGTCCCGGACCCGCCGGCCTGCAGCAGCAACCCGCCCCGGCGTGATGTCCGGTAGCACACGGCCCTCACGGTTACCCACAGGTCTAAACCATTTTATCCCCAGGCACTTGTCACGCCCTCCCCATGCCTGATGAGCTAGGCCCGGGACTGAGGCGGACATCCTGGAAAGGGAGATGTCGTGAGCAACGAAAGCCTGGCCAACCTGCTCAAGGAGGAACGCCGGTTCGAGCCCCCCGCCGAGCTGGCCGCACACGCGAACGTCACGGCGGAGGCGTACGAGCAGGCGCGTGCGGACCGGCTGGGCTTCTGGGCGGAGCAGGCCCGGAGGCTCAGCTGGGCCACCGCGCCCACCAAGACGCTCGACTGGTCGAACCCGCCCTTCGCGAAGTGGTTCGAGGACGGCTCGCTCAACGTCGCGTACAACTGCGTGGACCGGCACGTCGAGGCCGGCCTCGGCGACCGCGTCGCGATCCACTTCGAGGGCGAGCCGGGCGACTCCCGCTCGATCACCTACGCCGAGCTGCAGCGGGACGTCGCCAAGGCGGCGAACGCGCTGGTGGAGCTGGGTGTGCAGACCGGCGACCGGGTCGCCATCTATATGCCGATGGTCCCGGAGACCGTCGTCGCCATGCTGGCCTGCGCCCGTATCGGCGCACCCCACTCGGTGGTCTTCGGCGGTTTCTCCGCCGACGCGCTCGCGACCCGGATCGCGGACGCGGACGCGCGCGTCGTCATCACCGCCGACGGTGGGTACCGGCGCGGCAAGCCGTCCGCCCTGAAGCCGGCGGTGGACGACGCGGTGCAGCGCACCGAGCAGGTGCGCAGCGTCCTGGTGGTCCGCCGGACGGGCCAGGAAGTGGCCTGGACCGAGGGCCGCGACGTGTGGTGGCACGACATCGTCGACCGGCAGGAGGAGACGCACACCCCCGAGGCGTTCCCCGCCGAGCACCCGCTCTTCATCCTGTACACCTCGGGCACGACGGGTAAGCCCAAGGGCATCCTGCACACCACCGGCGGCTACCTGACCCAGGTGTCCTACACCCACCACGCCGTCTTCGACCTCAAGCCCGAGACCGACGTGTTCTGGTGCACGGCCGACGTCGGCTGGGTCACCGGCCACTCGTACATCGTCTACGGCCCGCTCTCCAACGGCGCCACACAGGTGCTCTACGAGGGCACGCCCGACACCCCGCACCAGGGCCGCTGGTGGGAGGTCATCCAGAAGTACAAGGTCTCGATCTTCTACACCGCGCCCACCGCGATCCGCGCCTGTATGAAGTGGGGCGACGCCATCCCGGCCAAGTTCGACCTGAGCAGCCTACGGCTGCTCGGCTCGGTCGGCGAGCCGATCAACCCCGAGGCGTGGATCTGGTACCGGGAGCACATCGGCGCCGGCCGCACCCCTGTGGTGGACACGTGGTGGCAGACCGAGACGGGCGGCATCATGATCAGCCCGCTGCCCGGGGTGACGAGCACCAAGCCCGGCTCCGCGCAGGTGCCGCTGCCCGGCATCGAGGCCACCGTCGTGGACGACGAGGCGCGCGAGGTGCCGAACGGCTCGGGCGGCTATCTGGTGCTCACGGAGCCGTGGCCGTCGATGCTCCGCACCATCTGGGGCGACGACCAGCGCTACCAGGACACGTACTGGTCCCGCTTCGAGGGCCGGTACTTCGCGGGTGACGGCGCGAAGAAGGACGACGACGGCGACATCTGGCTGCTGGGCCGGGTCGACGACGTCATGCTCGTCTCCGGGCACAACATCTCGACCACCGAAGTGGAGTCCGCCCTCGTCTCGCACCCCAAGGTCGCCGAGGCCGCCGTCGTCGGCGCCACCGACCCGCAGACCACGCAGGCCATCTGTGCCTTCGTGATCCTGCGCGGGGGCGCGGAGGCCGAGACATCAGCCGCTGACGCGGCGGGCGACGCGCTGGTGGAGGAGCTGCGGGCGCACGTGGCGAAGGCCCTGGGCCCGATCGCCAAGCCCAAGCGGATCCTGCCGGTCGCGGAGCTGCCCAAGACCCGCTCCGGCAAGATCATGCGCCGGCTGCTGCGGGACGTCGCCGAGAACCGCGAGATGGGCGACGTCACGACGCTGACGGACTCCACGGTCATGGACCTCATCCAGGCCAAGCTGCCGAGTGCCGCCTCGGAGGACTGAGGCCGGGCGAGCGGCGGCGAGACGGACGCGGCAGGGCCGCGCGGCGCGGCAGCGCCGTCGGCCGGTGAGCAGCGCCGTCGGCGGCGGGGTGTCCCCCGCCGCCGACGGCAGGCCCCGCCCCGCCCCGGCCGTCCGGCCGCGCCGTACCTCCCCTTTGCCCCGTAATCTGACCCCAGGCTGATCGAACGGCGTCGCCCTGTAGGGTGTTGGAGACACGTGAAGAGAGCGATAAGACCCTGAGGCGCGCCGGGAAGTCTGGTCGGCACACAGCACCCGTGTATCTGCCGTCGACCGCCCGGGAGGCCCCGCCGTGACCGCGCCCCAGCGCCCGCAGCAGTCCCAGTTCCTGCGCAGGCCGTCTCTCAAAGAGAGCAAGTTCCTCGCCGAGGCCCTCCGTACCGAGACCGTCGGCGGACTCATCCTGCTGGCCGCGGCCGTCGTCGCCCTCGTCTTCGCGAACAGCGCCCTCAGCGGCACCTACGAGGACATCAAGAGCTTCACCTTCGGCCCCTCCGCGCTCGACCTCCGACTCGACCTCGCGCACTGGGCCAAGGACGGGCTGCTGACCGTCTTCTTCTTCGTCGTCGGCGTCGAGCTCAAGCGCGAACTCGTTGACGGCGAGCTACGCGACCCGCGGGCGGCCGCGCTGCCGATCATCGCCGCGCTCTGCGGCATGGCCACCCCCGCCGCCGTCTACGTCGCCGTCAACGCCGGCCGCGGCGACCTCAACGGCTGGGCCATCCCCACCGCCACCGACATCGCCTTCGCCCTCGCCGTGCTCGCGGTCATCGGCAGCAACCTCCCCTCCGCGCTGCGCGCCTTCCTGCTGACGCTGGCCGTGGTGGACGACCTCTTCGCGATCCTGATCATCGCGATCTTCTACACCGCCGGCATCAACCTCGTGGCCCTCGGCTTCGCCGCCGCCGGCCTCGTCCTCTTCTGGTTCCTGCAGCGTCACGACATCCGCGGCTGGTACGTGTACGTACCGCTGGCCCTGGTCATCTGGGCGCTGATGCACGCCAGCGGCGTACACGCCACCATCGCGGGCGTCGCCATGGGCCTGATGCTGCGTGTCACCACCCGACCGGGCGAAGAGGTCTCGCCCGGCGAGCGCATCGAGCACCAGACGCGCCCGCTCTCCGCCGGGCTCGCGGTGCCCGTCTTCGCGTTCTTCGCGGCGGGTGTGTCCGTGAACGCCGACTCGATCGGCGGAGTGTTCACCGACCCCGAGCCGCTCGGGGTCGTGCTCGGCCTCATCATCGGTAAGATCGTCGGCATCACGCTCGGCTCCCGGCTCGCCGTCCGCTTCACCCGGGCGGAGCTGAATCCGGCGCTCTCCTGGCCCGATGTGTTCGCCGTCGCGACGCTGGCGGGCATAGGCTTCACCGTCTCGCTGCTCATCAGTGAGCTGGCCTTCGCCGAGGACGTCGGCCTCGCCGAGGAGACCAAGGCGGCGGTGCTGATGGGCTCGTTCATCGCCGCCGTGCTCGCGTGCGTGATGCTCAGGATCCGCGACAATCGCTACAAGGCGATAGCGGAGGAGGACGAGCGCGACGACGACCGCGACGGCATACCGGACATGTACCAGCAGGACGACCCGGAGTACCACCTGCGGATGGCCGTCATCTACGAGGCAAAGGCCGCCGAGCACCGCAGGCGTGCCGAAACGCGGCACCCGCCCGGCGATCCGGGGGACGGTCGGGCATGATGTGACTCCAGGCGGCGAAGGGACGGACGATGAGCGCAGCCGGCAACGGTGCGGCAGGCAACCGGACGGCCGCGGACGTGATCAACACGACGAAAAGAACCGGGCCCGTCGAGATCGGCACCGACGCCCACCTCGACACGCAGCAGAGCCTCGGGCGGCTCGTCTCGGCCGCCACCACCGATCTGAGCGCCCTCGTCCACGACGAGATCGCCCTGCTCAAGGCCGAGACCCGGGAGGACATCAAGCGCGCCGGCGCCGGCGGCGCCGCCCTCGGCATCGCCGCCACGCTGGTCCTCTTCGGCATCCCGGTGCTCAGCTTCGCCGCCGCGTACGGGCTGCACGCCCTGGGCCTCGCCCTCGGCTGGTCGTTCCTCATCGTCTTCGGCGTCCACCTGCTCCTCGGCACGCTCGTCGCCGTCTGGGGCATCGCCAAGATGCGCAAAATGAGCAAGCCCGAGCGCGCGATGAACTCCGCCAAGGAGACCGCCACCGTCATCTCCGACTCCCTGCGCGGCCGAAGTCATCCGGCGGACCGACGCAAGCCGGCCGCGGACGTGGCACGCTCGGAGTCATGACGGCACCGTCGCCAGTCGAACCGGCAGTCCACATCGAGGGCCCCTGGACCCACAGGGACGTCGCGGCGAACGGTGCCCGCTTCCACATCGCGGAGATGGGCGAAGGCCCGCTGGTCCTGCTGCTGCACGGATTCCCGCAGTTCTGGTGGACCTGGCGGCACCAGCTGCCCGCCCTCGCCGAGGCCGGGTACCGCGCGGTGGCCATGGACCTCCGCGGCGTCGGCGGCAGCGACCGTACGCCCCGCGGCTACGACCCGGCGAACCTCGCCCTCGACGTCACCGGCGTGATCCGCTCCCTCGGCGAGCCGGACGCCGCGCTCGTCGGCCACGACCTCGGCGGCTATCTGGCCTGGACCGCGGCCGTGATGCGGCCCAAGCTGATCCGCCGGCTGACCGTCTCCGCGATGCCGCACCCGCGCCGCTGGCGCTCCGCGATGCTCACCGACCCACGGCAGAGCGCCGCGGGCTCCTTCGTCTGGAGTGCCCAGCGCCCCTGGCTGCCCGAGCGGCAACTCGTCGCCGACGACGCCGCGTTGGTGGGCCGGCTCATCCGCGCCTGGTCGGGGCCGCGGCAGCCGGACGACAAGGCGCTGGAGGTCTACCGGCGGGCGATGACCGTACCCTCGACGGCGCACTGCTCGGTGGAGCCGTACCGCTGGCTCGTACGGTCGCTGGGGCGGCCGGACGGCATACAGTTCTACCGCCGGATGAAGCTGCCGGTGCGGGTGCCGGTGCTGCACCTGCACGGGTCCCTCGATCCGGTGATGCGCACGCGGAGCGCGGCGGGGTCGGTGGCGTACGTGGAAGCGCCGTACCGGTGGCGGCTTTTCGACGGTCTCGGGCACTTCCCACACGAGGAGGACCCGGTCGCGTTCACCGCCGAACTCGTCAACTGGCTACGGGATCCCGAGCCCGACCGCTGAGCCACCCCAGGTGGGCGGCCGGTCCACCGCCCGTACGGCGCCGGCCGCCGCGGAAGCGACGCGGCCCCGGCGCGGCGGCGACTGAAACTGCACATGTCAATTGCATCCTGCATAGGCAGATCGGCACGAGAAAGGGCGATTACCGGCCGCCGGGTGAGGGGAGGATCCGGGGTATGGGTTGGACGCATGACTACAACGACGTAGGAACCCACCGCGCAACCGCCCCGGACGCCAGACCGCTCCCGGGCGCAGCGGCGCACCGTGAAGTGGACCTCCGTCTGGGGATCCCGCACATTCTCCGCCGCCGGGCCCGCTGGATGAGCGCTCGGTTGCGGCGCGTGCACTGAGCGGCACCACCGGGTCCAGGTCCTCATCCGGATCTTCATCCGGTTCTCCATCCGGGTCTCCATAAGGATCCCGCGGGCCCCGCCCCCAGCCCTCCGGCGTCTCACATGGCGCAGCTGTCGCTGTCCACCTGCCGCGATGCCGTGCGTCCGCGTTCGATGTCGTCCCGGACCTCGTCGACGGTCAGCGCATAGCCGGTGTCCTGGTCGTCCATGGACCGGGCGAAGATGACGCCCACGACGGCGCCCTCGGGGTTGAGCAGCGGGCCGCCGGAGTTGCCCTGGCGGACGAGGGTGAAGAGCGAGTAGACGTCGCGGTTGACCGTGCCGCGGCGGTAGATGTCCGGGCCGTTGGCCGTTATACGGTCGCGCACGCGCGCCGCCCGGACGTCGAAGCCGCCGTTCTCCGGGAAGCCGGCGACGATGGCGTCGTCGCCGCGCCCGGCGTCGTCCTGGTCGAACGGCAGGGCGGGGGCGTCCAGCTCGGGGACCTCCAGCACGGCGATGTCCCGCTCCCAGTCGTAGAGCACGACCTCGCCGTCGTAGATCCGGCCCTCGCCGCCGATCTGCACGGTGGGCTCGTCGACACCGCCCACGACGTGCGCGTTGGTCATCACGCGCTGCGGCGCGAAGACGAACCCGGTGCCCTCCAGCTGCTTGCCGCACGACGGGGCGGTGCCGACGACCTTGACGATGCTCTCCCGGGCCTGCTCCACCACCGGGCTGTTGACCAGCGCGGGGTCGGGCGCCGGGACGTTCGTGATCTGCTCGCTCTGGAACGGCGCGAAGACCTGCGGGAAGCGGTTCTCCGAGAGCACCGAGCTGAACTCGCCGAGCCAGGTGTCGGCGCTCTTCGGCATCACCTCGGCCACGCCGCCCAGCACCTTCGACGCACGCACCTCGCGGGCGACGGTCGGCAGCGTCGTCGTCGCCAGCGCCGTGCCGAGCAGCCAGGCGACGAGCAGCAGCGCCACGACGTTGACCAGCGCGCCGCCGGTGGCGTCGAGGGAGCGGGCGGGGGACCAGGTGATGTACTGCCGCAGCTGGTTGCCGAGGTGGGTGGTGAGCCCCTGGCCCACGGAGGCCGCTATGAGCACGAGAACGATGGCGCCGAACGCGGCCGTCGGGCCGAGGGCGGCGCCGTCGGTCGCCAAGTCCCAGATGACCGGCAGCAGATAGATGGCCAGCAGCCCGCCGCCGACGAAGCCGCAGACGGACAGGACGCCGACCACGAAGCCTTGGCGGTAGCCGACCACGGCGAACCACATGGCCGCCACCACCAGCAGGATGTCCAGCACGTTCACCCGGTAACCGTCTCATGCGTGCCAGTCGAGCGGCACCCGGCGTTCGCGATCCCACGGGCGCTCCCACCCCGCCAGGTGCAGAATCCGGTCGATCACGCCGGCGGTGAAACCCCAGACCAGCGCGGAGCCGACGAGGAACGCGGGGCCGAGGTGGCCGCGCGGATGCACGGCCATGGCCCGGTTCGCCGGGTCGGTGAGATCCGCCACGGTGACGCTGAACACCCGGGCCGTCTCGGCCGGGTCGACGACGCCGACGGGGCTGGGCTCACGCCACCAGCCGAGCACGGGCGAGACGACGAAGCCGCTGACCGGGATGTACAGCCGGGGGAGCACGGAGAACACCTGCACGCCCGCGGGGTCGAGTCCGGTCTCCTCCTGCGCCTCGCGCAGCGCGGCGCGCGGCGGTCCTTCGCCCTCGGGGTCGCCGTCTTCGGGGTCGAGGGAGCCGCCGGGGAAGGAGGGCTGGCCGGCGTGCGAGCGCAGCGAGCTGGCGCGCTCGGTGAGCAGCAGTTCGGGGCCGTGGTCGCCGTCGCCGAAGAGGACGAGCACGGCGGCGGGCCGGCCGCCGTCGCCGTCAGGCGGGAGGAAACGGCTCAGCTGCTCGGGCCGTACGGTACGGGCCGCGTCGGCGACGGGCGTCAGCCAGTCGGGCAGCCCGTCGTCGCTGACGGCCACGGACGCGCGCGCCGAGTCCGCGAGCGCACCGGCCGAATCCGCGGGCGTACGGGCGGAGTCCATGGGCGTAGCGGCGGAGTGCACCGGCGTACGGGCCGAATCCACCGGCGTACGGGCGGAGTCCGCGTCCCCGGCGGCACTCCGCGCGCCCCCGTGCGCCGCCGCCACACCCGCACCCGGGCCCGCCCCCGTGGCCGCGCCGCCGCCGCCCGGTCCGCCGGGCATCCCGCGTGCGCGCGTCATGCGGCTCCCAGCGGGGGCGCGGGCTTGCCGGGGTAGTCCGGCGGCGGCTTGAGGCGCTGCCCCGGCATGCCGCCCTTCTCGTACTTCAGCAGCTTCTGCGCCTTCTCCGGATCCGTCTCCCCCTCGCCGTACGCCGGGCAGAGCGGGGCGATGGGGCAGGCGCCGCAGGCGGGCTTGCGGGAGTGGCAGATGCGCCGGCCGTGGAATATCACGTAGTGCGAGAGCATCGTCCAGTCCTTCTTCGGGAAGAGGGACCCGATCTCCTGCTCGATCTTGTCGGGGTCGGTCTGCTCGGTCCACTTCCAGCGCCGCACGAGCCGGGCGAAGTGCGTGTCGACCGTGATGCCGGGGACCCCGAAGGCGTTGCCGAGGACGACGAACGCGGTCTTCCGGCCCACGCCCGGCAGCTTGACCAGGTCCTTCAGGTTCCCCGGGACCTCGCCCCCGAAGTCGTCCCGCAGGGCCTGCGAAAGGCCCATGATCGACTTGGTCTTGGCGCGGAAGAAGCCGGTCGGCCGGATCAGCTCCTCGACCTCCTCCGGATTGGCCGCGGCCAGGTCCTCGGGCGTCGGGTACGTCGCGAAGAGCGCGGGCGTCGTCTGGTTCACCCGGAGGTCGGTGGTCTGCGCGGAGAGCACGGTGGCGATGAGCAGCTGATACGCGTTCTCGAAGTCCAGCTCCGGGTGCGCGTACGGATACACCTCGGCCAGCTCGCGGTAGATCCGCCGGGCCTGCCGCACCAGCCCCGTCCGCGTCGGCGCCGGTTTCGCCTTGCGCACCACCGCGCGGCCCCCGGCCGCGGGCGCTGCCTTGCCACTCTTCGCCATGGGGGCCAGCCTACGGGCCCTCACTGACACCCAAGAGCGAAACCCGCCCGGGCCCCCTCCCGGAGGGAGGAAACCAAGATTGAGCGGCCGTCGTCGTGAGCAGGGTAAGCATGACCGTCGCGAGCAGGGTGATGGAGGGGATCCATCGATGGTGCCTGACGACGCCGTGATCGGCTGTCTCGGCGTACTCGTCATCGCCACCCGCGGCTCCGCCGGCCCCGGCGAGGTCCTGGTACGGGTCAGGGGCGGCACCGAGACCTTTCTCGCCTGGTCCGCCGAGCCGCTGCCCGAGGGGGCGGAGGTGCTGGTCACCGAGTACTGCGGCGGTCGCCAGGTCACCGTGATCGCGTGGACCGATCCGTTGGACGAGCTGACCGGCGGCATCGGTCCCGTCGATTGAGGAGGTAAGCATGTTCGGCTATCGCGTTCCGGCCCCCGACCAGGCCATGCTGGTGTCGGGCGGCAGGCGCCGGCGGGACGGTGCGCCGTTCCGCGTCGTCGTCGGGCACGGCAGGTTCGTATTGCCGATCTTCCGCAAGACCCGCTTCCTGTCGCTGGCGATGCACGAGGCGGAGGTCGCCGAGCACTGCGTGACCAGGCAGGGCATCCCGCTCACGGTACGGTCCGTCATCGCCTTCAAGGTCGGCAACGACATCGAGAGCATCGTCAACGCCGGGCAGCGCTTCCTCTCCGAGCAGAAGGAGATGTCGGTGCTGACCGGGCGGATCTTCGCCGGTCACCTCCGCGCCATCATCGGCTCGATGACGGTCGAGGAGATCGTCACCGAGCGGCAGAAGCTCGCCTCCGAGGTGGTGGAGACCTCCAAGAGCGAGATGGGCCGGATCGGCCTGATCGTCGACTCGTTCCAGATCCAGTCGATCGACGACGGCGACACCGGCTACATCAGGGCGATGTCGGCGCCGCACCAGGCGGCCATCCAGCGGGAGGCGAAGATCGCCGAGGCGCAGGCGGCGCAGAAGGCGTCCGAGGCGGAGCAGGAGTCCGCGCGGAAGCAGGCCGAGTACGCCCGGGAGACCGCCATGGTGCGGGCGCAGTACCAGGCCGAGGTCAGCCGGGTCGAGGCGGAGGCGGCGCAGGCCGGGCCGCTGGCGCGGGCGCACGCCCAGCAGGACGTGCTCGCCGCGCAGACCGAGCTGGCCGAGCGCGCGGCCCGGCTCCGCCAGCAGGAGCTGCAGGCCGAGGTGGTCAAGCCCGCGGAGGCGGAGGCCGAACGGGTCCGGGTGCTGGCGCTGGCCGAGGCGGAGAGGATGAAGATCCAGGCCGAGGCGGCGTCCTCGTACGAGCGGGTCGCGCTGGACCAGCAGCTGATCGACCAGCTCCCGAAGATCGTCGAGAAGGCCGCCGCCGGGCTGAAGGGCGCCAACATCAACGTGCTGAACGGCGCCGACGGCCTCGGCCAGCTCACGGCGGGGCTGGTCGGCCAGGGGCTGACCATCCTGGACTCCGTCCGGAACACCATGCCCCAGCCCCGGCCCGCGGGCGACGAACAGCCGAGTCGCTAGGGTCCGTTGATCCGGAGGCTCCGCCCGGCCTCCCCCCGCCGGCCGCTGTCGCGTACGGCGGGGGGAGGCTGGTCGTATGGACGAAGAACTGAAACCGGTGCACGCGGCGGGGGATGCGCCGGGTGCGAGCGACGCGCGCCTGGCCGTGGCGGCGGCCCTGGCGGGTGCGGCGGTGCTCCGCGACCTGTACGGCACGACGCTGCGGCGCTACGAGAAGTCAGCGGGCGACTTCGCCACGACCGCCGACGTCGAGGCCGAGCGGGCCGTCGTCGCCGTGCTGCGCGCCGCCCGCCCCGACGACGCCGTGACCGGCGAAGAGAGCGGCGCGATCGGCCCGGCGGACACGCGGCGCAGGTGGCTGGTCGACCCGCTGTGCGGCACGTTGAACTACGCCGCCCGCACCGCGCTGGTCGCCGTGAACGTCGCCCTGCGCGCCGGGGACGTGACGACCGTGGCCGCCGTCGCCGACCCGTTCGCCGGCGAGGTGTTCTGGACCGACGGCGTACGGGCCCTGCTGCGCCGCGACGGCGTGGACGAGGAACTGGCACCGGCACCCGGCTCCGGCCTCGTCGACGTCAACCTCGACCCGCCGTTCCCCCACTCCCCCGCCTTCGACGCGGCGCGGCTGCCGACCGCCCCCGGGTTCGCCGCCCGCTTCCGGCCGCGGGTGCTGTCGACCACGCTGGCGCTGGCCTGGGTCGCCGCCGGCCGGCGCGCCGCGTACGTCACCGACGGCGGCGACCTGAGCGCCAGCGTGCACTTCGGCGCCGGGATCGCGCTGTGCCGGGCGGCCGGCTGCGTCGTCACGGGCATCGACGGCCGCCCGCCGCACGACAGTGTGGGCGGGCTGATCGCGGCGGCGGACGGCGACACGCACGCCGCGCTGGTGGAGCTGGTCCGCGGCGGCGACAGCGCGGGGGACGGACCCGCCGGCCGCGCCGGTTGACCTGAACCCTTGTTCAACTCCTACGTTGGGCCGCGTCGAGTCGATCAAGACGGGAGCGTGGTCGCGGTGCGTGCGATCGAGGTACGGGAGTTCGGCGGGCCCGAGGTGCTGGTGCCGGCGGAGGTGCCCGAGCCGGTGGCCGGGCCCGGGCAGGTCGTCGTGGGGCTGGAGGTGGCCGACGTCATCTACCTGGACACCCTGCTGCGCAGCGGCTGGGGCGGCGAGTACTTCCCGGTGAAGCCGCCGTACGTGCCGGGCGGCGGCGGTGCCGGGACGGTGCTGGCCGTCGGGGAGGGCGTCGACGGGGCGTGGGTCGGGCGGCGCGTCGTCGCCCCGGCGTCCGGCGGGTACGCGGAGCGGGTCGTCGCCGACGGGGCGAAGATCGCCGCGATTCCCGACGGGCTCGGCTTCGCCGAGGCGGCGGCCGTGCTGCACGACGGCGTCACGGCGGTGCTCCTCGCCCGCGCGGGGCAGCCCCGCGCGGGCGAGACGGTGCTGGTCGCGGCGGCGGCCGGCGGGGCGGGGTCGCTGGTGCTGCAGCTGGCGCGCGGCGCCGGGGCGCACGTCGTCGCGGCGGCGCGCGGGGAGCGCAAGCTCGCCCTCGCCCGCGAGCTGGGCGCGGAGCACGCCGTCGACTACTCCGAGGACGGCTGGCAGCACCGGGTCCGCGAGGCCACCGGCGGGGACGGCGTCGACCTGGCCTTCGACGGCGCCGGGGGCGAGCTGGGCCGGGTGGTGTTCGAGACGGTGGCGCGCGGCGGCAGGTTCGTGACGTACGGGACGTCCGACGGCGCCTTCGCCGACATCGACCCGGGCAGGGCGGAGGAGCGGGGCGTACGGGCGACGAACGCCCTGGCGAGCGGCCCTCCCGCCGATTCCGTGGCGCAGGCCGCGCTCGTCGAGGCCCTCGACCTCGCCGCCGCGGGCCGCATCAGGCCCGCGATCGGCGCGACCTACCCGCTGGCGCGCGCCGAGGAGGCGCACGCCTCGCTCGCCCGGCGCGCGACGGTGGGCAAGTCGCTGCTCGTCGTGTGAGCGCGTGAGGGCCTGAGCGCCTGAGGGCCTGAGGGCGTGAGGGCGTGAACCGGGCGCGGGCGGGGCTCACATGTGAATCGTGGGCGCCCCGCCCGACAGTTCCTTGGGCGCACCCCGCCGGTACAGGAACACGGTCACCATGGCGCCGACGGCGAAGATGCCCGCCGACCACCAGAACGCGGTGTGGTAGCTCTCCAGTGCCGCCTGCGCCCGCACGGCCGGGTCCCTGGGGTCGCGCCCGGACAGGTAGTCGGTGGCGGCGCTGGCCGACAGGGTGTTGAGCAGGGCGATGCCGATGGAGCCGCCGACCTGCTGCATGGCGTTGACGGTCGCGGAGGCCACGCCCGCGTCGTGTACGGAGACGCCGAGCGTGCCCAGGCTCATCGCCGCTGCCACGACCAGCCCGAGCCCGAAGCCGGCCACGACGATCATCGGCAGGATGTGCCCCACGTACGAGCTGCTCAGGTCCAGCGTCGTCATCCACACCAGGGCGGCGGTCGCGATCGCCATGCCCACCGGCACCACCGCCCGCGGCCCGAGGCGCGGCACGGCGACGTTGGTGGCGAGCGTCGCGGCGATCACGAGGCCGCCGACCATGGGCAGAAAGGCGAGCCCGGACTCGACCGGGGTGTATTCCAGGCCGGTCTGCAGATAGTACGTGAGGAACAGGAAGACGCCGAACATCCCGGCGGAGGCGATCAGCATGCCGAGGAAGGACGCACCGCGGTTGCGGTCGGTGACGATACGCATCGGCAGCAGCGGATGCGGGCTGCGGGTCTGCCACCAGGCGAACGCGGCGAGCAGCACGCCGCCCGCGATCAGCAGCCCCCAGGTGGCGGGCGCGCCCCAGTCCTGGTGCTCGGCGTTGGAGAAGCCGTAGACGACGGCGAACAGGCCGGTGGTGACCAGGGCCGTGCCGGGCCCGTCGAGCGTGACGCTGCGGTCGCGCGCGGTACGGGCCAGCAGCGCGCCGGCGCCGGCGAAGGCGAAGACGGCGAAGATCAGGTTGACGTACAGCGTCCAACGCCAGTCCAGGTACTCGGTGAGCACGCCGCCCAGCAGCAGGCCGATGGCGCCGCCCGCACCGGACACGGCGCCGTAGACGCTGAACGCCTTCGCCCGCTCGCCCGGGTCGGTGAACGTCGTCGTCAGCAGGGACAGCGCGGACGGGGCGAGGAGCGCGCCGAACGCGCCCTGGAGGGCGCGGGCGATGATGAGCATGTCGAAGTTCACGGCGGCGCCGGCCAGGGCGGAGGCGGCGGCGAAGCCGACGAGGCCGGCGAGGAAGGTGACCTTGCGGCCGAAGAGGTCGGCGATGCGCCCGCCGAGGAGCAGAAGGCTGCCGAAGGCCAGCGAGTACGCGGTGACGACCCACTGCCGGTCGCCGTCGGAGAAGCCGAGGTCGGCCTGAGCGGACGGCAGGGCGATGTTCACGATGGTCACGTCGAGGACGACCATCAGCTGGGCGAGGCCGAGGACGCCGAGGATCAGCCAGCGGTGGCGGTGCGCGCGCTCGGCATGGGCGGCGTGGACGGCGTCGGCCGCGGCGGTGTCGGCCGTGCCGGACCGGCCGGCGGGGTCGTCGGCGGGGCCGGTGCCGGACTCGGCGCGGGTACGGGACATGGCGGGCTCCGTGTGGGGTCGGAGGGTTCTGAGACCGGGGCCGACGGCGCCGGGGGCGGGGGTCGTACGGGTCAGGAGTGGCGCAGCGCCGGCAGCAGCACCACGTCGACGAACCGGACGAGGTACGTGGAGTCGGCGTACGCCCCGTCGATCAGCGGGCGGGTGACGACCGCGCCGAACAGCAGCTGCGGGAGGAACTCGGCCGCGCCCGGCCGCCGTTGCAGCTCGCCGCGCTCCAGCGCGCGGTCGAGGAGCGCGGACAGGTGCGTGAACTCGTAGTCCGCGAGTGAGGCGTGCAGGGTCGCGGCCAGGTCCGTGTCGGTGAGCGCGGCGTGATGTATCGCGGCGATCAGCGCGGTGTCCTTCTCGGCGGTAGTGGACAGCTCCTCGACGAGGAAGAGCAGGTCCCCGCGGAGCGAGCCGGTGTCGACGGCCTCGGGGTCCACGGGCCGGTTCGCGATCATCGCGGCGGCGACCATCTCCGCCTTGCTGTGCCACTGCCGGTACAGAGTCGCCTTGCTGCACCGCGCACGGGTCGCGACGAGGTCCATCGACAGCGCCTCGTACCCCGACTCGCGCAGCACGCCCAGGACGGCTTCGAGCAGCTCACGCTCGCGCTCGGGGGTCATGCGGGGGCGGCGGATCCGGGCGTCGGAGGTCTGGCCGGGGTGTTGGCCGACGTGTCTGCCGGGCATGGCTGGTCCTTGTCGTCGGGGCCTTTATCGTACGGAACGGTTTCGTACCATCACGCTAGATCCCGGCCGGGAGAAACGCAACCGTTCTATCCGGTAAATCTCACGAAGGGCCCTCCACCCTGCCAATCCCCCTTTTATGCATACTCTTTCGAGCGATTGCCGCACTCAGCCCGGATGCCTAGCGTCGAAGTATGACGATCTCCTCGCCGGCCTCGGCGGAGGCCGGGTGCCACGCATGACCGGAGCACCGACCGAAGCACCCGCCGACGCGCTCCGCGCCCTCCTCTCCCTCGGCCCCACCGGCCTCGGCACCGCCGCCGCGCGCCCGCTGCGGGGGTACGCGCCGGAGGCCGCGCCGCCGTCCGAGCCGGAGCCCGAGCCCTCCCCCCGTACCGAGCCCGCGGCCCCGCCCGGCGGACGCACCGAGCGCGGCGGCGTACGCATCCCGCCGCTGCACTGCCCCGGCGCCCTCCGCGACGACCCCGCGCTCGGCGAGGAGGTCAACGAGCGCCTGGTGGCATGGGCCGAGGAGACCGGCATCTTCACCGGCCGCATCGAGCGCCTGCGCTCGCACCAGTTCGGCCGCCTCTTCATGCTCGCCCACCCCGACTGCGACGACCCCGACCGGCTGCTCGCCGCCGCCAAGTGCGGCCTGTCTGAGTGGTCGGTCGACGACCACTGGGTGGACGAGGGGGACGACGCGGACCCCGCCCTGCTCGGCCCGCGGCTGGCGCTGGCGCACGCCGTCGTCGACCCCGTGCGCCTCCCCGCGCGCTACATGCCGCGGTTCGAGGAGACCGTCCAGCGCGAGCCGGTGCTGCGCGCCTTCCGCTCCGCCCTCGCCCACCTCTCGCGGTACGCGGGCCCCACCCAGGTCGCCCGGCTGCGGCACGAGTTGGCCGTCATGTTCGTCGCGTACGGCCAGGAGGCCGAGTGGCGTGCCTCGGAGCGCACACCCGCGGTCTGGGAGTACCTGCTGCACCGCTACGAGAACGCGTTCTTCCCCTGCATGGTTCTGGTGGATCCCGTCAGCGGGTACGAGCTGCCGCCCGACGAGTTCGCCGACGCCCGGGTCCGCCGCACATACCTCTACGCCGGCACCGCCAGTGTGCTCCTCAACGATCTGTACTCGATGGGAAAGGAAGACCCCACGGACACCAACCTGCCCAACCTGATCGTCGCCGAGGAAGGCTGCACCCTCCAGGAGGCGGTGGACCGAACGGCCCTGATCCACGACGAGCTGATGCACACCTACGAGACGGAGGCCGCGGCTCTGACGGCGGCCGGCTCCCCGCAGCTCGGCCGCTTCCTGGCCGGGGTGTGGGCGTGGATGGGCGGCTGCGGGGAGTGGCACGCCACCAGCGCGCGCTATCAGCCCGCCTGACGGGGCCGGGCCCGTCCGCGGCACCCGGCCCCTCCCGACCCGTCCCGCTCATTCCCACCGTCACCCACGTCCTACGCGCCCCGGATCCCGGCACGCGCTCGACCACGCCTCAGCAGCCTCAGCCGCAGCACGCTGCAGCACGCCCTCAGAAGGAGAACGCCCATGGCGGCAGCCGCCGACACGAACGTCCTCACCAGCCCTTACCAGCACTCCATCGCCGACTACTGGAACCGGGAGAAGGACCCGGTCAACCTCCGGCTCGGCGACGTCAGCGGGACGTACCACCACCACTACGGCATCGGCGAGGTCGACCAGTCCGTGCTGGAGGGTCCGGAGGAGACCCGGGAAGCGCGGATGATCGCGGAGTTGCACCGCCTGGAGACCGCGCAGGCCACGCTCCTGCTGGACCACCTCGGCGAGCCCGACCCCGCCGCCCGGCTGCTGGACGCCGGCTCCGGCCGCGGCGGCACGAGTTTCATGGCGCACGAACGATTCGGCTGCCGCGTCGACGGCATCTCGATCTCGCAGTCCCAGGTCGCCTTCGCCAACGACCAGGTGCAGCGCCGCGGCCTGGGGAGCGCGGTGCGGTTCTACCTGAAGAACATGCTCGACACGGGCTTCGAGAAGGGCGCGTTCCGCGGGATCTGGAACAACGAGAGCACCATGTACGTGGAGCTGGCGCAGCTCTTCGAGGAGCACTCCCGGCTGCTCGCCCGCGGCGGCCGGTACGTGACCATCACCGGCTGCTACAACGACGCGTACGGTCTGCCGTCCCGCGCGGTCAGCCAGATCAACGCGCACTACATCTGCAACGTCCACCCGCGGTCGACGTACTTCAAGGAGCTGGCGGCGCACCGGCTGGTGCCCGCGGAGGTCGTCGACCTGACCGAGGCGACGATCCCGTACTGGGAGCTGCGGGCCAAGTCCTCGGTGGCGACGGGGATCGAGGACGTGTTCCTCACGGCGTACCGCAGCGGGAGTTTCCAGTACCTGCTGATCGCCGCGGATCGGGTCTGATCGAGTCCGATCGGAATCGACCCTGCTCGCCCGGTGGACGCCCGTGGTCGGCGGGGCTCACCGGGGACGGCGCCGGTGTCCGGGGTTCCGGGGCCGGGTTCCGGGGCCCGGCAGGCGCCGCGGTTCAGCTGCGGGTAAAAGGAGATCGGCCGCTCACGGGGTGCGTGAGAGGCTGGCCTACGTGCGCATCGGAGTGCTGGGTCCGCTTGAGGTGGCGGTCGGCGGGGTGCCGGTGAAGATCGCCGGCGGCCGGCTGCGCGCCCTGCTCGTACGGCTCGCGCTCGACCCCGGCCGGTACGTCGGCACGGTGCTGCTCGCCGACGACCTCTGGGGCGACGCCGCCCCCGCCGACCCCGGCAACGCGCTGCAGTCCCTCGTCTCCCGGCTCCGCCGGGCCCTCGGCCGGGCCGACGCCATCGCGTACGGGCCCGCCGGCTACCGGCTCGCGCTGCCGCCGGAGGCGGTGGACGCCGTGCGCTTCGAGCGGCTGGCGCACGCCGGGCGCGAGGCGCTGGCGGCGGGCGACCCCGCGGGCGCGCGGCGGCGGCTGGACGAGGCGCTGGCGCTGTGGCGGGGGCCGGCGCTCGCGGACGTGGCGGACGCGCCGTTCGCGACGGCGCCCGCGCATCGGCTGGAGGAGCTGCGGCTGGAGGCCACCGAGGACCGCGTCGAGGCCGAACTCGCCGAGGGCGGGCCCGTCGGCGGCGCCCGGGCGCCCGGCGGGCACGCCACCGGACGGTCGAGCGCCGCGGTCCCCGAGCTGGAGGCGCTCACGGCGGCGTACCCGCTGCGCGAGCGCCCGCGCGCGCTGCTCATCCGCGCGCTGTGCGCGGCGGGACGGCAGTCGGAGGCGCTGGCGGCGTACGAGGAGTTCCGCGCGCTGCTGGCGGAGGAGCTGGGCGTGGATCCGTCGGAGCGGCTGCGGGAGCTGCACGTGGCGGTGCTGCGGGGCGACGTGGCGGGGTGCGACGGCACGCGCGTTTCGGGCGGTTCAGGTGCGGCGAGCGGTTCGAGCGGGCCGTACGGTACGCGACCGGGCGGCGCCGGCGACGCGAGCGGTTCGTACCGTACGCGGCCGGGCCCCGGCGACACCCGGACCGCCCCGGGCGCGGACGCCGGGCCGCTCGCCCCCGACGAACCCGCGCCCCCGGCCCGTACCAACCTGCGCGCCGCCCTCACCAGCTTCGTCGGGCGCGACGACGAGGTGCGCCGGGTGCGCGCGCTGCTCGGCGGCTCGCGGCTCGTCACCCTCACCGGCCCCGGCGGCGCCGGCAAGACGAGGCTGGCCACGACCGCCGCCGCCGGGCTGCTCGACGCCTCCCCCGGCGGCGTGTGGCTCGTCGAACTCGCGCCGGTGACCGGCGGCGACGACGTTCCGTTCGCCGTGCTCGGCGCCCTGGGCCAGCGCGAGACCGCCGTACTCGACAACCGCCACCTCCCCCCGCGCGACGTGCTGACCCGGCTCACCGACGCCTTCGCCGCCGCGCCCACCACCCTCGTACTCGACAACTGCGAGCACGTCGTCTCCGCCGCCGCCCACCTCGCCGACCACCTCCTGCGCCGCTGCCCGGACCTGCGCGTCCTCGCCACCAGCCGCGAGCCGCTGGGCATCGACGGCGAGGCCCTGTGTCCCGTGCCGCCCCTGGGCCTGCCGGCGCCGGCCGCCGCGGATTCCCCGGGTGGCGCGGACTCTCCGGGCGCCGCGGACTCCGCGACCGCCCCCGCCGTGCGCCTCTTCGCCGACCGCGCCCACGCCGCCCGCCCCGACTTCGCCGTCGGCCCCGGCAACGCCGCCACCGTCGCCGAGATCTGCCGCCGCCTCGACGGCCTGCCGCTGGCCATCGAGCTGGCCGCCGCCCGGCTGCGTTCGCTGCCCGTCGAGCAGGTCGCCGCCCGCCTGGACAACCGGTTCCGGCTGCTGACCACCGGCAGCCGGACCGCGCTGCCCCGGCACCGTACGCTCCAGGCCGTCGTCGCCTGGAGCTGGGAGCTGCTCGACGACGAGGAGCGGCGGCTCGCGGAGTGGCTGTCGGTGTTCCCCGGCGGCGCGACGCCCGAGTCCGTCGCGGGCGTGTGCGGCATGGACGTCGTCACCGCGCTCGACCTGCTCGCCGCGCTCGCCGACAAGTCCCTGCTGCAGATCGCCGAAGCACAGCAAGGCGCGCAGGGCGCGCAGGGCGCGCAAGCCCAGCCGGGCGCCGGGCCGCGCTACCGCATGCTGGAGACCATCCGCGAGTTCGGCCGCGACCGCCTCGCCGAGGCCGGCGACCTCGACCGCGTACGGACCGCCCACGCCGCGTACTTCCTCCGGCTCGCCGAGAGCGCCGACCCGCAGGTCCGCGGCCACGAACAGCTCGGCTGGATCGCCCTGCTCGACGCCGAGCACGACAACCTCCTCGCGGCCATGCGCCACGCCGTCGACGTCGAGGACGCCGAGACCGCCGTCCGCCTGGTCGCCGCCCTCGGCGTCTACTGGATGATCCTCGGCAACCACACCGAAGCCGCCGACTGGCTGCGCCTCGCGCTCGACGTCCCCGGCGACCCTCCCCTCGAACCGCACGCCGTCGCCCTCGGCTTCTACCTGATCAACTCCGTCACCGCCGGCCAGACCCGGCCCAGCGCGGAGAGCGTCGAGGAGCTGACGGCGCTGGCGGCGCGCGTCGACCCGGAGGGCGGGCATCCGATGCTGGCGGTGCTGGAACCGGGCATCGCGATGTTCACGGACGACGACGAGCGCGGGCTCGCCGCGATCGACGCGCGGCTGGGGCACCCGGACCCGTGGGCGCGGGCGCTGCTGCGGATGATCCGGGCCGCGTTCCGGGAGAACCGGGGGTACGCGCCGGGGCTGGCGGCCGACCTGGTGGCGGCGGCGGACGGGTTCCGCGAGGTCGGCGACCGGTGGGGGCTGGCGATGGCGCTGCACCAGCTCAGCGAGTACCGGGCGCTGCTGGGGGACGCCGAACGGGCGCGGTCGGGGTACGAGGAGGCGCTGCGGCTGATGCGGGAGGTGCACGCCGAGGACGACGTGGGGCAGTTGCGCGTCCGCCTCGCCATGCTCGACGCAGCGCAGGGGCGCACGGAGACCGCGCGCGCGGAGTTGCACCGCGTGTTGCGTACGGCGGCGCGCGACGGGCGCTCGCACGTCGCGGCGCTCTGCCGCGATGTCCTGGGCGATCTCGCGCGCCGAGCGGGGGAGTGGGACGAGGCGGCGCGGTGGTACGAGGCGGCGCTGGGGACGCTGCGGCGGGGCACGTTGGCGGTGCCGCAGATCGAGGCGATCGTACGGACGGGGCGGGGGCTGCTGGCGTGCGTACGGGGGGACTTGGCCGGTGCCCGTACGGAACTGGCGACGGCGCTCGATATCGGGGTCAGGGTGAAGGACATGCCGGTGGTGGCGATCGTCGGGGTCGGCGTGGCGACGCTGGCGGCGGAGGCGGGAGCGGGAGCGGCGGAGCAGGAGGTGGCAGGAAGGGCGGCGGAACCGTGGGCGGCGCCGTCGGCCGTCCGGGCCGCCGAGCTGCTCGGCGCGGCCGACGCCGTCCGCGGAGTCGGCGATGTCGCGCTGCCGGACGCCACGGAGCTGACCGCCCGGCTGCGCCGCGAACTCGGCACGGGCTTCGAGCCGGCCCGGGCCCGCGGCGCCGCGCTCAAGCAGGGCGACGCGATCGAGCTGCTGCGCGGATACGTGACCGGGCACGCGGACACCGCCGGGAACACGGACACCGCCGGGAGCACGGACACCGCCGATACCGCCGAAGACACCGCCGACCGCCCCGCCCCCGGCACCCCCTAGGCGCGCCGCCGGTACGCCCGTACCGCCAGCGGGAAGAACACCGCGAACACCCCCGCGCTCCACAGCACCGTCTCCAGCACCGGCCCCGCAACCGCGCCCCCGACCATCAGCCCGCGCGCGGTCTCCATCACCGCGGTCACCGGGTTGACGTCGACCCACGCCTGCAGCCAGCCGGGCAGGGTGTCGGTGGGCACCAGTACGTTGGTCCCGAAGGTCAGCGGGAACATCGCCATGAAGCCGATGCCCTGTACCGCCCCCGGCTCCCGCGCCAGCATCCCGATCAGCACGAACACCCACGTCAGGCAGAACGCGAAGAACATCACCAGCAGGCAGGCCGCCAGCGCCGACAGCGGATCCGTCTCGATCCGGAAGCCCACCGCATAGCCGAAGCCCAGTTGCACCACTATCAGGATGACGAACCGGATCAGGTCCCCGAGCACCGAGCCGATCAGCGGCGCGGAGCGGGCGATGGGCATGCTCCGGAAGCGGTCGAAGATACCTTTCTTGATGTCGTCGTTGAGGTTGATGCCGGTCTGGACGGAGGCGAAGACCGTGCTCATCACCATGAGCGCCGGCAGCAGGGTCTGCAGGTACTCCTGCGTCGAGCCGGCGACCGCGCCGCCCAGCAGGTACAGGAACATGATGACGAAGAGGATCGGCTGCAGCGTCACGTCGATCAGTTGCTCGGGCGTGCGCGCGGTCTTGATCAGGCTGCGGCCGGCGAGCGCGATGCTGTGCCGTACGAGGGGCAAGGGGCGCGCGGCGCTCTCCCTGCGGGACGGCACGGCGGTCCGCTCGGGGGCGGTGAGCGTGGTCATCGGACGGGCTCCTCGGTCTTGGTCGTGCCGCTCGGGTCGGACGGGCCGGCGGGGTCGGCAGGCTCTGCAGGGTTTGCCGCTTCGGTCACTTCGGCCGCTTCGGCCGCTTCGGTGACGGCCCCGGACGGGGCGGCCGTGCCGTGGCCGGTGAGGGTGAAGAACACGTCGTCCAGGTCGGGCAGCCGCAGCGACAGTTCGGCCACCGCGATGCCGGCCTCGTCGAGGCGGCGTACGGCCGCGGTGAGCATCTCGTCGCCCTCGACGGGGACGGTAAGCGTGCCGCGCGTCGGTGACTCCGGGTACGTGCCGGCCACCGCCGCGAGGATCTCCGCCGACTCCAGCAGCCGTGCCGGATCCAGCGGGCGCAGGTCGAGGTGGCGACCGCCGACGCGCTGCTTCAGCTCGCCCGGGGTGCCGTGGGCGATGACCCGGCCGTGGTCGATGACGGAGATCTCGTCGGCCAGCGCGTCGGCCTCCTCCAGGTACTGGGTGGTGAGCAGCACGGTCACGCCGTCCCCGACGAGTGAGCGGATGATGCCCCAGACGTCCTCGCGGCGCACCGGGTCCAGGCCCGTCGTCGGCTCGTCGAGGTAGATGACGTCGGGCCGGCCGACGAGGGACGCCGCGAGGTCGAGACGGCGGCGCATGCCGCCCGAGTACGTCTTCACGGGGCGGCCGGCGGCCTCGGCCAGCTCGAAGTGCGCGAGCAGTTCGCGGGCGCGCGCCCGGGCGTCGGCGGTGCGCATGTCGAGGAGCCGGCCGATGAGCAGGAGGTTTTCGGCGCCGGTCAGGTCCTCGTCCACCGACGCGTACTGGCCGGTGAGCCCGATCAGCCGGCGCACCTCGCCGGCGTCGCGCACGACGTCGAGGCCACCGACGGTCGCGACGCCCTCGTCGGGGCGGAGGAGGGTGGCGAGGATGCGTACGGCCGTGGTCTTGCCGGCGCCGTTGGGGCCGAGGACGCCGAGGACGGTGCCCTGGCGGGCCGCGAGGTCGACGCCGGCCAGCGCGGTCGTCGCGCCGAACCGTTTGACCAGGCCCTCGGCCCGGAATGCGTAAGTCATACGGGTGTCTCCTTCTTGGTCTGCGGGAAGGAGCGTGCCGAGGGCCGCTGGCACGGCGCGCACAGGGCGCTGTCACGGCGGCGTTATGTCCGGATTATCGGATTGCGGGAGGTGCGTTCGCTGAGAGCGGAATAGGGCCGTACGGGTCAACCCGCGCGTCGCGCACGGCGGCGCCCCGACCGGCTCGTTGAGCGCCCGCCCGGGCCTCCACGCGCGTGCGCACGCCCCCGCGCAAGCCCCCGGGCGCCCTCCGCCGACCACCGGAAAAGTGCCGCCAATCGGACCCCTGGCGTACGGTTCACGCTGCGGTACGTCAAACTTGTGACTGATCGCACTGTTTTACTGTCCGGCATCATGGAAAGCGACGGGCCGACCGAGCAACGGCCCCGCGGTCGCCCGGGCACCCCGACAAGGAGAGAACTCGTGGACGACGTTCTGCGGCGCGCGCCCCTCTTCGCCGCGCTCGACGACGAGCAGGCCGCGGAGCTGCGTGCCTCCATGACCGAGGCGACGCTGTCGCGCGGTGACGCGCTCTTCCACGAGGGCGAGCCCGGCGACCGGCTGTACGTCGTCACCGAGGGCAAGGTCAAGCTCCACCGCACCTCCCCCGACGGACGCGAGAACATGCTGGCCGTGCTCGGCCCCGGCGAGCTGATCGGCGAGCTGTCCCTGTTCGACCCGGGCCCGCGCACGGCGACCGCCACGGCGCTGACCGAGGTGAAGCTGCTGGGCCTCGGCCACGGCGACCTCCAGCCCTGGCTGAACGCCCGCCCCGAGGTCGCCTCCGCGCTGCTGCGGGCGGTCGCCCGCCGGCTGCGGCGCACGAACGACCAGATGTCGGACCTGGTCTTCTCCGACGTCCCGGGCCGCGTCGCCCGCGCCCTGCTGGACCTCTCGCGGCGCTTCGGCGTGCAGGCGGACGAGGGCATCCACGTCGTGCACGACCTGACGCAGGAGGAGCTGGCCCAGCTGGTCGGCGCCTCCCGGGAGACGGTCAACAAGGCGCTGGCGGACTTCGCCAGCCGCGGCTGGCTGCGCCTGGAGGCGCGGGCGGTGATCCTCCTGGACGTGGAGCGCCTGGCCAAGAGGAGTCGCTGACCCCGCCGCGCGGCCGACCCGGAGGCGGAGCCGACCCGGAGGCGGAGCCGACCCGGCGACCGAGCCGACTCGGCCGCGCAGCCGCGGAGCCGAGCCCGAGCGGACACCGGGCCGTGGCGGACGGCGCGGGATCGCGTACGGACCCCCGGCCATGCGGACCCGGTTGTGCCGGCCCGGTTGCAACGCACCGCGTCAGGTGATCAGGCCGTGCTCCTCCAGGTACTCCAGCTGGGCCCGCACCGACAGCTCCGCCGCCGGCCACAGCGTACGGTCCACGTCCGCGTACACGTGCGCCACCACGTCCGACGGCGTGCGGTACCCGTTCTCGACCGCCGTCTCGACCTGCGCCAGCCGCGTCGCGCGGTGCGCCAGGTAGTACTCCACCGCGCCTTGCGCGTCTTCCAGCACCGGCCCGTGACCCGGCAGCACCGTCACGACGCCGTCGTCCACCGCCAGGGACTGCAGCCGGCGCAGCGAGTCCAGATAGTCGCCCAGCCGGCCGTCCGGGTGGGCGACCACCGTCGTGCCGCGGCCGAGGACCGTGTCGCCGGTGAGCACGGCGGCGTCGGCCGGCAGGTGGAAGCAGAGCGAGTCCGCCGTGTGCCCCGGCGTGGGTACGACCCGCAGCTCCAGCCCGCCGACGGTGATCACGTCCCCCGCGGCCAGCCCCTCGTCGCCGAGGCGCAGCGCCGGGTCCAGCGCCCGCACCTTCGTCCCGGTCAGCTCCGCGAACCGGGCCGCGCCCTCGGCGTGGTCCGCGTGCCCGTGGGTGAGCAGCGTGAGCGCCACCCGCAGGCCCGCCCGCTCCGCGGTGTCCACGACCGCCGCCAGATGGCCTTCGTCCAGAGGGCCCGGGTCGATCACCACGGCACGCGGGGAGTCCGGCTCGGCGACGATCCACGTGTTCGTGCCGTCGAGCGTCATGGGCGAGGCGTTGGGCGCCAGCACGCACGTCGCGCGGGCAGTGGCCGGTCCGCCGAGCACGCCGCCGCGCGGCTGGCCGGGCAGCGCCGCCGCGCCCGTCATACGGCCACCCACCTCGCCGCGACCCTCATACGGCCACCCACGTCGCCGCGTCCGTCATATGGCCTCCCATGTCGCCGCGCCCGTCATACGCCTCCCACGCCGCCGCGCCCGTCATACGACCACCTCTGCCACTGCGTCCGTCATACGACCGCCCCCGCCGCCGCGGCCAGGGCACCGCTGCCCGCGACCACGCCCGCCCCACACCGGCCATGCCGCCTCCCCCGGCGCCGCCGCCCTCACGACGGCAGCCTCATCGTGAACTCCGCGTGCCCCGGCCAGCTCAGCACCACCTCGTCCCCCTCCATCCTCGCCTTCGCCAGCACCGCCGCCAGGTCCTGCTCCCCGGCGGCGCTCAGCGCCTCGGCCGCCGACCCGTAGTCCCGGACCCGGCGCAGCGTCGCGATCGTCGGCGGCATCATCGCCAGCTCGCCCCGGTCGTACCCCGCGGCCGCGTCGGCGGGTCTGACCCACTCGGCGCGGTCGGCTTCCGACGAGGCGTTCCGCGTGCGCTGGCCCTCGGGGAGGGCGGCGACGAAGAACCACGTGTCGTACCGCCGGGCCTCGAACTCCGGGGTTATCCAGCGCGCCCAGGCGCCGAGCAGGTCGGACCGTACGACCAGCCCGCGACGCGCCAGAAAGTCGGCGAAGCCCAGCTCGCGGGCGACGAGCGCGGCGCGGTCGGCCTCCCAGTCCGCCCCCGTGATGTCCGCGACCACCTCCGCCGCCGAGGGCCCGGCCAGCAGCACCCCGGCCTCCTCGAACGTCTCCCGTACGGCCGCGCAGACCACCGCCTGCGCCACCGGCTCGGCCACCCCCAGCCGCGCCGCCCACTCCGCCGGCGACGGCCCGGCCCAGGCCACCGGGTCCATCGGGCGCTCGTCGCGCGGGTCGACGCCGCCGCCCGGGTAGGCGTACGCACCGGCGGCGAAGGCCATGGACGCACGCCGCCGCAGCATGTACACCCACGGGCCGTCGGGCGCCGCGCCGCGAAGCAGCAGCACCGTCGCGGCGCGGCGCGGCGTGACGGGCGTCAGCTCGCCGCGGGCGAGCGCGCGAACGCGCTCGGCGGGCGGCGCCCACCGGCCGTTCCCGCCGTCGCCGGCGCCGTTCGCGCCGTCGCCGACACCGGCCGCGGCGTCAGCGGCGTTCGCGGTGTCAGCCGCACTCGCGGCGTCAGCGCCGGCCGCGGCGTCAGCGGCGTTCATTTCGGACATGACCGGGAGCCTACGTGCTGCCGTCGGCATGTTCGAGGGGGCAACCACAGCCTGTGGACAACCCCCGCTATGTGGACAACTCCGGCATCGGCGCGCCCCGCCTACGCGCCCAGCTCCGCCTGGAACTCGATCTCCACCGGCGCGTCCAGTGGCAGCACCGCGACCCCCACCGCGCTGCGCGCGTGCACGCCCGCCTCGCCCAGCACCTCGCCGAGCAGCTCGCTGGCCCCGTTGATCACGCCCGGCTGCGCCGTGAAGTCCGGCGCCGAGGCGACGAAGCCGACGACCTTCACCACCCGTACGACCCGGTCCAGGTCCCCGGCGGCCGACTTGATCGCCGCCAGCCCGTTCAGCGCACAGCGCGCCGCCAGTTCCCTGGCCTCCTCCGGCGTGACCTCCGCCCCGACCTTCCCGGTCACCGGCAGCGCGCCGTCGACCATCGGGAGCTGTCCGGCGGTGTACACGTACGGCCCGCTCAGCACCGCGGGCACGTACGACGCCAGCGGCGGCACGACCTCGGGCAGGCTCAGCCCCAGCTCCGCGAGCCTGGCCTCGACCCGCCCCGCCATCAGCTCTTTTCCCGCTTCAGGTAGGCAACCAGCTGCTCGGTGTTCGGCCCCGGCACGACCTGGACGAGCTCCCAGCCGTCCTCGCCCCACTGGTCCAGAATCTGCTTGGTGGCGTGTACGAGCAGAGGCACGGTCGCGTATTCCCACTTCGTCATGGGCCAGACTGTAGCCCGCCCCGACTGTCCCCCGCTTGGGACCGTCGGCCGGAGGCGGTCTGCTGAGTTGCGCGACGAGGAATTAGGCTCGCGGACATGAGCGGGCTCCAAAGGCTGCACGTGGTGACCGGCAAGGGCGGGACCGGCAAGACGACCGTCGCCGCCGCCCTGGCGCTGGCCCTGGCCGCCGACGGCCGGCGCACGCTGCTCGTCGAGGTGGAGGGCCGGCAGGGCATCGCCCAGCTCTTCGAGACCGAGCCGCTGCCGTACGGCGAGCGGCGGATCGCGTCGGCGCCGGGCGGCGGCGACGTGTACGCGCTCGCCATCGACGCCGAACAGGCCCTCCTGGACTACCTGCAGATGTTCTACCGCATGGGCAGCGCCGGCCGCGCCCTCCGCCGCCTCGGCGCCATCGACTTCGTCACCACCATCGCCCCCGGCCTGCGCGACGTCCTGCTCACCGGCAAGGCGTGCGAGGCGGCCCGCCGTCAGGACAAGCACGGGCGGCACGCGTACGACGCGGTGGTCATGGACGCCCCGCCGACCGGCCGCATCACCCGCTTCCTGGGCGTCAACGCCGAGGTCGCCGGGCTCGCCAAGGCCGGGCCCATCCACAACCACGCCCGGTCCGTGATGCGGGTGCTGACCTCGGCCCGTACCGCGGTGCACCTCGTCACCCTCCTTGAAGACATGCCCGTGCAGGAGACCGTCGACGGCGTCGCCGAACTGCGCGAAGCCGGGCTGCAGGTCGGCGCCGCGGTGGTCAACATGGTGCGCCCGGCCCTCATGGACGACGCCGTGCTGGAACGCGCCGAAGCCGACCCCGCCGCCCTCGCCACCGCGCTGTCCGCCGCCGGGCTGGGCGGCGCGAGCCGGGGCGCGCGGGCGGAGCGGCTGGTCGCCCCGCTGCTGCGGCAGGCGCGCGAGCACACGCAGCGGCTGGCCCTGGAGCGTACGCAGCGGGCGGCGCTGGCGCGGCTGGAGCTGCCGCAGTACGAGCTGCCGCTGCTCACCGAGGGAGTGGATCTGGCCGGCCTCTACCGGCTGTCCGGCGAGTTGGGAAAGCAGTGGCCCCTGTGAGCCTCGACACCGCGCCCCGCCTCGACGCCGACGCGCTCCTCGACGACCCGCAGACCCGCATCGTCGTCTGCTGCGGCGCCGGCGGCGTCGGCAAGACGACGACGGCCGCCGCCCTCGGCGTACGGGCCGCGGAGCGCGGGCGCCGCGTCGTCGTGCTCACCATCGACCCGGCGAAGCGGCTGGCCCAGTCCATGGGCATCGACGCCCTGGACAACAGCCCGCGCCGGGTCGAGGGCATCGAGGGACCCGGCGAGCTCTACGCGATGATGCTCGACATGAAGCGCACCTTCGACGAGATCGTCGAAGCACACGCGGACGCCGACCGGGCCCGCGCCATCCTGGAGAACCCCTTCTATCAGTCACTGTCGGCCGGCTTCGCCGGCACGCAGGAGTACATGGCGATGGAGAAGCTGGGCCAGCTGCGGGCCCGTGACTCCTGGGACCTGATCGTCGTGGACACCCCGCCGAGCCGCTCCGCGCTGGACTTCCTGGACGCGCCGAAGCGGCTGGGGTCGTTCCTCGACGGGCGCTTCATCCGGCTGCTGACCGCGCCGGCGAAGGCGGGCGGCCGGGCGGGGATGAAGTTCCTCAACGTCGGGATGTCGATGATGACGGGGACGCTCGGCAAGCTGCTGGGCTCCTCCCTGCTGCGCGACGTGCAGACGTTCGTCGCGGCGATGGACACGCTCTTCGGCGGCTTCCGTACGCGCGCGGAGGCGACGTACCGGCTGCTGCAGGCGCCGGGTACGGCCTTCCTGGTGGTGGCGACGCCGGAGCGGGACGCGCTGCGGGAGGCGGCCTATTTCGTCGAACGGCTGGAGGCGGACCGGATGCCGCTGGCGGGGCTGGTGCTCAACCGGGTGCACGAGAGCGACGCGGCGCAGTTGAGCGCGGAGCGGGCGCTGGCGGCGGCGGAGGCGCTGGAAGAGCGGGGCGTGGAGGACGCGGGCGGCGGCGCGAAGAGCGCGGGGGCGGAGGGCGTACGCGCCGCAAGCGCGGGGACTACGGGTGCCGGGAGTACGAGCGCCGGGAGTACGAGCGCGGCGGCGCTGCTGCGGCTGCACGCGGAACGGATGCAGGTCCTCGCGCACGAGCGCCGTACCCGGGACCGTTTCGCGGCTCTGCACCCTGAGGTCCCCGTGGCCCAGGTCACGGCGCTGCCGGGGGATGTGCACGACCTCGCGGGGCTACGGGACGTGGCCGAGCGGCTGATGTCGCAGGCGTCGCCGGGCACGTAGGCGCCGGGCACGCGGGCCCGTGCGCACGCGGGGAGGAGCGGAGCCGTGGCGCAGGGGGGCGGAGCCGTGGCGTACGGCGCACGGCCGGCGCGCGGCCCGTAGCAGCGGCCACAGGACGAACTCAGGGCGGGCTCACAGCAGGGCGCAGGGCAGGGCCCCGGAGCCCGAGGTCAGCCTGCGGCGACCGGCAGTTCCTCCGCCGCGCGCAGAGCGTCCTCGTGCAGGGCGCCCTCGTGCAGCGGCGTCCCCGCGCGCTCGTACTCCTCGCGCGCCGTCTCCAGCAGTCTGCGCCACGACGTGACCGTCGGCCGGCGGCGCAGCAGCGCCCGCCGCTCGCGCTCCGTCATGCCGCCCCATACGCCGAACTCGACGCGGTTGTCGAGGGCGTCGGCGAGGCATTCGGTGCGTACCGGACATCCGGTGCAGACCGCCTTTGCTCTGTTCTGCGCCGCGCCTTGCACGAACAGCTCGTCCGGATCGGCAGTGCGGCAGGCTGCCTGTGCGCTCCAGTCGGTAACCCAGCTCATGCTGGTGCCGTCCTCTCCCGAATTGAGGCTCCCCCACGGCGGCAACGGGCATATGCACCGTTGCCAGTTGAGGACGTTACGGAAGGAGTGCGGCAACGCAACACCCCCGTCAGGCCCAAAGTTGAATGGCCCGAACGGACTATGCGTACGCAGCAGATCACCCACCGGAGTGAGCGCTCCCGGCTAAGGACAATCCGGTCAAAGCGGGCGGAGCGCGCGCCTACAAACGGACCTCGACCGTCACATGTCGTCAATTCGGTCAAGCCTCATCACCCACTGGAGTGAACCAGGAGGTGAGGTGAACCATGGCCGGTGGTGATGGCCGAAAGCAGCGTAGGCGAACAGACGGGCGGCTGTCCGGGGAATCAGAAGTTAGGGTGACCCCATGGCCTACAAGCGCCCGGGCGGCGGACTCACCGCCACGCAGCAAGCCGCGAAGTTCCTCGGCGTCAGCGTCCTCGCCGGCACCGTGCTCGCGGGCCTCGCGCTGCCCGCCGCCGGTCTGCTGGGCCTGACGGCCAAGGGCACGGTCTCGGAGTTCGACGACATCCCCGCGGACCTCAAGCGCCCGCCGCTCAGCCAGAAGACCACCATCCTCGACCGCGAGGGCGGCCACCTCGCCGACGTCTACTCCCGCAACCGCACGGTCGTCGAGTTCGACGACATCGCGCCGGTGATGCGGCAGGCGATCGTCGCGATCGAGGACGAGCGGTTCTACGACCACGGGGCCGTCGACCTCCAGGGCATCCTGCGGGCACTCAACAGCAACGCGCAGTCCGGCACGGTCTCCGAGGGCGCGTCCACCCTCACCCAGCAGTATGTGAAGAACGTCTTCGTCGAGGAGGCGGGCAACGACGCCGAGAAGGTCGCCGAGGCCACCCGGCAGACGCTCGGGCGCAAGATCCAGGAGCTGAAGTACGCGATCCAGGTCGAGAAGGAACTGACCAAGGACGAGATCCTGGAGAACTACCTGAACATCGCCTTCTTCGGCCAGCAGGCGTACGGCATCGAGGCCGCCGCCGAGCGCTACTTCAGCAAGTCCGCCGACAAGCTGACCCTCGCCGAGTCCGCGATGCTCGCCGGCATCGTGCAGTCACCGAGCCGGTACGACCCGATCAACGACGCGGAAGAGGCCGAGAAGCGCCGTAACACCGTGCTGCGGCGCATGGTCAGCAACGACTACGTCACCCGGGCCGAGGCCGACAAGGCCATGGCCGAGTCGCTGGGCCTCAAGGTCAGCGAGCCGCGCAGCGGCTGCATCACCGCCGTCAGCGGCGCCGGGTTCTTCTGTGACTACGTACGCGAAGTACTTCTCAAGGACAAGAGCTTCGGCAAGACGCGGGAGCAGCGCCTCAAGCGCTGGAACCGCGGCGGCCTGACCATCCGCACCACACTCGACCCGGCGGCGCAGAAGTCCGCCGACGAGTCGATCAAGAGCCACGTCTACCAGGACGACTCCGTCGCCACCGCCGTGAGCATGGTGGAGCCCGGCACCGGCAAGATCCGCGCGATGGGGCAGTCCAGGCCGTACGGGTCGGGCAAGAACGAGACGATGATCAACCTGTCCGTGGAGAAGTCCATGAACGGGTCCAACTACGGCTTCCAAGTCGGCTCCACCTTCAAGCCGTTCACGGCCGCGGCCGCGCTGGAGAAGGGCGTGCCGAACACCAAGGTCTACCCGTCTCCTAATGAGATGGCGTACCCCAGCCCGGTGGAGACCTGCGAGGACGGCAAGAACTGGGTCAACACCGAGGGCTCCGACGTCGCGAACGAGACGGAGGAGGAGGTCGGCCCGTACAGCATGCGCGAGGCCACCGCGAAGTCCATCAACACCTACTTCGTCGCCCTCATCTCCGAGATCGGCATCTGCCCCGTCAAGGAGCTGGCGCAGAGCATGGGTGTCCACCGGGGCGACGGCGGGGAGTTGGAGGAGTCCCCCTCGCTCACCCTCGGCGGCCAGACCATCGCGCCGCTGTCGATGGCCAACGCGTACGCGACCTTCGCCAACCGCGGCGAGTACTGCAGCCCGATCGCCATCGAGTCGATCAAGGACGCCCAGGGCAGGAAGCTCCCGGTGCCGAAGTCGCGGTGCAAGCGCGTCATGTCGGAGAAGACGGCGGGCACGATCAACACCCTGCTGTCGGGCGTCGTCGAGGACGGCACCGGCCAGGAGGCGGGCCTGACGGGACGGGACAACGCGGGCAAGACCGGTACGACGGACGAGCGGAAGGCCGCCTGGTTCGTGGGCTACACCTCGGACCTCGCCGGCGCCGTGTGGGTCGGCGGGCCCACGGACGACGTCTCCATGGAGAACATCCAGATCGGCCCCACGTACCACGCCCGCGTCTTCGGCGGCGCGGTCCCCGGCCCGATCTGGCGCGACGCGATGGACGGCGCCCTGGCGGGCAAGACGTCGCCGGCGCTGTACAAGGTCCCGGTGGCGGCGGACCGCCCGGACCGGGACGAGGATGACGACGACGAGGACGAGGACAAGCCGGACAACCCGCTGGGCGGCCTCATCGGAGGCGGCAACGGCGGCGGGAACGGCAACGGCGGCGGAGGCACCCTGGACGGCGGCACCCTCGACGGCGGCACGACGGACGGCGGCACGCTCGACGGGGGCACGACGGACGGTGGCCTGGACGGCGGCTGGTCGGACGGCGGGAACGGCAACAGCGGCCCGGGAGGCTGGCCGGACGGCGGCTGAGGCGGGGGGCGCGCAGGCCGTACGGACCTACAGGCCGCCGACCGCCGGCTACCGGCTACCGGCTACCGGGAACCTGACCCCGGACCGGGCTGGGCCGCACCCTCCGTACGCGTCACCCCTCCGCGAGGGCGCGCTTGACGGCGGCGGCCACGCGCCCGCCCTCCGCCCGCCCGGCGACCCTGGGGTTCACGATCTTCATCACGGCACCCATGGCCCGCGGCCCCTCGGCCCCGCCCGCCTTCGCCTCGGCGACGGCCTCGCCGACCAGCGCGGCCAGCTCCTCGTCGCCGAGCTGCTTCGGCAGGTAGTCCGCGAGCACCTCGCCCTCGGCACGCTCCCGCTCGGCGGACTCCGCACGGCCGCCCTCCGCGAAGGCGTCCGCGGCCTCGCGCCGCTTCTTGGCCTCGCGGGTGATCACCTTCAGCACCTCGTCGTCGGAGAGCACGCGCGCCTCCTTGCCGGCGACCTCCTCCTTCGTGATCGCGGTGAGCGTCATACGGAGGGTGGCGGCGCGCAGCTCGTCACGGCCCTTGATGGCGACCCTGAGGTCGGCCTGCAGCTTCGACTTGAGCGTGGTCATGGTCGGAGTCTCCCATGCCGCACCGGCGGCCGTTCGACGGCGCGGGAGGAGGCCCAGGGGCGACCCGTATGCCATCCCTCTGCGACGATAGGACGATGCGCGCGCGAAACGGAGTGCCCCTGGGCCTGGCCGCCCTCTCGGCGGGCGGCGTCGCCTACGCGGCCGCCGTCGAACCCCGCGCCTTCCGGCTCCGCCGGGTCACCGTCCCCGTACTGCCGCAGGGCATGCAGCCGCTGCGCGTCCTGCAGGTCTCGGACATCCACATGGTCTCGGGCCAGCGGGCGAAGCGTCGCTGGCTGCAGTCGCTGGCGGGGCTGCGGCCGGACCTGGTGGTGAACACGGGGGACAACCTGTCGGACCCCGACGCGGTACCGGAGCTGCTGGACGCGCTGGGACCACTGATGGACTTCCCGGGGACGTACGTCTTCGGCTCGAACGACTACTATGCGCCGACGTTCCGAAACCCCGGCCGCTACCTGATCGAGAAGGCCCGCGGCATACACGGCCTCAACGGCCGCGACCGCCTCCGCCGCAACGTGCCCCGCAACCCCTGGGAGGGCATGCGCGACGCCTTCGACGCGGCGGGATGGGTGGGCCTGGACAACAGCCGCGGCCGGCTCAAGCTGGACAGCGGCGCGGTGCTGGGCCTGACGGGCCTGGACGACCCGCACATCAAGCACGACCGCTACACCGCGGTCGCCGGCGGCCCCGACCCGGACGCGGACTTCTCCCTCGCCCTGGTCCACGCCCCGTACCTGCGCGTCCTCGACGCCTTCACGGCCGACGGCTACCCCCTGATCCTCGCCGGCCACACCCACGGCGGCCAGCTCTGCATCCCCTTCTACGGCGCCCTGGTGACCAACTGCGACCTGGACACCGGCCGCGTCAAGGGCCTCTCCTCCCACACCACCGGCCCCCACCGCGCAGCCCTCCACGTCTCCGCCGGCTGCGGCGCCAACCGCTACACCCCCTTCCGCTTCGCCTGCCCCCCCGAAGCCACGCTCCTCACGCTGACCCCCACCCCCGGAAACGAATTTCACCCGACCCGCCAGGGTGGGCTACAGTAGTGCTCGCAGTCACGGGGTGTGGCGCAGCTTGGCAGCGCGCTTCGTTCGGGACGAAGAGGCCGTGGGTTCAAATCCCGCCACCCCGACAGCAAAGCACTAGGTCAGGGGCTTGATCCACTCAATGGATCGGGCCCCTGAGTGATTCCTGGAGATCGCTTGGGAGAGAACCGGGAGAAGATCTTGGTCGGCTTCTCCGAGGAGCGGTCTCCAGTGCCGCAGGAAACGCAGCGCGCACGCGCCCTCGGACCTGCACATTCGCGAATCCAGGGCTCGTAGCCGACAGGAACACCGCGGCGGGCCGCCCCAACGGTCGTGAGGAACACCGCACATGGCAGGTCATCACCCAACGCCTCCGCACGACCACGCTCGTGCGCTCGCCCGGCGGGTACGGGCGTTGCGGGAGGACCGGGGGTGGAGGCGTGAACGGCTGGCCAAGGAAGCGGGCATCTCCGTCGGGACACTGGGCCGCCTGGAGAGCGAGGGAGCGACCCAGCCAGGATTCTTCACCGTCGGCGCGGTGGCCGAGGCTCTTGCGGTCCCCCTCGACAATCTCTTCCAGGCGGCCCAGGTCACGCCCGGTCTCTGGTCCGCCGGATACGAAGGACGCGACATCGACTCGTTCGTCGCCGCGCTCGTCGACAGCCGTGTCAGCATCGTGGCGGACGTACGGCTCACCCCGATCAGCCGCAAGAAGGGCTTCAGCAAGACGCGCCTCAAGGAGGCCCTGGCCGAGGCTGGCATCGAGTACATACACCTGCGTGGCCTGGGCAACCCGAAGGACAACCGGGAGCCCTTCTGGGACGGCCGCGTCGAAGTGGGTCGGGCACGCTTCCGCAGCCTTCTGCGGTCCGACGAAGCCCAGGCCGACCTTGACCGCCTTGCGGAGCACGCCCAAGCATCGCGGGTCGCGGTGCTGTGCTTCGAGAAGGACGAGAGCCGCTGCCACCGGCAGGTCGTCCTGGAGACGGTCCGCAGCCGGGTCTCCGTGCCGGTGAATCCCTTGGCCTGACTTCGCCCCCGGCTTTCGCACGCGCCCTTGCCAGCGGTGCATACCTCTCTTCCAATCAGATCGGGGAGATCGATGGAGGGGGCACACCATGGCGTCGTCGGCATTCGGGGAACGGCAGCGCGCACGGATCATGATCACGGTCAAGACGTATCCGGAGCTGTCCAACAAGTACCGGGAGACCAGTTGTGTGGCCGGCATCCGTCTGGATCAGGGGGCGCCCAGGCATGTGCGGTTATTCCCCGTCCCGTTTCGGCTGCTCGCCGAGGACGCCCAGTTCTCGAAATACTCGATCATCGAGGTCGATGTAGAGCCACACGGCCAGAAGCGGGACTCGCGGCCGGAGCGTCTGCGACCCGACCTGGCCACCCTGGAGTTCGTGGGTTCCGTGCCGCCGGACGCTGGTTGGAAGAAGCGGTATCAGTACGTCGAGCCTCTGGTCGCGCCGTCGTTGTGCGCCATCAAGAGGGACAAGGAGCAACGAGGGACCTCCCTCGGCATCTTCCAGCCCGTCGAGGTCACTTTCCGGCTCACCCCGGCTGAAGCCTGGTCCGCCTCCAAGACAGCGCCCAGCCAGCCGACCTCGACTGGGCCCAGGGCCGCGTCCCGGTCCCCGGTGGCCCCCTCTCCGTACGCCGGCGGCGCGGCAGCCGCTCGTTCACCCTCACCGCCGACGCCCCGCCGCACACCGCGGGAGCGGTCGCCGTCCCCACGCTCGGCGCCCCGCGCGCGATCGCATGGACGCAGGACCGTCTGGCACCACGGCCGGCCCGTCGACGGGGGGCTCGCCGAGCGGCGCGGGGACGCCGTCGTCTTCCCAGACCTGACCGGCGAGCACACCTTCGCGTGGGCAGGCGCGTAGCGCCGGGGCGGCAGCACGCACCGTGAGGGCGCCTCCGTCCACCGAGCGGCATCTGGGCCTGCGAGTGGGGTCAGAGGCCGTTGTGGCTGGTCCTCGGTGGCCGGGCAGGCGGGCGATGCCCCGCGGTTCGAGGCGGTGATGACCGGCATCCGCATCGCCCGGCCGCATGCGCCTGGCGCATGCGCCTAGCGCATGCTCGCAGGCCAGTTTGGCGGCGCTGCGGTCCGCCGCATACCTCTCATCGGAGGTTCGTCGCCTTCGCCCGCTCGGCTCGCGTACGTTAACCCCCCTCTTATCCGGGATCTGCGGGAATGCAGGGCATGCGGATTCTTGTGGCCGAGGATGAGCGTTTCCTCGCGGATCTGGTGGCCGAAGGGCTGGAGAAGGAGGCGATGGCGGTCGACGTCGCCTATGAGGGGGCCGGCGCGCTGGAGCGGCTCTCGGTCAATGCCTACGACGTCCTGGTGCTGGACCGGGACCTGCCGGGAGTGCACGGCGACGATGTCTGCCGCGAGCTGGCCCGGGCCGGCGGGCAGGTGCGCATCCTGATGCTGACCGCCTCCGGAGCGGTGCACGAGCGGGTCGCGGGGCTGAATCTGGGGGCGGACGACTACCTCGCCAAGCCCTTTGTCTTCGACGAGTTGGTGGCCCGGGTGCGCGCACTGGGCCGCCGCGCCGCGCCGCCCCTGCCGCCGGTGCTGGAGCGCGGCGGCATCGTCCTGGACTCGGCCACCCGGCAGGCCACCCGCGACGGCCGCTGCCTGGCGCTGTCCCGCAAGGAGTACGCGGTGCTAGAGGTCCTGATGCGCGCGCAGGGCGCGTTCGTCAGCACGGAGGAGCTCCTGGAACGGGCCTGGGACGAGCACACCGACCCGTTCACCACCGCGGTCAAGGTGACGATGAGCAAGCTCCGGGCCAAGCTCGGCGACCCGCCCGTCATCGTGACCCTGCCGGGAAGCGGCTACCGGCTGTGACCCGGTGGCCCGGGGCGCGGCGAGTCCGCCGGCGCCGGGCCGAGTACGTGTCGACCATCGCAGGAAGCAGGTGCAGGTCGTGAGGCTGGTACGGATCGTGCGGCACGTCCCCTCGATGCCGGGCGGCTCGGTGCGGGCCCGGATGACGCTGCTCTACGGCGGTGTGTTCACGCTCATCACCGCGGTGGTGCTGTTCGTCGCCCAGCGGTTCCAGCAGTGGGTCGTCGACGGCAAGGTGGACGGGTTCGTCTCGTCCGGCTCGGTCGCCGGGCTCCCCTGCCCGCTGCGGCCCTCGCACCTCCCCTGCTCGGCGGTGCCGTACAAGCGGCCACCGGCCGCCCCCCTCGACGTGCCGGGCCCCGGCTCGACCTTCATCGCGCAGGAGAAGGCGCAGTTGCAGAAAGAGCTGGCGGGCACCCAGCTCGTCATCATCGTGGCCGCCAGCGCGGTGATCGTGCTGCTGGCGTTCGTGGTCTGCTGGTGGCTCACCGGGCGGCTGCTGCGCCCGCTGCGCCGCGTCACCGCCACCGCCCGCCGGCTGTCGCTTTCCAACCTGCACGAGCGCATTGCGCTGACCGGACCGCAGGACGAACTCAAGGTGCTCGCCGACACCTTCGACGCCATGCTCGACCGGCTGGACCGCTCCGTGGCCGGCCAGCGCCGCTTCGTCGCCAACGCCTCCCACGAGCTGCGTACCCCGCTCGCCATCCAGCGGACGGCGATCGAGGTCGGCCTGGCCGACCCGTCACCCGAGCGCGTGGCCAGGATCCGCGGCGAGCTGCTGCGCGTCACCGAGCGCTCCGAGAGGCTCATCGAGGGCCTGCTCGTGCTCGCGCAGGGAGAGCAGAAGCTGACCGTCCGGGCCCCGGTCGATCTCGCCTTCGTGGTCGACCAGGTCGTCGGCGAACAGCTCGCCTTCGCCGAGCGCCGCGGCGTCACTCTCACCGCAGCCGCCCGGCCGGTCACCGTCTACGGCGACGAGACGCTGCTCACCCGCCTGGTCGCCAACCTGGTGCAGAACGCGATCCGGCACAATGTCGCCGGCGGGCACGTCCAGGTCGAGCTGCTCCCCGACGGCGGCCTCGTGGTCCGCAACTCCGGCCCGCACGTGCCCCCGGAGCAGGTCGACGAGCTGTTCGAGCCGTTCCGGCGGCTGCGCAGGGACCGGACCGGGTCGCCCGAGGGCGCGGGCCTCGGCCTGTCCATTGTCGCCGCCATCACGCACGCCCACGACGGCACCGTGCACGCGACGGCCAACCCCGGTGGCGGCCTCTCGGTCCGGGTGGCCCTCCCGGTCGGCACCCCGGCGCTGACCGCCTGAGCCCGGCGCTGAGCCTTGAGCCCGGTACCGGACCCCTGGACCCGCGCCGGGCTCCTGGACCCGGGCACTGACCGCCTGAACCCGGCGGCGGCCCGGCCCAGTCCACCCCCGTCAGCCCTCCTCGCCTCCGACCTGCTTGTTGCAGAGGCCGAAGGCCTCGACGAGCCTCTCCTGGGAGATTCTGGCGTCGTCGATGCCGATGTCCAGGGTTCCCGGCTCGGGGTCCTTGGCGTCGATCCCCTGCTCGCGCAGGCACTCGGCCTTCTTCAGCGCACGGTCCTGGTCGGCTTCCGTGATGTCCTCGTTGGCGTTGTCGCTGGGCGCGTACTTCGCGCAGGCCGCCCGGGCGGCCTCCTGCTCGGCGGAGGATTCCCCGGGGGGTTGGACTTCGAACTCGCCCTCCTTCACCTGGGCGGGGTCAGGTACGTCCATGCCGTGCTCCTCCATGCACTTCTGGAACTTCTGGTGCATGGGGCCCTCATCTGCCGACGAGGTCCCGCTCCCGTCGGACGAGCCGCCGCCGCACGCGGTCACCCCGAAGAAGGCGGCGGCCACGAGAGCCGCCGCGGCGAAAGTGTGTGTCTTCATGCCCACCAGCCTGGCCGCCAGGAGGTTTCCCCCCGGTGACCGTCGTCCGTCGTCGTCGGCCGGACGCTCGGCACGGACCGATGGCGGCGCGAGCAGACCGAAGGGGGTGTCTCCGCGTCGTCTCGGCGACGCGGAGACACCCCCGGCGACGGGCCCGGGGAAGGGACCAGTCAGCTGGTGGCGAGGGCCTCGGTGGGGGTCAGGTTGGCGGCACGGCGGGCCGGGTACACGCCGGCCAGCGCACCGATGGTGACGGCTGCCAGGGCGCCGCCGGCGATGGCCTGACCGGGCAGGGCGACGGGCCAGTCGCGGTAGCCGCCGTAGCCGAGGCAGGTGGCGAGGCCGATGAGCACCCCGGCCGCCCCGCCGAGCACCGAGAGGGTCACCGACTCGGTGAGGAACTGCAGCCGGATCTGTCCGCGGGTCGCACCCAGCGACCGGCGCAGCCCGATCTCCTGTCGCCGCTCCAGTACCGAGATCACCATGATGTTCGCGATGCCGACGCCGCCGGCCAGCAGCGCGATGGCGCCGAGGCCGAAGAACAGCCCGTTGAAGGTGCGCTCCGCGGCGGCCTGCGCGGTCAACGCCTCCGAGGGGCGGCTGACCAGCACCTCCTCCGGATGCTCGGGATTGACGGTGTAACCCAGCACGCTGCGCACCGACTCCACCGCCGCGTCCGTGGACCGCTCGTACAGCGTGGTGACGTTGCCGTCGAAGCCCAGGCGGGCGGCGTACGACCAGCCGACCAGGGCCGAGCGGTCGATCTCGGGGGCGAGGGCGACCTCGTCGAGTACGCCGACGACCAGGAACCACTGCCCGTCGATGTAGACGTGCTCGCCGGCGCGGTCGATGCCGAGCCGCTCGGCCGCGTCGGCGCCGAGCACCACCGCCGGGTACCGGCTGGTGGCCTCGTTGAGGAAGGCGCCGGACCGCAGGGTGCCGCCCATGGTCTTGAGCAGGTCGGGCCGGCCTGCTTGCACCGCGATGCCGCTGGTCGTCTCCGCCGGGATCTTGTCGGTGCGGCGGGCGGTCGCGTCCTCCACCAGGCCGGTCGCGGATACCGCGGTCACCCCGGGTACGCGGGAGACCATCCCCTCCGCGCCTGCCGGCAGCCGCGAGTCCTTTCCGGTCAGCGTCGTCCCGGGCTCGACGGTCAGCAGGTTGGTGCCCAGCTCCTCGATCTCGGCCATCAGTGCCGCCCGGCTGGCGGTGCTGATGCCCACGAGAGCGATCATGGCGGCGACGCCGATGGCGATGCCGAGCGCGGACAGCACGGCGCGCAACGGCCGGCCGCGCAGCCCGTCGATGCCGACCGCGGCGAGGTCGCCGGCGCGCAGCCATACCGGCTCTGGCAGGGATTTCACCGCCACCCCCGTGTCTGGCAGGGCTTTCATGCAGCCACCCCCGTATCGGCGTGGATCCGGCCGTCGCGGATCTCCAGGCGCCGCGGCAGCGTGGCCGCGACCTCCAGGTCGTGAGTGATCACCACGACGGCGGTGCCGTCCCGGTTCAGTTCGGTGAGCAGTTCCAGCACCCCGGCGCCGGAAGCGGTGTCGAGATTGCCGGTCGGCTCGTCCGCGAGCACGAGCGGCGGATCGCCGACGACCGCGCGGGCGATCGCGACCCGCTGCTTCTCGCCGCCCGAGAGCTGGTTCGGACGGTGGTGCAGACGATGGCCGAGGCCGACGCGCTCCAGGGCGACCTGCGCCAGCCGGCGCCGTCGGCGGGGAGGCAAGCCGTGGTAGAGCAGCCCGGTCGCAACGTTGTCGAGAGCGGACAGGTGCGGGGTGAGGAAGAACTGCTGGAAAACGAACCCGATCCAGCGGGCCCGCACCGTGGCCAGCCGCCGGTCGGTCAGCTCGGCGACGTCGTACCCCTGGATGAGGACCCGGCCGGAGCTCGGCCTGTCCAACGTCCCCATCAGGTTGAGCAGCGTCGACTTGCCCGAGCCCGACGGTCCGACGATCGCGACCAACTCGCCGGCGTGGACGGCGAGCGACGCGCGGCGCAGTGCCTTCACCCCGCCGGGGTACTCCTTGGTGGCGTCTTCTACCGCGATGACCGCGGTGGTCTCCCCGGCGTTCGCCTGGTCGGCCGAGATCGCACCGGCGGCGGTGATCCCGTGGGTCATGAGCGAGGCACCTGCACCTTCATCCCCGGGGTGAGGTCGCCCTTCACCTCGACGTCGTCGTTTTCGAAGATGCCGAGCCGGACCGGTACGGAACGGGCCTTCCCGGCCGCGTTCACCACCTTGACGTGGTAGCTCCCGTCCGCCGACGCCAGCAGCGCGTTGATCGGCACGGCCAGCACGTCCTTGTGCTCGACGCTGGCGAACCCGACCGTCGCCGGGCCGCCGTTCAGGTCCCCCGCGCCGCTCTGGTCGTCCAGCGCGACGTAGACCGGAACGGTGGCGTTCTCGGTGCCGTCCCCGGTCTGCGACTGGGAGTTGGTGTCCCCGGCTGTCGCCACCTTGCCGACCGAGGAGACCCGCCCGGTGGTGGTCTCCCCGCCCGGCAGCTTCACCTCGACCTTCGCCCCCCGCTTCGCCATGTCCTGGTCGCTGACCGGCAGATCCACGGTGATCCGCCGCTCGGTGCCGCTGGCGGTCAGCACGCCGCCGGACGCCGGGCCTCCCAGCACCGCGTCGACCTGGGTCACCCGGAGCCCGCCCGGCTGCATCACCACGTCGCCGGGCTCGACCACGCCGGACTCGGTGGCACCCAGGTCCTCCTGCCAGTCCTTGACGGCCGTCTCGGTCGCCGCGGTGTAGGTGCGATCCACGCTCAGGTAGGTGCCGTAGCCGAGCGCGTTCAGGTTGCGCTCCAGCTCCAGGACGTCGTACCCGTCGGACATCCCCTTCTGCAGGTCCCGCCAGAACGGGGTCGATCCGTAGAAGAGCGGTACTGAGTGGCCGTCCATCCCGTACACCCGGCCGCCGCGCCTGATCACGTCGCCGGTGCCGGGGAGCCAGGTGATCCGCCCAGTGCCCTCGGCGAGCACAGTGTGTTCGCCGCTGTAGCTCAGCGTGCCGTCCGCTTCGGTGGTGCTGACCATGTCGGTGCGGATCACCTTCGCCGTCGGCAGCTTCGAGGGCTGCTCCGCCGTCGTCCCGCCGTCGTCCCGCCCCATGTACACCGCGCCCACCGCGCCGACCGCCACCACGGTGGTGACGGCCACCGACGCCCAGAGCCCACGACGTCGTCGGCGGGACGGCACCTGGGCGTCCTCGGGCGCCTGCTCCGGCTCCGGGTCCTGCTGCCGCCTCGGGGTCGCGGTCTCCGTCGTGTTCCCCGTCGTGGTCTCAGGCTCGATCATGGCTCGGCCTCCGCATGTTGTCGCCGCAGGTCGGGCCGGGGGCGAGGAGGACGGCCGCGGCGGCCGCGGGAATTGGCATCGTCTGCATGCCGGCCAGGCTGGCGCGCGACAGGTTTCCCGGCGGTGAGCGCTCCCCCGACCTGGCTGCATGCCGAGCCGGTACGGCTCCCCGGCTGCCACGACCTGAAGCGTCGGGACGCGCGGCGGTGAGCACGGCCTTCGCATGCCGGGGTTGTCCGCGGCGATGGCGACTGGCTACTGATCCCAGGCCACACCGAGCGCCAGCAGGCGCTCGCGGTACTCGATGACCTCTACCCACGCCGAGGGCCAGGCCGCCACCCCGTGGCACGCGCCGGCGAACGCCCCGGCCAGCGCGGCAATCGAGTCGGAGTCGCCGCAGGAGTAGGCGCCGCGGCGAACGGCGGCCACCGGGTCCTCGGGGTGCTGGAGGAAGCAGAACAGCGCGGTGGCGAACGCCTCCTCGGCGATCCAGCCCTCGCCGGTGGCCAGGCAGGGGTCGGCGTCCGGATCGGCGTCCGGCAAGGCGGCCTCGACCCGGTCCAGGACGGCCAGGCACTCCTCCCAGCCACGGGAGATGAACGAGATCCGGTCCGGATCCTGGGCATGCTCGGCCAGATCACCCAGCCAGTCGGCCCGGTACACCGCCCGGTTCGCCTCCGCGTAGGCGCGCAGCAGCGGCAACAACTCCCGCGGGACCGTGCCTTGGGCCAGCAGGTGGACGGTGTGCGCGGTCAAGTCGCTGGCGGCGAGCGCGGTGGGGTGCCCGTGGGTCAGGCCCGACTGCAACTGGGCTGCGCCGGAGCGCTGTTCGGCGCTCAGCCCCGGGATCAGGCCCAGCGGTGCGACCCGCATGTTCGCCCCGCAGCCCTTGGACCCCACCTCGCTGGCCCGCTGCCAGGCCCCGCCCTGCTCCAGCGCCTCGCACGCGCGCAGGCAGGTGCCCCCCGGGGCCCGGTTGTTCTCCGGCGAGTGGTACCAGCTCAGGAAGTGCGCCCGCACCGGTGGTTCCATTCGCTCGGCGGTAAGCGGGCCGTCGGCCAGTGCCGTTTGCAGCGCCTCGCCGAGGGCGAGCGTCATCTGCGTGTCGTCGGTGACGTAGGCCGTGCCCGAGGAGACCGGCAGCGGGAGCGAACGCCACGGCCCGAACTTCGCCTCGATCTGGGCGAGGGTGTTGAACTCGGTGGGGAAGCCCATGGCATCCCCGATGGCCAGCCCCAGCAGTGCCCCCGTCGTGCGCTTCATCCCGTGCCCACCCCGAACGTCGTTCCCGTCCACCGATCCTAGGAGGCCCGGATGGCCACGCCAGCGGCGTCGGGCCAGTGTGCCAGAGGCACATGGAACTGCTTCTCACCCTGGACGAGGTTCTTGAACGTGGTCTGCCTGAGCGTGCACGCGCCTCTCCCGAGATATGCCGATCGGTCCACATCGTTCCTCTGTCAGCCGCCGCCATGGAACCCGATCGAGTCACGTGACACAGGCGACGAGGTCGTAGAGCCCCAGCCCCGCCGGCCGCCCCGCGGAAGCGAGGCGGCGCAAACCCGGAGCACGGTTGTCACACTGAGTGCCCACACGATCGCGATATCGTAGCCAACCGGTGTCTACCATGCTGGGGGCCTCATGCCGCGCTGGCTCGACGAAATGACGGAGGCCGTCTCCCGGCTCGTACGGCCTGGGGCAACGCAGGGACGTGGTCGCCAGGCCGCCCTGGGAGCAGTCGCCTACCTTGAGCCGGGGTGGTACGCCCTGCCGACGGCCAATCGAACCGTGGACCCGGACAACCTGACGGATCTGCGGCTCGCCACGTCTCCCGCCGAAGCCGCCAACGGCACCGCGTACCAGGTGATCGACTGTGTCGCCGAGGCAGAGCGCCTGCGCGTACGGGTCGGTGCGCACGCGCCGCGCAGCGGACTGAGCCTGTTCGCGACGCAGCGCCCCGCCGGGTTCCTGGACCAGAGCCTCCTTGACGCGTTGCGCGCACTGGGAGAACCCGGTCTGGCCGCCCGGTTCATCGACAACGACTTGCACGCGGTCGACGCGACCGGCGCCGACGAGGGCCCCTTCCAAGGCGCGCAGGCGGACGCGTTCCGCGCCTGTACCCGGCCGGGTACCGCACTTGTCTGGGGTCCCCCGGGCACCGGCAAGACCACGGTGCTGGCCCGTGTCATCGACCACCACGTGACCCGCGGCAGGCGAGTGCTGCTCGTCTCGGGCACCAACGTGGCGGTCGACAACGCCTTGCAGGGAGCAGTCACCCTCCGGAATCCGCCACCCGGAGAACTGCTGCGCGTGGGAACACCGCACTTGGCGTCCGTCGCCAACGATCCCCGGGTCTCGCTGTCACTACTGGTGAGAGCGAAGCTGGAGGATGCCGTCCAGGAGCGCGAGGAGGCGGAGTCCGATCTGGTCGAACTGACAGCCCACCCGGTGCTGCGCGGTCTCGCGGAGTTGGAGAAGCGACTCAGCGGATTCGACGAGGCTGCCTACCAGCAGGCCCTGGAACGCCTGGCCAACGAGACGGCCGTCCGGCAGGCCGATGACCAGATCACGGAGTGGCAGGAGCGGAACCGCCGTGGCACAGCCGCCCTTGCCGCTGCGGAGCGTGCACTGGATCAAGCGCTGACAGACCAGAAGAGGGTCGCTCCACAGCGCGAAGCGCTGCAGGCCGCGGCCGCTCTTGCCACGGAACTGGACGACCTCGACCTCGTGATACAGCGGGCTCGCGCCCACCAGCACGGCCTGGAAGACCGCCTCTCCACTGCCGCGGCCGAACGGGACGCGCTGCGGAACGATTCAGGCCGCATACGCCGACGCGACAAGAAGGAGTACGCGCGTCTCGACGATCGCGTCACCGCACTCGAACAGGCATTGAACGCTGAACTCCGGCGAATACAAGACCTTGAGCGCGACCGGAATGCCTTCGCAGCCGGCGCGAAGCCCCGAATCGCCGGCCTTCGGCAGACCGCGTACCCCGTCGACGACGCGGAGCTACAGCGCTTGGACCAGGAAGTCGCCCTGCGCCGGACCCAGGCGGAGGACGCCGACCGGCATCTGGGTTCGGTCCGGGCCGCGGAAGAACGTGCTGTGAGCCGGCGCGCGGCCGCGGCGGCGCTGCCCGGCCCGACGGAAGAAGAACGTACGCTCGTTGCCTCCGCCGAACGGCACCAGCTGCCCCGGATTTCCCGTCAGCTGAAAGCACTGCGCACCGAAGCGGAACCGCTGGTCAAACAGCGCGAGGAGCTGGAGAAGCGACACGAAGCTCTCCTGAAGCGCCTGGCACGCCTCCAGTCCGAAGCCGAGCCGGAACTGATCCGCGGGGCGAAACTCGTCGCCACCACGCTGGCCCGACTGCGACTGAACAAGTCCGTGGCTGAGGGCAGCTACGACGTGGTGCTCATCGACGAGGCAGCCGCCGCGCGCCTTCCCGAGCTGGTCGTGGCCCTGTCCAAGGCCAGGGAGACGGCGGTACTGCTGGGTGACTTCTGCCAGCTCGGCCCCATCCCGCCGCTGGACGGGCCAGGGCAGGAGCACCTCCGGCGCTGGCTCACCACCGACTGCTTCGCGCAGGTCGGCATCCGGACACCGGACACCGCCCTGGCGCACCCTGCCTGCGCCGCGCTCCTGACCACGCATCGCTTCGGCCCGCACATCGTGGAGTTGGTGAACCGCATCGCCTATGGCGGCCATCTGCGAATCTCTCCTGGTCGGGTGCACAGCGGGGACGCCGAGATCGTCCTGGTGACCACCGACGAGCTGGCCGACGACGACGGGCTCGGGCTGGTCCGCAAGCCGAAGTCCGGTAGCGGCCGGTGGTGGACGGGAGGAAGCGTCATCTCCGCCGCGCTCGCCGAACACCACCGCGGACAGGGGGAGAGCGTCGGCGTCATCACGCCGTATCGCGCGCAGGTGGACGCCACCCGGGACTACCTCGACGACCAGGACAGCACCCGTCATCCAACCTCTGTCGACGTCGGCACCGCACACAGCTTCCAGGGCCGCGAGTTCGACATCGTGATCATGGACCTGGTGGAGGACGGTATCCAGCCCGGATGGGCCATGAGCGGCAAACTGGACAGCGACAAGCCGTTCGCCCGAGACGGTGCCCGTTTGCTGAACGTCGGGGTGAGCCGCGCCCGGCGCCGCGTCTACGTCGTCACGAGTTGGCGATCACTGCGGCGGGCCAAGCCCGGTACGGTGCTCACCGCCCTGCACGACCTCGCCGTCGAAGGCCGCGATCCGATGGTCAAGGGCCTGCGTGCGGCCCGGTACCTCGGTCTCGAAGCCGATGAACTGCCACCGGATACGAGCGAGTTGCATCAAGAGATCTGGGAGGCTTTCGAGGGCCATCTCAAGTGGGAGGCCGTCTACGACGAGCATTCGTACTTCCCCGCGGCCCTCCAGGCGATCGCTGAAGCCCGCCATTCCATCTGGCTGTGGTCGCCCTGGTACGGCAAACGGCAGCAGACCTTGCTTCCCTATTTGCGCGATGCGACCTCCAGAGGCGTCCGGACAACGGTGTTCGTGGTCGGCGACCGGGACTCGCTTGTCCGGAATCGCCTCAACCACAAGAACCCGCAGAAGGCAGCCGACTTCGCCATGCTGTTGCCGGCGCTCAAGGCAGCGGTGCAGCAGGTCGTCCACGTCCACGACATGCATCAGAAGATCATGATCGTTGACGAGCGAACCGTCTTCCTGGGAAGTCTGAACACGCTCTCGCACCAGACCCGCCGCGAGATCATGACCCGTCACACCAGCGCGCGCTACGCCCGAAGCCTGCTGGAACACGAGAACGCCGAAGTCTTCAGCCGCCCACCTGCATGCCGCACGTGCGCGATTCCCACAGAGCTACGGCGTTCGCTTTCCGGCAAGAAGGACCACTACTGGTACTGGGCATGCCCGACAAAGGGATGCAAGACCCGAAAGGCCGTCTTCGCCGAGCACGCACGCCACGTCGCCGGTCGCAGCGCCGGAGGCGCGTCCGCTCCGTCGCGCCGGACCAGATGACGCACCGCCCCGGTCCGGGAACGGCCCCTGCACCGGCACCTCCCGGCGCCATGCGGTCGTGCGTGACCTCGGGGCCGACATGCCAACAGCGCGACCCCCGCCGCGCAGCCGGTCAGGCCACCGCCTCACGAGCAGCGGCAGACGCCACCGGCCCCTGCCCGCCACAGGTGATCACCGCCCAGCTGCACACGCCCGCGGCGGGCGGATGCGAGGCGGCGAACCCCCACTCCCCGCCGCACCTCTCCGTCAGTTCACGAACTGCGGCGAGAGACACCCGGCGGCGTTCGGCGCACTGACCCGCGAGACGGGAGTTGAGGTGCGGGGTGTGCGTGTCGTACGCCACCACCTGGAGGGCGTCGCCGGAGCGGCGGAGTACGAGATGGACCATCTCCCCCGCCCCGGTGAAGCGGCAGGCGTGGACCGCGAGTTCGTGGACGAGACCGAGCGCCGGCTCGGTCAGTTCGTCCTCGACTCCGTGCACGTCGAGGACGGCCTCCGCGGCCTCGTACGCGATCAGCGGCGTACCGGCGGCAGCGGGAAGCGTCAGCCCGTAGACGAAGTGGCTGGCGGAGGGTTCCCCGAGGTCCGGGGGAGGCGGCGGGCACTGAGTGATCGCCGGTGCGGACTGGAGCACGTACGGCGAGCCGAGGGTGTACGCGGGCAGGCTGGACCGCACCCCGCCTGCGGTCAGCTGACGACCGGGACGACCTGCGGGAGCGCGGCGGGCGGTCGGGGCTGCTGCGGCGGGGGCGGGTTCGGGCGTTGCGGGGATCAGCGATGCGTTTTCGGGCATGACGACTCCGTTCGGCGGCGTGAACACTGGGAGTAGCCCGTGCCGTTGGCGGCACGGGGTGAGTTGTCGGGGCAGGACCGGTGTGACACGGATCAGCTCGGCGACGCGGCGAGGCAGTGGCTCGTCTCCCTGGCGCGGGCACGCCCCTCCCAGGGCAGGAGGATGCGGGCAGGCTCGCGCGATGCTCTTCTCATGCGCCTTGCGTGAGCGTCGCGTGACTTACGGTAGGGTACGAGAGGTGGCAATTGCCACTCCATCGAGAAAATTACCCCGCCCGTCGCGGCAGTCGGCAACATGGCCGGTTGCCGCCGAACCCGGGAGAATCACGCCATGCCACCACGGAGCGTCCCCAGCGAACGGCAGAAGCGTCTCGGCGCGGAACTACGGAGGATGAGGAACGACGCCGGCGAAACCACCGAGTTCGCTGCCCGGTTGCTCGGTCTGGACAGAGCGAAGATCTCGAACATCGAGTCCGGCGTTCGTGCCGTCACTCCCGAGCGTGTGCGCACGCTCGCCACGAACTACGGGTGCAACGACAAGCGGTACGTCGAGGCGGTCGTCGCCATGGCAGTCCCTCGGCCGAGGGGCTGGTGGGAGACCTACCGAGGCCGGCTGTCGGCAGGGCTGCTCGACATCACCGAGATGGAGTGGCATGCCACCTCGGTGCGGGCCGGGGTGTTCCTGCACGCGCCAGGGCTGCTCCAGACGGACGCGTACGTCAGAGCGGTGGGCAACGCCGCGCTTCCGACTCTCTCGGACCACGAGATCGAGCTGCGCGTCGCCCTCCGCCTGCAACGCCAGCAGGTGCTGCACCGGCGCGATCCGATCTCGTACACCGCCTACATCCACGAGGCAGCCCTGCGGATCGAGTTCGGTGGGACGAAGGTCATGCGGGCCCAGTTGAACCACCTGTGCGAGATGAGCGAGCTGCGCCACGTGGACGTGAGAGTCGTGCCGTTCTCGTCCGGGGCGTTTCCCGGGGCCGGGCAAGCGCTCAGCTACGCGACAGGAGTCGTGCCCCTGCTCGACACGGTGCAACTCGACTCCGCCCACGGGCCTGGGTTCACTCACGCCCCAGCCCAACTCGACAAGTATCGTGCGCAACTGGATTGGATGGAGGCTGCATCTCTCGACTCCGACAAGTCCCGAGACTTCATACTCGCCCTCGGCAAGCCTTGATGGGAGACAAAAATGCCCGACATCTCCTGGGAAGAACCGTTCTGCGCGGAGAGTTCCAACTGCTTCCGTATTGGCACCGATCCTGACGGTAATGCGTACATAGCCGTAGCGGGCCGAGAGGATACCTACCTCACGGATACACGCGAGGCGCTGCGCACGCTCATCCAGGACATCAAGGCAGGCAAGGCCGACCACCTGCTGTAGCGGTCTGTGGGCGCCCCTCAACGGGCCTGTCCGGAGTGCGGGGCGTTCGCGGCCCGGGTGCGCGGCAGCGCGATCACCCGGCCGCGGGATGTGCCGTACGGCGAGCGCGGCCTTGAGCTGGTGCGGCACAAGCGGCGCTGGTGGTGCGATCAGGCCGGCTGTGGGCGGCGCTCGTTCACCGAGCAGGTGCCGCAGATACCCGCGGGCAAGCGGCTAACTGAGCGGTTACGGGGGGGGCGGCCGGGCGGGCAGTGCGGGACGCCGGGGCCACGGTGGTGCAGGCCGCGCGGGACCTTGGGGTGTCCTGGCCGGTGGTGATGGCCGCGTTCCGTACCGCTGCCACGGCGGGAACCGAAGCGCCGCTGCCCCAGGATTGAGGTGCTGGGCATCGATGAAAACCGGCACGGCGGGCCCCTCTGGCGGCATCTGCGCGTAGGTCCGGTTGGGGTCGGTGGCGTATCCTCGTAAACGTCGTGTTCAGCGACCTGGCCAGTGCTTCGGTGGCTCTACAGCAGGGTCCGTGACCTGCAATCGGCTGCGTCGGGAGGGATCGACGGCCGTGAGAGAGACGAGTCGCTGGCCGTCCCGCCGCCTCCAGCTCGGCCAAGGCGTGAGGAAGCGCCGCGCATACGGTGGCTATCGCGGTGCCGAGGCCGACCAGGCCGCCGTGCTTGCTGTTCTGGCGGTACTGGATGCGGTGGAGACCCGACCGCGCGATCGCCTCCACCTCCATAGGTCTGTTCAGTTGCTTGACGTCGTTGGTGATGATCGCCTGGAAGCTCTCGGTCTTGGCCTTCGCGTATAGCTCGATGTCCTTCGTGCCAGCCCAACCGTCCAGCTCGTGGACGTGCACCACGTCGTGCGCGGCGAGGAGAATGCGCACGATCTCTGCCATGGGCCTGGGAACGTTCTCGTCGAGCAGCAGCTTCAAGCGGCAACCTGCCGAGAGCCATCGACGTAGCTGTCCACGTAGTCGCTGAAATCGACCGCGTCGCGTGCAGCCGCAGCACTGACTCCTGGGTAGAAGTCGCCAACCCGGTCCAGGGGGACACCGTCCCTCACCAGGGCAGCCACCTCTGCCGCCGGGATCCGTGTCCCTTCGATCACCGGCTCGCCGCCACGCACTGCGGAGTCGACGGCTACATGGTCGCGCGGCTTCAGCAGGTCCGGAATGTGGCGGCCGTCCTTGTAGAAGGGCGCGAGCACGTCCACCAACTGGTGGATGACCACGTTCCCGCCTCTGATCAGATCGACTGCCTGCTCGGGCTCCGCCAGGTAGATCGTTTCCGGCCCCGCGACGAGGGCGTAGGCGGACAGATGCCCCCGCTCACCCAGATCCTCCCGGAGCGCGTCCACGGCCCTACGGATCTTCTGTAGTGATGTCTCCTTGCGGAGCTTCACGCAGGCCCGCAGCGCCACCACGTCACGGAAGGAGTACAGGATCGGGCGTGAGTCGGAGATCTCCGGCACGAGGAGCGCGCCCTGCTTGCCGGAAGCGCGGCGCCAGTGGGACAGCTGCCGCAGCGTGGCGCCGGAAAGGGCCGCGGCGAGCTTCGGCTCATACGACACCGCGTTCCTCCTCTCCGCCCCCATCGGATCCCTCGTGACCGTACTCCATTCTCGTGCCTTCCACCGAGATCGGAAAAGACGGGCTCCATTCGAGGTAACCAGACTCCGTCTCCCGACCTTCAGGCCATCGTCGTGGCACGAGGGCGGAGCAACCGATCGAGTTCGGCCGCCGGCGAGCGGCGCTCGCGCGGCACCCCAACGGCCGTGTGGAACACCGCGCATGGCAGGTCATCGTCCAGCGCCTCCGCACGGCCACGCCCGTACGCTCGCCCGGCTCGTACGCGCGTTTCGGGCGGGCCGGGGGTGGCCGGCGTGCGAGGGCTCCTTCGGGAGGGCGGTGGGGGTCAGGTCCGGGGTGGGCTCGGGCGGTTGGCGGCGGTGGCGAAGCGCTCGGCGCCGCGGACCACGGATTCGACGTCGGCGGGGTCGCCGAACAGCTGGACGCCGACGCCCACGCCGACGCACCCGGCCTCGATGCACGCCGCGGCCAGTTCCTCGTCGACGCCTCCGGTGGCCACGTACGGCACGTCGGGCCGCGGGCCGCGGAGCTGGCGGATGTGGCCGGCGCCGACCGAGCTGATGGGGAAGACCTTGACCGCGTCGGCGCCGGCGCGTACCGCCCGGAGGACCTCCGTCGGCGACAGGGCGCCGGGCACGGATCCCAGGCCGAGTTCCTTGGTCCGTTCGACGACCCCGGCGTCGACGTCCGGGGAGACGACGAACTGGGCGCCCGCGTCGGCGACCTGGGCCACCTCCTCGGTGGTGAGCACGGTGCCGGCGCCGACCCGCGCGTCGTCGCCGATCCGGTCGCGGACGGCGGCGACGCTCGCGAGCGGGTGCGGGCTGTTCAGCGTCACCTCGAACAGCCGGAGGCCGGCTTCGTAGAGCCCCTGGGCCAGGTCCACGCACTGCCCGGCCGACTGGCCGCGGAAGATGGTCAGGACGCGGTGGCGCTCCAGGTCGTTCAGCAGATCGTGCTTCTCTCCCGCAGGCATCTCGTTCCCTCCGCTGGGACTTCTACATGTAACCCTTCCAGATTACATGTAAGATTGCCCGGCAGCCGTTTTCCACCGACGGAGAGCTCGGGGTGAGTCATGACCGTCGCGAGCGACCCCCGCGTCGCCGATCGTGTCCATCAGGAGTTGCGCGACCAGATATTCGCGGGCGAACTCCCGGCGGGCACCCGGCTGAGCGTCCCGGCCCTGGCCGCCCGGCTCGGCGTGAGCCGGAGCCCGGTCCGTGAGGCGATCGTGCGTCTGGTGCACGAGAGGCTGGCCCGTGAGGAGCCGCGCCGGGGCGCCGTGGTGGCGGATGTCAGCGTCGAGAGCCTGATCGCCATCTACGAGGTCCGGGAGGTCCTGGAGGGCCTCGCGGCGCGGCTCGCGGTCGAGAACGCCGGGCGTCGGCTCATCCGGTCGCTGGAGGACGTCCTCGGGGAGCACGAGAGCGCGGTCTCGGCGGTGGATCTGACGGGCGCGTCCGAGGCCGACATGGCCTTCCACCGGCTCATCCGGGAGGCCGCCGGCAACCCCGAGGTGCTACGCATGCTCGACGACGTGCAGTCTCAGGTGCGGCTGGCGATGCGTACCACGCAGGTCACCGGCGGACCCAAGCCGGCGGTCGCCGACCACCGCGCGATCTTCGCGGCCATGGCGGCGGGCGATCCGCACGCCGCGGAGCAGGCCGCCCGGGCGCACATCGTCCGGCTGCGGTCCGTGCTGGCCGAGCAGGTGGAGGGGCGCCGGTGACCCGCGTCGCAAGCTGCCGGGTGCGCGTGTTGCGCGCGCCGGTTCGCGACGGCATCGCGATGTCGTTCTCGCCGCTGCGTCACCGCGCGATGGTCCTGGTCTCGCTCACCGACGAGGACGGGAGAACGGGCCACGGCGAGAGCTGGGTCAACTATCCCCCCTGGGCCACCGTCGAGCGCACCGCCACCCTGCGGGAGGGCGTGCTGCCCCTGCTGGCCGGGCGCCGGGTGGACGACGTGCCGGCGGTTCACGCCGATCTGTGCGAGCGGCTCGACCCCGTCGGGCGGCAGTGGGGTGCGCTCGGCCCCGTCCGCCAGGCGATCAGTGCGGTGGACGTGGCCCTGTGGGACCTGGAGGGGCAGCGGGCCGGCGCCGCAGTCGCGCGCGTGGCCGCGCATCGGGTACGGGAACACGTCCCGGTCTACGCGAGCAGCCTCGGGCCGCAGTCCGTGGCGGCGCAGGCGGCGGGCTGCCGCGGTGCCGGGCACGGCGCGGTGAAGGTCAAGCTCGGCTTCGGGCGGGAGACCGATACGCGCAATCTCCGCGCGGCCCGCGAGACGCTCGGCGAAGACGTACTTCTCTACGCCGACGCGAACCAGGGGTGGGACCTCGACGCGGCGGTGGCGATGGCGCCGGTGCTTCGCGATGCCGGCGTCGAGTGGATCGAGGAGCCGCTCCGCGGCGACGAGCTGGCCGATCTGGAGGAGCTGCACCGCCGTACCGGACTGGCGATCGCGACCGGCGAGAACCTCTACGGCCGTGCGCGGTTCCGGGCGTACGCGGCCTCGCCGGCCATCGCGGTCCTGCAACCCGACGTCGCCAAGGCCGGCGGGATCACGGAAGCGCTCGCGGTGTGCGACCTGGCGGACGAGCACGGCACCGCCGTCATGCCCCACCTCTACGGCGGCGCCGCGGCCTTCGCGGCGACGCTGCAACTGGCCGCGGGGTCCGCGGCGGTGAGCGGCGTCGAGTACGACGTACGGGACAACCCGCTGCGCGATCCGCTTCTCCTCGATCCGCCCACGCCCGAGCGCGGCCGGCTCGACCTGCCCGATCTGCCCGGCCTGGGCGTACGGTTCGACACCGCGGCGCTGGACCAGGTGACCTGCCACGACGAGACCCTGGAGCTGTCATGACGCACACGACCCGGCCGCCCCTCAGCGGCGTCCGCATCGACCGCGGGACGGCGGAGCCCGAGCACCCGGCGCACCACGAGCTGATCGATCCCGCATCGGGCGCCCCGTGGGCGACCGTGGTGTACGGCGGTGCGCCGGAGGCCCGCCGGGCCCTGGACAGCGCCGCCAAAGCCCTGCCGGACTGGGCGGGCCTGGCGCCGGGACGCCGGGCGGCGGTGCTGCGGCACGTCGCCGCAGATCTTCGCGAGGACCGGCTCGCCGGGGAACTCGCCGCCCTGATCACCCGCGAGACCGGGAAGCGGATCGCGGAGGCGCGCGCCGAAGTCGCCCTGTCGGCCGCCTTCTTCGAGTGGTTCGCCGACGCGGTCAGCGCTCGCGCCGACCGGGTCTGGAGCCATGTCCCCGGTCTCCGCCACGAGGTGGGGGAACGGGCCCTGGGCGTGGTCGCCGTGCTCACCCCGTGGAACTTCCCGGTGTCGATCCCGGCACGTAAGATCGCGCCCGCCCTCGCGGCGGGGTGCCCGGTGCTGTTCAAGCCCTCCGAGGTGGCGCCGGCCTCGGCCCTGTACCTGGCCGAGGTCGTCGACCGGCACGTGCCGAGAGGCGTCGTGTCGACCGTGGTGGGCGAGCCCGCGGCGATATCCGACGTGTGGCTGGGCGACCGCAGGGTACGCGGCCTGACGTTCACCGGCTCCACGCGAGTGGGGCGGCTGCTGGCCGCGGCGGTCGCCCCGCGGTTCACCCGGGCGGTGTTCGAGCTTGGCGGCAACGCTCCCTTCGTCGTCCTCGACGACGCCGACGTCGACCTGGCCGTGGACACCTTGATGGTCGCGAAGTACCGCAACAACGGGCAGTCGTGCATCGCCGCGAACCAGGTGTGGGTGCCGCGGTCGATGGCCGACGACTTCGCCACCCGGTTCTGCCGGGCCTCCGCCGGGCTCGTGCTCGGCGACCCCGCCGACGAGTCCACGACCCTCGGGCCCCTGGCGCTGCCCGCCGACCCCGCCCGGATCGACGGCCTCGTCGACTCCTCCGGCGGCGACGTGTGGCGCGGCGACGTCTGGCGCGGCGGCAACACACCGCCGCGGGCCGGGCACTTCGCGGCGCCCGCGGTGAGCGTACGCCCCGCCCGTGACAGCGCACTGGTGAGCGGGGAGGTCTTCGGCCCCGCCGTGTCCGTGCTGGAGTACGACACGCTTGCCGAAGTCCTCGAAGCCGTGGCGGCCAACCCCCACGGGCTGGGGGGTTACGTGGTCGGCGCCCCCCGGCGGGCCGCCGACGTGGCCCGGGCGCTGGACGTCGGCATCGTCGGCGTCAACACCGGAACCCCGAACACGCCGCAAGTTCCGTTCGCCGGCCTGAAGGACAGCGGAATCGGCGTGGAGGGCTCACACCTGGGCCTGGAGGCGTTCCTCACGCCGCAGACGGTGGCCGTCGCGGACTGCTGACCGCGATGCCGGCCGGCCCAAGGCGCCGCCGCGGCAGACCGTCCGTTCGTTCACCAGTTGGTGTACGAGCCGTCCGCACGCGCGAGCCGCGGCGGCGCCGGCCACTGCCGCGGGCGGGCGGCCTCCGCCGCCGCCAGGTCGACGGTCAGGCCCAGACCCGGCTCCGCCGAAGGCAGCAGTGCGCCGTCGTGCCACCGCGGCTGGCCGGTGACCACGTCCGGCAGCAGCGTCTCAGGACGGCGCGGCTGCTCCTGGATGCCGAAGGCGGGGCAGGCCAGGTTGAAGTGGAGGGCCGCCGCCGCGGCCACCGGGCCGAGCGGGTTGTGCACCGCGACGCGCACATGGTGTGTCTCGCACCAGCCGGCGATCTTGCGGGCCTCGGTGAGGCCGCCCGCGATGCAGAGGTCGATCCGGGCGTAGTCGACCAGCTCCTCCTCGATGAGCGTGCGGAACTCCCACTTGGAGGCGAGCTGTTCCCCGGCGGCCAGCGGGACGGCCGTGCGCTGCCGCAGCCGCCGGTACGCGTCGGGGTTCTCGCTGCGCAGCGGGTCCTCGACGAACAGCGGGTGCAGCGGCTCCAGTTCGCGGCAGAGCCACAGCGCTTCGGGCGGGTCGAGGCGGGTGTGCACGTCGAGGATGAGTTCGGTCTCCTCGCCGACGGCCTCCCGGGCGGCTGCGAAGGCCGCGATCCCGGCCCGTACCGCCGTGCGCGGCTCGAAGGGCCCGTCCGGGGCGGGCAGCACGAGCCGCAGCGCGCCCCAGCCCTCGTCGCGCAGGGCGCGGGCGGCGCGTGCGGTGTCCTCCGGCCGGCCACGGGGGCGTACGTGGGCGTAGCAGGGGACGGTGTCGCGGACGCGACCGCCGAGCAGGGTGTGCACCGGCACCCCGAGGGCCTTGCCCTTGATGTCCCACAGGGCGATGTCCACCGCCGCGACGGCGGAGGACAGCACCGCGCCGCCGGGGAAGAAGCCGCCGCGGAAGAGGACCTGCCACAGGTGTTCCGTACGGAACGGGTCCTCGCCCAGCAGCAGCGGTCGCAGGTGCTCCAGCGCCCCGTACACCGCCTCCGCCCGGCTGACCAGGCCGGCTTCGCCTAGGCCCGTCACGCCCTCGTCGGTGCCGACGAGCACGAGCAGGTGCGGGCGGTGCCCCATGACGGGCAGCGCCCGCACCTCGGTGATCTTCACAGCTGCTCCTCGGCGAAGTGGCAGGCGGACCAGCGGCCCGGCGCGACCTCGCGCAGCACCGGCCGCTCCGTACGGCACCGCCCGCGGCCCTCGCGGGCCGCCGGCCCGACGGCGCAGCGGGTGTGGAACGGGCAGCCGCCCGGCGGGTCGAGCGGGCTCGGCACCTCGCCGCGCAGCTCGACGCGGCTGCGCTTGCGCTCGGCCGCCGGGTCGGGCTCGGGAACGGCGGACAGCAGGGCCGCGGTGTACGGGTGCAGGGGCCGCGCGCAGACGTCGTCGGCGGCGGCCTCCTCCACCACCCGGCCGAGGTACATCACCGCGATCCGGTCGCTCATGTGCCGTACGACGGCGATGTCGTGGGCGACGAACAGGTACGCGATGCCCAGTCGCTCCCTCAGCTCCTGCAGCAGGTTGACCACCTGCGCCTGCAGCGAGACGTCGAGTGCGGAGACCGGCTCGTCGAGGACGAGCACGGCCGGGTCGACCGCGAGGGCCCGCGCCAGGGCGATGCGCTGGCGCTGCCCGCCGGAGAAGTCGCGGGGCAGCCGGCCGGCCATGGCGGCGTCGAGGCCGACCAGCTCCAGCAGCTCGCGTACGCGGCCCGGCAGTTCGCCCGGGCGGGCCAGGCCGTGGACGCGCAGCGGCTCGGCGATCACCTGGCCGATGGTGTGCCGGGGGTTGAGGGAGGCGTAGGGGTCCTGGAAGACGATCTGGATCTCCCGGCGCAGTCGCCTGAGTTCAGCGCCGGCCGCCGCCGCGACGTCGCGCCCGCGCAGCGTCACCGTCCCGGCGTCGGGCCGCTCCAGGCCCAGGACGACGCGGGCGAGCGTGGACTTGCCGCAGCCGGACTCGCCGACGAGGCCGAGCGTCTCGCCGGCGCGCAGCCTCAGGTCCACGCCGCGCACGGCGCGCAGCTCGGTGCCGCGCCGGGAGAGCGGCCCGCGGCGGCCGACGGTGTACGACTTCGCGACGCCGGTGAGGGCCAGCACGTCGTCGTCCGTGAAAGCAGCGTCCGTGGAGGCAGCGTCCGCGAAGGCGTCGTCGGCGCGGGCGGCTTGCGGGGGCCCGTCGGCGTGCCCGCCCCCGTCCCCGGCAGCGGGGGGCGGCGGGGCGGGGGCGGGCAGCGTCGTGCCCTCGGCGGTGACCCGGCAGGCGGCCAGGTGGCCGGGGGCGCGCTCGGTCAGCGGCGGCACCGCCGCGCGGCAGCCGTCCTCCGCGTACGTGCAGCGCGGGGCGAACGCGCAGCCGGCGTCCGGCTCACGCAGGTCGGGCGGGCGGCCCTCGATGGCGTAGAGCCGCTCCCGGGCGCCGGACGCCCTCGCGGACGCGCCGCCCAGCCGGGGCACGGACTTCAGCAGGCTCCAGGCGTACGGGTGCCGCGGTCGCTCGTGCAGCTCGGTCACCGGCGCCTGCTCGACGATCCTGCCGCCGTACATCACCAGCGCCCGGTCGCAGAGCCGGGCCACCAGGCCGAGGTTGTGGGTGATGACGACGACGGCGGTGCCCAGCTCGGCGTTGAGGCGGGCGAAGACGTCGAGGATCTGCGCCTGGACGGTCACGTCGAGCGCGGTGGTCGGCTCGTCGGCGACGATGACGGACGGGTCGCCGGCGAGCGCGATGGCGATCATCACGCGCTGCCGCATGCCGCCGGAGAACTGGTGCGGGTAGTCGGCGAGCCGCCGGGCCGGGTCGGGGACGTCCACCAGCTCCAGCAGCTCGGCGGCCCGCGCGCGGGCGGAGGCTGCGCTGTGCCTCCCGGCGCTGTGCCTCCCGGCGGTGCCGCCGTGCGCGCGTACCGCCTCGGCGACCTGGTCGCCGATCCGCATGACGGGGTTGAGGGAGGACTGCGGGTCCTGGAACACCATGGCGACCTCGCCGCCCCGGTACGCCCGCAGCTCGCGCGGCCGCATGGCGAGCACGTCGCGCCCGCGGTAGCGGACGGAGCCGGAGGTGATCCGGCCGGGCTCGCGGATCAGCCGCAGCAGCGACCTGGCGGTCACCGACTTGCCGGAGCCGGACTCGCCGACCACGGCCAGCGACTCGCCGGGCAGCACGTCGAAGTCCACCCCGCGCACGGCCCGCACGGTGCCGTCCCGGGTGGGGAACTCCACCCGCAGGTCGCGCACTTGCAGCAGCGGCGCGGCCGGATCGCCGGCCCGGGCCCCGCCGGGCTGCACGGCGGATTCGCCTTTCGTGACGTCTACGTCCGTCATGTCTCTCCTCAGCCGCGGCGCAGGGCGGCGTTGAGCGCGTCGGCGAGCAGGTTGAGCCCGATGACCAGGCCGGTGAGCACGGCGATGGGGCCGAGCACGTACCACTGCTGTTCTGACAGGTGCGGCAGCGCCTTCTCGATCATGCTGCCGAGCGAGGCGTCGGGCGGCTGGATGCCGAAGCCGAGGATGGCCATCGCGCCCTCCAGGAACACGGCACCGGCGGCGGCCATCACGAAGTTGACGATCAGTGCGTCGAGGGAGTTGGGCAGGATGTGCCGGAAGAGGATCGCGGGCCGGGAGGCGCCGATGGCGCGGGCCCCGGTGACGTACTCCCGCTCCCGTTCGGTGAGTACGGCGGTACGGGTCAGTCGGGCGGTGACGGGGATGCCGCTGATCACGATGACGGTGAGCACGGTGGCGAAGCCGGTCCCGAGGAAGGTCGCCAGCGCGGCGCCGAGGATCACCGTGGGGAAGGCGAGCTTCACGTCGAGGACGCGCTGGACGAGGGTGTCGGCGAGCTGGTGCGTGGTGGCCACCAGGCCCAGCACGATGCCGATCGCCTGGCCGAGCGGCACCGCGAGCACGATGACGACGACGTCCAGCCTGATCCCGTACAGCAGCCGGGACAGCACGTCGCGCCCCAGCTCGTCGGTGCCCAGCAGGTGGCCGGCCGACGGGCCCTGCAGCGCCGCCCCGCTCTGCTGGTACGCGGGGTCGTGCGGCGCGAGGAGCGGGGCGAGCAGCCCGGCGACGACGAGCACGGCGACGACGGCGGCACCGGTCCGCCCGGCCGGGGTGGCCAGCGCCCGGGTCCAGCGCCGGCCGCCGGGCGGCCGGTTCCGGCGCAGGGGCCGGAACCCGGCCTTGACCGGTTCTGCGGCGGTCATGGGCTGCCCTCCAGTCGGACCCGCGGATCCAGTGCGGCGTGGACCAGGTCGGTGAGCACCTGTACGGCGATGAAGACGACGACGAAGTAGACGACGAGGTCCTGGACGATGAGGTAGTCGTGGCTGGTGACGGCGTTGGCCAGCACCTGGCCGAGGCCGGGCCAGGCGAACACCGCCTCGATGATCACGGCGCCGCCGAGCAGGTGGCCGATGCGCATGCCGAGCACGGTGACGACGGGCGGCAGCGCGTTGGGCAGCGCGTGCCGCCACAGCGCGCGCCGGGCGGAGAGCCCCTTGGCCCGCGCGGTCTGCAGGTACTCCTCGTCGAGCTGCTTGCGCAGCTCGGTCTCCAGGTGGCGGGCGACGACGACCCCCGAGTGCAGGCCGAGGGCGATCGCCGGCATGAGGAGGTACTGGACGCCGATCTCGGGGTCGGCCAGCAGCGGTTCGCGCCCGCCGGCCGGCAGCAGCCGTACGGTCACGGCGAAGAACAGGATGAGCAGGATGCCGACGACGTACTCGGGCATCCCGAAGATGACCGCGTTCAGCCCGCGTACGGCCGCCTGCGGGCCGCGCCGGCGGGCCGTCGCCCCGGCCACGCCGAAGGCGAGCCCGGTGACGGCGGTGACGACCAGGCTGGCGGTGGTCAGCTCCAGGGTGGCGCCCGCGGTCTGCGAGAAGGTCTCGGCGATCGGCACCCCGGAGATGTAGGAGTCGCCGAGGTCGCCGGTGGCCAGGCCGCGTACCCAGTCCCCGTACTGCTGGGCCAGCGGGTCGTCCAGGCCCATCCGCCGCTCCAGCGCGGCCACGTCGGCCGGGGTCGCCTGGTCGCCGAGGATCGTCGCGGCCGGGCTGCCGGGCAGCAGGTTGATAAGCAGGAAGACGACGACCGAGGTGAGCAGAACGGTGACCAGGGCCGCGGGGAGCCGGCGCAGGAGGAACAGCGTCATGGCGCTCAGCTCAGGGCGGCGGAGTCGAGCAGCACGTCGTCCCAGAGGGAGTAGTCCCAGGTGGCGACGCCGCTGGTGACCGCCTGGTTCCGGAACTGCACCAGGTCGCAGCAGAACGCCTCGTCCAGCAGGAAGGTGGTGAGCGCGTCGTACGCGGTGCGCTGCTCGCCCGCGCCGCGCGCCTGGAGCGCCTCCTCGGCGAGCGTGCCGTACCGCGGGTCCTCGAAGTGGAAGATGTTCTCGTCGACGCGGTAGGGGGCGGCGCCGTAGGTGAGGTCGGCGGGGTTCAGCTCGTTGTAGCCGTGCAGGGCGATGTAGAGGCCCTCGAAGGTGCGGTTCTCCACCCGCTCCTGCACCTGGGTCGCGTTGAGCACCTCAATCTTGGGCTTCAGGCCCGCCTCGCGCAGGTTGAACTCCACGATCTCGGCGACCTGGCTCACCGACTGGGCCGCCTGCAGCACCACCTCGGCACCGTCCGCGCCGGCGTCCGCCAGCATCTTCTTGGCCCGGTCCACGTCGCGGGCGTACCGGCCGGCCAGCTCCGGGTCGTACGCCAGGCTCGTGGTGTTCCAGGGGGTGGCGTTGGCGATGGCCTCGCCGCCGTAGACCTCCGCGGCGACGCGCTCGCGGTCGACGGCGTACTGCAGGCCCTGGCGGACCCGCCGGTCGCGCAGCAGCGGTACGTCGACGTTGGCGCCCAGGTAGACGCTGGCGGAGTAGGTCGCGTACGGCGTGACCTCGAACGTGTCGTCGCCCTTGAGCTGGCTGAGCTGCTGCGCGGTGAGGGCGGTCGCCAGGTGCACCTGGCCGGAGCGGAGCGCGGCGAGCCGGGCCTCCGGGTTCGTCATGATCCGCACCAGGACGCTGTCCAGCCGGGGCTTGCCGGCGTCCCAGTACTTCTCGTAGCGCTTCAGGCGCAGGCTCGTGCCCTGCCGGTACTCGCCGTAGGTGAACGGGCCGGTGCCGATGACCTCGTCGCCGGCCAGCAGCTCCGCGGCTGACTCCCGGTCGATCAGGACCATGTAGGACAGCATGTCGAAGACGTTGTTCACGGGCTCGGTGAACGCCAGCCGCACCGAGCGCTTGCCGTCCGGCTCGACCGAGTCGAGCCGGCTCGCCAGCCATTTGAAGGCGAACGGCGGCACGGGGGTGTCGCCGGCCAGGAACTCGAGGTTGTACGCGACGTCCTCGGCGTCCAACGGACGGCCGGAGTGCCACGTCACGCCGTCCCGGAGGGTGAGCGTGGTGACCCTGCCGCCCTCGGTGGTGGTCCACTCGGTGGCCAGCTCGGGAAGCACGTCGTGGGTCTTGCGCTCCAGCCGGACGAGGCTGCTGAACACCTGGCGGCGCCAGGGGGCGTTCGGCGCGCCCTGGTTGTAGGGCGTCTTGGGGAGGACGTCCTGACCCACGGCGACGACGAGTTCCCCGCCGCGGGAGCCATCGCCGCCCTCCTGCCCGTCCTCCTGGTCGACGGCGGAGTCGCAGCCCGCCGCCCCCGTGCCCAGCAGCACTGCCCCCGCAGCACCCCAGCGCAGGACGTTCCTCCTGGTCGCGCCGGGCGGGGCCGGCCTCACAATCGGCTTACGCATGAAAACCTCCGTCGCGCGCGTCTACGGGCGCTGGGCTGGGCTGCGGTTCGGGTGGGGTTTGGGTGGGGTTCGGGTGGGGGCGTGCGGTCAACCGGCCCACTCCCCTGAGGGGCGGCCGGGGGTGCCCGGCCGGAGGGCGAAGATGCCGCCCGCGTGCGGCTGCGGACGCTCGTCCTCGGGACGGGCGCTCGCGGTGGTGACGAAGAGGGTGTCGAGGCCGGGGCCGCCGAACGCACAGCTGGTGACGCGGCGTACGGGCACCTCGACGGTGCGGTCCAGGCGGCCGTCCGGGGTGTAGCGCCGCACCGCCCAGCCGTCCCAGAGGGCCGTCCAGACACAGCCGTCGGCGGCCACGGTCAGCCCGTCGGGGCGACCGCGGTCGACGTCGGCGAAGCGGCGCCTGCGGGAGATCCGGCCGGTGTCGGGGTCGTGGTCGAAGGCGTCGATGCCGCCGGTGGGGCTGTCGTTGTAGTAGAGGGTGCGGCCGTCGGGGCTGAGGTCGAGGCCGTTGGACGTGGTGACGCCGGTGACCACGGGGGTCAGGGCGGCGCCGGCGTCCAGCCGGTAGAGCGCGGAGCCGCCCGGTCCCGCGCCGCACGTACCGGCCCACAGCCGGCCGTACGGGTCGCAGAGTGCGTCGTTCATCCGGCCGCCGGGCGGCTCCGTGGCGACCGCGGCGACCAGTTCGCGCCCCGCGCCGTCGTCCTGGCAGGTCTCGATGCCCGCCTCGGTGGCGAGTACCAGCCCGCCGCCGGCGCGTAGCAGGACCGCGCCGACCTTCCGGCCCACGGCGAAGAAGGTGTCCTCGCCGGCGTCCGGATCGAAGCGGTGCACCTGCCCCAGGCGGACGTCCACCCAGCGCAGGGTGTCCGTGCGGAAGTCCCAGACCGGGCCCTCCGCGATCGGGGTCCGCACGTCGAGCACCAGGTCAACGGCCATGCGGCGCGCCTCCAAACGGGTCGAGGCTGCTCAACCAGTTAATTCCTGCAAGAAGTTAATAAGCCTCCCCGGGGTCGTCAAGAGATCCGGCAGTGCCGATTTCAGGCTCCCCGGGCGGGCGCGGTGGAGCGTTGACACCGGCATGACGCGCCATTACTTTCCATTAACAACTTATCTGGAGGGCCTGTGAGAGCTCACGACGTACGCCGCCGCAACATCGCGGCCGTCGTCCGTGCACTGGCCACCCGAGGGCCCACGCCGCGGACGGAGCTCGCCGAGATACTCCAGGTCAGCCCCGGCACCGTCACCCGGATCGCCGCGGAGCTGGCCGCCGTGGGACTGCTGCGCGAGCTGCCCGCGCAGCCGTCCGCGGACGTGGGGCGGCGGCGCGTTCCGCTGCAGCTGCGCGCGGAGGAGTTCGCCGCCGTGGGGGTGCACGTCGGCCCGCTGCGCGCCACCGTCGGGCTCGTCGACCTGCGCGGCACACCACTCGGCCGCCCGCTCCAGGTGTCCCGCGCGGGGCGCGGGCCGCGGGAGGTGATCGCGGCGTCGGCCGAGGCGGCCCGCCGGCTCACCGCGGGTCGGGGGGTACGGATCGTCGGCACCGGCATCTGCGTCGCCGGCGCCACCGCGCCCGACCGCCTCGACACCTCCCCCGACTTCACCGGCCCCGACGACCCCAACCGCCCCGAGGGCCCCAACCGCCTCGACCGCCTCGACCGCCTTGACCGCCTTGTCGGTGCCGCCGCCGGCGTGCCCGGCGCCGGCCCGCCCGACCGGCCGGAGGCCGGCCTCGTACGCCTGGCCGCCGGCCGGTTCCCCCCGCCGCTGGCGGTCGAGAGCAGCCACCGCGCGCTGGCCCGGGCCGAGTTGCGCTTCGGCGGCGCGCGGGGCACCGGCTGCTTCGCCCACCTCTTCGTCGGCACCGTCGTCGAGGCCGGTCTCGTCCTCGGCGCCGACGGTCCCGGCGCCGGCGGCTTCGCCGCTCCCGTGCCGCGTGCCGCCGACGTCGCCCACCTGCCCCTCTCCCGGCCCTCGTGGACCCCCTGCCACTGCGGCCGTACCGGCTGCCTGACCTCCGTCGCCGGCGACCGGGCGCTGGGCGCGCGGGCCGCCGCCGAGCGGCTGACCCCGGCCGGGGACCCGGCCGCCGCCCCCGTGCTCCGCCACCTCGTCCGCCGGGCCGAGGCCGGCGACCGCGCGGCCGACTACCTGCTGCGCGAGCGGGCCCGGGCCGTCGGCGAGGCCGTGGCCGTGCTCGTCGACCTCTTCGCACCCGACCGGGTGTTCCTCTCCGGCAGCCCGCTGCTGGTCCCGGTACACATCCGGGAGGTGCGCGTGGAGGCCGCACGCCGGTCGCAGGCCCCGCTCGACGCCGGGCAGGTGATCGTGCCCAGCGGACTGTCCCGGCAGGTACGTGTCGTCTCGGCCGCCACCGCCGCCCTGGAGCGCTTCTACGACGACCCCGCCCGGGCCCTGACCTGCTCGACGTCACCCTCTGGAGAACCCGTATGAGCGTACGCATCACCGACGTCCGCCTCCGTCGCTTCCCCGCCACCCCCAGGTCGACCTGGATGTTCCTTGAGGTCGAGACGGAGGACGGCGCGGTGGGCACCGGCGAGTGCTCCGACAGCGGCTGGCCCGAGCGCGTGCCGCAGGCCGTCGCGCGGCTCGCCCGCCGGGTGCGCGGCACCGACGTGGCGGGCGAGGGGCACGTCAGGCTCTGCGAGGAGCTGCGGCGCGCGTGCGCGGTCCTGCCGGGCGCGCGGGAGCGGTTCCTCGAACGCACCGTGACGGGCGCCCTCGACATGGCGCTCTGCGACCTCGCCGCCCGGTCGGCGGGCCAGCCGCTGTGGCGATGGCTGGGCGGCACACCGCTGGACGACGTGCCGGTGTACGCCAACATCAACCGCAGCGGCGGGCGCCGGCGGCCCGCCGACTTCGCCGCCAAGGCCGCGGCGGCGGTCGCGGACGGACACGGGAAGATCAAGGTGGCGCCGTTCGACGGGCCGCCGCTGCCGGGTTCCTCGATCGTGGACACCGGGCTGGCCATCGCGACCGCCGTCCGGGAGGCGATCGGTGAGGAGCGGGAGCTGATGATCGACACCCACCACAAGCTCGACCCCGGCGAACTCGCCGCGGCGCTGCCGCGCCTGGCCGAGCTGGGCATCGCCTGGCTGGAGGACGCCGTCGACGTCTCCGACCCGGAGGCCGTCTCCTGGCTCGCGGCGCGGACCAAGGTGCCGATCGCCGGCGGCGAGACGCTGCACCGCCCGGACCAGATCGACGCCGCCCTGTCCACGGGACACCTGAAGGTGCTGCTGCTCGACCCCAAGTACACGACCGGGCCCACCGCGCTGCGGCGGCTCGTCGAGCGGGTGTCCGGGGTGGACCTCACGTACCACAACCCCTGCGGCCCCGTCAGCACCGCGGTCTGCGCCCACCTCGCCACCGTCCACCCGGACGTGACGCTGGTGGAGTTCATGTACGGCGAGGACGTGGACAGGCCCGCGGTCGTCGACCCGCCGGAGCGCGTCCGGGCCGCGCGCCTGCCGCTGCCGGCCGGCCCCGGCCTCGGCGTGCGGCTGGCGCAGGGCCTGGACTTCCTGCCCGACACGGAGACGGAGCCGGAGACGCAGACGGAGACAGAGCCGGGCGTCGAGACAGAGGAGGACCTGTGAACGACATCGGCGGCACCGCCGTCGTCACCGGGGCCCGCGGCGGTATCGGCGGCGCGGTGGTGGCGGAGCTGGTACGCCGCGGGGCGAAGGTCGTCGCCGTGGACACGGCACCCGCGGTACAGCGGCAGCCCTCCGTCACCCACGTCGTCGGCGACGTCACCGACGAGGCCACCCTGGCCGCGGCCTTCGACGCCGCGCCCGGTCCCGTCACCTCCCTCGTCACCTCCGCCTTCGCCGAGGAGCGGGCGCCGCTCGCCGAGGTGACGCCCGGCGGCTTCGCCCACACCCTTCAGGTACTGCTGACGGCGAGCTGGGAGTGGGGCCGCGCCCTGCGCGCCCACGCAGCCGGGCAACCGGCCGCCATCGTGCACATCGCCAGCGTCCACGCCCACGGCGCGGCCGAGGGCCAGGGGCCGTACGCCGCCGCCAAGACCGGGCTGCTCGGCCTCACCCGCGCCATGGCCGTCGAGTGGGGCCCGGAGGGCATCCGCTGCAACGCCGTCGCGCCCGGCCTCGTCCCCGTTCCGCGCAACGCACCCACCTGGACCGACCCGGTGCGGATGGCGGCGGCCGAGGCACGCTTCCCGTTGCGCCGCGCTCCGAGCGCCAGGGAGGTCGCCGCGGCCACCTGCTTCCTGCTCTCCCCGGCGGCGTCCGCGGTCACCGGCACCTGCCTGCCGGTGGACTGCGGGCTGCTCGCCCGGCTGCGCTGAGCGGGGAGCCCGGATGCCGCGCACTCCCGTGGTCACGGGCGTCAGTCCGGTCCTGCCCACCCCCTTCCACGCCGACGGCGCCCTCGACCGCCGCTCCTTCGCCCGCGTCGCCGAGCACACCTGGAGCCTCGGGGTCGGCTCGGTCATGTACCCCGGCTTCGCCTCCGAGTACGCGTCCCTCACCGACGCCGAGCGGCACGCGCTCCTCGCCGCCCTGATCGCCTCCGCCCCGCCCGGCGCCCTGGTCGTCGCGTCCGTCTCCGACCACGCCACCCGGGTCGCCGCCGAGCGGGCCACCGCCTACGCCGCCCTCGGCGCGGGAGCGCTCAACGTGCTGCCGCCGCACGCCGGCGCCCCGCCGCCGGAGGCGGTGCTCGACCACCTGGCCACCGTGCTGGCGGCGGTCGCGCCCCTCCCGGTCGTCGTGCAGTACGTGCCGCACGAGACCGGCACCCGCCTCACCCCCGAGGAGCTGGGCGGGCTCCGCCGTGCGCACGGCAACCTGGCCGCGGTCAAGGTGGAGTGCCGCGGCCCCGGGGAGTACGTGCGCCGCCTGGCCGCCCTCGGGCTGCCGGGCATCGCGGGCAACGCCGGCATCGACCTGCCCGAGGCGCTGGCCGCCGGCGCCGTCGGCGTCCAGCCCGGGGGCGGGTTCACCGAGGTCTACGCGGACGTCCAGCGGGCCTGGGACGGCGGGCGCCGGGAGGAGGCCCTGGCCCTGCACGGGCGGCTCGCGGCCCACCTGGAGCACTGGTGGCCGCACCCGGGGCTGTCCCTGGCCATGGGCAAGGCGGTCGCCTGGCGGCGCGGGCTGATCGACGGCCCGTACTGCCGCCGCCCGGCCCGGACCGTACCGTCCGGCTCCGGCTCCGGCTCCGGCGATCCGGCGCTGGCCGAAGTGGACCGGTTCATCGCCGAGTTCGGCCTGGGAGGCCCGGCACATGACTGACACGCCACGCCGCCGACGGGCGGTCCTGCTCTACTTCGACACCCTCAACCGGCGCTTCCTGCCGCCGTACGGCAACGACTGGGTGCACGCCCCGAACTTCCGCCGGCTCGCCGAGCGCACCGCTGTCTTCGACCACCACTACGGCGGCAGCATGCCCTGCATACCGGCCCGCCGCGAGATGCACACCGGGCGCTACAACTTCCTGCACCGCAGCTGGGGCCCGCTGGAGCCGTTCGACGACTCCATGCCGCAGCTGCTCGGCGAGCACGGCGTGCACACCCACCTGGCCACCGACCACCAGCACTACTTCGAGGACGGTGGCGGCACGTACCACACCCGCTACCGCACCTGGGAGTTCTTCCGCGGCCAGGAGGGCGACCCCTGGAAGGGGCAGGTGGCCGAGCCGGACGTGCCGGAGGCGGTCAAGCTCGTCCGCGGCGGGCTGTGGCGGCAGGACTGGGTCAACCGCTCCCACCTGCGCGAGGAGTCCGACCACCCGCAGACCCGGACCTTCGACGCGGGCCTGGCGTTCATCGAGGACAACCAGCGCCAGGACGGCTGGTTCCTGCAGATCGAGACCTTCGACCCGCACGAGCCGTTCTTCACGTACAAGCAGTACAAGGACCTCTACCCGCACGACTACGCCGGACCGTCGTACGACTGGCCCGAGTACAAGAAGGTCACCGAGCGCCCGTCCGCCGTCGACCACGTCCGCTACGAGTACGCCGCGCTGCTGAGCATGTGCGACCGCTCGCTCGGCCGGGTGCTGGACGCGATGGACCGCCACGGCATGTGGGACGACACCATGCTCGTCGTCACCACCGACCACGGCTTCCTGCTCGGCGAGCACGGCTGGTGGGGCAAGAACGCCCAGCCCTGGTACGACGAGAACATCCACCTGCCGCTGTTCGTCTGGGATCCGCGGGCCCGGGTGTCGGGCGCGCGGCGGCGCAGCCTCGTCCAGACCGTCGACCTGGCACCCACCTTTCTGGAGTACTTCGGCGTCGAACGGCCCCCGGACATGCAGGGGGTGCCGCTGCGCGAAACGGTGGCCGCGGACCGGCCGGTGCGCCGGGCCGGGCTCTTCGGCTCGTGGGGCGGTCACGTCAACGTGACCGACGGCCGCCACGTGTACCTGCGTGCCGCCGCGCGCCCGGACAACGCGCCTCTGTATGAGTACACGCTGATGCCCACGCACATGCGGGGCCGCTTCGGCCCCGGCGAGCTGCGCGCCGCGGAACTCGCCGGGCCGCTGCCGTTCACGAAGGGCTGCCCCGTCCTGCGCATTCCGGCCCACGGGCAGAAGAACATGCACCACCACGGGTCGCTGCTCTTCGACCTGGCGGCCGACCCGGGGCAGGAACGTCCGCTGGTGGACGACGAGCTGGAGCTGCGGATGGCCGGGGAGATGGTGCGCCTCATGCGCGCGAACGCGGCGCCGGCCGAGCAGTACGAGCGCCTGGGCCTGCCGGCGGAGGGCCGGGTGGGGCGGGAGCACCTGCTGGTCCGCGGCCAGCGCGACCTCGCCCGCCGTACGGCGCAGGAGCTGCCCCCGCCCGAGGAGCTGCCGGCCGGCCCGGTCGCCGAGCTGCTCGCCGACCCGGAGACGGCCGCGGCCGTGGCGGCGGCGGTCCCGGGGCTGCTGAGCAACCCCCGGGTGGCGACGCTCGGCCACCTCACGCTGCACGAGCTGGCCGCGCTGGCGCCGGCCGTCCTGGACGCCCGGCGCCTGCGCGCCATCGCCGCGGCCCTGCGCGGCCCTGGCTAGCCGGCCTCGGTGGTGCGCTTGAGCCGGTCGTAAGCGGTGCCGTCCGGGGACGGCGGGTCGTTGATCCAGTCGGACCGGGCGTCGAAGAACTCCATCTCGACCACCCCCAGCGCGCCGAGTTCGCCCAGCGCGGCCCGGACGCCGTCGATGCACTCCGCCCGGTGCTCCTCCGTGCCGCGTGCCGCCTCCTGGTCGCCGATGTTGTTGATGTCGCAGCCGTACTCGGCGATGAGGAAGGGCTTGGCCGCGTAGTCGTGCTCGGGCGTGGAGTTCTCCACCAGCCAGCTCGTCCGGCTGATCATCTTCTCGGCCAGCCGCTCCGGCGCCTCATCCTTGCGGATGTACGGGTCGTGGCCGACGACGTCGACCTCGTCGTTGCCGGGCCACAGGTCGTCGTAGAGCGGCTGCCACTCCTCGAAGCCCTGCAGCACCCACACCAGCGAGACGTTGTCGGCGCCGACGCGCTCCCGCGACTCCGCGACCCGGTGCCACATCTCGCGGAAGTCGGCGGTGGTGAAGCCGGACCCGGGTCTCTCGTCGACGTCGTTCTCGGGCTCGATGTCGATGGAGAGCCAGCAGTCCGCGCCGCAGAACCGCTTGAGGTCCCGCATCACGCGGTCGATGGTGTCGTCGTACGCGCCGGAGGCGGTGTACGCCCAGCCCTCGCCCTCCGGGCGGGGCCGCCAGGAGATGTGCAGCGGCTTGCCCATGAGGGCGGCGAGCTTCTCCTGGCCGTTCATGGGCGGGTCGCCCGGCGGGTGGTAGTTGCGCCAGTGGCCGTCGAAGTCCCCGTACGCGGCCTCGGCCTTCAGCATGCGCCAGAGCCAGCCGGGTTCCTCGGTGTTGTCGCCGGGGTGGTGGTTGCGCCAGTGCCCCAGGACGGGGACGGCTGCGCTCTCGCCGCCCGCCGCGGGCGGGGTCGCGCCCGCCAGCAGCAGGAGGGCGGCGGCCGGCGCGACGAGGGCCGCGGTCCGCGGAAGTCTGCTCACGTCTTTCGTCCTCTCTTACGGGTGTTACGGGACCGAGGGGGTTGGTCGGCAGACCTGCCGGCGGTGTCCGGACATGCCTGATCGCAGGTCTGACCGCAGGTCTGAGTGCAGGTCTGAGTGCAGGTCTGAGTGGGTCGGAGGTGTCGTACGTCCACCCGTGGTGGTAGCCGTCGGCCCGATCAGGTCGGCCTCGGGGATCCGGCAGGCCGACGGGTCGCCGCCGTATGGCGCGTCCAGCCGTTGCGGATGGGCGCCAGCGCGACGTTCGGGTGGCGGTTGACGAGGGAGGCGGCGTGCGCGTACACGGCGCGGTATGCCGTCGGGTCCGCTCGCCGCACGGCTCGTGGTGCGGGCGGAGTCAGACGGGGCCCGGCGCGCCGGGCAGGCCGTCGGTGGGGCCGGTCAGCCAGGCGTCGTGCGCGCCGTCGGCGACGTCCTGCCGACTGCCGGGCGCTGGGGGGAGACGCCGGGAACGCGGTGGCCGGCGACGGCGGCGCGGACCAGGTCCTGCCACTGGCAGGCCGGTAAGGAGGCGCGTAAGAAGGTGCGGTGGCAGCCCGGCAGGATGCCGGTGCCGGCCTCGAAGCCGGCCTCGAAGCCGGGCACGGTCTGCTGCGGGGCCATTGACGAGCTGTAGACGATCTTTCCGGCGCCGGAGCCGCCGGGGAGCCGCACGGCGGCGGGGGTGGGTCCGGCGGCCCGCGGGCCGGACGCGGCGGCCGGGCCGGGTCCCGCGGTGTCGGCGTGCCCGGTTCCGGTGCGCGGCATGGATCTTCGTGCGGGAGGTGCAGGGCGGGTCACGGGTGCCTCCTGGGGGCGTCGTGAGCGTCGGGTGGAGCGGCTTCGATTTATCTTCTACCGGAAGTTAATTGCCTTGGCCACCCCTCGCGCATACCTTCGCGACGCACCGCGGGGCCGGACTCCTCCCGCTCGCGGGCGGATTGACGCCGCCTGTCCCGGGCGTTTATTTTCGTCAGGCAGAAATCCACACGCAGACCCGCAGACCCGCAGAGAGGACGGCGGCATGGGGCACCGGAGCGCGGTCCCGCCCGCGCACGCCGCCGCCACGCTGGACGTGCGCCGGCACAACGTGGCCGCGCTGATGCGGGCGCTGCTCGAACACGGGCCCACCCCGCGCGTCGACCTCGCCGAGCAGCTCAACCTGAGTTCCGGCGCCACCACGCGGATCACCGCCGGGCTGACCAGGGCCGGGCTGCTGGAGGAGCTGCCGGCGCTGCCGTCCCGCGAGGCCGGCCGGCCGCGGGTGCCGCTGGACCTGGCCGCGGGACGCTTCCACGCCGTCGGCATCCACGTCGGCCTGCAGTTCACCCGGATCGCGCTGGTCGACCTCCGCGGCCGGCCGGCCGGCGAGACCGTACGGATCGAGCACGCGAGCGGCCTCGACCCCGCCCTCGTCGTCCGCGAGGCCGCCGAGCGCGCCGCCGAACTGGCCGCGGCGAGCGAAGCACACGTCATCGGCACCGGCTTCTCCACCGGCGGCCGGGTGGACGCCGCCACCGGCACCATCCGCGCCCACGACGTGCTGGGCTGGACGGACGTGAACGTCCCGGCGCTCGCCGCGGGCCGCTTCCCCGGCACGCTCGTCGTCGAGTCCACCCAGCACGCGCTCTGCCGCGCCGAGATGTGGTTCGGAGTGGACCGCGAGGTGCGCGACTTCGTCCACCTCTTCGTCGGCAACGTCATCGGCGCCGGCATCGTCCTCGACCGCCGGCTGCACCACGGCCAGGGCGAGGGCGCCGGGCAGATCGCGCACCTGCCGCTCTCCCGCCCCGCCGAGCAGCCGTGCGAGTGCGGCCGGAGCGGCTGCCTGATGTCCGTCGCCGGAGACCGCGCCGTGGTGCACCGCGCGATCCGCGAAGGGCTGCTCTCCCACCGGCACACCGTCCACGACCTCGTCGAACTCGCCCACGCCGGCGACGCGGTCGCCGACTACCTGCTGCGCGACCGGGCCCGGGCCATCGGCGAGGCCGTCGCCGTCATCATGGACCTGCTCGCCCCGGAACAGGTGATCCTCTTCGGCACACCGCTGCAGACGCCCGGCCACGTCGCGGAGATCCGCGCGGAGGCCCGGCGCTGGAGCCGCCGCGCCTTCGACGCGGAGCGCGCCATCGCGCCGAGCACCCTCGGCGAGAACGCCGCGGTGGTCTCGGCCGCCATCTGCGTCCTCGACCGGTTCTACGCCGACCCCTTCGCCCACCTCGCCTGAGAAGATCCGGGTGTGGAGAGCATCACCAAGAACCGGCAGTCCCCCGCCGCGCTGCGCGCCATGATCGGACGCGCCTACGGGGCCGACCGGATCCCGGTCGGGGACGGCTGGGCCACCGAGCTGGGGCACGGCTGGTTCAACGTCGCGTACCGCATCCGCCTGCGCGACGGGGCCGAGGTAGTGCTGAAGATCGCTCCGCCGCCGCACGTGGAGGTGATGACGTACGAGCGCGGCGCGATGTCGACCGAGCTGCGGATGCTGGACCTCCTCCGTACGCACACCTCCGTGCCGGTCCCCGCCGTCGACTTCGCCGACGGGAGCCACGACGTGTGCGACGCCGACTACTTCTTCATGCCGTACGTCGACGCCCACAACCTCGCCGTCATCGGGAAGCAGCTCCCCGCCGCCGAGCGGGACTCCCTGATGGAGCAGGTCGGCGCGGCCAACCGGGAGATCAACGCCGTCCGCGGGACGGGCTTCGGCCCGCTGGCCGGTCCCGGTGAGCCGAGCTGGCGACGGGTGTTCACCGGCATGGTCGACGACGTCCTCGCCGACGGCGAACGCCGAAGCGTCGACATCGGATGGGACTACGACACCGTCCGCGCGGTCGTGGCCGAACACGCCGGCAGCCTCGACGAGGTGACCGAACCGCGTCTCGTCGAGTGGGACCTGTGGGGCGGCAACGTCATGGTCCGCGACGGCGAGATCGTCTGCATCATCGACCACGAACGCGCCTTCTTCGGCGATCCGTTGATCGAATCCGGCTTCGCCGGCACCCAACTGGCGGCCTTCGGCCACCCGGTGCCCTTCATGCGCGGATACGGCCACCCGGAGCTGACCGGGAACCAGCGGGTGCGCCGCCGCCTGTACTGCCTCCATCTGACGCTGATCATGGTCATCGAGACCGTCTACCGCGGGCACACCGACAGCAGGCAGTACGACTGGGCCTGTATCCGTCTCGACGAGTCCATGGCCCTGTTCGGCCGTACACGCCGGTGACTACCGCACCCTGATCCCAGCGCTCCGCCCGTATCCTGGACAGGCGGAGCGATGGCGCGTCTCGGCGAAGGGGAACGGCGTGGCTGACGTCTTCATCTCCTATGCGGCAGAGGACCGCGCCTGGACAGGAGAACTGGCGGCGGGACTCCGGCGCAACGGGGTGCGGGTCTTTTTCGACGAGTGCAGCCTGCTGCCCGGCGATGTCATCGTCCATCAGCTGGAGGCCGCCATTCGCCGCTCCACGCACGGAATTCAGGTGCTCAGTCCGGTGGCCGTGCACAAGCCCTGGGTGCTTCAGGAGTACGCGGCGCTGCTGGACGCCTCGACGCAGCGCGGCCTGCGGCTCATCCCCGTACTCCACAGTGACGTCGACATCGGTGCGCTGCCTTTCGCGGCCACCCGCTTATGGGTCGATTTCCGGGACGTCACCGGGGCGGCCTTCCACGACAAGGTGTACGAGCTGGCCCGGGTGATCCTCGGGGAAGATGGCGCCGGCAACGGCGAGTCGGAGGCGACGGATCTCCGTGACCGGCCCGCCCGTTCCCCCGACCCGCCGGCGGAGCCCTCCTTCGTCGTCTGCTACGCGCGTCCGGAACGGGACTACGCGCGCCGGCTGCTGAGCGCGCTGTCCCGGGCGGGTCTTCCCGTATGGTCCATCAGCCATCTGGCGTGGGGCGACGATGTTCTGTGGACGATTCGCACGCAGATCCGGCATGCGCTGGGGATCATCGTCCTGATGTCCCCGGAGGCCGAGGGCTCCGAGGACATCACCCGGGAAATCCTGGAGGGACAGCGGCACAGCCGCCCCTTCTTTCCCATTCTGGTCCGGGGCGACCGGCACTTTCTGCTGGGGAGTAGCTGGCATTTCGATGCCCGTACGGGCGCACTGCCCGGGCACGTCGAACTCGATCTGCTACGCCGCCTCCAGGCCGCGGGCGCGCCGCCCCCCGCGCCGGTTGGGCCGGCGGCGAGGCGGCCGGGTCAGCCGGGTCAGCCGGGGCGTACCGCGTCGCCTGCCGTATCGCCCGCGGCGCCCGCGTCGCCCGCTGTTCCGCCTGCCGTATCGGCTCCGGCGGCGAGCCTCGTGCCCGACGCACCGGCCGGGGTACGGCTCGGTGCGCTGCTCGCGGAGGAGGAGTGGGAGCACGCGGACGTGCTGACCACCGCCCTGCTCCTGCGGGCCGTCGACCGGCTGGAGAGCGGTTGGCTGCGGCGCGGCGACGGGCGCCGGCTGCCCGCCGGGCTGCTGCGCGAGGTGGACGCCGCGTGGGCGGAGTTCTCGGGCGGCAGGTACGGGTTTCGGACACAACGGGAAAGGGCACGTCCCGCAAGTGCCCGTCACCGCGACTTCCTGGCACTCTCGTTGGCGTACGGCTGGCGTGGTTCGGTGGAGGACGCCGTCTCGGAATACCATGCCTTTACCGGTCCGGCTCGGCCTCCCGGGTTCTTTCCCACGCTTCGTAACCCGCAGAACGAGCGGTACCCGGACTGGTATGACCAGTGGACGGAAACCGTGCTTGCCGTGCATCTGCGTTTGCGAGCGGAGGGCGGAGTCGTATGATCACCGTATTACTTGTGGGACTTTTGGTCGTGGTCTTGCTGTTCCTCGGCCTGATCGCCCTGGAACGGCACGAACGGCGATCCGTCTCCGTCCCCAAGGCCCGGTCGGACACCTCGTCGCCGCCCCGGCCCCCGCGCGGCGGAGGTCCGCGGATCAACTTCGGCCTGCACGTGGTGCCCGCGGGCAAGGTGGGCATCGTCACGCGCCGCTTCGGCCGCGGCGACCCGGAGAGGCGATTCAAGTACGTCACGCCGCACCGGGACAGCCGCGGCGTACAGGCCCGCGTGCTGGTCCCGGGCCGTCCCTACTGGCTTGCTCCCCTGCTGTACCGGGTGAAGCTGGTGCCGCGGACATACGTGCCGGCGGACAAGGTCGGGCTCGTGACGGCACGCGAGGGCGCCCGGCGGCCCGCGCAGCGGACGCTGGGCCGGCAGGTGGAGTGCGACTGCTTCCAGGACGGCGAGGCGTTCCTCCGCGACGGCGGCGAACACGGCAGGCAGATCGCCATTCTCCCCGGCGATTCCTCGTACTACATCAACACGGAGCTTTTCGACGTCGAGTTGGCGCCCCGCACCTATGTGGAGCCGGGGACCGTGGCTCTCGTCATCGCGAAGGACGGAAAAGTACGGCCGCCGGACCGGCCGTTCGGCCGGCATGTGGAGTGCGACAACTTCCAGGACGGCGAAGCATTCCTCCGCGACGGCGGCGAGCAGGGCAGGCAACTGGCCATCCTCACCGGCGGGTCGCACTACAACATCAATCCGGACCTCTTCGAGGTGATCAGCACCACCACCGTGGGAAGTGCGCGGGAGGACGGACTCACCGCGGATCACCTGAAGGAAATCGCCATCCAGATCGGCGAGACCGGAGTGGTGGTCACCCTGGACGGGGCCGAGGCCAGGAAGGACGAGCGGCCCATCGGGCCGATCATCCCCGGCCACAGCAACTTCCGGCTGCCCTGGGAGTTCCTCGCCAGAGGCGGACAGCGGGGCGTACAGGAAGAGACGCTGGGCGAGGGTTCCGTATACGCCCTGAACCCCTGGTTCGTGCGCGTCGTGCTCATCCCCACGCGCACGCTCATCATCGAGTGGACGAAGAAGGAACGCTCACCGAGCAACTACGACGCGGCGCTCCAGCCCATCGTGGTGAACGTCATGGGGCACCGGCTGCAGGTGGACATCTCGCAGACCCTGGAGATCCCGGAGCCGGCCGCTCCCACGCTGGTCAGCCGGTTCGGCGGCGCCCACACCTCCCGCCTGGGCGGCCTGGTGAACGACCCCCTGCCGGTGCAGCGGTTCGTGGAACGGGTGCTGGGGGGAATGGTCGAGACGTATTTCAACGCCATCGCCTCGGCCTCCACGGTGGAGGAGTTCCTCAGCATGTACGCGAGTACGCGGACGGATGTCTCCTCCCAGGTACGCAACGCGCTCGCCGCCTGGGGAATCGAGGCGCGGGGGACGACGCTGGGTGAGTTCGAGTCCTCCGACCCCGAACTCGACCAGGCCCGGCGGCGGCTCGCCGACAAGCAGATGAAAACCCGCGAGCTGGAGGCGGAGGAGGAGAACTCGGTCATCCAGGAACGTATCCGCGACCGCGAACGGCGCGGCGAGCGGGAGGACCGGATGCTGGAGACGGTGGTGCTGGAGCGGAAGATCGAGGTGCTCGGGCGCGACACCATCGCCATGGAGATGTTCCTCCGCCAGCTGAAGGACATGGGCGTGCCGGAATTCGTGAGCGGAAACGCGGACGAGCTGCTGCGCCATCTTCCGCTGCAGCGCGCCCTCGCGCTGGTCGACAGGGCACAGCGGCACGCCGGAAAGGCGGCCCTGCCGAAGGGCGTCGAGCTCGCGAAGGGTATCGAGGACGGCGTGGAATCCCTGGGAGTCGTGGACGCGGTGGACGCGGTGGACGCGGTGGACGCGGTGGACGCGGTGGACGCGGTGGACGCGGTGGACGCGGTGGACGCCGACGATGTCGGCCATGCCGGCGGCGCCGGGGCGGACGGCGGATCAGCCGCTTCGTAACGCCCGGACCATCTGCTCCAGTCTGCGCCCGTAGGTGTCGTCGTCCACGTCGCGGAAGTCCGCGCTGAACCGCGTACGCGCGAACTCGGGCAGGACGACGTCACCGACCAGAACGGGGATGAACAACCTGCCGGATTCGATCGACCGCTCCATCAGGGAGGCGTACTCCTGGAGCACCCACCCGTCGTCCGTCGACTGCGGGCTGAAGACCAGCAGTCCGTGGGCGGAGTCACGGATGGCCTGCTCGACGGCGTGCACCCGCACGCCGCCGGGGGTGCGCACCACCTCGTCGTCGGCCACGCGCAGCCCGCTCGCGCGCAGCCGGCCGGCGAAGGTGCGCGCCCAAGCGGCGTCGGCGGGACCGTGGGACACGTAGACGTCGTACGCCGCGGGGCCGGCGAGGCCGCCTGCGGGGACCGACTCCCGGTCGCGGGCGGCGACTCGGGCGGGGACTCGGGCGGGGGGCGGCGGGCGGCGGCGGTCGGAGCGGCCGCGTACGGAGACGTAGGCGAAGTACGTGCCGACGACACCGGCCAGGGTGCCCACCGCGGTGAGGACGAACTCCGCCATGCCCATCCCAGCAGGCTAGCGGTCGTCTGCCGGTGCCGCACCGCACCGCTTAGGGTGGCGGGTTGTCACGTCGGGGACCGACTGTGGGGCTGGGGGGCTGGATGGCGGACATACGGGAGGGCTGGGTACGGGTTCCGGTGGGGGACGGGGCTCGGCGGTGGGCCTCTCGGGGACGGTGCCGGCTGGTGCTGTTCGTCGTGCACAACGTGACGTCCGCTACCCGGCTGCTGGACGTGAAGCCGCTGTTCGACGACGACCTGCGGGTGCAGATGCTGGCGACCTGCACGGGGTCCTCGCCGTTCCAGGGGGGTGTCGGCGAACTGCTGGCGGAGGTGGGGGTGCCGGTGCTGCCCTGGGAGCAGGCGGTGCGTACGCCCGTGGACCTGGCCATCTCCGCAAGCCTGGGTGGTCAAATGCGAGCATTGCAGGGCAAGTTGGCAGTTTTGTCACATGGTGTTGGATATACTAAGAGGCTCAGGTCGCCGGTCGCCGGTCGCCGGTCGCCGGTCGCCGGTCGCCGGACGCCGGACGCCGGGCACCCGTCTTCGGGCTGGCGCCGGAGTGGCTGCTCGACGAGGACGGGCGGCCCGTGGCCGACGCCTTCGTGCTGTCGCACCCCGAGCAGGCGGAGCGCCTGCGGGAGTCGTGCCCCGAGGCGGCCGGGACCGCGGTGCTGGCCGGGGATCCCTGCTTCGACCGGATGCTCGCCGCCCGCGGGCACCGGGACCGGTTCCGGCGGGCTCTGGGGGTACGTGCCGGGCAGCGGCTCGTCGTGGTGTCCGCCACCTGGAACCCCGAGGGGCTGTTCGGCGACGGTGGGACGGGCGACGTGCTGGCGGCTCTGCTGCCGCGGCTGACCGGCGAGTTGCCGGCCGACGAGTACCGGGTGCTGGCCGTCCTGCACCCCAACATCTGGCAGGGGCACGGCCCCGGGCAGGTGCGGGCGTGGCTCGACGGGGCGCGGCGCGGCGGACTGGGGCTCGTCGATCCGCTGGGTGCGTGGCGGCAGGCGCTGCTCGCGGCGGACGCGGTCATCGGCGATCACGGGGCGGTGACGTACTACGCCGCGGCCCTCGGCGTGCCGGTCGCGCTGGCGGCGGCGCCGCTCGCACACGTCGACCCGCGCGCCCCGCTGGCCGCCTTCCTGGCCGAGTCGCCGCGGCTGGATCCGTTCGCGCCGCTGCCCGCGCAGCTCGACGCGCTGCTCGCCGCGCACCGTCCGCGGCCCGGGCCGGCGCGGTTCACCTCGTCGGTGCCCGGCGAGTCGGCGGGGCGGCTGCGGGCGCTGTTCTACGAGTTGATGGAGCTGCCCGAGCCCGAGCGGCCGGCGCTGCTGGAGCCGCTGCCGCTGCCCGCGTACGAACCGGTGCGGCGCGGCGCACCGATGCGGGTGCTCACCAGGCTGCCCGAAGGGGGCGCGGGTGGTGGCGGAGGCGGTGGGGCGGCCGGCAGCGGGGGCGGTGGGGCGGCCGGAGGGGCGGCCGGTGGCGGTTCCGGCAGCGCGGGCGACGGGGCGGTCGGCGGCGGCGCGCTCGACGGCGCCGTCGAGCTGCGGCGCTGGGCCGATCCCGCGTACGAGCCCGCCGGGTACGGCGCCGTGCACACCGCCGTACCCGAGGACACCCGCGACCCCGGCCGCCTCGACCTCGCGGACGTCATCCTCCGCCACGGCGCACCCGACGACCCCCGCTTCGGCTCCCCCGCCGCCTGGTGCGCGGAGACCCTGCGGCGGTACGCGCACTGCGCCCTCGCCGCGTACGTCACCGGCCCCGGCGACTGCACCGTCCGTACCCGCGGCGGCGACTCACTCGCGCTCTCCGCCGCGCCCGGCGCGGCCGACGCCGACCCCGCGGCGTACGCCTCCGCCGTGCACGCCTGGCTGGCGGCGGGGCGGAGCGCGGCCGACCTGGCCGAGCACGGCCTGGTGGTCCGTACCGGCGCGAGCGAGCACCGCGTGGTCGTCACCCCGCTCAAGGAGTGACGCAGCGCGCCCGTACGGACCGCGCGTAGGCCAGCGGGTACGCGGCCTTCTGCGCGTCCAGCAGGGCGATGGCCTCGTCGATCAGCGGCAGGGCCGCGGCGGGCGCGGCGGCGAGCACGTGGGTCTCGGCGAGGTCGGTCAGGGCGCGGGCGCGGTTGTAGTCGTCCCCGATGTCCTGGAACGACCGCACGGCACCGTCCAGCAGAGCCATCGCCTCCTCCAACCGTCCGGCGCCGCGCAGCGCGCGCCCCCGGTGGCGCTCGATGAGCGGCCGGGCACGGGGCAGGTCGGCCCGCCCCTCGTCGCCGGGGGCGATGGTCCCGTATAGCGTGTCCGCCTCGTCGAAGAAGGCGAGCGCCTCCTGCCACTCCCACTGCCGCAGCCGCAGCAGGCCCAGCGCCTCGACCACCGAGGCGTGCCCGCGTATGTGGCCCGCGCGCCTCTCGTCGTCGGCCGCGGCCCGGAACTCGGTCTCGGCCTCCCCGTGTTCGCGCAGTTCCGTCAGGCTCATGGCCAGCTGGAAGCGCAGGGCGGCACGGTCGCGGAGGGCGGTGGCGCTCGGCTCGCGGTCCGCCGCGGTGAGGCGGAGGGCCGCGCGGAGCGCGGGGAGGGCTTCGGCGTGCCGGCCGGCCTTGAGCTGCAGCGGCCAGAGGGAACGTCCCAGGCGTACGGCCGTAGCGCGGTCCCCGGCGTCCGCGGCGGCCTGCACGGCCTCGGAGAGGTTCGCCGCTTCCCGCACCAGGACGCCAAGGGCTTCGGCGGGGTCCATGTACGGGCCGGGCGTGGCGGGCTCCGGGACGCGCCAACTCAGTGGCAGCGCCTGGTGGGCGGCGTCCTCGGCGAGGTCCGCGTAGCCCCGTACGACACGGGCGGCCGACTCCGCGCACCCCTCCGGGCCGTCCTCGTGCCGGGCCAGCAGCTCGGCGTGGCGGCGCACGGCGGGGCGGAACCGGTACCGGTCGGGGCCGGCGGGCTCCAGCAGGCCGCGGTCGGCGAGCAGGCCGAGGAGGGCGGCGGCGGCGCGCGTCAGATCCGGGTCCGGGTCCCGGCCCGGGTCCCGGTCCCGGTCCCGGTCCGGCTGCGTCGCCCAGGCGGCGGTCCTGGCGTCGACGTGGGGCCAGTCCCGTAAGGCCAGCAGCCGGTACAGCCGGGCGGCGTCCGCGTCGAGCGCGCGGTAGGCGGACTCGGTCAGGGCCGCGACGGGCCCGGTGTCCGGGGCGCCCTGCCGCGGAACTCCGGGTGCGGACAGCAGGGGCGCGGCGGTACGGAGCGCGTACGGTGACCCGGCGCAGCGCACCAGCAGGTCCTTCGCCACCTCCGGCGCGGTGGCCACGGCCTCGGCGCCGGCGAAACGCGTGAGCAGCCGCCGGGCGTCCCGCGCCGCCAGCGGCCCCAGCACCACGGGCACGGCGTCCAGCCCTGGCAGCGGATGGCGGGCCGTGACGAGCGTGAACACCCCGGGGGCGGAGGTCAGGAGCGGCCGTACCTGAGCCGCGGAGTAGGCGTGGTCGAGGACGACCAGCAGCCGCAGGTCGGCGGCGAGCCGCCGCCACAGGGCCAGCCTGTCGTCCGCCGCATGCGGAATCTCCTCCGCCGGCAGCCCCAACTCCCGCAGGAGGCGGCCGGCCACCGCGGCCGGGCCGAGGGCGCTGTGCGACGACCAGCCGTGCAGATCGACGTGCACCTGACCCTCGGGGAAGCCGTCGGCGCGCCGGCCGCCCCAGTACAGGGCGGTGGCCGTCGTCCCGATGCCCTCCGGCCCGTGGAGCAGCGCCACTCGCGGGCGGCCGTCGAACCTGCGGTCCGCCTCGCGGTCCAGCAGCCGTAACGCCGGGCGGCGGTCGGTGAAGTGCCGCGACGCGGCGGGCAGCCGGGGTGTCCCGGCGGGGGCGGCGCCGGCCGGGAGCGTCGAGGCGAACCGCTCCCACATGCGGGCGAGTTCGGGGTCGTGCCCGGCGGCCTCCCGCAGCAGTGCCGCCACGCGCTCCAGCTCCGCGGGCCGCCGCGGTGCCGGGACCGCGCGCCCGGCGATCCTGCGCACCAGCGCCCCCGCCGTCTCCCACGCGGCCCTGCCCGCCTCGTTGGCCATCCCCATGCCGACCGCGCCGAGCGCCGCCCCGGAGATCGCGGCGAACGACACCGGATCCGTCACCACACACCCCTCCCCTGCACACCGTAGCGAGTTGGTACGACTCCGAAGAGTAACCCGGGAGAATGACATCGGAGGCTGAGGCTACGGTGGCGACAGAGCATGGAAGTAACTCTCGCCCGGGGGTTGACATAGGTAGTGATACGGAAAAATACCGCGAACCGCGAACCGCGAACCGCGAACCGCGAACCGCGAACCGCGAACCGCGAACCGCGAACCGCGAACCGCTGGCGCACTCTTCCCGCCGAGCGCACCCTCGTCGCCGTAGCGCGCACCGTCACTTCTACCGTTCGCCTGCTTGAAACGCTCCCCGCCCTCCTCCGCGACGACCCCCGCGTGGACGTCGTCTTCGCCCTCGACCCCACCTCCGCCTTCCACCACGGCGTACGCGAGCTGCTGACCACGGCCGGGGCCCTGACCGCGACCTGGGACGAACTCCCCGACCTCGACTACCACGCCCTCGTCACCGCGAGCGAGAACGCCGACCTCAGCCGCACCCGCGGCCCCGTCCTGGTGCTCCCCCACGGCGTGGGCTTCCACAAGTTCGTACCCGACTCCCGCAGTTCCGGGCTGCGGCTCGCCGGCGTGGTGCCGCCCGCGCTGCTCCAGCAGGAGCGCGCGTGGTACGTGGTGTCGTACCCCGAGCAGGCGGACACCCTCCTCGCCCACGCCCCGCGCGCCGCCGCCCGCGCCGCCCACGTCGTCCACGCCGGCGACCCCTGCTACGACCGCTTCCTCGTCTCCGGCACGTCGCGCGCCGCGTACCGCGCCGCCCTGGGCGTACCCGCGGCCGGCCGGCTCGTCGTCGTCAGCAGCACCTGGGGTCCGCAGTCGCTCCTCGGGCAGGATCCCGAGCTGCCGCTGCGGCTGCTCGCGGACCTGCCCGCCGACACCCACCGCGTCGCCCTCGTCACCCACCCCAACGTGCGTTCCGCCCACGGCTCCGAGCAGCTGCGCACCGTGCTCACCGCGGCCCGCGAAGCCGGGCTGCTCCTCATCCCGCCCACGCAGGGCTGGCAGGCCACGCTCCGCGCCGCCGACGCCGTCGTCGGCGACCACGGCTCCGTCACCTTCTACGCCGCCGCCCTCGGTATCCCCGTACTGCTGGCCGCGTTCGGCGACGAGGTCGTCCCCGGCACGCCCATGGCGGAGCTGGGCCGGACGGCCGTACGGCTCGACCCCGCCCGCGGGCTGCGCGGGCAGATCGACCGGGCGGTGGAGGAGCAGGACACCGCGGGAGCGGCGAGCGTGGCGGCACGGGCGTTCCGGGCCCCCGGGAAGGCACAGCACCTCCTGCGGACCGCGCTCTACCGCCTGCTCCGCCTGCCGGAACCGGCCTGGGAACCACCGCGGTCGCCTCCCTTCCCCCACCCCCGCGCCGAGCCCCGCGACCCACCCCAGGGCGATACGGCCACCGTCGTACGGACCACGGTGAGCGGCGCCACGGACGGGCACGCCGTCTCCGTCACCCGCTACCCCGCCGCGGCAGCCGCCCGCCACCCCGGGGACCACGCCGCGTCCGAAGGCCCGTACGCCTTCCGGCATCTGTCCTGCGAGATACGCGACGGCAGCTCCGCCGACGCGGAACGGGCCTCCGTGCTCACGCTGCCCGAGCCCGCCCACGGCGCGTACGCCGCCGCCCGCGCGGCACGCACACTCCTCGACGACTTCCCGGGCAGCCTCGCCGCCGGCGTGCCGACGACCGGCGGTACCCACGTCGTGGCCGTCCGGGACGCTCCCACGGCCGTGGAGGTCGCGGTCACCGGAGCGCCGGTGGACACCGCGGTCGCGGCGGCCGTGGTCTACGCGCGGCTGCGCTGCGGCGTCACGCCGGCCGGGACGGCCGACCTGGGCTTCGCGGGGCGCACCGAGGACGTGCTGCTCACTCCGCTTCCGGGTACAGGCGCGTCAGCTCGTCCCTGAGTTCCCCGGCCCGGGGGTTTCCCTCCTTCCCGTACAGTTCGGCGGCCCGGGTCAGCTGCTCCCGATGCCCGGATATGTCGCCGTCCTCCAGCGCCAGGGCCGCCAGCTTCTCGCGAACCCCCGCCTCGTAGTGCGCCGCTTCCTCGGCCTGCAGCAACCGCGCCGCGGCGAGGTACTCCGCCGACGCCTCGGGGCGGCGCCCCAGGTGCAGCAGTACGTCGCCCATCGCCGCCCGGGCACGGCCGCCCATGCGCCGATCGCCCCCGGGCCCGTAGGCGGACAGGCCCGCGAAGCCGTCGACGGCCGCGCGCAGGGACTCCTCGGCCTCCGCCGGACGGCCGGCCGCGTCCAGCGCGCAACCGAGCAGGTACCTGGCGATGGCCGCGCCTCGCTCCTCCCCGGCCCCGCGGTACGCGGCCAGCGCCTCCTCGTACGTCGCGATGGCACGCGGCGGATCCACCCGGTCCCACAGCCGGCCGGTGAACTCCAGCACCGACGGGCGCAGCACCGCCAGGCCCGCGTAGCCCGCGTGCCCCTCGCGTACGTCGGCCAGCCGGGCGCCGGCGCGTTCGAGGAGAACCCGCGCCTCGTCCAGCCGGTCGAGGTCCGTCAGCGGCCGTGACGTCAGCGCGGCCAGCCGCGCCTCCGCCGCGGGCTCACCGTCGCGGACGGCGGCCTCCACGCCGCGCAGACCGGTGGCTATCCAGTCCTGCAGATAACGGTGGTTGAGGAAGAGGGCCGTCAGTCCTTCCGCCAACTGCCAGACGGCACGGTGGTCCTCCAGTGCGACCGCGGCCTCGTGTACGGCCAGCAGGTCGGCCCGCTCGCGGTGCAGCCACTGCAGCGCGGCGCTCTTGGCACCCTCGCCCGCGAACGGGTTGGGCGGCGCGTCCCGTAGCACCTCCCCGTGGTCCGTGACACGCAGGCGCGCCCCCATCACCGCCTCGTCGGCCTGCGCAACGCGCCGCACGTAGTGGCGGATCACCCGGGCCAGCGCCGCGTTCCGCTCCGCTTCCGGCTCGGCCGTCCCGCGGGCGCGCGCATGCAGGCCCACCAGGCTCACGAAGCGCCGGCGCCCGTTGCCGTCCGCCGCCTCGACCAGGCCCGCCGACTCCAGCCGGGCCAGCGCCCGCCGGGCGACCACGGTCCCGACGCCGCCGACGGCCGCCGCGACCTCGTCGTCGAACCGCGGCCCGGGAAGCAGCCCGAGCCGGCCGTACAACCGGGCGGCCTCCGCGGGCAGCTTCGCGTACGCCATCCCGATCACCGCGGACACGCCCAGCTCCTCCCCGGGGATCGACAGGCCCTCCAGCCGCCGCTCCTCGTCCGACAGCTCGGCCACCAGCGCACGCAGCGTCAGGCGCGGCTCCATGGCGAGCCTGGCCGCCACGATCCCTAACGCGACCGGCAGCCCCGCGCAGAACTCCACCGCCTGCCGGGCCGCTTCGGGCTCGGCCTCGATCCGGCTCCCGTCCCCGACGAGGCGGGTGAGCAGGTCCAGACCGTGCTCAGGCGCCAGGGGCTGGAGTGGCAGTAACCGAGCCCCCATGAGCGTCAGCTCGCCGATGCGCGACGGGCCGGCCGCCAGCACGGCGCTGCCCGGGCCGCTCGGGACGAGCGCGCGCACCTGCGCGGCTTCGGTGATCTGGTCGAGGACGACGAGGAGCCGGCGCTGTGCCGACAACTGCCGGTACAGCCGCGTCAGTCCGGCGAGCGTGTCCGGCAGGTGGCGCGGGCCCACTTCAAGCTGCTGCAGGGCCTCGGCGACAGCCGCGGACAGCCGAGCCGTCTGCGAGCCGCCGGGAAGCTCCGCGAAGTTCACGTACACCGGCTTGCCGGAGAACCGCCCGCTGTTCGCTCTCACCCAACGCGACTGAAAAGCGCTCTTCCCCATGCCGGGCAGCCCGCTGACCGCGAGCATCGGGACGGGCGGCACCGCCCCGTCCGGCGAAGGCGGCGAAGGCCGTGGCAGCAAGGTCGCGTCGGCCAGCGCCGTCTCCTTCTCGCGATCGACGAAGAACGCCGGACCCGGCGGCACGGCGTCCTCGGGCGCCCCGGCCCGCAGCTCACCCCTGGCCGTGTCCCCCGCCGGCACCCGCCGTTCCCCGCGCCCGAAAAGCCACGCCTTCAACCTCTTCCAGGCGTCGGTGACTTCCGACGACAACACCGTCATGAGCACACCGACAGCCAGCGTCCCGCCGACCCCGTACACCCACTCCATTGCGTCCCCCGCCCCTCACCCAGCTCACTCTCCGTCACTTCACGATAGCGGCCGGGTCCGACAACCGGCGCCCCCGGCTCAGCGGGTCAGCCAGCTCTCCGGGCCCAGCACCGCCACCGGGTGCTTCGCCGGGTCCAGGCGGCGCAGCAGCGTGCGCATGTGGCGTTTGGCGAGCGACACGCAGCCGCTGGTCGGGCCGTCGTGGTCGACGTGGACCCAGATGCCGCCGCCGCGGGCGTCGCCCAGGGGGCGGGTCCAGTCGAGCGGGGTGGTGCCCGGCAGGCGGTTGTAGTTGATCGCCACGACGTAGTCGAAGGAGCCGGCGAGGGGTTCGCCCTCGAAGCCGCGGCCGGTGGCGGTGAAGGCGGGCCCGTGGTCGTACGGGAGCTTCGTGCCCGGGTCGGGGTCGAGGCCGCCGGCGTCGGTGAGGCCGTAAACGCCCGCCGGGGTGCGCAGGTCGCCGACGGTGTGGTGGCGGGTCCAGCCGCGGAGGGCGTTGTGGGCGGGCCAGGCGGGGCCGCTGCGCCAGCCGTCGCCGCCGTCGCCGCCGGGACCGCGTTCGTAGAGCACGGCGGTCGAGTCGGACGAACGACGGGAAGTGCCGGTCACGACGAGGGCCTGGCGGGTGTCGGCGGGGATATCGGCGCGGATACGCGGGCCCAGGCCCGGTATGTCCCGCGGCAGTCGGACGGGGGCCGCCGCGACGCGCGAGCGCGTGGGTTCTGGGGCCGGCGGCGAGATCTTCTCCGCGCCCGACGGGGTGGCCTGTGTGCAGCCCGTCGCCGTGAGCAGGGGGAGCCCGGCGCCCGCGTACAGCAGCCGGCGGCGGGAGACGGTCACCGGGCGGGCCATTCCCGTGCGCCGGGCTGCGTGGCGGAAGGCGTGCCGGACTGTCCGCCGGACCGTCCGCCGGGCTGGGTGCCGGGTTGGGTGCCGTGTTGCGTGGCGGGTTGCGTGGCGGGCTCGAAGCGCATCGAGCCGAGTACGGAACGAACCTCCGCCACGTCCCCGTTCGCCGGCGTGGCCAGGCACACCGTCGCCAGCACCTGCACCCCGTCCGCCGCGCCCGCCGGGCGCTGTACGGCCCACAGCTCCTCGGTGCCGCCCGCGACGACGCACGTCTTGCCCGCCTCGCGCTTCCGCAGGTCCCGATCGGCCTTCTCCGGCCCGTAGAGCAGCTGCAGCGTGATCAGCTTGCCGTGCCGGGGCAGTTGCCGCAGCGGCGTGGTGCAGGCGCCGTCGGCGCCGGTGGGGCAGGGCTCGGGGGAGGGTTCGAGGGCCAGGCTCGCGACGTATCCGACGTACGCGCCCTCCGGCGAGTCCGTACGGACCGCGCGGCTGCTCCACCCCGCGGGCACCCGCAGCGTGAGGTCGGACAGCTCCGCCAACCGGGCCTCCCCCGCCCGCGGTTCCGCCGGATCCGGAGTCCCGGCCCCGGCGGCGGGGGGCGCGTAGCGGGGCGGCGGGTCGTCGGCGGGGAGCAGCTGCGGCAGCAGTACGCCGACGGCCACGGCCGTCGCGGTCGCCCCCCACGCCGCGCGCCGCCGGCGGCGGCGCCGCAGCACCCGTCCCCGTATCCGCTCCATCCGCTCGGCGGGCGCGACCGGGCGCGGAACGGCCCGCTCCAGCAGCACACGCAGCTCGCGCTCCTCCTCCGCCGACTCGGCCGACCCGGCCGACTCGGCGGACTCGGCCCACCCCGCCGATCCGCCCGACCCGGCCCACTCCGCGGGCCCGACCGGCCCTACCGGCCCTACCGGCCCGACCGGCTCAGGCGGCTCAGCCGTGCTCCCGGCCACCGGACTCACCGCCCTCCACCAGCTCGGCGGCAGGCAGCAGCCCGCGCAGCGTACGCAGCGCCTTGGCGGCCTGGCTCTTGACCGTGCCCGTCGCGCAGCCGAGCGTCGCCGCGGTGTCCTGCACGCTCAGGTCCTCGAAGTAGCGCAGCACGACCACCGCGCGCTGCCGCGGCGGGAGGCTCCGTATCGCGGCGGCGAGGGACTGCTCCAGGTCCACCCGGGCGAACGGGTCGGCCGGGGCGGGTGTGTCGGGCACCTCGCCGTGCGGCACCTCGCCCCACCAGCTGCGGCGCCACCAGGAGATGTGAGTGTGCACCATGGCGGTACGGACGTACGCCTCGGGGCTGCCGTCCGCTATCTGCTCCCACTTCGGCCACACCCTGGCCAGCACGGTCTGCAGCAGGTCCTCGGCGAGCTGGGCGTCCCCGGTGAGCAGCCAGGCCACGCGGAGCAGCCGCGGCCCCCGGGCCGCCACGAACTCCTCGAACCCGGGCGGCTGCGTCGCGCCCCGCTTCAGCATCCTGCGCCTGTCCCTGCGCCTGCGCCTGCCCCTGCCATCTGGTCCCCACTTCACGTCGCACACTCGTCGAACGCGATGAGGGCCGCGCCGGGTTGCCCCGCCGGGTCAGCCGCCTCCGGCGGTCACCGGGCCGTCACCGAGCCGTCATTGACCCACCCGGCCGTCGACGCACTCGCGCAGCAGGTCCGCGTGGCCGCAGTGCCGGGCGTACTCCTCCACCCGGTGCACCCACATCTCGCGCACCGACGTGTCGTCCGTGGCCAGCCGGGTGCCGAGGTCGGCGTACTCGGCGAGCACCGCGTCGCACGCCGCCTGCTCGCGGGCGAGGTCGGCGAAGGCGGCGTCGACGAGCGCCTGGTCGGCGGCGGCGCCGTCGAAGTCGGCGTTCTTCTCGCCGTAGATCCTGGGGGCTGGGTTCTCCGGCACGATCCAGTTGCGCCAGTCCCGCTCCACCTCGGCGAGGTGACGTATGAGCCCGAGCAGCGACATGGTCGACGGCGGGACGGAACGGCGCGCCAGCTGCTCCGCGTTCAGCCCCTCGCACTTCATGCGCAGAGTCAGCCGGTAGCCGGAGAGGAAGTCCTGCAGCGTCGCCAACTCGCCGTCGGGACTGGACTCGTTGTTGCGGGGGTCCTTGTCGGGGTCCGCCCACATGTCGGGGTAGACGCTGGCCGCGGTCCACCGCTGGGGTACGTCGTCGTCACTCACCGTACACACGATGCTGATCGGCACCCGGACGTGCAAGCGAATTTAGCCGCCCGGACGCCGGTCGGGAAAGCGCGTCAGTCGGGGGCGTCGTAGAGCAGGCTGTAGCGCCAGAACAGCCGCCGGCGGATCCGCGCGCCCGGCAGCTCCGCCGCCGCGGCCTGCCGGATCTCGGCCAGCGTCTCCCGGGGGTCGGCGGTGGGCGCGGTCATGTGCACCGGCACCGCGGCGGCACGGGCCGGGTGCTTGGCCAGCCCGACGAGGGGGGTCGCGACCGCGGCCGGCAGGGCGGCGACGACGTCGGCGGCCCCGGCCCCGCGGTAGCACCCCACGACGACCAGCCGCCCGCCCGGCGCGAGGCAGTCGCGCAGCTCGCGCAGCGTGGGGCGCAGTGGCATGTGGTGCAGGACGGCGACGAGCGTGACGGCGTCCCAGCGCCGTCCCTGTTCGCGGCCGGCGAAGTCGGTGCGTACGACGGTGACCGCGGGATCGCCGTCGAACCGCCCGGCCGCGACGGCGGCGAGCGCGGCGTCGGGTTCGAGCCCGGTCACCACCCCGGCCCGCCGCCGCAGCAACGCAAGCAGGTTCCCCGCCCCGCACCCGACGTCCAGTACGTCCCGCGCCCCCGACGCGGCCACCCGGCGGGCGATCCACGGCCCGTAGTGGTCGTTGTGGCTCCAGGGATGCCGCTGGTTGAAACGGTGAAGCGCGTCCAATACCGCCATACGGCAACACGTTAGCCGGTGGCCGTGAATCGTATTGACTTCACCGGGCACGGGGTTACAACGTTGCACTTGACTGTCGGAGCGCGGATGGAGCGGACGGGGCGTCGAGGGCGGACGGGAGCGGTCGGTGCGGGGCGGAGGGCGGGTGCGGGTGCGGGCACCGGAGCGCGTGCGGCGGCGGCGAGATGGCGCGGCTTGGGCGATTCCGGTGGCGCTGGGCGTCGACGCCCTGGGGACCGGGCTCTACCTGCCGCTGTCCATGGTCTACTTCCTCGCCGTCACCGACCTCTCCGAGGCCCGCGTCGGCCTGCTCATGACCGCCGCGACCGCCTCCGCGCTGCTGCTGCCGCTGCTCGTCGGGCGGGTCGTGGACCGCGTCGGCCCGCGGCCGGTGGTGATCGTCGGGCAACTGCTGCAGGCCGGCGGGTTCCTGGTGTACCTGGCGGTGGACGGGGCGGCGTCGCTGTTCGTCGCGGCGCTGGTCGAGGCGGCCGGGCTGCGCGTGTACTGGTCGTCGGTCTTCGCACTCATCGCCGAACAGTCCGACGACCGCGCCCGCGACCAGTGGTTCGCCCGCACCGCGATGATTCGCGCGGCCGGCACCGGCGCCGGCACCGTGCTCGCCGGGGTGCTGCTGGGGCTCGCCTCGCAGGACGCGTACCGGGGCATGATCCTGGCGAACGCGCTCTCCTTCGTCCTCGCCGCCGGCGCCGTCGCCTTCTTCGTACGGAGCCGCCCCCGGCCCGGCGACGGCGACGGCGGCGCGGGGAAGCCCGCCGACGGCGTACGGCATCTGCTGCGCAACCGCGCATATCTGTTGCTGATCGGCGTCAACGTACTGTTCAACATCTGCACCGTCCTCCTCGCCGTCGCCACCCCCGTCTACGTCGTTCGCGGACTGGACGCGCCCGGCTGGGCGGTCGGCGCCTTCCTCGCCCTCACCACCGCCGCCGTCGCCACCTCCACCGCCGAGGTCACCCGCCGCATCCGCCGGCGCACCTCCCGCGGCGGCGCGATGGCGTGGGGCGGCGTCGCGTGGGCGGGGTGGTGCGGGGCCCTCGCGCTCGCCGTGCTGCTGCCGCGCGGCCCGGTGCTGGTCGGCTATCTGGCGCTGGTGATGCTGCTGTGGGCCGCCGCGGAGATGCTGCACGGGCCCGCCTCCAACGCGCTGTCCGCGGACGCGGCGCCGGAGGGGTCGCGGGGGACGTATCTGGCGGCGTTCCAGTACTCGTTCGCGACGGCGGACATGGTGACGCCGGGCCTCTTCGGCCTCCTGTACAGCGTGGAGCGGGTGCTGCCGTGGGTGGTGGTCGGCTGCCTGGCGCTGGCCGCGAGCGTGGCGGTACGGCCGCTGGAGCGGCGGCTGTCGGCCGAGCGGGCGGCGGCGGGGACCTGAGGGTCGGCGGGGACCTGAGGGTCCGACGCGATCGAGCCCCGTTCGGAGAAGCCGGCGCTCGCGGCAACGAGATCGGCTTCGGCGGCGCTCCGGAGTAGGTCGTCTTCCTACTTATGCGTCCAGAGGTCCAGCGGCGGCGTCGGCGGGACCGGGTGGAGGCTGCCGGTCCTCGTCCAGCCCCACGTGTGGTACGCCGCGCCCGCCGCGTCGTTGTCCTGCGGCAGCAGCGCCACCGCCGGGGACGAAGCCCAGCGGGCCAGCAGGTGCTGCTGCAGGCGCGTGGCGACGTGCCGGCGGCGCTGGTCCGGCACCACCATCAACTCCGCCACCACGAACGCCCGCGGCGCCGACGTGACCTCCGTCAGCGCCAGCGGCGGCCCCTCCGGGAAGTCCGGCCACCACGCGCCGGAGCGGTCCGCCCGGAACCCGTACGCGCAGCCCACCGGGCGGTCGCCGCCGGCCAGGACCATCTCGAAGCCCGGCCGCTGCACGTGGTCTTCGAGCCGCCGCAGGAAGCCCTCCCGCTCGGGCGCCGCCCCGCCGACCCGGCCGTTGTACGACGCGACGTACACGTCCGCGACGGCCTCGCGCTGCGTGTCCGCCTGCCACCGGCTCAGGCCACGTAAGAACAACTCAGCCACTCGTCCTCCCCCGGTCCGGCCGGCCGGCCCCCGCACGAGCCCCTGTCACTCCAGCGTAGACCCGCTTACCTCCGCGCACATGACCCCGTACCGGACCAAGTGCCGCCTACCTCTCCAGGCTCGCCGTCAGGCTCCTGCCGTACGCGTGATGCGTGTCCACCACCAGCTTCGTCCCCCCGGGCACCCGGCTCACCCGCACCCCGTCGTCCCCCGCGGCCTTCCGCAGCCGCAGCCCGCGCAGCACCACCGTGACCGTGTCGCGGTCCATCGTCGGATCCGCGACGGCCACGCCCATGCGCCCGTCGTCCCCGGTCCGTACGAGCACCGAGGCCGGGCCGTCGATGCTCAGCCCGGCGGTGTCGTGGCGGCCTGGGGTGAAGGTGTTGGCGGCGGTCAGGCGGAGGGCGGAGTGGTGGACGGCCTGCATACGCGTGGAGTTGGCGATCACGTTCACCGGGCCGCGGCTGCGGTACGTGTCCAACCGACCGGCGGAGGCGTGCGGCACCAGGGCGTACGCCAGGCGCGCGCGCCTGCGCCCCGGTTCGTGGTCGACGGTGGCGCTGAACACGGTGCGCGTCACCGCCGTGTCCGGGTTGCCGGTCCGTACGACGCGGCGGCTGCGCGTGACGTCCTCCAGGCCGACCCGGACGGGCGGGGCGTCGTCCAGGAAGACGTATCCGACGGCGGTGCCCTCCGCGGCGTCCGCGTACCGCAGCCAGCGCAGCTCCGCCGTGCCCGGGCCCTCCCAGGCGCGGCCGTCGCGGCGCGCACCGGTGACGGTGACGGCGGCGGACGGGTCCGCGGTGCGGGCGTCGACGGTAGTAGTTACTGCGCGTCCGGCACGGTCGCCGACACCGGCGGCGAGGACGACGATCTCGTCGTCGAGCATGAACCACGACTTGACGGCGGTCGCGTTGCGGTAGACGACGAAGTCGTCGGGGAGGAGGTCGCGTTCGGCGTACGCGACGTCGTCGGACTGCACCATCGCGGCCGTGCCGTACGCGTCGAGGACGGCACCGCCCGAGTGGCGGTTGGTGCCGCGCGGGAAGTAGACGTACGTGTTCTGCGACTCGGAGGACGAGGTGAAGTTCAGCGGGTGGCCCGGGTTCTCGTACCAGAGCCTGCCGTCGTACAGCTCCGGTACGGTGCCGCGCCGCTCGACGGGCGCGGTGGCGCCCGCGAGGCCGTAGGGGGACACGACGGTGTAGTAGTCGACGCCGTACGCGCGCGTCTGGTCCTGGCCGGAGAGATACAGGTAGTACGCGCCGTCGCCCTGGAACCAGGGCATGAGGTTCTCGCCGCTCATGTACTCGTACTTACTGATGCGGTCCGAGCTGCGGGCGAGCGCGAAGGCGAAGCCGGGGCGGCGGTGGACGTGCCTGTCCATGGCGTTGAACGCGACGCTGCGCGCGGCGGCGTTGAGGTCCGCGGGCGGGACGGCGTCGTCCCCGACGATGTCGGCGTAGCGCACGACGCTGACGGGGGAGACGAAGCCCGTGGGGTCGAGCGCGGCGCGCGAGGTGGCGCGGATGTGCTTCACGTAGCTCTTGAGCGCGGCGGCGTCGGCGCCGGTCGCGTAGTCGGCGAGGTCGACGACGGCCTCGACGACGACGGCGACGTCGGTGTAGCCGGAGGTCGTACGGGAGACGGCGCGGCCCTTGACTATCTCCATCATCCAGCCCTCGAAGATCAGCGGCGCGAAGCCGTCGCGCACCCAGCGCTGCACGACGGGCACGAGCGCGTCGGTGTTCGCGAAGCCGGTGCCGTCGAGGATCTTGAGCGTCTGGACGACGCGCGTGAGGAGCGCCTTGCCGTACGAGCCGGTGTACGCGACCGAGTGGTGCTGGATGAACGAGCCGTCGGCGTAGTAGCCGTCGGTGTTGCCGTGGCTGATGTCGTACGGGTCGATGGTGGCGAAGACGGTGAGCTGGTCTTCGAGGGCCTTGGCGATTCGCGCCTCGCCGCCGGTCTCCTGGGCCGCGGCGAGCAGGGCGCCTTGGATGATGCGGTTGGTGGTGATGTCGGCGAGGTTGGCACCGGTGTGGAAGCGGGAGTCGAGGTCGACGTCGCCGTCCTTGCCGTTGCGGAGGTACGCGTCCATGGCGGCGACGTACGTCGTGAGCAGACCCGCGGGGACGGTGTCCGGGACGTCGGCGAGGAGCGCGAAGGTCTTGCCGACGTGGGTGGAGATGGCGATCTCCCAGTTGTGCCAGTTGCCGTAGTAGCCCTGGGACTGGTCGCCGTAGTAGCGCTCGTGCAGCCACACCAGGCCGTCGACGACGCGGCGCTGGGCGGCGGAGTCGCCGTGGAGGTCGCCGCCGGGGGTACGGGTGGCGAGGGCGATCTCGTAGAGCATGCGGTACGAGGTGGCGAGGTTGACGTCGCTGGTGCCGAGGGGGACGCCGGCGAACAACTCGCCGGTGGCGCTGCCGGTGTCGGCCATCGCGGCGAGGTTGGCGCGGGCGGTGTCGTGGATGGCGGCGATCTTGGCGGCGGCCTCGGGGCGGGCGTTGGTCGCGGGGGTGCCGGCGAAGACGGCGCGGGTGTGGGCGAGGAGGAGGGCGGCGTCTGCGGCCCGGGGGCGCGCCGACGCGGCGGCGGTGCGGAGCGGGAGGACCGCCAGCAGGCCGGCGGCGGAGAGGGTGGACATCAGGCGTCTGCGAGTGAACTCCATGGGGTCCTCCCCCGGTGCGTTGGGCACTGGCAGCCGGAGTCAAGCAGATGGAGGATGCGCCGACAAGCGCTTACGAGCCCGTACGGGAAGATCGCACCGGGGAGTACGGCGAGGTGACGGCCGCCGCGTACACGCGCGCGTCTTATCGCGGCGGGCCTCCGTTCAGTACGACGGGACTGGCCCGTTCCCGCCGGTCGACCGGCCACCGCCCACTACGATCCACGCTACCCCCACCCCCGTCGGCGAGAGCGAGAGCATGCGGTCGGACACGCGTCAGAACGCGCACCTCACCTACCGCGCCAACGCCGGCGCCGGCCGGCACGGCTGGCTCCGGCTGACGCCTGCCTACTCCGTGAGCCTGGTGCGCCGCTACGCCGCCCGGATGCCGCCCGGATCCGTCGTCACCGACCCGTTCTCGGGCACCGGCACCACCCCGCTCGCCGCCGCCGAGCACGGGCTGACGGGGCAGTCGCTGGACGTGAACCCGTTCCTGATCTGGCTGGGGAAGATGAAGACGGCCGCGTACGAGCCGGAACACCTGCGCGAGACCCGGCGGGCGCTCGCGCCGCTGGTGCAGCGCGCCGAGGAACTGCTGCCGCAGGCCGCCGGGCTGTGGCAACCGGAGCTGCACAACATCGGGCGGTGGTGGGCACCGAGCGCGCTGGACGCGCTGAAGGCGGTGCGCCGGGCGCTGGACGTCACGGCGGGAGGGCTGCCGCCGGGCGGACGGGACCTGCTGGACGTGGCGTTCTGCAGGACGCTGATCGCGTCGAGCAACGCGGCGTTCAACCACCAGAGCATGTCCTTCAAGGAGGAACGGGAGACGAGCACGGCGGCGGCGGGCGGGACTCCCGGGGTGCTCGACCTCGACGCCGCCCGGGCCGTGCTGGAGACCTTCCGGCGCGAGGCCGACACCACGCTCGCGAGCGCCGCGACCCCGCTGCCCGGCGCGGCGCGCGTGCTGTACGGCGACTCCCGCGACATGCAGCCCGCCGCCGGCCGGCTCACCCCCTCCGACCTGCTGCTGACCTCGCCGCCGTACGTGAACCGCATGTCGTACATCCGCGAGCTGCGCCCGTACATGTACTGGATGCGGCACCTGCGGCGGGCGGAGGACGCGGGCCGGCTGGACTGGCAGGCGATCGGCGGCACCTGGGGCGCGGCCACCTCGCGGATACGGGCCTGGCGCCCGCCGGGGCCGGCGGCCGAGGGGGTGCCGGAGCCCGTCGCCGGCGAGCTGGCCCGGACGCAGGCGGCGATCCGCACGGACGGCGGGCGGAACGGGCCGCTGCTGGCCAACTACGTGGGCAAGTACGTGCACGACATGTGGGCGCACTTCCAGGCCGCGTACAAGAACGTGCGCGGTGGCGGGCGGGCGGTCTACGTGATCGGCAACTCCACCTTCTACGGGAACCAGGTGCCGGCGCAGGAGTGGTACGCGGCTCTGCTCCGGGCGGCGGGCTTCGCGGGGGTCGAGGTGGAGGTCATCCGCAAGCGGAACAGCAACAAGGCCCTCTTCGAGTACGCGGTGTCGGGCGTGCGGCCGTAGGGCGGGGGGAGCGGGGCGGGGGGAGCGGGGCGCGGGGGACTTCAGGGCGGGGCGCGGCGGCTGGAGTTTATCCACAACTGTGCAGTTATCCACAGATTGGCGGTGCGGGCTCCGCCCAGCTGCGGCGAGGCCGCAGAATGTCGGCATGAGCGAGATCGACGGGGGCAAGGCGGGACGTGCCGGCACCGACGCGAACGGTGGCGGCGAAGGACACGGCAAGGGACACGACGAGGGATACGGCGAGGGATACGGAGACGGCGGTGGCGGCGCGCCCGCGGGCGCGGCGCCGGCGTGGGAGCAACGGTTCCGGGCGCCGCGGATCAGCCTGCCCGGGTGGGCGGAGGACGCGCCGGACCGCGCGCTGTACGTGTCGAACGTGACGGGCACGTTCGAGCTGTACACCTGGGACCGGCGCACCGGCGGCATCCGCCAGGTCACCGACCGGCCGAACGGCACGACGGACGGCGCGCTGACGCCGGACGGCGAGTGGGTGTGGTGGTTCTGCGACACCGACGGGGACGAGTTCGGGGTGTGGCGGCGGCAGCCGTTCGCGGGCGCCTCCCCGGGCCAGGACCGGGCAGCGACGCCCGGCCTCCCCCCGGCGTACTCGGCGGGCCTCGCGCTCGGGCGGGACGGCACGGCGTTGGTCGGCCGGTCCACGGAGGAGACGGGCACGACGATCCACCTCGTCCGGCCCGGCGGCGAGCCCAGCGAGATCTACCGACACCGGGAGTCCGCCGGGGTCGGCGGCCTCTCGTACGACGGCAGGCTGCTCGCCATCGAGCACACCGAGCACGGCGACGCGATGCACGCCGCCCTGCGCGTGCTGCGGGTCGGCGGCACCACCGGCGGGGACGCGGTGGTCGCCGAGCTGGACGACACCAAGGGCGGCCGTGACGAGCTGGGCCTGGAGGTGCTGGGCTTCGCGCCCGTGGCGGGCGACACGCGGCTGCTCGTCGGGCACCAGCGGCGCGGCCGGTGGGAGCCGATGATCTGGGACCCGGTCACGGGGCAGACCGGAGAGCTGAAGCTGGACCTGCCGGGGGACGTGTCGGCGGAGTGGTATCCGGACGGCAGCGCGCTGCTCGTGCTGCATACGTACCAGGCACGCAGCGAACTCTGGCGGTACGGGCTGGAGGGCCCCGGCTCCGGCGCGCTGACCCGGGTCGAGACCCCGCCGGGGACGATCTCGGGGGCGACGGCGCGGCCGGACGGCACGGTGGAGTTCCACTGGTCGTCGGGCGCGGAGCCGCCGCGGGTGCGGTCCGCCGACGGGGCCGTGGTGCTGCAGTCGCCGGGGCCCGCGGCACCGCGCTCGGTGCCCGTGGAGGACGCCTGGGTGGACGGGCCCGGCGGGCGGATCCACGCGCTGGTGCAGCGGCCGGCGGGCAAGGGCCCGTTCCCGTGCCTGTTCGACGTGCACGGCGGGCCGACATGGCAGGACAGCGACGCCTTCGCGGCCGGCCCGGCGGCCTGGGTCGACCACGGCTTCGCCGTGGTCCGGGTCAACTACCGCGGCTCCACCGGCTACGGCCGGGAATGGACCGACGCGCTGAAGCACCGGGTGGGGCTCATCGAGCTGGAGGACATCGCGGCGGTGCGGGAGTGGGCGGTCGCCTCGGGGCTCGCGGACCCGGAACGGCTGGTGATCGGCGGCGGCTCGTGGGGCGGGTATCTGACGCTCCTCGCCCTCGGCACGCAGCCGGACAGCTGGGCGCTGGGGCTGGCGGCGGTGCCCGTCGCCGACTACGTGGCGGCGTACCAGGACGAGATGGAGGCCCTGAAGGCGATGGACCGTACGCTGATGGGCGGCTCTCCGGAGGACGTCCCGGAGCGCTACGCCGCGTCCTCCCCGCTGACGTACGTGGACAAGGTGCGGGCACCGGTGTTCGTCTCCGCGGGGGTCAACGACCCGCGGTGCCCGATCCGGCAGGTGGAGAACTACGTCGAGCGGCTGGCGGACCGCGGGCACCCGCACGAGGTGTACCGCTACGACGCGGGGCACGGCTCACTGGTCGTCGACGAGCGGATCAAGCAGTTGAGGCTGGAGCTCGACTTCGTCCGCCGTCATCTGCGTCCTGAGCCGACGGCTCCGCAGCCGCCGCGGCCGGATCCGGGCCCGGGTGCCGATCCGCCTCCGGACCGGGACCGGGACCGGGACCCGGACCTTCGGCTCTCGCCGCAGGATCGGGGGAGGTGAGGCCCAGGCCCGCGTCGCGTGCGACCTCCGCCTCACGGCGGAAGAGCCGATACCACATGAAGATCACGAAGCCGGCGAAGACGAACCACTGGGCCGTGTAGCCGAGGTTCTGGAACGCCTTGAGGTCGAGCCCGCTGCCCTGCGGCACCTCGGCCGGGACCGGCCGCATCCCGCCGTCGGCCTTGAGGAGGGTGATCCAGGCCGTGGAGACCTGGTCGTCCACGACGTTGACCAGCGCCGCGGCGCTGATCATGCCGACCTGACCGCGCGGCAGCCCGCCCTCGGTGTGCACGCCGGGGGAGCCCTGGTGCTCGGACGCCTGCAGCGCGCCGGTGACGGTGACCTCGCCGGCGGGCGGCTCGGGGACCTTCGCGGGGTCGGCCTCGCCCGGCAGCCAGCCGCGCAGGACGGGGACGGAGGTACGGGTTCCGGCGTCGCCGTCGCCGCCCACGGGGTCGTCGGTGCGCAGGAGGGTCAGCACGTAGAAGCCGGTCTCGCCGTCGAGGGTGCGGTCGGGGACGAGGAGTTGGGGGCCGTAGCGCCCGGTGACCGTGGCCGGTTCGCCGGTCGTCTCCTGGGTCACCGGCAGCAACTCGCCCATCGGCCGGCCGGCAACGCCGTCGCCGCCGCGGTCCTGCTTCTCCTGCTGCTCCTGGTGGGTGTCCACCCGCGTCTCGAAGCGGCCCAGCTGCCAGCTGCCCATGACGAGGCAGACCGGGATGGCGAGCGCGGCGAGGATGTTGACGACCCACCACCGGGGCGTCAGCAGGAACCGGTACACGCCTCCACGGTACGGCCTCCCCCGGCGGCCTCCCGCCCAGGGGGCCGCGGCCGGGTCCGACGCGCGGAGTCGGCCGGGCCGGGTCCGACGCGCGGGGCCGGACGCGCCGGGGACGCGCGAGGCCGGGCACGCGGGAACGGTCGGGCGCGCGCGCAACCGGTCGGGCGCGCCGGAGCGGTCAGGCGCCCGGGAGCGGTTCCGTGTAGTAGACGGTGCCCGCGCAGGCGTTCTCGACCGTGACGCTGGCCACGGCGGAGGAGTCGGCCTCCGGCGTGTGGGTCAGGGTGACGGAGCCGTCGGTCGTGCCCTCGCCGTCGCCCGGTTCGCCGGTCCCGCCGGTGTCGCCGCCGCCGGTGTCGGTCTCCGGGTCCGGCTCGGACTGCGTCTCCTCCTGCGGCGCCGACTGCGTGTCGCCGCTGGGCTCCGGGCTCGGCGAGCCGGTAGTGGTGGTGCAGCCGCCGTCGCGGCTGGTCTCCGGCACCCAGGCGAACTCCACCACGTACGACTCGCTGGGCGCCAGCACCAGCGTGGCGGCCGTCGGCTCCGGCGGCGGCAGCAGGTCCGTCGCGGCGTCGCCCTCGGTGTGCGTACGCGTGTCGACCGCGCTCGCGCTCGCCGCGCCGAACGTGCCGCCCACCCGCACGCCGCCGGACGACTCGACCACGCAGGAGGTGGTGGAGACGTTGGTGACGGTGAAGGATCCGGTGACCCGGCCGGCTTCGTCCGGCGTGCCGCTCGCCGCGACCGGCTCGCTGATGTGCGCCGGCGCACACGGCTCCGCCTCGGTCGTGTCCTCGGAGCCGCCGGTCGGGGCGACGCTGCTCTCGTCGTGCCCCGGGCTCTTGGTCTTCTCCTCTTTGCCGCTCGGCTCCTTGCTGCCCGCGGTGGCGTCGGAGTCGTTGCCCTCCACGGCGCCGCCCCCGCCCTGACCGCTGCCGGGCAACTGGCTGTTGGCGACGTCCTGGTGCGGGCTCTTCTCCCCCGTCGAGCCGGTGACGGTCATCAGCGCCGGCACCGAGACCGCGAGCGCGACCACCGCGACCGCGGCGACGGCCACCAGCTGGCGGCGGCGCGTACGCCGTGCGGGCACCGCCCGCTGGAGGTACTCCAGCGTGCCGGGCGCCGGCTCCAGGCCGCCGACCGCGGAGTGCAGCAGCAGCCGCAGCTCGTCCTCGCCGTCCTCGTCACCGCCGTCACCGTCGCCATAGCCGCCGGGCCAGCGCGGGTTCCCGGCACCGCCGGAACCCCCCGCACCGCCGGCGCCGGCCGAACCACCCGGCCCAGCCGAACCACCGAAGGCGTCAAAACCACCGGAGCCGCCAGCACCGGAGCCGCCAGACCCACCCCGGCCGTCAGAACCGACCCGGCCATCAGAACCGACCCGGCCGCCAGACCCACCCGGGCCGTCAGACCCACCCGAGCCGCCAGAACCACCCGGACCGTCCAAACCACCCGCCCCGGCCGCGGCGCCCTGCGCACCCGACTCGTCCGAGCCCGCACCCGACGCCGCCTTCGGCCCCTCGGACCCCGCCGCCGTCCTGGCCACTGTCCCGACCACCGTCACCTCGTCGGAGCGCGCCGACAGCTCGGCCGTCTCGGCCACGTCCACCGCGCCACCCGCCCCGGCGCCGGCCCCGGATCCCGACCCGCCGGTTTCCTCGGCGCCCCGCTCCCACGGGGGCCCCGATCCGTAGAAACGCTCGCTCATGCCCGCGCTCCCATGGCTGTTCGCAGTGCGGCGATGCCCCGGGAGCCGTATGCCTTGACGGAGCCGAGCGAGATGCCCAGCGCCTCGGCCACCTGAGCCTCGGTCATGTCCGCGAAGTAACGCAGCACGAGCACCTCGCGCTGCCGGCGCTGCAGCCCGCGCATCGCCTTGATCAATTGGTCGCGCTCCAGCTGTTCGTACGCACCCTCTTCCGCGCTGGCCATGTCGGGCATGGGCTTGGAGAGCAACTTCAGCCCGGTGATGCGCCGGCGGAGCGCGGAACGTGACAGGTTGACGACCGTCTGCCGCAGGTAGGCGAGGGTCTTGTCCGGATCTTTGACCCGCTTGCGCGCCGAGTGCACGCGTATGAAGGCCTCCTGCACCACGTCTTCACAGGAGGCGAGGTCGTCGAGCAGCAGCGCGGCGAGCCCGAGCAGCGACCGGTAGTGGGTCTGGTACGTCTCGGTGAGGTGGTCGACGCTGGTGCCCTCCGCCATGGCGTCGTCAGCGTCCGCCGCGGTCTTCGTCGCGGCCTGCCGCGACGACCACGGCGCGATCACCGGCAGCCCCCTGGACGCCGCGGACGTACCGGGGCGCAACCCGGGGCCTGCCGGAAGGGTCGCAATGCTGAGTGCCTCTGCCACGCCTGTTTGACACACCGACCCCCGTCAAGGTTGTACGCGCACGGCCGCGGCACCGGTCGTGTTGCCGCACGCACTGCCATGCCCACTCCCTCGCTACCCGACCAGCCGGCCAGCCGGCCATTGCGGGCAGGGACAGAGACGCTCCACGGCGCCGCCGCGGTTGCAGACGGCGCGAACCGAAATCGTCGGATGGTAAGGGCGTGCAACGCAAGCGGTACGGACCAACGGATCGGTCACAACTGGACGGCACGGCGGTGCGGCGGAGGTACGGCGATACGGCGGCGGTGCGGCGTGCGGCGGCTCAGCGGCCCGTACCGCCATAGACGACCGCCTCGTCGCTCTCGCTGTCGAGGCCGAACGCCGTGTGCACGGCACGTACCGCGTCCTCGACGACGTCCTCGCGGGTCACGACCGAGATGCGGATCTCGGAGGTGGAGATCAGCTCGATGTTGACGCCGGCATCGGACAGCGCCTCGAAGAACGTGGCCGTGACGCCCGGGTGCGAGCGCATGCCGGCGCCGACGAGGGAGATCTTGCCGACCTGGTCGTCGTAGCGCAGCGACTCGAAGCCGATCACCGGCTGCGCCTTGGTCAGCAGCTCCATCGCGCGGTGGCCGTCGGTCTTGGGGAGGGTGAAGGAGATGTCGGTCAGGCCGGTGGCGGCGGCCGAGACGTTCTGCACCACCATGTCGATGTTGATCTCGGCGTCCGCAATCGCCCGGAAGATGGCGGCGGCCTCGCCCGGCTTGTCCGGGACGCCGACCACCGTGATCTTCGCCTCGGAGACGTCGTGCGCGACTCCGGAGATGATCGCGTGCTCCATGCCTTCTGCTCCCTCGGAGATATTGCCTACCCAGGTGCCCGGGTGCCCCGAGAACGAGGAGCGGACGTGAATGGGCATGTTGTACCGGCGGGCGTATTCGACGCAGCGGTGCAGCAGGATCTTCGAGCCGCTGGTGGCCAGTTCGAGCATGTCCTCGTACGGGATCCGGTCGATCTTGCGAGCCTTCTTCACCACCCGCGGGTCGGCGGTGAACACGCCGTCCACGTCGGTGTAGATCTCGCAGACCTCCGCCTCCAGCGCCACCGCCAGCGCCACCGCCGTGGTGTCCGAGCCGCCGCGGCCGAGCGTCGTGATGTCCTTGCTGTCCTGCGAAACACCCTGGAAGCCGGCGACGATCGCGATGGCGCCCTTGTCCACCGCCTCCTGGATCCGGCCGGGCGTGACGTCGATGATCCGCGCCCTGTTGTGCACGGCGTCGGTGATCACACCCGCCTGGCTGCCGGTGAACGACAGCGCCTCGTGGCCCAGCTTCTTGATCGCCATCGCCAGCAGCGCCATGGAGATGCGCTCGCCCGCGGTGAGCAGCATGTCGAGTTCGCGGCCGGTCGGGATCGGGGAGACCTGCTCGGCGAGATCGATCAGCTCGTCCGTCGTGTCGCCCATCGCGGACACCACGACGACGACCTGGTGGCCGGCCTTCTTGGTCTCGACGATCCGCTTGGCGACGCGCTTGATGCCCTCGGCGTCGGCGACGGAAGAGCCGCCGTACTTCTGCACGACAAGGCCCACGTGCGCTCCTCGCAATGGTGTTTCGGTCGGCTCAGTCTACCGAGCCGGCGATTCCGCTTGGGCGCGCCGACTCGGTGACGAACCTGCCCGGGACCACCGCGGGCACACGGAAACGTAAGGCAGCTCACACCCGGGGGTGTGGAGTCGGCCGGTACGCGTGACGCGCCGACGAACCGCGGACGTACGCACGGTGTACGCGCCACCCCGTACGCGCCACCCCGCATGCGCCGATCCGCCCCCGGCCCTCCGCACGCGCCCGCCGTACGGTCGTACGCCCCGCTCAGCTACGCCGCAGCCCCAGCGGCTCCGCGATCTCCTCCGCCATCACGCGGCCCGCCTCCTCCTCCAGCCGGCCGTCGTCCAGCGCCGCGTCGCTGTCGGTGTCGAGCCCGTCCAGCTCCCCCAGGGGCGTGTCCAGCCGCACGTGCGCCACCAGCGACTGCAGGGCGCGCAGGCAGGCGCTCGCGGTCGGCCCCCAGTTGGACAGGTACGAGAACTGCCACCACCACAGGGCCTCGTTGACCCGCCCCGCGGCATAGTGCGCGAGGCCGTGCCGCAGGTCCGTGATCACGTCGGCCAGGTCGTCGGAGATCCGGCTGGCGACGGGCGTGCTGCGCGGCACGTACGGGTCGAAGACCTCGGAGTACACGTCCACCGGGTCCAGCAGCTCGGCGAACCGCTCGCGCAGCTCGTCGACGTCCGGCTCGGGGCCGGTGTCCGGCTCGTACCGCTCGTCCGGCACGAAGTCCTCGTGCGCGCCGAGACGGCCGCCGGCCAGCAGCAGCTGCGAGACCTCCAGCAGTAGGAAGGGCACGGCGCTGTTCGGCTCGTCGCCCTTCGCGACCTCGGTGACCGCGACGATGAAGCTCTCGATCGAGTCGGCGATCTGGACCGCGAAGCTGTCCGGGGCCGAGGTGGCCTGGTGCAGGGTGGCGTCAGACATCGAGCAGACCTCCTGTGTCGGCGCCCCGCACACCACCCGGCCGCGGGTGGCGGCCTGCCGGGCTGTTGGGCGCTACGCCGGGATCCAGCCGGCGGGCACGTGGTTCCGTTTCAGACATCGAGCAATCGCCGCCCTTCGAAAGCGCGCCCGAGCGTGACCTCGTCCGCGTACTCGAGGTCCCCTCCGACCGGCAGGCCGCTGGCCAGCCGGGTCACTTTCAGGCCCATGGCCTTGACCATGCGGGCCAGGTACGTGGCCGTGGCCTCGCCTTCGAGGTTGGGGTCGGTGGCGAGGATCAGCTCCGTGACGGCGCCGTCCGCGAGCCGGGCGAGCAGTTCCCTTATCCGCAGGTCGTCGGGGCCGACGCCCTCGATGGGGCTGATCGCGCCGCCGAGCACGTGGTACCGCCCGCGGAACTCACGGGTCCGCTCGACGGCGACGACGTCCTTGGGCTCCTCGACGACGCACAGGACGGCGGGGTCGCGGCGCGGATCGGCGCAGATGCGGCACTGCTCCTCCTGCGCGACGTTCCCGCAGACCGAGCAGAAGCGGACCTTCTCCTTCACTTCGGTCAGCGCGTGCGCCAGCCGACGGACGTCGGCCGGCTCGGCCTGCAGGACGTGGAAGGCGATGCGCTGCGCGCTCTTGGGACCGACGCCGGGCAGCCTGCCCAATTCGTCGATCAGCTCCTGGACCACGCCTTCGTACACGCAAAGCCTCTCTCGTGTCCGCTCTCCTGCACCAAGCTAGCCGCTACCGCCGGGTTCAACCCGCTCCGGGCGCGGCGTCCGGCTCCGGAAAACCCGGCAGATCCGGACGGCCGGGAAACAACCCCGGCGGAGCGGGGTCGGAGCGGTCAGAAAGGCAGCCCCGGCATTCCGCCGAGACCCTGCGCGAGCGGGCCGAGCCGCTCCTGCTGGAGCTGCTGCGCGGCGTTGTTCGCGTCGCGCACGGCGGCCACGACGAGGTCGGCCAGCGTTTCGGTGTCCTCGGGGTCGACGGCCCGCGGGTCGATCACCAGACCGGTCAGCTCGCCGGAGCCGGTCACCGTCGCCTTCACGAGCCCGCCGCCCGCACTCCCCTCGACCGGCGTCTCGGCCAGCTCCTGCTGGACGGAGGCGAGCTCCTGCTGCATCTTCTGGGCCTGCTGCAGCAACTGCTGCATGTCGGGCTGGCCACCACCAGGCATCACGTCGCTCGCTCCTTGTCGCGCTACTGCAGTTGTCTGTTCCTACGTCGTACGGGTCGTCGGTCGTCGTGTGTCGGGCCGGTCCAGGCGAGCCTACGTTCTCACCCGCCGCACCGCCGTCCATCGCAGGGAGGACGCGCCCTGGTGTGGTTGCCCCGGGGGGAGTCGCCGCGCCTCCTGCCGTCGTCATCCTTCCGGAGTACGCAGCAGGGCGGGCCGCCTAGTCGTGACGGATCTCCTCTATGACGGTGGCGCCCAGCTCGCGGACGATGAGGCCGTGGCCGGACAGGGCGGTGTCGTCGAGGTCGGGGTCGTCCTCGTCGGGGATGTCCTCCTCCAGCGGCGGCGGAGGCGGTCCGGGGTCGGGGGGCGGGCCGGGGTCGGGCGGGCCACCGGGCACGCCTCCGGCGCCCGGGCCGGCCGGGGGCCGGGGCTGGTGGGAAGCGGGCGCCGGTACGGAGGGCGAGGGCGCGGTCTGCACGGACTGCCGCAGCCCGGCCCCACCGCCGCCGCCGCCGAACCCGGGACCGCCCCCGGAGCCGCCCGGGCTGCCGCCTGCGCCGGGACCACCGCCGCCGGGCCCGGGTCCGGCCGCGGGGCCGCCGCCCGCGCCGCCCGTCGGATCCACGATGGCCTCGACCTTCCACTGCACGTCGAACCGCTCCGCCAGCGCCTCGCGCAGCACCTCGTCGCTGCCGCCGTTGACGAAGCTGTCCCGCGCGCCGACGTTGGCGAAGCCGAGCTGGAGGGTCCCGCCGTCGAACCCGGTGACCTGGGCGTTCTGGCTCAGCAGAATCCAGGTGAAGCGCCGCCGGTGCTTGACGGCCTCAAGGATGTCGGGCCACATCTGCCGTACGGAAGCGGCCCCCGCCACGCCGCCCCCCTGCTGCGCGGGCACTCCCCCGCCGGCCGCCGCGGCAACGCCCCCGCCGGCCGGTGCCTGCGCCACAGCCCCGGAAGCCGCACCCTGAGCCGCCGCCCCCGCGGAAGCCGCCGCCCCGCCGCTCCCGGGCCACGCCCCGGGCCGCCGCCCCTGCCCCCCGGCACCGCCGCCACCGGCCGCCGCAGCCGCGGCACCGGGGGAAGACCCAGAACCGGAGGCGACGGAACCAGAGGACCCGGAACCAGAAGACCCAGAAGCAGAAGACCCGGAACCAGGGGACCCAGAGCCGGAAGACCCAGAACCGGAAGAGGAAGCACCGGAAGAGGCAGCACCGGGGGATCCGGAACCAGGAGTGACCGGCCCGCCGCGCTCCGCAACGGTCGCGCGAGCGGCCTCGGCGCCCCCGCCCCCGCCTACGCCCTCACCTACGCCTCCGCCCCCGCCGGCACCCGGCTGGTGGGCGTCCGGCCCCGGTACGTACCCCATGGAGGGCGGGCCCGTCGCGGCGTTGCGCTCCAGGCGGTCCAGCCGGGCCATGACCGAGCGCTCGTCCCCGTACGCGCCGGGGAGCAGCACCCGGGCGCAGATCAGCTCCAGCTGCAGCCGCGGCGCGGTGGCGCCGCGCATCTCGGTCAGCCCCTCGTTCACGAGGTCGGCCGCGCGGCTCAGCTCGGCCGCGCCGAAGGTGTCGGCCTGGCGCCGCATCCGCTCCAGCACGTCCGCCGGAACGTCGATCAGCCCCTTGTCGCCGGCGTGCGGAACGGCGGCCAGGATCACGAGGTCCCGCAGCCGCTCCAGCAGGTCGGTGACGAACCGCCGCGGATCGTGCCCGCCCTCGATCACCTGTTCCACGACCGCGAACGCCGCCGCCCCGTCGCCCGCCGCGAAGGCATCGACGACGGAGTCGAGCAGAGCCTCGTCCGTATACCCGAGGAGGGCGGTGGCCATGGCGTACGTCACACCCTGGGCACCGGCGCCGGCGAGGAGTTGGTCCATGACGGACATCGAGTCCCGCACGGAGCCCGCCCCGGCCCGTACGACCAGGGGCAGGACCGCGTCCTCGACCGGAATCGACTCGACGCGGCAGACGTCCGCGAGGTAGTCGCGCAGGGTGCCGGGCGGGACGAGGCGGAAGGGATAGTGGTGCGTCCGCGACCGGATGGTCCCGATGACCTTCTCCGGCTCGGTCGTGGCGAAGATGAACTTCAGGTGCTCGGGCGGCTCCTCTACCACCTTCAGCAGGGCATTGAACCCCGCGGAGGTGACCATGTGCGCCTCGTCGACGATATAGATCTTGTACCGACTGGCGGCCGGCCCGAAGAACGCCTTCTCGCGTAGCTCACGCGCGTCGTCCACACCGCCGTGCGACGCGGCGTCGATCTCGATGACGTCGATCGACCCCGGCCCGTTCCGCGCCAGGTCGAGGCACGACCGGCACTCCCCGCACGGCTCCGGCGTCGGCCCCCGCTCGCAGTTGAGACAGCGGGCGAGGATGCGCGCGCTCGTCGTCTTCCCGCAGCCGCGTGGCCCGCTGAACAGATACGCGTGGTTGACCCGCCCGTTCCGCAGCGCCTGCTGCAACGGGTCGGTCACGTGGTCCTGCCCGATGACCTCGCCGAAGGTCTCGGGCCGGTAGCGGCGATACAGAGCGAGCTGCGACACGACTACGACGATATCGGTGACGGCCGACAACGGCGCCCACCCACGAGAACCCCCACCCCCGTCGACCGCGCCCCACCCCGGACAACGAGGCGCCCCCCACGCACCCGCCAGAGCCCACCTACCCTTGCTGCCTTCCGGCCCTGGGGGAGTTCAGCGAGTTAGCGCCGCGTGAGGGGCGACTCCACCTTAACCGATCCCAACCCTCACGAACGAGTTCGCTCCCACCCCGTCCCGTCTTGTAATGTGGCCCGCGGAGGATTCGCCTAGAGGCCTAGGGCGCACGCTTGGAAAGCGTGTTGGGTTCACACCCTCACGAGTTCGAATCTCGTATCCTCCGCACGCCGCCTGACCAGGCAAAACGAAGGGTCCCGCCGATGGCGTCGGCGGGACCTGTCGTTGTCCGCAGTCTCATTTGTAGTCTCAACGGGACGCTTAGGGCTCCTCCTGCCGCCCCTCGTCCGTGCCGTGCGCCACCTCCCAGACGAGCCCGCCGACCGGCTTGGCTACGTCCTTGAGGATGCCGCCGGTGACGTGCTGGTACCGGGCAGCCATCGCGGTCGATGGCCAGCCCATGATCTGCATCACGACCCGTTCCGGCACTCCCAGGATCAGCAAGACCGTGGCGGCGGTGTACCGGGCGTCGTGCAAGCGCCCGTCGCGCACCCCGGCATCGGTGAGCAGTTGCTTCCAGGCGTCGTAGTCCGTGCTTGGCACCAGAGGGCCACCGGTCGGGGAGGTTCCTCGCGGTGCAGCTTCAAGGGCGTCACGAGTTCTTCGGGTTGAGGGGCCCCGCGTGTGCGGGGAGGACTTCGCGCAGGGCCTGCTCCACATCCGCGGCCGGGGTTCACCCCCGCGTGTGCGGGGAGGACACGAGCAGCCTGCTGGAGCACCTGCCGGTGACGGGTTCACCCCCGCGCGTGCGGGGAGGACCATCGCGAGCACTCCGGCACGGCTGACGATTTCGGTTCACCCCCGCGCGTGCGGGGAGGACACTTCGTGACCTGCGACGTTACCGTCGAGATCCGCGCTTTTGCGTCACTTCGGTTGTCAAGGATCGGCGGAAGCGTCCCCGCCCGCGATGTGGTCGCGGCATGGTGATGTCCATGGTGGAAGATGGTAAGGAACTCGACGGGCCCGAGCATACGGATGTCCGGCGGGTGTGGGGGAAGGCAGGGCGGGGTGAGAAGCCGCATCCGTTGATCTGCCACGCCATCGACACTGCTGCAGTCGCCGAGGAGTTGCTGGGGCGTCTGCTGGGGCGGCAGTTGCGCGACCGGCTCGTCGCCTCGTTCGTACCGTTGGGCGATGCACGGTCTTGGATTGCGTTCCTCTGTGGGCTACACGATGCGGGGAAATGCTCGCCCGCCTTTCAGGGCCTGCGGTCCGACATCGCCGCCAAACTCCTCGACCCCGCCCTGGCGCGGGCAGTGCTACGAACCCGCCGACATCTGACGCCGGGGCTGCGATCCGACGTTCCGCACGGCGTCATCACCGCGTCGCGCGTCGAGTCCACACTCCGTGAGTGGGGCGCGACTCCAGAGACTTCAATGACCGTTGCTCGGGTGCTCGGCGGGCACCACGGCACCGTTCCCCGACTGGCCACTGTGCGCGCCGCCGGCCGCAATCGCAACGGCGGCGGGGGCAAGAACTGGGCCGAGGTGCACGGTCGCCTGGTCGAGGAGTTTCGCCTCGCGTGGAGGCTGCCGGACCCGCGGACGCTGCCATGGCGTGAGGTGGAACTTGATTCCCAGGCCGCGCTCGCGCTCGCCGCGTTGACAACCGTGAGCGACTGGCTGGCCTCTGATCGCGCGCCGGCCGACTACGCGGAGCTGGACGTCGATCTGGACGAGTACACCGCCGTCGCCCGCAGGGCAGAGGGTTGCAAGGTCGAGCGGCTGCGTTGGGAGCGGTGGGTGCCCCCGGCAGACACCACATTCCGTGCGCTCTTCCCTCACCAACAGGCACCGCGTGCGATTCAGGAGGTGGTGGAGAGCGTCACCATGGCCGCTGACGGCCCGGGTGTCCTCGTCATCTCGGCACCGACCGGCGAGGGCAAGACCCAGGCGGCGTTGCAGGCCGCCGCGACGCTGGCTGGAGTCGCGGAGTCGAATGGCTTCTTCGTCGCCATGCCGTCGCGGGTGAGCAGCAACCAGGCGTTCGATGTGGCCGATCAGCTACTCGTCTCACTGGGTGAGCCGTATCGATTGGAGTTGCTGCACAGTAACGCGGCGGAGTATCTGGCGGCCCGTCGTGCCGACGCGCCAAAGCCCTATCGGCCCGATCCGAAAAATGTGGACGAAGAGGACTTCGCCATCGATGAGGAGGAGGCAGACGGCGGAGACGGGCCGGGCAGTCGGCGCGCACGTAGTTGGTTTGCCGGCAAGCGTGGGCTGCTTGCGCCGCTCGGCGTCGGCACGGTTGACCAGGCTCTGATGGGTGCTATCCGATCGCTGCACGTGTTCGTCCGGCTTGTGGGCCTGTCCGGCAAGGTCGTCATCTTCGATGAGGTGCACGGCTACGACCTGCACATGTCCACGCTGATGGAGCGTCTGATGGAGTGGCTGGGGGCGCTGCGCGTCCCGGTCGTGCTGCTGTCGGCGACTCTCCCGGCGCACAAGGAGAGGCGCCTGGTCGCGAGTTGGCGAGCTGGAGCGCTCGGTACGCCCGTGCATCGACTGCTGGCGACCGCGGATGACTCCGCACCGTCGACGTGTCCATATCCGCGGGTGGTGTGGGCGGGCGCCGACGTCGATCAGCCAGTGCTGCCGAGGCCGGTCGATGCCTCTGATCTCAACCGCGGTCGAGTGATCGAGCTGGTGCACAAGCTCGACGCGGTGGAGGCGGCCCAGTGGGCCGTCGATCAGGCCATGCAGGGGCTGTGTGTGGCGATTGTCCACAATGTTGTCCGACATGCCCGGAAGGCCGCCGCCGACGTGGCCAGGTTTATCTCCGCCCTGGGCCTTACCTATGAGGAACGCCCCGAGGTCCTCCTGATCCACGGCCAGCTGACAGCCGGCGACCGGGCCTCGGTCGAGGCATCGATCCGGCAGAAGTTCGGCAAGCCCGGTGACCCTGGCGTCGGTGCCCGTCCGAAGCGCGCTGTTGTCATTGGCACCCAGATCCTGGAGGAGAGCCTGGATGTCGACTTCGACGCCATGGTCAGCGCTGTGGCACCCGTCGACAGCCTTATCCAGCGCATCGGTCGACTGCAGCGCCACCACCGTCCAGATCGCCAGCAGCTCCCAATGCGGCTCGCCCTTACAGGCATCACGTACAAGCATCACCCTCGGGTCGGCGGCTGCGAAGTATCGTTCCCCGCCTACACGCGCAGCGTCTACGACGAGGCGGTCCTCGTACGTACCTGGGCCTTGCTCCACGAGAGGGATGAGATCCGCTGCCCGGAGGAGGTGCAGGACTTGGTGGACTTCGTCTACGACCTCAACCGTGATCTAGAGCACCCGAAGGCGTGGAAGTACCAGTGGCGACGTGTCCACGGGACGGCTCATACGTACAAGCGGGAGACGGAGAGCATTCATCCGCGGGCCATCCAGATCCCCTCGCCATTGCCCGGCCTGGATCTGGGGGAGTTGACCGAATACCCCGAGAGCGCGCGCAACACTCGCACCGGCAGCGGTTCCGACACCCGGAAGGACGGCCGGACCGGATGACCTCGCTCGATGACCTGATGGATGACGACGCGAGCACCTACTCCAGACCCAGCGTCACCGTCGCAGTCCTGTTCCGAGACGGTGAGCACGGACCTGTGCTGCCGCAGGCCGGCGGTGCCCCGGTCGATCTCCAAGATCTCTCGGCTGCGGCGGACGTAGGCGTCATCGAGCGGCTGCGTGCCTCGCTGCTGCGGCTTGAGGCCGTGGAGGACGTACCGGCTCGGCTGGTGCTCGCGCTGCGCGACACGGGGGTGCCGCCCTTGTTCCGTAGCTGTGTGTGGCTGCAGCAGGCCCGACCACTGGTCCTGCCGTCCTCCGGGATAGCAGAGATCGCTGGAGTGCGCGTCTCGTACCGGCCTCGGATCGGGCTGATCGTGGACGGTGACGAGACCGGCTGAGGGAGTTTCAGCGAACCCGCCTTTCAGTCGTCGCTGCCTCTGTAAAACTGGGCGTTCGCGTTGGGGTGAGGGAGGGGCCAGCGTGGAGTTCGACCTGTTCACGGAGCCGTGGCTGCCGGTTGTTCAGCACGATGACGGCGCCCTGACCAAGGTCGGGATCTTCGAGGCGCTCGTGCATGCCGGGCGCTACCGCCGGTTGGTCGCCGAGGCTCCACCGGTCACCGCCGCGCTCCACCGCCTGCTGCTGGCCGTCGCCCATCGCGCCTACGGGCCGGCGGACACGGAGGCTTGGCAGCGCTTGTGGTGCTCCGAGAGCGGGTTACCCGAGGACGAGCTGGGCGAGTACGGCACCAAGTGGGCCGGCCGGTTCGACCTGTTCCACCCTGACCACCCCTTCCTGCAGTGCCGCTCCTTGGCGATCCGCAAGGGGGCGGGCACGGACGGCGAAGACATCGACCGGGACTTCAACGGCGTCGCCGAGCTGGTGTCGTACCGCTCCACCGGGAGCAACGCCACGCTGTTCGACCACACTCCGGCCACACGGCGAATCGAGATCCCGGCGGACGAGGCGGCCCGCTGGCTCGTCACGCTCATGGCGTACGACCCCGGCGGCACCAAGACGCCGGTGAGCAAGGAGAGAAAGTCCGAGCGGGGGCCTGCCAACTATTTCGGCTGCACCCTGGTCGAGGGCGCCAACCTGCACCAGACGCTGACGTTGAACCTGGTGCCTTACGCCGTCGGCCGCGCACCCACCGCGATGACCACCGCCAAGGACTCTCCACTGTGGGAGCGCGATGAGCCGAGCAGCCTGGAGCCCTTACCACGGGATCCAGAGGGCTGGACGGACCTGCTCACCTGGCCGTCGCGCCATGCCCTGCTGCGTGCCCGGGATACGGATGCCGGACCCATGGTGTACGAGATCGTCCGTACACCGGGCGCCACACTGGACAAGAAGAAGCTGCCTCTCTACGAGCTGATGGCCGCCTACCGGGCATCCAAGCCGGGGCGCCGTAGTTGGCAGGACCTTAAGCCGGTCAAGCTGGAGCCCCTGCTCGGTGTGTGGCGTCACGCCGTCGAGTTGCTGCTGCGCGATAACGACGGGGACCGCCCCACGACCGCCACCCGTACAGCACAGCGGTCCGGTCGGGCGACTCCGGGAGTGGGCGAGGTCTTCGCCCGTCGACGCCCGGCCGCGCTCACCCACATCGCCGATTCCGTGGCCCGCGAGCTGATTCCGGACCACACCGTCTACACCCTTCGGGTCTTCGGGCAGCAGCTGGGGAAGATGGCCGCCACCGTGGACGCGTGGAAGGAAGAATCCGTCCCAGTACCGGTGGCGCTGTTGCGTGCGCACGACGAGGACCTGGGCGAGCTGATCGGCGGTGCGGTTCAACTGGCCGACTCCCTCGGCAGGGCCCTGCACCTGCTTCAGTTGGAATACCGTTCCAGCTTTGCGCCACCCAAGCGCAAGGGTGAGCGGCGCCCAGAAGAGAAAGCCAGGCTCAGTTTGGAGATCCTCTACTGGCCCCGCCTGGATGCGCCCTTCGGTGACTTTCTGCGCGACCTGGGCGCGGACCTCGGCGACGCGCGACGCCGGCGCGAGTGCTGCGAGCAATGGCTACAGACTGTGCTGGGGCTGGCGGACCGGGCCGCTGAGCAGTGGATGACTGCACAGCTGCGCCGCCAACGTGCCTCGGTAGCCGCCGGCGCCGTCCACGCCGCCTATGGCAACCGCCGACGCACGGCCCTGACGACCTTCCGGCGCGCCATGGACGACTGGATCGACGACGCCGACGACGAAGACGGAGAGGCAATCGGATGAGCCCAGATCCCGAAGTCGCGGACGTGCAGAGCGCGCGGCGGGAGTTCGTCGACTGGTTGTACAAGCTGCACCAGAGCATCAACGGGGGAAACGAGTTCGCGCAGCAGCAAGCCCGCGCCCGACTGGCCGTACTGCGCCGGTGCTTCTCCGGGCCAGTCCGTGAGGCGTATGCGTACCAGATCATCTACGACCTCAATCCACCGCTTGGCGAGGAGAAGGTCTGGCTGGAAGTGGCCGGGCTGTACGCGCTCTCGCCCCAGCCTCGGCCCGCACCCGGCCGTTACGCGCGCACCATCGGGCGGGCCATGGGCGAACTCGCCCGGGAGCGGGGAGAGGACGCTGTGCTGCGGCGCTTCGTGCACCTGGTGTCTGTCGATGGTCCAGCGCTACATCACTACTTGCGCCAAAGCATCCAGCTGCTGCGCACCAAGGGCATCACCTACGACATCGCACGGCTCCTCGACGACCTGACGGTCCTGATGAACCCGGACCCGCGCGGCTGGCTGGCAGACCGTCGCCAGCAGATCCGCCTGGCCTGGTCCCGTGACTACCACTACGCCAAGTCCTCGGGCCCGAATTCTCCGCCAGAGCCCTCATCCGAGCCGACCCCCACTACCTGAACCGGAGTGTCCACGTGCTGATCGAGCTTCATGTGCTGCAGTCCTTCCCCGTCAGCAACCTGAACCGGGACGACCTCGGCCAGCCCAAGACGGCCACCTTCGGTGGGCACCTGCGCGCCCGGATCTCCAGCCAGGCGCAGAAGGCAGCGGCGCGGAAACTCTTCACCAGTCACGGCCTCGATGGCTCCGAACTCGGATGGCGTACCAAGCGGCTGTGCGACGCAACCAAGCCGCTGCTGATGAAGCAGAAGAAGTGCGACGAGAACGTCGCGTTGCTCGTCGCCGCGCACGCACTGACCAGCATGAGGGCCGGCACCGAACCCAACGGGCTGACTCAATACCTGCTGTTCGTCGACAAGGGCGCAGCTCAACGACTCGCCGACTACTGCACGAAACAGTGGACGCAGCTGAAGAAGAAGGCCGACGCGACGATTGCGAGCCTTGAAGAGAAGAAAGAAAAGGCCGGTAAGAAGAAGACCGGTGACAAAGACGACAACGAGGGCACGGCGACCAAGCTGGTGGCCACGAAGCCGAAAACACTCACAGACGCGGCGAAGGAGGCCGCCCTGGACATCTTCCGGGGGCAGGTAACCACCGCCGCGGACATCGCGCTCTTCGGCCGTATGCTCGCCGACAACACCGACTTCAACATCGACGCCGCCTGCCAGGTTGCCCACGCGCTGTCCACCCACACGGTCGCGAACGAGTTCGACTACTACACCGCGATGGATCACTACAAGGAAGACGCGGGGCCGGGCGCCGACATGATCGGCACTGTCGACTTCAACGCCGCCTGCTACTACCGCTACGCCAACCTCAACCTCTGCCAGCTCCGCGAGAACGTCGCCGGCACAAGCGACGACGCCGACCTGATCAGCCGTGCCACACGCGCTTGGCTCCAGTCCTTCATCCGCGCCATCCCCACCGGCAAGCAGAACACCATGGCAGCCTCCACCCCTGTCGGCGCCGTACTCGGTGTGGTCCGCACCCACAGCTCCTGGAACCTCGCCAACGCCTTTCTCCGCCCCGTGGCCGGCGTGCCCGACATCATGACCGAGTCCGGGGAACGCCTGGCCCACCACTTCGAGCAGGTCCGCACCTTCTACGGCGACGAGGAACTCACGCACAGCGCCTACGCCTCCATCGACGCCACCCTGCCGGACATCACCGACGCCCAGCATGCCGACTCGATCAACGAGCTTGTCACCAGCCTCGCCACCGCCGCGGGAGCCAGCCGGTGACGTCCCAGCAGCCCACCTCCCTGGTGCTGTGTCTGGACGCGCCGATGCAGTCCTGGGGCATCCGCTCCCGCTTCGCGCGGCGCGACACCTCAGCCGAGCCCACCAAGTCCGGCATCGTCGGGTTGCTGGGCGCCGCCTCCGGAGTACGTCGCGACGACACCGAACGCATCTCGCAGCTCGCCCGGCTGCGCATGGGGGTGCGCGTGGAACGCGAGGGCGTCCTGGAGGAGGATTACCAGACCGCGCGCGGCGTGGTGAACACCGACGGCAAGAAACCCAGGACGATCCTCAGCCGCCGCTACTACCTCGCCCACGCGCTCTTCCTGGTCGTACTCGAAGGCGAACCCGACCTGATCAACAGCCTGGACGCCCAACTACGGCGTCCAGAGTGGCCGCTGTTCTTCGGCCGCAAGGCGTTCCTCCCGGCCCGGCCGATCGTTCCCCCGCCAACCGGCGGCCCTGCGCAGCTAAGCGAGCCGATGGAGGCCGTCCTGACGCAGCACCCATGGCTGGAGGACGGCAAGCCGCAACGTGAACGCGCACGGCGAGCGCTGGAGCGCGGAGAAGAGGTCTGGTTGCGGACCATCACCGACCTGCCGCGTGATACGAACAACACCGAGGCGGCGTCGGCCGCGGCGCGCGCGGAACTGCGCTATGACCACCCGGTCTCTTTCGAGCACCACAACCGGCGCTACGAGCCACGCGCCGTCCTCGAAGGCCATGTGCCCCTCACCAACGAGCTGCTGACACCCGCTTCGGCGCCGCCACTCGCCTGACAACGGATCGCCCGCCCCAATGGAGAGCCATGTCCTCGCCCTTCTGGCTGACCCGCATCACCCCGCGCCTCGACCGCGCCGACGTGCTGCGCGACCTCGCCGACGCCGGTGGTCTCCACCGCCGCGTCATGTCCCTGTTCCCCGATGATCTCGGCGAACAGCCACGCCGTTCCGGTGGCGTGCTCTTCCGCGTCGAATCCGCAGGCGCGGGGATGCGAGTACTTATCCAGAGCAGCCAGCGCCCCGACGTCTCGGCGCTACCGGACGGCTACGGGGACGTAGGAGTGATCGGCATGAAGGGCCTGCTGGACTCCCTCACAAACGGCATGCGAGTGCGCTACCGCCTCACGGCCAACCCCTCGAAGCAGTACGCCCGCGGCCACACCGGGCCGGGCAGGCCCGGGCAGCGGGTCGCCCTCCACGGGGAGCAGGCCGAGGAATGGTGGCTCAGCCGCGCAGGCAAGGCCGGCCTGGCGCTGGAGACCATGGTCATGATCCCCCGCCCGGACGCCACGGATAGCGGCCATCGGATCAAAGGACGGGGAATGCGGCACGCCGTAGCGCAGTTCGACGGCACAGCGACAGTAGTGGACGCTGCGACGCTCCAGGACGCCATCGTGAACGGCGTGGGACGAGGAAAGGCATTCGGATGCGGAATGCTGAGCATCCTCCCACTCCGGACCGAGACGGGTATTAGTCAAGAACAGGCAAAGGCGGGATGAAACTGCAGAACAGGAAGGATGCTCCCCGCACACGCGGGGGTGATCCGTTCCCGGCCGAGCGTTACGAGGCGCTGCGCGGATGCTCCCCGCACACGCGGGGGTGATCCGGTGGCGTGGACCGAGTGCGGCACCGAAGCCACGTGCTCCCCGCACACGCGGGGGTGATCCGATGATGCAGCGCGAGCACGCGGGTAGCTGCACGTGCTCCCCCCACACGCGGGGGTGATCCGAGCAGGTCGACGCCCCGTATCCGACGCTGGTCGTGCTCCCCGCATACGCGGGGGTGATCCGTTGACGCCCACCGGCAGCACTGGGAACTGCTTGTGCTCCCCGCACACGCGGGGGTGAACCGTCCTCACCACCGCGCCGCTCCAGCGCCTCGCCGTGCTCCCCGCATACGCGGGGGTAAACCGTCGACCGGACTGGCCATCCCGACCGCCGAGGAGTGCTCCCCGCACCCGCGGGGGTGAACCCACCCTGCTGACCACTCCGACGCCGGATGAGTTGTGCTCCCCGCACCGCGGGGGTTGTAGACTCGCATTTCCGGTGACTCTTTCTCACTGACGGTGGCCTCTGCCCGGCCCAAGGGACAGGGCCATGAGACGTATTTCTGTTCTGTCGCATTCAGGCTGCCGGATTCTCACGATGCCGTTGTGAACGCTTCCGCGGCTGTGAGTGGGGTTTTCCCAGGATTTGGCCACTGTGGCAATGAGTACCTCGTGACGTCGCGTTCACGGGCGAGGCTCGTCAGCGTGCGTTGCTTCTCGCCGTACTCGCGACCGGCATCGACGTCACGACGCACGAACCCCCGTTACGTGATCGAGGGTGAGAACCGCCCACTCGTGCCCGGCGGCATCTGCTTCTCCGTCTCGCCAAGAATCTACCTGCAGGGCCGGTTCGGCGCACGTATCGAGTCGACGTCATCGTGACGATGACCGAGAATGGCGGGCGCTGGCTGAGCAACACGGCTCGAGAGTTGGCCGTCGCCGAGTGCCGCCCCAACTCGACGCCATTCAGGGTTGTTGTGCGCGAAAGACCTCTCGCGTGCCGGTCGCGGAGCTAGCCTTGGTCCCCATGAGCGAGAGCGAGGCGTCGCCCGCACAAGCCCCGGAGCCGCCGGTCGGGGGTCGCCCTCGGCCTACCGTGCGCGCGGTGGTACGCGCCGTCGTCGCGCAGACCGCGCCGGAGGAACTTCCGCTGCTTGACGCGGTGTTGGAACGCTGCCCGGACGACGGTGACGGACTCCGTCTGCTGAGCCGGAACAGGTGCCGCCACGACCCGCTCAGCTTCGGACTCGAGTATCTCGTCCCGTTGGTGGCGCCTGTGGTCTGGGCCGCTCTCGACCAGATGGTCAGGAAGGGGGTGGACGGTGTGATGCCGCGCTTCGGCCCCGCGGTGCGTCGGTGGCTTCCCTGGCGCAGGGCCACGACCCCCACCGTTCCCGAGCTGACGCCGGTCCAGGTGGCCGCCGTGCGCGACAAAGTGCGTGTCCGCGCCGAGGCGGTCGGGATGGACGCCGAACGCGCCCAGGCCCTCGCGGACAGTGTTGCGGTGGAGTTGCTGCTGCCGCCGCCCTCATCGGAATGAGCCGGCTCACGGGGGACGAGCCCACCCGCGGGCACGTGGAGGAAGAGCGGGACGAAGACGCCGTCCACGTCGACACGCGCGTCGTGAACGCGGGCACGACGCTGCGTTTCGTGCTGCTCCTGCTGCTCATCGTGGCCAGCAGTGTGTCCTTTCTCTATGATCTGACGCCGTACGACGACGGGTTTTCGGGGGGCCGCGAGGCGCTGTGCGTCGGCGCCGGGGGCATCGAGAACATGAGCGGTGTCCTGGCGGCCGTACCGCCGGACCGCACCATGAGCGCGATCGCCGCATGTGCGGCGGACGTCCACGACGCTGCGTTGCGCTGGACGGTCGGCACCACCGCGGCCGTGCTGCTGATCGCCTTCGTGACGTACTGGGCGACTCCCCGCTGGCGCCGGCACCGCAGGCGCCTGGTGCCGCTCGCCGAATACGCCGCCGAGGGGGGCGCCGATGCCGGTGGCCTGAGCGCCGAGTTGGCAGAACTCGTCGCCGCCGCACAGCTGTCAACGCCGCCTGAGTTCGTCGTGGACACGGTGTCGACGGCCGTGGACGCCGTGGTGTTCGGCCGCATGGGGCGGTACACCGTGTGCCTGCACGGGGGCTTGCTTGTGCAGCGTGCCACCGACCCGGAGGGGTTCCGGGCCGTGGTGCTGCACGAGCTGGCGCACATCCGCAATCGCGATGTGGACATCACCTACGCGGGCGTCGCCCTGTGGCGCGCATTCCTTGCGGCGGTGCTCCTTCCCTACGCGGTGGTGAGCCTCCTCCCGGCCCCGTCGCCGGCCGGCGTCAGCGTGTGGCGGCAGCCGTGGCAGGGAACCGTGCAGGACCTGGTCAGAGCGGCAGTGCTGGCCGGTCTGGTCTATTTGGCGCGCGCCGACGTGCTGCGCACCCGGGAGACATACGCGGACGCGGACGCGCTGAGGCACATCGCGCGCCTGCCCGGCCTCGGCGGGCGACCCGACGACGGACGGGCGCAGGACGGTCGTGACGCGAGCCGGAAGTGGTCCATTCGACAGCTCGACGCGTTTCTACGGCTGTGGCGCACGCACCCGCGGTGGGATGAGCGCTTACGGATGGCCGAGGACCCGTCGGGCCTGTTCGCCGTCACACCCCTGCCCATGTTCCTGGCCGGCGCGGCGGCGGTCCTGGTGGCCGACCAGCTAGGTGTGCTCAGCATCGGCGCGCTCAGAACATCGATGCAGATCGTCCCGTGGCTGGCCGCGGTCCTGGTTGCCGGTATCGCCGCAAACGCGATGTGGCGGGCGGTCGCGTATGCGGCGGTCACAGGCCGGGATTCGCCCTCCGGGCTGGGCGCGGGATTAGCGCTCGGGGCAGGCATCGTGCTCGGTCAACTGGTCACATCCCAGGAGACGAGCACCCAGTTGCTGCCGCCGCGGCCGGCGGGGCTGCTTCTGATCGTGCCGGTCATGGCGGCACTGCTGTGGTGGAATGCACAGTGCGCCGACCTGTGGGTGCACTCCAGCCGCGGGCGCTCGGTGCTGCCGGGTCACTTGGCCGGGCTTGCGGCGACCACTTGCGTGTTCGGCGCGTGGTTCACCAAATGGGATACGGTCCTGGGCCCTCATGTGACCGGCTCCCTGCCCGTACGGCAGCTGGCGGCATCCATTACAGGGATCGACGCCGCAGCGTGGGACGAGCGGGCGCCGGACTGGCTCCTGCGGTGGCTGGTGGTGAGCCAGCACGTGGCCACGCACCGGCTGATCTACGTCAGCACATGCGTTCTGTGGGTGTTCGCGCTGCTTGCGTGGACCCGGCGCCCACCCTCGGGCATCCCGGTGTGGAGACTCCGAGCCGTTGGTTCGGGGGACGAGACCGCGAGGATGTGGAACTGGACCATGCCGTCGCTGCGTCCCGTGGTCGCGGCGGCAGTAGTCGGCGGCCTGCTGAGCGGTACCGGGGCAGTGCTCGGCGCACTTCTCATGAAACCGCCCGATGCGACGGCGCGGCCGATCCTCCCCTTGTGGCAGTGGCTGGCCACCGTGTGGATGGAGGTCCTGCTGTGCGCCGGTGTGGTCGTGACGGCGGTCGTCACCTGCCTGGTGGTGGGCCGCCAGCGCTTCGTCCGGGCCCTCATTGCGGCAGCCGGTGCCGGTCTCGTGGCCCTCACCTGCGTGTTCGCGCTGCTCAACGCCGACGGTTGCGGTGTGCCGCTCGGTGTCACCACAGAGTCATGCCAGTGGCACCCGGACGCCGCCTGGCAGTTCATGCCCCCGCTGGTCGCGACCACCCTGGGGATCGGCGTTCTGCTCGCGGCCCTGGCGATCGTGCTGACCCACGCTGCCGTTCTCGCGCTCGGCGCGGCAGGACCGAAGCGTATCCGGACACTGACAGGGACCCGGATGGACCGGCGGCCCTCGTCTTCCCCACGCCTGCTCGGGCGCAGAGTGGGTGTGGTGGTGGCATGCACCGCACTCGCGACCCTGTCCCTCAGCTTCGACACTGAGACCTCCCAGCAGATCGTGGCAGTGCCCCGACCGACGCCTGAAGAAGCCGATTTCCGTGTCGCCGCGTGGAAGGCGGTGGGGGGCGTGGAACAGCTGAAGGTACTGCTGTCCGATCACGACGACTACGCGGTGGCGGCGACCAAGTTCGGCGGCCTGACATCGAGGACACACCTGGACAAGCTGCGCACGACGTGCTCCCGCATGAGACGCCACACGGATACAGCTGAGCGGTTCCTACCCGTTCCTCACCCACAGCTGCAGAAGGACTGGGACGCGGCCCTGACCCGCACCGCACGTGCGGCCGACGCCTGCCTGCAGTCCCTGGATCCCTGGGACATGGGCCGATTCAATGCGGCGGTCACCGACATCAACGCGGCCAGCATCTCAGCTCGCGCCGTCACCATCGCCCTGATCAAACACCGCGAAACGTCCGAGTGGTACAGCACCAAAGGCGGCGCTCCTCTGCGCCGTCCAGGGCAACCCCCCGCCATTCGACTCGCGGGCCCGCTGAGCGGCGGCGCCACCCTCCATCCCTGCACCGTACTGACCGACGACGACGTCAGCACCATCGGCCTCAGCCCCGGAGCCGAAACGGCCGCCGACGAGCACGCGCGGAAGTGCCAGTGGCTCACCGAGTACGGGCTCGTCACCTTCGAGCCCCACGCCTGGGGAGACGGGACCCACAATGCGGAACGCGACCGCGGGGAAGAGCCCCTACGGGTCGGCGGACGCCGTGCCCTACAAGTGCCCGCCCGCCGCGCCTGCTTCACCCTCGTCTCAGTGCCGCATGACCAGTCCTTCACAGTCAAGGTCACACCTACAGGCTCCGGCACCACACAGCAGTCATGCACGGCAGGGGCCGCGCTCGCCACCGTCATCCTCCACGGCCTGCCGACGGATGACAGATGACCGGTGAACTCATTCAAATTCCCCTGGAGGTCTCCACGATGCGCCGTCACCTGACGCCGCTCCTCGCCCTGCTGTTGGCAACATCCGCGTGCAGCGGCACCGCCGCAGAACCCAAGGACCATGCGAAGCCGGCGAAGCCACGCCCCAGCAACGCGGTCAACGCCGAACTCGCCTCATGGATGGCCGACTTATGCACCGCGGACAAGCCGATGGAGGCCGTCTCCCTTTCGAATATGATCGCCCCGGTGATCACCAAGAACACCACCGAAGCGGACCGAAAGCCCATCCAGGCATTCCTCAGGAAAACGCTCAACAACGTCGGAAGGACCAGAAAGGGACTGGCGGCAATGGACCAAGCGCCGACGGCAGCCGGAAGGAAGCTACTGAACAGCTACCGCAAGGACATCGACAAGCTGTACTCCAAGCTCTTCGAGTACACGGAGAACGCCGAGTGGATTGGTGCGGAGACGCTCCATGCCCCGTACACCCTCGCCCGCCTCGAGTTGGTGACCTTCCACGGGATGCCTTTCCAGGAGGACGCCGCGCTCACCGCCGCTTTCCGCCGTGCCCCGGAGTGCCGGTGGGGCAGCCCATGACGGTCAGGGTTGCGGTCCGCGACCATCAGGAGCGCCACCGCCCCCAGCGGGAACCGGAGCCAACCTGACACCGCAGGGGCGAAGGGCTCCCAGACCGTCAGGAATGCCTCTTCGTTCCCACCCACCGGGACTTGGCTTCGGTGCACCCCCCCTCGGCCGGGAGATACGCCGACTACGCGGCCTTGCAGAACTCACCGAACGGGCGGACGCAATCTGTTTGAACTTCGGCCAGCGCCGGCACGGCATCGAGGCGGCCGTATCCGCCCGTCGCGGTGTGCGCGAACGGTAGTGGGTGGCCTGTCAACACGCGGGAAGCGGTGATGAGCCTGAGCAGCATTCCTCATGGCTCCGGCCGAGGACAGCCGTCGAAGCCAAGGAAAGACCGACCCCAACCGGTAGAGACCATCGCATGCCAGCAGACAGGACGGTAGCTCAAGGGACAAGATCGTGAGACGGAACAGCCGTGGCCCACGAATGAGACGATCGAGAAGTCCCAGGCGGGCCCGCTGGAATGGGACACTCCGATTGAGGACCTACAGGGGCGAACCGCCCCTCGTCTTTCGCACCGTGGCGCAACGAGTGTGCTCCCCGCACACGCAGGGGTGAACCAAGGGCCGTGTAGTCGTTGGTGCTGAACTTGGCATGCTCCCCGCGCACGCGGGGGTGAACCGGTCGCGGCGAACCTTGCGTTGGAGATGCTGCAGTACTCCCCGCACACGCGGGGGTGAACCGCGGACGTTGTAGGCCGGCAGGGGCCGCAGGAGGTGCTCCCCGCACGCGCGGGGTGAACCGCAGGCCGCGGAGCAGACTGGCGAGGCTGGGTGCTCCCACCGCCGCGGTGACCATCACCCGCCTCGACCTTGGTGGGCAAGTGAGCGGCACCGGGTGACGCGGACACCGGTCCGCGTCACCCGGTGCCTGTAAAGACGATGGTGAACCAAGGCAGGTGCTGCTCAACCCGTCCGGCCACGGACCGGATGGTGAGGCCGAAAACGCCGGACAAACTGGCGAACCCGGCGAACTGCGCGGCAGTGGCGGTCAGCGGCGAAGAGGCGTAGCACCGAACGGCGACAGGTTTTGCCTCGGTCAAGGCGGTCCGCCTGGTTGCAGTTCTGGTGGCATTCACGTCAGTCCACCGCCGTCCGACACTCTGCCCCAGGCCCGCTCAGCCACAGGTCAGAACCCCGCCGCCCACCCCGGACGCACACACGGCGAATTGGAAAGCGTGTTGGGTTCACACCCTCACGAGTTCGAATCTCGTATCCTCCGCACCCCGCCTGACCAGGCAAAACGAAGGGCTCTGCTGTTCTTCAGCAGGGCCCTTCGTCGTGGCTCTCCGCTCTCGTTGTCCTGGTTTTTGTCCACAGAGGGTGTTTCGGGTGGTCCCCGGATGGCGCGGGCGATCTTCTGGGCGACGTCCTTGCGCATAGCATCCGGCACGTGCAGGTACCGCGCCCGCATGCGCGCGGATGTACCCGGGCTCCCACCCCATGATCATGTCGATGACACGATCCGGCACGCCAAGGAGCATCAGCACCGTGGCCACGGTGTGCCGGGCGTTGTGCAGCCGGCCGTTCCGGACCCCATCCCCCTTGATTGTCATGCTGTGCGAGCGTCAGAACGAGTACGGGTGCGCGAGATCGATGACGACGAGGGGCAGCGCCTGGTGAGGATCATCCGTGGAGGCAGCGGGTCGTGGTGACCTGACGGCGAGCGGGGGAACTGCGGATCGCGATCGCGACTTGGATCGGGCGCACCTACTACCGGCGTCGACGTCAGAGACGCGTGGCCCGTTTGGCCCCGTCGAGTACGAGACCATCATGACCCCAACCGCAGCCCTGGCTGCGTAAACCCCTCTGCCACCTGATCACGCAGCAGTCCCCACCTTGTGTCTCGACGCTCGCATGCCTGGCGGCTTCAGAGAGCACATCAGAGATGGGTGGGGTGGGTGGGGGAACTGTGCATCCAGGCGATGTCGAACTGCTGAAGGGCGATGGTGTACAAGAGGCTCGGTGCCCGGACGTACAGGCAAGGCGTGTTCCTGCCGTGTGTGGAGCTGCTGTAGAAGGTCAGGAAGGCGGCATGGTCCGTTGCGATCACACGGCAGGTGTTGGGAAGGTTGAACTCGCGGAGTTCGACATTGCTCCGCGAGGACGTGACGTGGGCGAGGTAGTCCACGTTCGTCCGCACCTGGCTCCTAAGCAGGTCAGGAGTGTAACCGGGATCGAACCGCTCGATGTCATGCGAGCGTCGATCGAGCCAGGAGTCTCCTCGGGCCTGGGAGTCGGGTAGTAGGACCTGGACGGAGTCGGGTGCCAATTCCCCGGACCACACAGGGGAGAATGCCTCGCGGGTGAGTACGTTTCCGCGTCCTGACAACACCTTGATCCAGCGGGCACGGCGGAGGTCACGTGCGATGTCCTGTTCGGCGGACGATTGCTGGCGGTAGACGCGGCGGAGGCCGGTGCCGGTGAACGAGGAGCAGGCGGCGATCAGCCACCACTGCGGGCGTGAGCTGCGGAGGAGGCCGAACCCGAGGGCGATCGCGCTGGCTATCAGTGAACTGCCTATCCCGAGGAGGAAGGGGGTCATCCGAACCATCTCCTGTGACTGCGTGGCATCACCCGTCAGGACTGCGGTGAGCAGATGAAGGGAAGGAGTTCCCGCAAGACGTGCGCGGCGTTCCGGGCCGCGAGTTCGTGATATTCGTGACCCTTCTTCTCATCGGCGTTGTCAGACACCCCCCTGATAACGATCCAGCCGGGGTTCTCCGCACCGTGGACGGAGTGCTCCTGCCAGTACTGGCTGAGCCCTCCGGCTTCCATGTCCACGGCCAGGACCTTCTCGTGGTAGCCCTTGAGGTAGTGTCGGATCTCGCTGTCCCGGTCCGCGATGACGGCCTCGCCCGACCCGATCAGTCCCGGGTAGACGTCGAATTCCTCCGGGGCGCGCGAGCGGAGTCGTCGGCGCAGGTGTGCCGGCATCCCGTTCTCCGCGAAGAAGGCGTTGACGGCGTGGACGACCGGGGCAGGTGCCTGGCGGTGCTCCCCGCGGCGCCGGATGTCACCGTGTGGGTTGATCTTGCGGTTCTCGTAGTAGACGACATCGGTGGAGACGATGACGTTGCCGATGCGTGCACGCTCGGTGTCGATGCCGCCGCCCACGCCGACCATGGCCCACAGACGCGGCGCGTAGTGGCGGTGCAGGTTCTCCAGGGCCGCCATCGCCGACCGCTGGCCCTGGCTCTGGCTCTGGGCGGCCACCACACGAACGGTCGAATCCGGAGTGGTGAGGCTGCCCCGGTAGAAGTAGAGGCCGCCGGGTTCCTTGTGGCGCCGCAGGTCCAACTCGTCTATCACGGCGCGTAATTCATCGCTGAGGATAGTGACTACTCCGATGTCCCACGTGGACGTGGGATCGGAGTCGCTCCTGTCGCCGCCAGCGGCGTCGCCGACGTGAGATGGGGCGGCTCCCCCGAGAACTTTGGCATGTTCTCCGATGGCATTGTTGCTGAAATTATTGTTGCTCCCGTTGCTGATGATGCCTCGGTTGCCGGTCACTGTTTTCCTCCTTCGCTGGAGTTGCCGGAGCCCGCGGGCTGATTCCCCGCGGCGCCGACGTGGGCCGCGTCACCCACCGCATTGTTGTCGAAGCTGTTGTTGTCGCCGAAGTTGAAAATCCCGCTGTTGATGATCTTCAGGGCGCGGTTGGTGAACTCGGATATGTCCACGTCCTTGGTGGACAGGAAGTCACTGGCGGCCCGGAGCAACCTCAGCTCGATCGTCTTCATCTGGCCCAGGATATCGCTCTTTTCCAGCTGCACCTTGGACCACGCCTGACTCGCCTTCTCTCTGATGCTCACCCGGCTTCCTGTCAAGATGTTGCGCCTCGGCTCGCTGGTGAGGTCGCGGGGGAGCACGGCGGCCTTTCCCAGGGCACGCAGGTGACGGACGACCCGCCACGACTTCTGGATCTCCTGTGGCAGCGCACCCAGTTCGCAGAACGCGGACAAGACCACGGCCATGGCGCCTTGCTGACCGAATTCCTCGGTCCGCTGGAAGGAGCGCGGCGTGTGGGCGAGAACGCAGGCCGCCATGAAGATACTCAAGGTCCTTCCCTGGACGCTGACGCGCAGCAGGACGGTCGCAACGAACTCCGAACCCGCCATGGGGGCTGTGACTTCGAGGAAGTGGTGCCGTCTGGCTCCCGGGGTGTTGATGACGGCTCGCAGCTCGGCGTCGTCCAGGGGCAGTGCGAGAAGGGACGGGTCCGCCGCCACGTCGGTCTCGGCCACGTAGACGCGGTCGCGGACTTGGATGGGGAGCCGGACATCCTGGCTGTCGGTGTCGAGCAGTCGCATCGCATCACGCAGGTGGTCGACCAGTTCGTGCGTCTGGAAAGGCGGTTCCCGGTGTTCGAGGTCATGGAGCTGTGCGCCGTCGTCGTCGCTCGGGCGCAACAGCTGGATGTTCATCGGCGGGTTCCACTGATAGACGAGTTCACCGGCCCCGACGAAGGGTGATCTGTCCCCAAAGACGGTGAAGAAGGTGAGACCCTCCTCCTCATCGTCGTCGTCCTCGCTGTGGCGGGGCCGGCGGTAGACCGCGCAGGCGTGCCGCTGCTGAAGGTCCGCCGCCCTCTGCCGGCCGGACAGGCGTGCGGGCCGGAGATTCCGTGCCTGGTGGATGCGGTTGAGCATCAGCTGCCGCGTGGCGCCTACCCCGAGGCACAAGACCGCCGTGCCCGTGGCGACGGCCAGGGCCACCAGCGCCTGGCCCGGATGAGAGACCGCGACGACCGCGCCGGTCGCGGTCACCGAGAGCGCGACGACACGGATACGCCGGAACACGGGCGGCTTCTCGGTCTTCCTCCAGGGAAAGACCAGCCCGAGGAAGTCGCTTTTGATGATCGCGTGTTCCCACTCGCGGCGTTTCGATGTCCTCTTCGGTTGCCGCTTCCGATCGGCTTCCCGCAGCATCCTCGTGACGCGCAGCAGCCAGAGCAGGGCGAGGCCGCACCCGACGAGGACGGCGCACGGCAGGGCGCCGGCCAGGGCCGGGACGGCCACCGCTCCCACCAGAGCCACGCGCAGGACGGTGGACAGCGCCGCGGCCCGCCAGGCGTGGCGCATGACGGGGACGATGTCGAACCCGTAGGAGGGGGCGACCCTCCGGTACGGGGCAGTGCACACCTCGTCGATCACAAGGTCGCGGAATCGTTCGTCGACGTACACGCCCGCGCATAAGTGGCGCGTGGCCGCGGTGGGTTCATCGACCGTTTCCTTGGCCGGCAGTGCATGTGTACTGATCATGCTGTGCCCCTACCTCGCGGGGTTAAGGTCCATGAGACCATAAATGCCCAGGCATCTTTAAGTCAATATGACCTTTAGGGGCTCTGATGAACGACCAGTTGAAGGGCGCCGCCGAGGTGGAGCCGTCGTGGGTCACCGTGGACCTGGCGATCTTCACCGTCAGGAGCGAGCAGTTGATGGTGCTCCTGATCGATCGCGGGCGTCAGCCGTACCTCGGCCGAGCCGCGCTGCCCGGCGGCTACGTCCGGAAGAACGAGACCCTGCGCGCCGGCGCCCTGCGCGAACTACGGGAGGAGGCCGGGATCGACGGCAGCCGGCTTCACCTGGAGCAACTCGGCGCCTACGGGGATCCGCCACGAGACCCAAGAGGACGCGTCGTCACCATCGCCTACCTCGCCCTGGGGCCGGACCTTCCCGTGCCCGTGGGCGGCACCGACGCCGAACGCGCCTACTGGGCCCCGGTGTCGGACATCACGAGCGCCACCATCCGATTGGCGTTCGACCACTCCGACATCATCGCGGACGCCCTGGAGGAGGTCCGCAGGAAGCTGGAGTACACCGCCATCGCGACGGCCTTCTGCGGAGAGTCGTTCGCGTTGAGCGAGCTGCGTAGGATCTACGAGGTGATCTGGGGGCAGCCCCTCGACCCGAGCAACTTTCGCCGCAAAGTGCTCAACACCAAGGGCTTCGTGCGGGCCACCGGGGAACAGCGACTACCACCCACCGGACGCCCAGCCGCCCTCTACCGCCGGGGGGAAGCGTGGCTGCTCAGCCCGCCTTTGCTGCGAAGCAACGGACACGGAGCATAGCCCGCCCACCGCCGGCTTCCTCCCATCCCATTCCCCCGCCAGCTGCGCAAACTGCATCTGCAGACCTGAAAAGGCGAGTGGCGGCCCACAGTTCCGCGATCGCGGCCCGCCGCTGACCATCCTCGGCAGCAAATACATCAGCGATGCCATCGCCAACCGCCCATGAGGACCCCAGATGCGGTTACAGTTTCAGTTGCATTCAACGCTGTCGACCGAAGACTGGCCGCCCCCCGTCCACCCAGGTCAGAAACTGCCGACGGACCCCCTGAACCCTGGAAGCAGCCAATACGGAGACACGCTACAAGCCTGCCGACCGACCCCATGGCGGAAGTTGAGAGTCCTTAACATTGCTAGACAGAGGCAACGTCGTTCAGATTGCCCTCGCTCGCCCCGACCGAGTCGTACTCCTGGCATGGAGCCGTCACCTCGACTTCCCTAGTGTCCTGAGTCGTTAATTCGCTGGCAGTATGCGGTGAGGGTGTCGAGGATCTGGTCGGCGGTCTTGGTCCAGATGAACGGCTTGGGGTCTTTGTTCCACTCGTTGATCCACTGCCGGATGTCGCGCTCCAGCTCGGTGACACTCCGATGCGCGGACCTGCGGAGTTTGCGGTTGGTGAGTTCGGCGAACCAGCGCTCGACGAGGTTCAGCCAGGACGCGGAGGTCGGGGTGAAGTGCAGGTGGAAGCGTGGGTGGCGGATCAGCCACTTCTTCACCGCCTCGGTCTTGTGTGTGGCGTAGTTGTCGAGCACCAGGTGCAGGTCGAGGTCCTTCGGGACCGCGGCGTCGATGGTTTTCAGGAAGCGGAGGAACTCCTGGTGGCGGTGGCGGCGGTAGTGCTGCGCTATGACCGACCCGGAGGCGATGTCCAGGGCCGCGAACAGACTGGTCGTGCCGTGGCGTACGTAATCGTGCGTCACCGTCGCCGGCGTCGTCGGTGCCATGGGCAGCATCGGCTGGGTGCGGTCCAACGCCTGGATCTGCGACTTCTCGTCCACCGCGAGGACCAGGGCGTTCTCCG
>NZ_JCANTA010000012.1:0-214567 GCF_059570575.1 Streptomyces sp. CNX435 | reverse complement strand
CGGTGAACCAGCGGTAGACCAGGCTCGCCCGGGGTCCGCTCTGCGCCGGGGGGCGGCCGACGAGGGCGACGGCCAGGGGGTTCTGGACGAGGATCTCGTGCAGGTCGGTGATGATCTGGGCGGGGGTGGCGGTGAGCTGGTCCAGCAGGCCGAGGAGGCCGGGCTGTACGTGTGCGGTCGTGCCGTACGCGGCCGGGGGGAGGGGCCGGTCGGCGAGGTGGAAGAGGTGGTCGCGTTCGTCGCCGTCGAGCCGCAGCGCGCGGGCCAGCGCGGCCAGAACCTGGGCCGAGGGCTGGGCGCCGCCACCGGGCAGAAACCGGTGGACCTGTCCGGTCACAGCCTTTAGACGGAGCCGGGGCCGTAGAGGTCGGCGTACGACGGGAAGACGCCGCCCGGGCCGTCGACGCCCTCGACGGCGCGCAGCGCCTTGGCCATGGCGCGGGTCAGGACGTCCGCCCCGGCCGCGAAGATCTCGTTGAGCGCCCCGGCCTCCTGGTGCACGGCGAATGCCGGGTCGGCGGCGACGGCGTCCGCGGGCTGCAGCGGCCGGGCGCAGGTGGCCAGCGCGAAAACGGTGTCGCCGTCGGAGAGCAGGTGCGCGGGGCGTACGGCCCGGGCGAGGCCGTCGTGCGCCGTGCCGGCCATCTTCTGCGCCTGCGCCTTGCCGAGGGTGGCGTCCGTGGCGACGACGGCCAGCGTCGTGTTCAGCGGCGGCCGGGCCGACGCGGCGAACCGCCGCGCGGTCTCCTCCCGCGCTGCCGCCAACCGCCGCAACGCCGCCGCGTGCACCGCCGGCTCGGGGAGCACCCGCGGGACGACCCCCGGGACGACCTCCGGGACGACCTCCGGGGAAACCTCTGGGGGGACCCCCCGCCCCCCATCCCCTCCCCTTGCCCCGTCGGGCGTCGCGGGACCGCCCTCGGTCCCGCCGGCGTCGCCCTGCAGCTCGGCGTACAGCGCGCCCGTGGCCGGGTCGACGCCGGAGCCGGCGGCGTTGACGATCGCCAGCGCGGCGACCGTGCTGCCGGACGGCAGCACGGTGCTCGCCGTGCCGGCGCCGCCCTTCATCGCCCCGCACACCGCGCCCGTGCCCGCGCCGACGTTGCCCTGCGCCACCGGGGCGCCGGGTGCCGAGGCCGCCGCCGCGGCGGCGGCCTCCCGGCCCATGGCGGCGTCGGGGCGGGCCCGGAAGTCTCCGCCGCGGCCCAGGTCGAACAGGGCCGCCGCCGGCACCACCGGGACCACCTGCGCGGGGTCGGGCCCGACCCGGAAGCCGCGGCCCTGCTCCTCCAGCCAGGCGAGCACGCCGGACGCGGCAGCCAGCCCGTACGCGCTGCCGCCCGTCAGCACCACGGCCTCCACCCGCTGCACGAGGTTCCGCGGGTCGAGGGCGTCGGTCTCCCGTGTGCCGGGCCCGCCGCCGCGTACGTCCACGGAGGCGACGGCGCCGCCCTCGGGAGCGAGCACCACCGTCGTCCCGGTCAGCCACCCGTCCCCGGCCCGGGACGCGTGCCCGACGCGCACCCCCGCCACATCCGTGATCCCGTCCACGCCCATGCGACGCACCCTAACCGCCATCCGCGCCCCCTCGACCGCACCCGAGCCCGACTGCGCACCCGGACTCAGGGCGACCGCCGTGCCAGGGCCGCAGGCCGGTCCGCGGGCTTCGCAGGCGGGGCTGAGAGTTTGGTGCTTTACCCCAAACTCTCTAGAGAGTTTGGGGTAAAGCCCGTCGCGGCTCTCTCCCGGCCCGGGGTACTCACCTCCGGCACCGGACCCACGCCGCTCGTCCGCTACCCCGCCCCACCGGACCACCGGACCTCAGCCCGTCCGAGGCCGACCGCGCCGGCGCCGGGCGCCGGTGCCCGGCCCTGCCCGCGCGGCGGGGCGCTGCGGCGCCGCGTACCCTGGGGCGTATGAGTTCCGAGCCCGAAAACCCGCTCGTCTTCGACGACCCGCTGACGCAGCAGAGCCGGGACGACACCGACGAGGGCTGGGGGGAGCGGCCCGCCGCCGAGGGGAGCGCCGCCGACCTGGCCCGCTTCCTCGACGAGAAGCCGCCGCACCACATCTGACGCCGATCGGGCCCGCGCGGGCCTGCGCCAGGCCCGCACGCCGGCGGCCCAGCCGCTGCCCGGCCCCCGCCGCTGCCGGGTCCCCCGCTGCGACGCCCTACTTCTGCGTCGGCAACGTCCCGGCGTCGACGCTCGGCGAGGAGCCGTTCCGCTGGGCCACCAACTCGTCGCGGATCTGCGTCAGCAGCTCGACCTCCGTGGCCTCCACGGGCGTCTCCTCCGCCGGCGCCTTCGCCGCCTGCCGCTCCCGGAGCTTGTTCATCGGCAGGATCATCGCGAAGTACACGACGGCCGCGGTCATCACGAACGTCAGCGTGGCGCTCAGCACCGGGCCCCAGAGGATCGCGACGCCCTCGGTGACCTCGCCCTCCGGGCTGGTCGTGCAGACGTCGCTGAAGCACGAGTGGTACTTGTCGAGATTCTTCGAGCCGAAGATCCCGACGACGGGGTTGATGACGCCCTTCACGACCGCGTTGACAATATTCGTGAACGCGGCGCCGACGACGACGGCGACCGCGAGTTCCATCACGTTCCCGCGTGTCAGGAACTGCTTGAACCCGGCGATGACGCCCTGATTGCCCGAGGTGCTCCCGGCGCCCTGCGTGCTCAATGCCCTTCCTCGCTTCACTCTCGACGGGCCGGCCGACCCAGCAAGGTATGGCAGAGATACGGAAGGATTGTCCAATCCTTCCACTCGGGCCGGTGACGGTCCGCGCAGCCGTCGTCATTGCAGTGTCACCGCCAGCTGCCGGTCGGCCGCTGTCCCGGCGAGCGCCGCGGCCGTCGCCCGCGGCACGGACAGCACCACCAGCGTTCCGCCGTCCCAACTGGTCAATCCCGCTGCCCCCGAGGGCGATTGCACCTCCGCAGCCTCCGGGATTTCCAGCCCGTCCGGCGCCTCTATCGGCTCTGTCGCTTCCGCCGGGCCCCCCGTCTCCGCACCCTCCGACGCATCCGCCCGTGGCTGCTCCGCATGCGACGTCTCGGCCGCCCCCGGGATCTCCGCCACCCGGGCCGCCCGCGCCACGACCGATGCCGGCTGGCCGTCCTCGGTGCCGACGGCCAGCACGTCCACCACGTCGCCCGGCTCCAGCAGCCCGACCACCCCGGCGTCCGCGATCCGCACCGGCGCCCGCACCTCGCCGCCTGCGGCCCGGCCGGCGCCGCCTCCGCCTCGCTCTTCGAAGGTCGCGTCAGCGGCCTCAGCGGGGGCGCCGGCCTCGGAGCCGTCCGGCGCGGCGGCGGACGGCGGGCTCTCCGCGTCGCTGTGCGGCGCCGCGGCCAGCGCTGCCGCCGCCATCGCGAGCACGGCGGCCAGCAGCCGGCGGCGGCCCGCCACTGCCCGGCGCAGCCGGGCACCGCGCGCCGGCCGCAACGGCTCGAACTCCGGCACCCCGCGCGGCGGCGGCGCCCCACGCGGCAACGGTCCCGGCCCCGCCGTGACTCCGCCGCCACCGCCCGAAGTCGCCGCCCCACCCGGGCCGTTGTCCCCGGTGTCGCCCTCGCCGTACCGCAAGCCGGGGCCGACACCGGGGCCGATACCGGAGCCGATACCGGGGCCCATGGTCGGGCCGGCGCCGGAGCGGGCGCGCGGGGCGGAGGGGAAGGCCGGAGAAGGGCCGGGCAGAGTGCGGGGCAGGGCAGACATGGCGGTCACCACCTGTACGTGACGAGTCGATCGCGTTCCGTGACGCCCTCAACTCTGCCCGATCCCCGCCCGCCCCGCTCCGGCCTGTGGATAACTCCCCGGTTGTGGACAACATCGCCCCGAGCGACACCGCCCGGGGCAACGCCACCCGCCCCTACGGCAGCTCGATCCCCGGGTCCATGCCCGCCAGCGCCCCCGCGCACAGACAGTCCCGGTCCGCCGCCCCCGGCAGCCGCCCCACCGCGTCGAAGAGGACGTCCCGCAGCCGCCCCACGTTCGCCGCGAAGACTTCGAGCACCTCCTCGTGGGAGACTCCCTCGCCCGTCTCGGCGCCCGCGTCGAGGTCCGTCACCAGCGTCATCGACGTGTAGCAAAGCTCCAGTTCGCGGGCCAGCACCGCCTCCGGGTGCCCGGTCATCCCGACCACGGCCCACCCCTGTGCCCGGTGCCACAACGACTCGGCCCGGGTGGAGAACCGCGGCCCCTCCACCACGACGAGCGTCCCCCCGTCGACCGCCTCCCAGCCGCTCTCGTGCGCGGCCTTCAGTGCGGCCCGGCGCCCTGTCGTGCAGTACGGGTCGGCGAGGCTCACGTGCACGACGTTCGGCGTGGCACCGTCGGGCAGTTGCACGCCGTCGTAGTACGTCTGCGCGCGCGACTTCGTACGGTCCACGAACTGATCCGGTACGAGTAGCGTGCCCGGCCCGTGCTCCGGCTGCAGCCCGCCAACGGCGCACGGCCCCAGCACCTGCCGTACGCCCAGCGAGCGCAACGCCCACAGGTTGGCGCGGTAGTTGATGAGGTGCGGCGGCAGATGGTGCTTGCGGCCGTGCCGGGGGAGGAATGCCACGCGGCGCCCCGCGATCTCGCCGAGGAAAAGAGAGTCACTCGGTGGTCCGTACGGTGTCTCGACGGCGATCTCCGTGACGTCCTCGAGGAACGAGTAGAACCCGGAGCCCCCGATGACGCCTATCTCTGCCTGCTCTGCCACTGCGTCAGCCATTCCGCAACGATAGCCGCAGGGCTCGGCGGCTCAGGCCGCGGACGTACCGCTGGACGACTTGGACGGCGACGAGGACGACGACGAGGAGGAAGTGGACGAACCCGAAGAGGGAGAGGAGGAAGAAGAATTCGACGACGACGACGAGGAGGACGACGAAGAAGAGGACGAAGTCGACGATTCCGAGCTCTTCTTCTCACCCGACCCCGACCCCGACCCGGACCCGCCCGATCCGGAGCCCGCCCCCGAGCCGCTGCGGCTGTCCGTCCGGTAGAACCCGGAGCCCTTGAAGACGACACCGACCGCGGAGAACACCTTGCGCAGCCGCCCCTGGCAGGCGGGGCACACCGTCAGCGCATCGTCGGTGAACTTCTGCACCGCTTCGAGGCCCTCGCCGCACTCGGTGCACTGGTACTGGTAGGTCGGCACGTGCTTCCTCCTGGCACTCTCAACTGTTGAGTGCTAACGACGCTTCATCATGCAGCATTCCCGCCCGTCAGTCCACCGAGGCGGGTACGGGAGGCCACCGCCACGGAACGTGATCGTCCCCTGGCTCTCCGCGGGGCCGTAGCAGACAGAGATAACTGTTCGTACGAATTCCACCCCGGCGGTACCGAGCGCCACCCCCTACCGCGTCCCCCCGCCCAGCCCGCCTCCCCGCTCGTTCCCGCCCAGCCACCGCGCCAGCTTGCCGCCCCGCCCCACGTCCCGCAGCCGCTGCTCCGCCGCGTCCCGCACCTCGTCCGTGGCCACCACCAGCAGCTCGTCCCCCCGCCGCAGGATGTCCGTCGGCGACGGCACGAAGCTCGCCTCGTCCCGCACCACCAGCGTCACCGCCGCCCCCGGCGGCAGCCGCAGCTCCCCGACCTCCACCCCGTGCATCCGCGAGCGCTCCGGCACCGACAGCGACAGCAGGTGCCCCCGCACCCGTTCCAGCGGCGCCGACTCGATGCCCAGGTCGTACGCCGCGTCCCCCTCCCCGAGCCGCAGCCACCGCGCCATCAGCGGCAGCGTCGGCCCCTGCACCACCGTGTAGACGATGACGAGCACGAAAACGATATTGAAGACGCGTCCGGAGTCGGGGACGTGGTTCACCATCGGGATGGTCGCCAGGACGATCGGCACCGCGCCGCGCAGCCCCGCCCACGACATCAGCGCCTGCTCGCGCCACGAGACGCGGAACGGCAGCAGGCTCACGATCACCGAGGCCGGCCGCGCCACCATCGTCAGCACCAGCCCCACGACCACCGCCGGCAGGATGTCGTCGCCCAGCTCGTGCGGCGTCACCAGCAGCCCGAGCAGCACGAACATCCCGATCTGCGCCAGCCAGCCCACCCCGTCGGCGAAGCCGCGGGTGGCCGACCAGTGCGGCAGCTTCGCGTTCCCCAGGACCATCGCCGCCAGATAGACGGCCAGGAAGCCGCTGCCGTGCGCCAGGGCGCCGACGGAGTACGCCACTATGGCCAGGGCCATCACCGCGATCGGGTACAGGCCGGAGGCCGGCAGTGCCACGTGCCGCAGCGCGAACGAGCCCAGCCAGCCGATCGCCAGCCCCAGCGCCGCCCCGATGGCCAGCTCCAGCACGATCTCGCCGAGGAGCACGTACCAGCTCTCCACGTGCCCCGTGGTGGAGAAGGCGACGACCAGGATGACCACGGGGGCGTCGTTGAACCCGGACTCGGCCTCCATCACGCCCATGACCCGCTTGGGCAGCGGCACCCTCCTCAGTACTGAGAACACCGCCGCGGCGTCCGTGGAGGAGACGACGGCGCCCATGATGAGCGCCTGCTTCCACTCCAGGCCGACGAGGTAGTGCGCGCCGGTGGCCGTCACCCCGACGCTCGTCGCGACGCCCACGGTGGACAGGACGGCGGCAGCCGGCAGCGAGGGTTTGATCTCACTCCACTTCGTACTGAGGCCGCCCTCCGCGAGGATCAGCGCGAGGGCCGCGTAGCCGAGGACCTGGGTCAGTTCCGGGTCGTTGAAGGCGTAGCCGAACAGCCCGTCCTCGCCGACCATGATGCCGATGCCCATGTACAGCAGGAGGCTGGGCAGGCCGCTGCGGGAGGCGAGCCGGACGGCCGCGACCGCGACCAGCAGAACCAGGGCGGCGACGAGCGCGAGCTTGTTGAGTTCTTCGACTGACAGCTTTCTCCCTCTCGTCGTTGCGTGCTTGACTGAGAATTTACCCGGAGTGTCCGTCCGTCTGCTGCTTCGGGGGACAGTCCAGGGGCCGTTCGGAGCCCCTTGACCGGGCGCCTAAGGTTGCTCCAGCAATGCTCCGCTGGCTCCAGAAGGACAGGCATGCCCGTCAACGAGAACGGCCGCACGGCAGGCAAGAGGCGCCGCCTCATCTTCGTCGCGATCGGACTCGCCGCCGCGCTCGTGCTGGGTCTGGGTGCCGCCGCGTTCTGGACGGTCAGCACGGTGCGTGACTCCTTCCCGCAGACCACCGGGTCGCTCAAGCTGCCCGGCCTGGGCTCGCCGGTCACGGTCAAGCGCGACGCCCGCGGCGTGCCGACGCTCTACGGGGACTCGGCCGAGGACCTCTTCCGGGCCCAGGGCTTCGTGCACGCGCAGGACCGCTTCTGGGAGATGGACGTCCGCCGGCACATGACGTCGGGCCGGCTGGCGGAGATGTTCGGCGCGGACCAGGTCGAGACCGACGAGTTCCTGCGCACGCTGGGCTGGCGGGAGGTGGCGCAGAAGGAGTACGACGAGGAGCTGTCGGCGGAGACGAAGAAGTACCTGCGGGCGTACGCCGACGGGGTCAACGCCTACCTCGCGGACCACAGCGGCTCCGCCCTGTCCGTGGAGTACGCCGCCCTGGGGTTCGTCAACGACTACGAGCCGGAGGAGTGGACCCCGGTCGACTCCGTCGCCTGGCTGAAGGCGATGGCATGGGACCTGCGGGCCAACGTCGAGGACGAGATCGACCGCTCGCTGCTCTCCCAGCGCTTCGACGAGGACGAGATCGCCGACCTCTACCCCCCGTACCCGTACAAGCGCAACAAGCCCATCGTGGAGGGCGGCTCCGCCACCGAGGACGGCTACGACCCCGAGGGCGCCCAGAACACGTACAGCTCCGCCGCGCAGGGCCTCAGCACCCAGATGGGCGCGCTGGCGGAGACCATGGACGACATACCCGCCCTCCTCGGCCCCAGCGGCAGCGGCATCGGCTCCAACTCCTGGGTGGTCTCCGGCGACCTGACCACCACGGAGAAACCGCTGCTCGCCAACGACCCCCACCTGTCCGCGCAGCTGCCCTCCGTCTGGTACCAGATGGGCCTGCAGTGCACGAGGATCAGCGACGACTGCCCGTACGAGGTCAGCGGCTTCTCCTTCTCCGGCATGCCGGGGATCGTCGTGGGCCACAACGCCGACATCTCCTGGGGGCTGACCAACCTCGGCGCCGACGTCGCCGACCTATATCTGGAGAAGGTCGAGGACGACGGTTATCTGTACAAAGGCGAGTCGCACGAGTTCGGCACCCGCGAGGAGCTGATCAAGGTCGCGGACGGCGAGGACAAGCGCATCACCGTACGCACCACACGCAACGGACCCGTAGTCTCCGACCGCGGCGACGAACTCGCCGAAGTCGGCAAGAAAGCCCCCGTGGGCAACTCCGCGCCCGACCGCGGCGACGGCTACGCCGTCTCGCTGCGCTGGACCGCCCTGGAACCGTCCAACACCATGGACGCCGTCTTCGGCATCAACAGGGCCGCGGACTTCGGGGAGTTCCGGAACGCCGCCCGCGACTTCGCCGTGCCCTCGCAGAACCTCGTCTACGCCGACACCGAGGGCAACATCGGCTACCAGGCGCCCGGCAAGATCCCGCGGCGCGGCAGCGGCGACGGCAGCCTGCCCGCGCCCGGCTGGGACCCGGCGTACTCCTGGGACGAGTACATCCCCTTCGACGAGCTGCCCTGGGAACTCAATCCCGCACGCGGGTACGTCGTCACCGCCAACCAGGCCGTCGTGAACGAGAACGACTATCCGTACCTGATCACCACCGACCCCGGCTACGGCACCCGCAGCCAGCGCATAGCCGACATGATCGAGGAGAAGATCAAGGACGGCGGGAAGATCTCCCCGGACGACATGCGCACCATGCAGCTCGACAACCACAGCGAGATCGCCGAGCTGCTCACCCCGCTGCTGCTGAAGATCAAGATCGACGACCCGATGGTCCGCGAGGCCCAGGACCTGCTGAAGGACTGGGACTACAGCCAGGACACCGACTCCTCCGCCGCCGCGTACTTCAACGCCGTCTGGCGCAACGTCCTCAAGCTCGCCTTCGGCGACAAGATGCCCAAGGAGCTGCGCCCGGACGGTGAGTGCCTGAACGTGCCCCCCGCCAACCCGGCGGCCGACCCGGACGGCCCCCCCACCGTGCGCGAGTGCGGTGAGCGCGACGCGGACGCCGCCCAGCCGGACGGCGGGGACCGGTGGTTCGAGGTCGTACGGACCATCCTCAAGGACGAGGACAACCGCTGGTGGAAGACCACCGGCAGCGACGGCAAGCTCCGCGACGGGAACCGCGACGAACTCCTTGAGCACGCCATGATCGACGCCCGCTGGGAGCTGACCGCCGAGCTGAACAAGGACATCGACACCTGGTCCTGGGGCCGTCTGCACCAACTGATCCTGCGCAACCAGACGCTGGGCACCGAGGGGCCCGGCATCGTGCAGTGGCTGCTGAACCGCGGCCCGTGGAACCTCAGCGGCGGCGAGGCCGCCGTCAACGCCACCGGCTGGAACGCGGCGGGCGGATACGACGTGCTGTGGGTGCCGTCGATGCGGATGGTGGTGGACCTGGCGGACTTCGACGGCTCCGGCTGGGTCAACCTCTCCGGCGCCTCGGGGCACGCCTTCCACCCGCACTACACGGACCAGACGACGGCGTGGGCGAAGGGCGAGCTGTACGAGTGGCCGTTCAGCGACAAGGCGGTCGAGGAAGCGGCGGAGGACACGATGACGCTGTCGCCGTGACGGCCGTACGGGACGTCGGCGGGACGTCGGCGGGACGTGGCGGGACGTGCGCGGTGAGGCGGGCGGTGACGTGCGTACGGGACGGTGGCCGCCGGGCCGCGGCTGCGCGAACCCGCCTACGGCCGCGGGAAGCGGTGCACCGCGGAGGGCGTGACGGCGGCGGTCACGGGGCGGTCGTGGGGCTCGGCGGGTACGCGGTCGAGCACCTCGCCGTCGTAGAGCAGCACGACGAGGGCGACCCCGCCCCCGTCGTGCCCGTCGCCCCCGCCCCCCGCGAGCCGCGCCAGCACCCGGTCGTACGACCCGCCGCCCCGCCCCAGCCGCATCCCCCGGCCGTCCACCGCGAGCCCCGGCAGCAGCACCGCCTGCGCCCCCCGCACCGCCGCGGGACCCAGCCGCGCCCCGGCCGGCTCCAGCAGCCCGCGCCCCGCGGCCCGCAGTGCGTCCGGGCCGCCGTACTCCGCCCAGTCCAGGTCGCCGTCCGCCAGCAGCACCGGCAGCAGCACCGCCGTCCCGCGCCCTCGCAGCTCCTCCAGCAGCTCCCGCGTGGCCGGCTCGCGCCCCACCGACACGTACGCCGCCACCGTCCGCGCCTGTGCCAGCTCCGGCAGCTCCAGCGCCCGCCGGGCCAGCCGCCGCCCCGCCGCCTCCGCCTCATCCCGCGGCACGGCGGCCCGCGCCGCGAGTAGGGTGCGGCGCAACGCCGCCTTTCCGGCCTGGTCGCTGCCCACTTGTCCGTACCTACCCTTATGGTGCTGAACATGGATTCATCGCGTACTCGGATCACCAAGGCTGTCATCCCGGCCGCCGGCCTCGGGACCCGCTTCTTGCCGGCGACCAAGGCGACGCCGAAAGAGATGCTGCCCGTGGTCGACAAGCCCGCGATCCAGTACGTCGTCGAGGAGGCCGTTTCGGCCGGACTCACCGACGTTCTCATGATCACCGGGCGGAACAAGCGACCGCTCGAAGACCACTTCGACCGCAACTACGAGCTGGAAGAGGCTCTCCGTAGGAAGGGCGACGACAGACGCCTGGCCAAGGTCGCGGAGTCCAACGACCTGGCGAACATCCACTACGTCCGCCAGGGTGACCCGCGCGGCCTCGGCCACGCGGTGCTGTGCGCCGCCGAGCACGTCGGCGACCAGCCGTTCGCCGTCCTCCTCGGCGACGATCTCATCGACCCGCGCGACCCGCTGCTGGCCCGCATGGTGCGGGCCCAGGCCGACCACGGCGGCAGCGTCATCGCGCTGATGGAGGTCGACCCGGAGCAGATCCACCTCTACGGCTGCGCGGCCGTGCAGACCACCGCGGACAGCGACGTCGTACGCGTGACGAACCTCGTGGAGAAGCCCTCCGCCGCCGACGCCCCCAGCAACTACGCGGTCATCGGGCGCTACGTCCTCGACCCCGCGATCTTCGACGTGCTGCGCACGACGGAGCCCGGCCGGGGGAACGAGATCCAGCTCACCGACGCGCTGCAGCGGCTGGCGACGGAAGCGGAGCTGCAGAGCCCGGTGTACGGCGTGGTGTTCAAGGGCCGGCGGTACGACACGGGCGACCGCGGCGACTACCTCCGCGCCATCGTCCGCCTCGCGTGCGAGCGCGAGGACCTCGGCGCCGACCTGCGTGCGTGGCTGCGGAAGTACGTCGCGGAGGAGATGGCGGATTGAGCGGCGAGGCCGTGAAGGAGGCGGGGGAGCAGGAGCCGGAGTCCGGCGCCGCGGTGCGGGAGTCCGACGCCGCGGTGCAGGAGTCCGGCGCCGGGCAGCAGCCGGAGCCCGACGCCGGGCTGCAGGACACCGACGCCGGGGTGCAGGAGACCGACGCTGGGCTGCAGGACACCGACGCCGGGGCGCAGGAGTTCGACGCCGGGGCGCAGGAGTCCGACGCCGGGGTGCAGGAGACCGGCGCCGGGCAGTCGGGGCGCCGGTCCTCCGGACTGTGGTCCGTGGAAGAGCACCTCGACGACATACTGCGGCAGATCCGTCCGCTGGATCCGCTGGAGATGCAGCTGCTCGACGCCCAGGGCTGCGTCCTCGTCGAGGACGTCACGGCCGCCGTCGCCCTCCCCCCGTTCGACAACAGCTCCATGGACGGCTACGCGGTGCGCACCGTCGACGTCGAGCGCGCAAGCGACGAGTTCCCCGCCGTCCTGCGCGTCATCGGCGACGTCCCGGCGGGCGGCGGCGCCGAGTTGCCGCACGTCGGCGCCGGTGAGGCCGCCCGGATCATGACCGGCGCCCCGCTGCCGCCCGGCACGCAGGCCGTCGTCCCCGTGGAGTGGACCGACGGCGGTACGGGCCGCGGTCGCGTCGACGCCATGCGCCCGCACAGCGAGTCGCCCGCCGGCGCCGGCGGCGAGGTGCGGATCTACGCCCCTGCCGACACCGGCCGGCACGTACGCACCCGCGGCAGCGACGTCCTCGCCGGCGACCTGGTGCTGCGCGCCGGCACGGTGCTCGGCCCGGCGCAGATCGGGCTGCTCGCCGCCATCGGCCGCGGCACGGTGCGGGTCCGCCCGCGCCCCCGGGTCGTCGTACTGTCCACCGGCAGCGAGCTGGTGCCCCCCGGCGAGCAGCTCTCCCCGGGACGTATCCACGACTCCAACAGCTACGCGCTGACCGCCGCCGCCCGCGACGCGGGCGCCATCGCCTATCGCGTGGGCGCCGTCGCCGACGACGCCGAGACCCTCCGCGCCACCGTCGAGGACCAGCTGATCCGCGCGGACGCGCTGGTCACCAGCGGCGGCGTCAGCGTCGGGGCGTACGACGTGGTGAAGGAGGCGCTGGCCGAGCTGGACGGCGAGGCGGGCGGCGGCGTGGAGTTCCGCCGGCTGGCCATGCAGCCGGGCAAGCCGCAGGGCTTCGGCCGCATCGGCGCGGACCGCACCCCGCTGTTCGCCCTCCCGGGCAACCCTGTCAGCGCGTACATCTCCTTTGAGATGTTCGTACGCCCCGTGATCCGCAGGCTGATGGGCGTGGAGCCGGTGCACCGTCCGGTGGTGCGGGCCAGGCTCGCCGCCGACGAGCCGCTGACGTCGCCGGCGGGCCGGCGGCAGTTCCTCCGCGGCTGGTACGAGCGGGAGCCGGCGGACACCGGCCCGGACGCCGGCACCGCCCCCGCGGAGGCCGCCCCCGCGGAGGTCGCCCCCGTGGGCGGCGCCGGATCGCACCTCGTCGCGGCGCTGGCCCGCGCGAACGCGCTCGTCGTCGTACCGGAGGAGACCACGGAGGTCGCGCCGGGCTCGCCCGTCGACGTCGTACTCCTCGACTGAGCCGCGGGCCGCCGCCGTGGAGGTGTGGAGGTACGGTGGCTCCGCGCGAATTCACCCCGGGAGCTCCTGACGCCATGAGCCAGCACAGCCGCCTGACCCACCTCGACGACACGGGCGCCGCCCGCATGGTCGACGTCTCCGCCAAGGACGTCACCGCGCGCACCGCCCGCGCCTCCGGGCGCGTCCTCGTCTCGGCGCGCGTCGTCGAACTGCTCCGCGGCACCGCGCCCGGGGAGACGCTGCCGAAGGGCGACGCCCTGGCCACCGCCCGGCTCGCCGGCATCATGGGCGCGAAACGCACCCCCGAGCTGATCCCGCTCTGCCACCCGCTCGCCCTCTCCGGTGTCACCGTCGACCTGGGCGTCGCCGACGACGCGGTGGAGATCGCGGCGACCGTGCGCACCACGGACCGTACGGGGGTGGAGATGGAGGCGCTGACCGCGGTGTCGGTGGCGGCGCTCACGGTCGTCGACATGGTCAAGGCCGTCGACAAGGGGGCGGTCATCACGGACGTACGGGTCGAGGCGAAGACCGGCGGCAAGTCCGGGGACTGGAGCCGGTCATGAGGGCCCTGGCGGTCACGGTGTCCAACCGGGCGGCGGCGGGGGTGTACGCCGACACGGGCGGGCCGCTGCTCGTCGCGGGCCTGGCGGAGATGGGCTTCGCCGCCGACGGGCCGCGGGTGGTGCCGGACGGCGAGCCCGTGGAGGCGGTGCTGCGCGAGGCGGTCGCCGCCGGTTACGACGTCGTCCTGACCACCGGCGGCACGGGCGTCTCGCCCACCGACCGCACCCCGGAGATGACCGCCCGGGTGCTGGACCGGCAACTGCCGGGCGTACCGGAGGCGATCAGGGCGTACGGGTACGAGAAGGTGCCCACGGCCGCGCTGTCCCGCGGCCTCGCCGGGGTCGCGGACCGTACCGTCATCGTCAACCTCCCGGGCTCGTCGGGCGGCGTACGCGACGGGCTCGCGGTACTGGCGCGGCTGCTGCCGCACGCGGTCGACCAGGTGCGCGGCGGTGACCACGTGCGCTCTCCGGAGACCCGGGGCGCGGACCACGCGGCGGGCGACGGCCGCCCCCGCGCGGGGGACGACCGCCCCAGACACCCCGGCGGTGCCCACTGAGCGCGTCCTGGCCCGCGGTGCTGGTGGAGGGACCGGTGACCCTCCGCCCCATCCGCGTGCGCGACCAGCGCGCCTGGCGGGAGATCAACAAGCGCAACCGCGACTGGCTGCGCCCCTGGGAGGCCACCGTCCCGCCCCCGCCCCCCGGCACCCCGCACACCCGCCGCCCCACGTTCCGGCAGATGGTCCGGCATCTGCGGAGCGAGGCGAGCGCCGGGCGGATGCTGCCCTTCGTCATCGAATACGAGGGCACGCTGTGTGGGCAGCTGACCGTGGCGGGCATCACGTGGGGCTCGATGCGTTCCGGGCATATCGGTTACTGGATCGACCGGGATTACGCGGGCCGCGGTGTGATGCCCACCGCCGTGGCGCTTGCCGTGGACCACTGTTTCCGGACCGTGGGCCTGCACCGCATCGAGGTCTGTATCCGGCCGGAGAACATGCCGAGCCGCCGGGTGGTGGAAAAGCTGGGCTTTCGTGAAGAGGGTGTGCGCCCGCGCTACCTGCACATCGACGGTGCCTGGCGCGACCACCTGGTGTACGTGCTGACCACCGAGGAAGTGCAGGAGGGGCTGATCACCAGGTGGCGCGGGCTGCGCCACTCGGAGAAATAAAACAAAGATTCGATAGTGCGAGCCGTAAAAAGTCAGAAGAAAAGGTCGAGATATCAGCCAGATGGTGCGACACACCGAGCCAATTGGCCCATGCGCTGACGCCGCGGCCTCTACCGTGTAAGGCGTGAGCAGCAGCGGCCTCATCTACGCAATGATCGTCGGGGCCTGGGCCGCCTACTTGGTGCCGATGTGGCTCCGTAGGCAGGACGAGCTGAACGAAGCCCGTCCGACGGAACGCTTCAGCACCGCCATCCGGCTGCTGACCGGGCGGGGCGGCGCGGACCGTACCCAGGACCGGGACGGCTCCGGAGAGGACGCCGGAGGCGACGACGACAGCCCGGACGCCGCGCCCGCCGCAGGCGGCGTGGTGGACGTCCGGGCCGCTGCCGTGCCCGCAACCGACCCCCGCGCCACCGCCCCGCCGCCGCGCCGTACCCGCAAGCAGAGCCCGGCGGCGTCGGCGGCCCGCCCGGGCGCGGCGGCGGAGGCGAGGGTGGACGAGGAGCCGGACGGGCCCGCGGCGGGGCGCACGGATGCACGCGCGGGTACGAGCCCGAGCGCACATGCGGGTACGAACCCGAGCCCGCGCGCCGTCGACAACCCGGCACCCGCCCCCGCGCCCGCGCCCGCCGAGCCGACCACCCCCGAACCCGCGTCCTCGGCGGCGCCCGCCCCGGCCCCCGCCGCGGCCCGGAACCAGTCGCCGCAGGCCACCGCGGAACGCCGGGCCCGGGCCCGGGTGCTGGCCCGCCGCCGGCGCACGCTCACGCTGCTCTTCGTGGCGCTCACCGCCGGCGCCGTCGCGGCCTCGGTGGGCGGGCCGCGCTTCCTGTGGGCCGTGGTGGTCCCGGGGCTGCTGCTCACGGCGTACGTCGTCCGCGTACGCACCCAGGAGCGCCGCCGCCGTACGTTCACCGCCGACCCGGCCCGCGGCGAGGCGGCGGCCCGCCGGCTGCGCGAGGGCCGCGCCGCACGCCAGAGCGGCGAAGCGCGGCGCCGCGCCGGAACGGTGTCGGACGAGGCCGACGCGGAAGCGGCCTACGACGACGCGCGGGACGGGCACGCGGGTCACGCCGGTCACGCAGCGAACGACGCCCACGACGTCCACGACGCCTACGACGTCCGCGACGCCCACGACGCGCACGACGGCGACGACCACGACCCCTCCGCCACGGCCCCGTTCGACGCCCCGGCGGCGGCGTACGAGGCGGACCGCCGGGCGCTGGTGGAGCAGACCGACCACGCCGAGTGGGTCGACCAGCAGCGCGAGCGCGACCGCCCCGCGGACGCCGGCTGGGACCCCGTACCGGTCCCGCTGCCCACGTACGTGACGGCCCCCGTGGCCCCCCGCGCCACCCGCGGCCTGGACCTCGACGCCCCGGACACCTGGAGCTCGGCCCGCTCCAGCACCGCCGAGCCCCACCCCCCGACGCCGGAGACCCCGCCCACCGACCCCCACCCCGCCGAGGACCCCACCCCGGACACCCCGCGCCGCCGCCCCGCCAACCGCACCCCCCTCTTCGACCAGTACGCCGACCCACCTCGCCGCCGCGCCGCCAACGAGTAACCCCGCGCCCCACCCCGCCTGACGGCCGGAACCGATTGGCTGGCCAGGGGGCCGGGATGCTAGGGTTCCTTCCGTTGTGAGGGCCTGTAGCGCAGTCCGGTAGCGCACCTCGTTCGCATCGAGGGGGTCTGGGGTTCAAATCCCCACAGGTCCACTTCACTACTTCAGGACCGTTCACGAGTCCAGGTGTGAGCGGTTGACGAGATCCCGTCCGATCGATCCGATCGGGCGGGATCTTGGCGTTCATGGGGTCAGAGCCATTATCGGCCCGGATGCTGCGGCTCTGTGGATCTCTCGCCGAGGGCCAGGGGGAACACCGTGGCGATCGCGGTGGCGAACGCGACGATCAGGAAGGCGGTGCTTATCGCGCTGGACATGCCTTCGAGGATGGGGGCCGACAGGCGGGGGTCCAGGTCGTTCAGGAACGAGGTGTCGTTCAGGTCGATGTCGGCGGTTCCGGCGCGCATGTTCGCCACCAGGACCTGGTCGACGGGGGGCGAGGTCGCTGCCGGGTCGTCCAGGGCCGCTTGGAAGTCGGGGGTCGCCCGCGCGGCGTCGATGGCGGCGGCGATGCGCCCGCCCACGATGTCGAACAGCACCGAGGTGAGGACCGCGACCCCGGCGGTACCGCCGATCTGGCGGAAGAAGGTGAAGAGTCCACTGGCGACGCCGATGTCCCGCGCCGGAACGCCGTCCTGCAACGCCGTCATCACGACCTGGAAGAACATGCCGATACCCAGTCCCATGACGGCGGCGAGCACGCCTGGCTGCCAGAGCGGGCTCCGCGTGCCAAGGCCGCTGAACCCGAAGGCGGATACGGCCACCAGTGCCACCCCCAGCATCAGGAACCCCTTGTAGGAGCCGGTCCTGACGACGATGGGGCCGGTGATCCGGCCGGCGAGGATGATGGCCGCGGTCTGCGGAACGAGCATCAGTCCGGCCGCGGTCGGGCCGAGCCCCTTGACGATCTGAAGGTACAGGGGCAGGAGAATCATGCCACCGAAGATCCCGATGCCGACCACGAAGTTGATGACGTTGACCAACGTGAAGATCCGGGCGCGGAACAACCGGGGCGGCAGGAGCGCCTCGTCGCCCATCCGGCGTTCGGCGGTCACGAACAGCGTCAGCCCGGCGATTCCCAGGGCGAGCAGAGTGACCGAGCGGGTGGACCACCATCCCCAAGCGCGCCCGCTCGCCCGGCCAGCGAAGCCGCCCGCTCGGTTCGACCGGCGGTGATCGCCGACTGGGCGGCAAGGGTCAGCCGCCTGGCCCGCTCGGCCTGATCGGGGCTGAGCTGGGCGGCCTGTTCGAAGACCGAGACCGCAGTGGCCAGTGCCCCGCGGGCTCGCGCGCCCTCCGCGGCGCGCTCCAACCCGGCTGCGATGCTCTCGTCCGGCGCCGTGACGGCCGCGGCGCGATGCCACACCCTCCGGTCCCCGTCGAGCGCGTCGGCCAGGGCGTCGTGGACGGCGAGACGAACGGTGAGCGGGGCGCTCTGATAGATGACCGAGCGAATCAGCGGGTGCCGGAAGGCGACCGACGTGCCCGTGACACGCAGCAGCCCAGCCTGCTCGGCGACCTCAAGGTCGGTCACGGATACCCCGAGCGCTCGGCCCGCGTGGAGCACGGTCCCCAGGTCGCCGGTGCCCTCGGCGGCGGCGACGAGCAGGAGCAGTCGGGACTCGTCGGGCAACCGGCCGATCTGGTCGCCGAAGACGGAGAGCACCCTGCTCGTCACGGGGAGCGTGGCCGACGCGGGCGCCCGCCCGGCCCTCTGCTCCGCGCTGAGCCCGGATGGCAGCTCGATCAGCGCCAGCGGGTTCCCGGCCGACTCCTCGATGATCCGGTCTCGTACGCCCGTGGCGAGGTCGGGCGCGTGCTCCGCGAGGAGATCGGCGGCGGCGGCCTGGTCAAGACCGTCCAGCACCAGCTCGGGCAGGCCGGGCGCGACGAAGGCACTCCGGAGCCATCGTCCCTGGCCGCGAACACGAGCGCGATGCCGTCGGCGTCGAGACGGCGAGCGGTGAACAGCAGGGCCTCGGCGGAGGCCGGGTCGAGCCAGTGGGCGTCGTCGATCAGGCGAAGGATCGGACGTTCCTCGGCAAGGTCCGACAGCAGCGTGAGCACGGCCAGCCCGACGAGGAACCGGTCGCCGCCCCCGGCGTCCGAGAGCCCCAACGCGCCGCGCAGCGCGGCCGCTTGCGGACCCGGGAGTCCGTCCAGCCGACGCAGCGCGGGGCGCAGCAACATCTGCAAGGTGGCGAACGGCAGAGCCGCCTCCGCCTCCACCCCGACGGCGCGCAGCACCCGCAGCCCGGTCGCCTCGCGTACGGCCTGTTCAAGCAGCGCCGACTTGCCGACGCCCATCTCTCCTCGCACGACCAGGGCCCGGCTTCGACCCGCGTCGGCCTCCTTGACGAGCCGCGCGATCGCGGTCCTCTCTTCGTCTCGCCCCAACAACATGTGTCGGAGGCTACCGGCCGGGTGGCGCACCGCCCCGGTCGTTCTGGCCTCAGCGGCGGCCCAGTGGCCGCCCACCGCCGGGCGGAGCCCGGGACCGCGAGCTGGCCAGGTTCGTCGCCGACGCGGCTTTGGCGCGCCGTCCGCGCCGGACTGTGCTGGTCATCACCATGGTCCTGGCCCGGTCTGGAGCACCCGCACCAACCGTGACTGACGACCAGGTTCGGGCACTGGCCGAGACCGCGAAACCCTACAGCCTGGCGCTCCTTCAGTGGGGGCCGGAACGGACCATGGACGGCGCGGACGCAGTCGAACGCGAACACCGAGCCAACAAGCCCGGCCCTTCAGGGCCGAGTAGTTGACCGGTCCTTACGGGGACGGCCGGGAGTCCCGGCTCACCGTGCGGGGAGGTGGGCGATGGCGTCGATGTCGACGAGGAAGCCCAGCGGCGGCGGGGACTGCATCGTCATCCGGGCTGGAAGGTAGTCGTCGAAGTACGTCTCGTAGACCGCGTTCATCTTGGCCCAGTCGTCGACGTCCTTCATGTGGATGGTGACCTTCACGAGGTCGTCCAGTGTGCCGCCGGCCGCTTCGAGTATCGCTCGGATGCTGCCCATGACGTGCGCCGTCTGCTCCTCGATGCCGCCCTCGACGACCTGCTCGCGAGCCGAGTCGTAGGGGACGGTGCCGGAGATGAACAGGAAGTCGCCGGCCTGGACCGCCTGGGGGAAAGGGCCGAGGGGGAGCACCGCGTGCGGCGTGGTGATGACGCGCTTGGCGGGTGTGCGCTGTGTGTCCTTCACGAACCACCTCCGGGTCGGGTCGGGCGGTGCTTCAACCGCCCCGCTGCGTGGCTGTCGTGGCTGTCTGGTCCGGCTCCGGGCTGCCGCCCGCGCCGCCGTATCGCGCGGGCGGATAGCTCATGACCGAGAGCACGCGGGCCCCTTGGCGGGAGAAGTACCGGTGCGTCACATCACCTGGGAACCAGAGGGCATCGCCTGCCGACAGTTCCGCCTCCTGACCCTGTGGGCCCGCCTCCAGCGAGCCCTCGATGCAGTACACGAGTTCCTCGGTGCCGGGCGGATGCAGGCTGGTGTACGGGATCCCGGCCAGGACGCGGACGTCGTAGATCTCGGTGCGGTGACTGCGGCCCTCGGCGAGGACCAGACGCGCCACCAGGCCGCTCTCGGATGTCATGGACGGACCGTCGTCGGCCCGGACGAGCCGGGTCTGTGGCAGGTTCTCTTCGCCGAGCAGTGTTCCGAGCGTGATGTCGAAGGCGCGTGCGAGGCGCCACATCGTCTCCAGCGACGGGTTGCCGGCGCCGGATTCGAGCGTCGACAACAGAGTCTTCGACAGGCCGGTCCGGCCCGCCAGCGCACCGAGGGACCAGCCGCGGGCCTCACGGTGAGCCCTGACGGTCCGGGCCACGCCGCTGCTAGCGGAGGCGAACGCGCTGTCCATCATAGTTTTCAATCGTACAGTTGAGTTGCCGCCTCGTGAAGCCCGCGGATCGGGCCGCGGCGTGATCGTCCGATGCGTCAGTCGGGCTGCTTCTCCATGTGCGCGAGGACTCGGTCCGAGATCCGGGCGAGCGTGTCGAGTTCTTCGCGGGTGAGGGCGTTGATGAACAGTCGGCGGACGTGTTCGACGTGTACAGGCGCGGCGTCTTCGATCGCCTTGTAGCCGGCCGCGGTGGCGACGATGAACGCTCCTCGTCCGTCGTCGGGACACTCTTCCTTAGCCACCAGTCCGCGTTTCACCATCCGCCCGACCTGGTGGGACATACGGCTCTTCTCCCACTCCACCACCTTCACCAGGTCCATGAAGCGCATCCGCCTGCCGCTGGATTCGGTGAGTTTGACCAACACGATGTAGTCGGAGGCGGACATCCCGGAGTCAGCCTGGACTCGCCGGGAAAGCCGTCCGATGAGCTTCTCCTGCATGCGGATGAAACTGTCCCAGGCGGCGGACTGCTCCGAGGTCAGCCAGCGAGGCGGTGCGTCCATGGTGGGAGCGTAGCGAGATCGTTGACAGCTCATCCATCCCCAGGGGCGGCCGATTCTGATTTCAAAGCCTCACTTTCCGTTATGAGTCGCAACGTTCCGTACTGCAGCGCTCTCCTGGGTGGACGGCTCCAGCGGTGGTGGCCTGGGCCGGGTGTCCATGCGTCCGGCAGGCGTCGGCGGGTCGGCAACTCGGCATCTAGTTGACGATTCAACGACTGGCCCGCTAATGTAGATGACACATCAACCAAATGTGTAAGCGTCGAGACGCCGGCGCACCGCGGCTCGACGCGCTGCTGACGCCCGAGGAGAGCGTCCTCGTGCTGATCGACCACGCGGAAGGCACTTGGAGGACACGTGGCAGTTGAAGTGAGTGACGTTCCCGAAGCCAAGCGGTACGAAGCCCGGGTCGAGGGAGAGTCCGAGGTCGCGGGCATCGCGGATTACATCCGCACGACGGAACTCGTCGCGTTCGTGCACACCGAGGTCTCGCCGGAGTACGAGGGCAGGGGGATCGGGGCGGCACTGGCTCGGACCGCCCTCGACGAGGCGCGCGCCGCGAACCTGCGGGTGCTGGCGACCTGTCCGTTCTTCGCGGGGTGGATCGCCCGGCACCCCGACTACCAGGACCTGCTGTATCAGTCCCGCAGCAGAGTCAGCGACTGAACACCGGGCATGGCGGCGACGGAGGCCGGTATGAGCAGCGGAACCGAGAAGAAGGCGTACGAGGGCCAGTCGATCACCGTGACATTCGAGGCCGGGCGCTGCCTGCACGCCGCCGAATGCGTCCACGGTCTGCCGGAGGTCTTCGATCCGGACAAGCGCCCGTGGATCCGGCCGGACGGCGCCGAGGCCGAGCGCCTGGCCGAAGTGGTGCGGCGCTGTCCCTCGGGTGCGCTGCAGTACGAACTCGTGGACGGCGGGGCGGAGATTCCGGACCGGCCTACGCGGATCACACGCAACTCCGTCGGACAGGTGGTCGCGCGCGGCGAGCTGAGCGTGGACTCGGCGGCAGGCTCGCGCGCGGAGACCAGGGTCGTTCTGTGCGGCTGCGGCCAGAACCGTCTGCAGCCGTACTGCGACCACGCGGGGCCATGCGGTCAGTCAGCGTCCGGGTGACCCGCCCTCACCTGAACTCGTGGACCGAGGCCGGAGGCGCCGCGACCGACGCGACCCTCAGCGGCAACCCGAAATTCACACAACGACTCGGAAGGAACGAGTAAATGGGCTACATCACCGTAGGAAACGAAAACAGCACGCCGGTCGAGCTCTACTACGAGGATCAGGGCGCGGGCCAGCCGGTCATCCTCATCCACGGATACCCACTGAACGGGCACAGCTGGGAGCGCCAGACGCAAAGTCTCCTCGCCGCCGGATACCGCGTCATCACCTACGACCGCCGGGGCTTCGGCAGGTCGTCGAAGGTGAACTCCGGGTATGACTACGACACCTTCGCCGCAGACCTCAACACCGTGCTGGAGACGCTCGACCTTCGCGACGTCGTCCTGGTGGGCTTCTCGATGGGTACGGGCGAGGTCGCCCGTTACGTCTCGCGGTTCGGCCATGAAAGGGTCGCCAAGCTGGCGTTCCTGGCCTCCCTGGAGCCTTTCCTCGTCGCCCGGGACGACAACCCCGAGGGCGTGCCGCAGAAGGTCTTCGACGGAATCGAGGCGGCGGCGAAAGGCGACCGGTACGCCTGGTACACGCAGTTCTTCTCGGACTTCTACGATCTCGACGAGAACCTCGGCAACCGGATCAGCCAGGAGGCCGTCACCGCAAGCTGGAACGTGGCGACGTCGAGTGCCCCCGTGGCAGCCTACGCGGTCGTCTCCGCCTGGATCGAGGACTTCCGCGCCGACGTCGAAGCGGTCCGCGACAGCGGCAAGCCGGCGCTGATCCTGCACGGCACGGCCGACAAGATCCTGCCCATCGACGCTACCGCCCGCCGCTTTCGACGGGACCTGCCCGACGCGCAGTACATGGAGATCGAGGGCGCCCCGCACGGGTTGCTCTGGACACACGCGGACGAGGTCAATTCAGCCCTGCGCTCCTTCCTCGGCTAGATCCGCGACGAGACCCGGCGACGGCACGCGCACGACGAAAGATCTGAAGGACTTGAATGATGGATGTTTCGCAGATCGAGTTCGGTATCGACAGCTTCGGGGACCGGCCCCGTGACGACCGCGGGGAAATCGTCTCGTACGCGCAGGCGATCCGCGCGGCCGTGACCGAGGCGGTGCTGGCCGATCAGGTCGGCATCGACGTGGTCGCGCTGGGAGAGCACCACCGGCCGGAGTTCGCGATCTCGAGCCCTGAGACCGTGCTGGCCGGCATCGCGACCGCCACGGAGCGCATCCGGCTCGCCTCGGGGGTAACGGTTCTGTCGTCGGACGATCCGGTGCGGGTGTTCCAGCGCTTTGCCACTCTCGACGCGCTCTCCGGCGGTCGCGCCGAGGTCATCCTCGGACGGGGTTCGTTCACCGAGTCGTTCCCGCTGTTCGGGTACGACCTGAAGGACTACGAGGTGCTGTTCGAAGAGAAGATCGACCTGTTCCACCGACTTCTGGACGAGAAGCCGGTCAGCTGGGAGGGCACCACCCGTGCCGCCCTGCAAGATGCGGACGTGTACCCGAAGACCGAGTCCGGACGTCTCGAAAGCTGGGTGGGAGTCGGCGGGTCACCTCAGTCCGTGGTCCGCACCGCCCGCTACGGATTTCGGCTCATGCTCGCCATCATCGGCGGCGCCCCCGACCGGTTCGCTCCCTATGTCGACCTTTACCGGCGGGCGAGCGAGCAGCTCGGCACCACCGCACAGCCGGTCGGGATGCACTCGCCGGGGTTCGTCGCCGCGACCGACGCCGAGGCGAAAGAACTCTTCTACCCCGGGTTCAAGGAGACCCGCGACCGGATCGGGGCGCTGCGCGGCTGGCCGCCGATCCGCCGGGAGGAGTTCGACGCCGAGGTGGCACACGGATCGCTGTATGTCGGCTCGGTGGAGACGGTCGCGGACAAGATCGCCCACGCGATCCGGGCGCTCGGCGTAGGCCGGTTCGACATGATCTACTCGGCCGCCGGCACCGTCTCCGCCACCGCCCGGCTGCGTTCGGTCGAGCTGTACGGAACCCGCGTCATCCCCCGGGTCCGCGAGCTTCTGGCCGAACAGCCCACCGTCACGGCGGGGGCGAAACGATGACACCCCCTGTGACCACCACGGTCGCCACCGTCGGGATCCTGGGGGCCGGGAAGGTCGGCACCGTCCTGGCGCGCCTGGCGGTCGCGGCCGGATACCGGGTCCTGGTCTCCGGATCCGGAGATCCGGCGAAGATCGCGCTGACCACCGAGATCCTCACCCCCGGCGCGACCGCCGTGTGGCCGGACAAGGCCGCGGACGCCGCCGACGTGGTCATCCTCGCCCTCCCGCTCGGCAAACACCGCAACCTCCCGATCCCGGAGCTGAACGGGAAGCTGGTCGTCGACGCGATGAACCACTGGTGGGAAATCGACGGTCCCCGCGAAACGGTCGTCCCGTCCGACACCTCCTCAAGCGAGGCCGTGCAACGGTTTCTGACGGGCGCGCGAGTCGTGAAAGCCCTCAACCACATGGGTTACCACGACCTCGAAGACGGGGCCCGCCCAGCCGGAACCCCCGGGCGCAAGGCGATCGCGATCGCCGGCGACTCACCCGAGGATCTGGCCGTCGTGTCGGAACTGGTCGAGACGCTGGGATTCGACCCGCTCACCATCGGCGACCTCGCGGCGGGTGCCCGGCTCGAACCCGGCACCCCCGCCTTCGGCGCCAACGTCGGCGCCGACCGGCTTCGCACTCTCACCGGCATCCCCGCTCCGGCCGTACTCCTGGAGCGCCCGTAAGCCGACAGTCGGCACCCCCGGCCGGACGGTGACCCCTCTCTGGTCTCCCCACCGCCGCCGACATCCGGGCCGTCCGGGGGTGAACCGGCGCCGGCCGGCCGCGGTTGCCACGTTGAAAGCGGGCTGGCGGAGCCTCTTCGGCGCATGGTTTACAACGTTGCATCGAGATGTTGGGATGGTGGGGACGGCACCCTGTCCGACCTGACGTCCTCCTTCAGGAGAACCTTCGCCATGCCCGATTCGTACGCCCCGCCCGCCCCCGCGGGTACGCCCCGTCCGGAATACCCCCGGCCCAGCTTCGTCCGCACGGACTGGCTCAACCTCAACGGCACCTGGCAGTTCGCCCGCGATCCCGGCGACAGCGGGCTGGAGCGCGGGCTCGTCGGGGCCGAGCTGCCCGAGCGCATCGTCGTGCCGTTCTGTCCCGAGTCGGAGCTGTCCGGGATCGGGGACACCGACTTCCACCACGCCGTCTGGTACCGCCGCACCGTGCGCATACCCGCCGAGTGGGCCGGGCGGCGGGCCGTGCTGCACTTCGGGGCCGTCGACCACGACGCCACGGTGTGGGTCAACGGCACCGAAGTCGTCCGGCACAGCGGGGGGTTCACCCCGTTCAGCGCCGACCTCGGCGATGTCGTACGGGCCGGGGAGGAGGCCGTCGTCGTCGTGCGGGCGCGGGACGCCGCGCGGGGGCCGCAGGCGCGGGGCAAGCAGTCGACCGCGTACGACAACCACGCCTGCTTCTACACCCGTACCACCGGCATCTGGCAGACCGTCTGGCTGGAGCCCGTCGCGGACACGCACCTCGGGCGGCCCCGCATCACCCCCGACCTGGCGGCCGGCTGCTTCCACGTCGAGGCCCCTCTTGCCGGCCCTGCCGGCAGCCGCACCGGCCACCGCGTGCGCGCCCGGCTGCATGACGCGCACGGCGTCGTCGCCGAGGCGGACGTCGCGGCGGACTTCGACCTCGCGCCGCGCCTCGTGCTGCCCGTACCCGACGACCGGCGCCGCCCCTGGTCTCCCGAGGACCCCCATCTGTACGAACTGACCCTGGAACTGACCGGTCCCGACGGTACCGTGACCGACCGTGCCGTCTGCACGGCCGGCCTGCGCGCGGTGACGATCGACGGGAAGCGGATCCTGATCAACGGCAAGCCCGTCTTCCAGCGGCTCGTGCTCGACCAGGGCTGGTACCCCGACGGACTCATGACCGCCCCCGACGACGCCGCCCTCGTCCGCGACATCGAACTCTCCCTCGCCGCCGGCTTCAACGGCGCCCGTCTGCACCAGAAGGTCTTCGAGGAGCGCTTCCTGCACCACGCCGACCGCCTCGGCTACCTGGTCTGGGGCGAGTTCGGCGACTGGGGCGCCAGCACCGGGGGACCCGTCGGTCCCGACAACCAGCAGCCCACCGCCGGCTTCGTCGCCCAGTGGCTGGAGGCCGTCGAACGCGACTACTCCCACCCCGCCCTCATCGGCTGGTGCCCGCTCAACGAGACGCGGCAGCAGCTGACCGACCGGCAGAGCGTCCTCGACGACGTCACCCGCGCGATGTTCCTCGCCACCAAGGCCGCCGACACCTCCCGGCCCGTCCTCGACGCCTCCGGCTACGCCCACCGCGTACCGGAGACCGACGTCTACGACTCGCACTGCTACGAGCAGGACCCGGAGGTCTTCGGCGCGCTGATGGCGGGGCTGCGCGCGGGCACGCCCTTCGTCAACCCGCAGGACGAGGCGGCGGGGCAGACCTGGTCGCTGCCGTACGGCGGACAGCCCTACTTCTGCAGCGAGTTCGGCGGCATCTGGTGGAACCCGGAGGACGCGGCGTCCGCTGGGGAGGACCGGCTGGTGTCGTGGGGGTACGGGCAGCGGCCGCGCGACGAGGAGGCGTTCCACGAGCGCTTCGCCGGGCTGACCGGGGTACTCCTGGAGGACCCGGACATGTTCGGGTACTGCTACACGCAGCTGACGGACGTCTTCCAGGAGCAGAACGGCATCTACCGGTTCGACCGGTCGGAGAAGCTGGACGTGCGGCGCGTACGGGAGGCGCAGCTGCGGCCGGCGGCGTTCGAGGCGGAGGGGGGCGTGGGGGAGGGGGCATAGCGGCCGAGGGGGCGCGGGGCGGGGGAACTTTGGGAGGCGGACAATCCGTTGTGCCGAGAGTTCGCAGAGTTACCTCAGGTGCGCAGCCCCCTACCGTCCACTGTCACGGAAGGCCCGCAACCATGGCTCCGAACCACCACCCCCGCCTCTCCCGCCGCGTGCTCCTCGGCGCCGCCGCCGGCGCGACGCTGGCCGCCGGTACGGGCACGGCGTACGGCGCGAGCAGTACGAGCCGCCCGTACGGTACGACCCGCCCCCGCGCCGCCAGCGCCTGGCCGACCGAGTTCCCGCTCCCCGACGGCTGGCTCCCCGAGGGCATCACCATCGGCAGCCGCCCCTACGCCTACATGGGCTCCCGCGCCAACGGCGCCATCCTCCGCGCCGACCTGCGAACCGGCGCGGGGGAGGTCGTCTACGCCGGCGCCCCGGGCACGGCGTCCATCGGCCTGAAGCTGGACAGCGACGGGCTCCTCTACGTCGCGGGCGGCGCCGGCGGCACGGCGAGCGTCATCGACGCCGGCACCGGCACCCTGGTCACCACCCACCAACTGACGCCCTCGACCGGCCACTTCGTCAACGACACCGTCCTCCTCGGCGGCACCGCCTGGTTCACCGACTCCCGCGACGCCGTCCTCTACGGCGTCCCCCGCGGCCGGACCGGCGAGGTCCGCGCCCTCCCGCTCACCGGCGACTGGGTCCAGACCCCGGACGTCAACAACGCCAACGGCATCGTCGACACCCCCGACGGCAGCGGCGTGATCGTCGTCAGCAGCAACCCCGGCCGCCTGTACCACGTCGACCTGCGGACCGGCCACGCCACGGAGATCGCCCTGAGCGGCGCGGCGGACGTCGTCAACGGCGACGGCCTCGTCCGCGTCGGCCACACCCTCTACGTGGTCCAGAACCGCAACAACCTGGTGGCGGCCTTCCACCTGGACCGCGCCGTCCGCACCGCCACCCTGCACCACACGATCACCGACCCCCGCTTCGACGTCCCCGCCACGGCGGCCCGCTACGGCGACCGCCTCTACCTGGTCAATGCCCGCTTCACGTCGCCCCAGGAGCCGGACACCACCTTCAACGCGGTGGCGGTGCCGCTGTCGAACTAGTTCGATCCCGTACGCATCTTGACCCCTCTCCGGCGGCGCCGCATTCTCCTGGGAGCGCTCCCACGCGGCGCGGCAAGCCAACCCGTGGAGAGGACCCCCAACGTGCGCAGGATCAGCAGACTCAGACTCGCCGGATCGCTCGCGCTCGCCGCCGGCCTGCTCGTCAGCGGGCCCGCGGCGGCCGAGCCGTTCGCCGGGCCGTTCGCCGAAGGCAGACAGAACGACGCGACGACCGCCGCCGTCCCCTACGACTGGCGCAACGCCCGCATCGACGGCGGCGGCTTCGTTCCCGGCATCGTCTTCAACCGCACCGAGCCCGACCTCGCCTACGCCCGTACCGACATCGGCGGCGCCTACCGCTGGCAGGAGGCCGACAAGACCTGGAACCCCCTCCTCGACTCCGTCGGCTGGGACGACTGGGGCCACACCGGCGTCGTCAGCATCGCCTCCGACCCCGTCGAGCCGGACAACGTCTACGCCGCCGTCGGCTCGTACACCAACGACTGGGACCCCGGCAACGGCGCCGTCTACCGCTCCGCCGACCGCGGCGCCAACTGGCAGAAGTCCGCGCTGCCGTTCAAGCTCGGCGGCAACATGCCCGGCCGCGGCATGGGCGAGCGCCTCGCCGTCGACCCGCACGACAACGACGTGCTCTACCTCGGCGCCCCCAGCGGCCACGGCCTGTGGCGCTCCACCGACGCCGGCGCCACCTGGGCCGAGGTGACCGCCTTCCCCAACCCCGGCAACTACGTCGAGGACCCGAGCGACACCACCGGCTACGCCTCCGACAACCAGGGCATCGTCTGGGTCACCTTCGACGAGTCCACCGGCACCCCCGGCAGCCCCACCGGCACCGTCTACGTCGGCGTCGCCGACACCGAGAACTCCGTCTACCGCTCCACCGACGCCGGCGCCACCTGGACGCGGGCCTGGGACTACACCTCGTACCGTTCCTCGTGACTGTGCAGGACTGAGTCTTGTACAGCCGCACGCCCCGAACGGTCTTGGGCGCACTGGTCCCCGGCGTACTCAGCCCCCGGGCGGCGACACGCATCATGTGCGTGGTCCGCTCCAGGGAGGCCGGATCCCTGACGACCTGGCCAGTTGGGTACGGACAGAGGGCGACGGAGAGGCCCCGGACCTTCACTCCGGAGGCAAGGGGGCTCCGCACGCTGGCTCCGTTCCCGGTGTCCCAGATCGCACAAGCACGCTAACCCGGACAGCCCGGAGCGACGCAAGCAGGCGAGTAGACCGTCACACGATCGAGCTACCCCAGCCCTCTGCACACTCCTCGGCGAACAGCTGCCACCCCAACCGCGAGAACCGCTTCACCATGGACGTCTCCTCCGTCCCCTGGCTCTCCTGGGGCGCCAACCCGCAGCCGCCCGAGCAGACGCCGAAGCTGGGCTGGATGACCGAGGCGCTGGAGATCGACCCGTTCGACTCCGACCGGATGATGTACGGCACGGGCGCCACGGTCTACGGCACCGAGAACCTCACCGCCTGGGACACGGGGGCGAAGTTCACAGTCACGCCGATGGTCCGCGGTCTGGAGGAGACCGCCGTCAACGACCTCGTCTCACCGCCTACCGGCGCCCCGCTGCTCAGCGCGCTCGGCGACGTCGGCGGCTTCCGGCACACCGACCTGACCGAGGTGCCGGAGCTGATGTTCACCCAGCCGAACTTCACCACGACGACCAGCCTCGACTACGCCGAGACGAACCCCGACACCGTCGTACGCACCGGAAACGCCGACTCCGGCCCGCACGTCGCGTTCTCCACCGACAACGGCGCCAACTGGTTCGCCGGCCAGGACCCCGGCGGCGTCACCGGCGGCGGCACGGTCGCCGCGGCGGCCGACGGCAGCCGGTTCGTCTGGAGCCCGCAGGGTGCCGGCGTCCACACCACCGCCGGCTTCGGCACCTCCTGGACACCCGCCACCGGCATCCCCGCGGGCGCCACCGTGGAGGCCGACCGCGTCGACCCGCAGAAGTTCTACGGGTTCGCGGCCGGCACGTTCTACGTCAGCACCGACGGCGGCGCGACGTTCACCGCCCAGCCGTCGGCCGGCCTGCCCGCCGCGGGCGACGTGCGCTTCAAGGCCGTCCCCGGCAGCGAGGGCGACGTCTGGCTCGCCGGCGGCAGCGGCGACACGTACGGGCTGTGGCACTCCACCGACTCCGGCGCGACCTTCACCGCCGTGTCCGGCGTCGACGAGGCCGACACGATCGGCTTCGGCAAGGCCGCGCCGGGCGCGACGTACCAGGCGCTCTACACGAGCGCCAGGATCGACGGCGTACGCGGCATCTTCCGCTCCACCGACGCCGGCGCCACCTGGGAGCGCATCATCGACGACGCCCACCAGTGGGGCTGGACCGGCGCCGCCATCACCGGAGACCCGCGGGTCTACGGCCGGGTGTACGTGTCGACCAACGGACGGGGGGTCGTCTACGGCGACGCCTCCTCGAAGTAGGCGTCGAGGGCCGCCTCCAGGTCGACCGCCCACGCCTTCAGCTCCGCCTTGTCCTGGGCCTCCACCTCGGCCGGGCAGATGCCGCGGCTGTCGTGGACGCTGAGGACGAGGCGGCGGCCGAACCGGGAGGTCTTGTACTCGACCGCGCCGATCTCGGGCCACGTGAACTCGGTCTCGGTGTCGTCCAGCTTGAAGCGGACGCCGGTGCTGTCCACGGTCACGGAGCCGCGGCGGTCGGTGGCCTTGAAGACGGGGCCGTCGTCGTCGCCGGCTTCGGCGGTGGTGTCGGTGTCGGTGTCCGTGTCGTCGTCGGAGTCGCCGTCGTCGTCGGCGGTTTCCGAGTCCTCGGAGTCCGCTGCGTCCTCTGCGTCCTCCGCGTCCTCGGACTCCTCCGTCTCGTCGTTCTCCTCGTTCTCCTCGTTCTCCTCCGCGTCGGTCGCGGTCGCTTCGTCCTTGTCCTTCTCCTCCTCCGGGTCGTCCAGCGGCGACGGTACGAGGCCGGGCAGAGCGGCCGGGTCCGTCGCGGCGGCGTTGACGGGCGTGACGTTCAGACCTTTGTTCTCCTCCACGGTGCAAAGTATGGCCGCTGACCCCCCTCGCGGTCCCTGGGTCCGGTCACCTGCACCGGGATGCCCGGTTCGGCACCGGGCGCCGGCTTCGTACCACCCCGACGCGGTCGGGCTGAGTGACCGGCTCCAGATCGAGTACGGCGAGCACCCGCGCCGGACGCCGGGGGAGCGGTTCGCGTCGCCGGAGCTGCCGCGCGAGAAGGTCGCGCGGGGGTGAGCTGGGGCGCAAGGCGGGACAGGGGTTCTACGCCTGGCCCTGATCCGCCCGGCGCGCGCCCACCCGGCACGCCACCCTGCGTACGCCCCGCGTACGCCGTACGGACCAGGTGGCAGGCCCGTACGGAGATACCCCGAGCCGTGAATAAGACCGTGGAGGCATCTTCTCCGGGGGGCGTACTGCTCTAGCAGTACGCCCCAGAGCATCCGCCAGGATGACGACTTTCGCCACCGATCGCGGGATCGTTGGGGTATGAGCCCACTCATGCTGTCGGTGCTGCTTTCGCTGGTGTCGGCGGTGGCCTATGCCGGCGCCGCCCTCGTCCAGGAGCGGGTCGCGGCCACCACCACCGACGCCGACGGGGCGGGCGGGTCGTTCGCGCCGCTGCACCGCGGCAGCTGGTGGGCCTCCGTCGTCCTCAACAGCTCGGGGGCGCTGCTGCATGTGGTGGCGCTCGCGTACGGGCCGTTGAGCCTGGTGCAGCCGCTGGGCGCGCTGACCATCGTCTTCGCGCTGCCGATGGCGGCGGTGTTCCTCGGCCGGCGCGCCGGGCGGGCCGCCTGGCGCGGGGCGCTGCTGTCCACCGTGGGCCTGGTGGTGCTGCTGGCGCTGGTCGACCCGGTGGAGTCGCGGGAGCTGGGCGGGACGACGGCCGTGGCGCTGGCCGTGGCCACGGTCGCCGTGCTCGCCGTGCTGACGCTGGCGGCCACGCGGGTACGCCGGGTGGCGGTCCGTAGCGTGACGCTGGCGGTGGGCTCGGGCGCGGCGTTCGGCATGGCGTCGGTGTTCACCAAGGATGTCACCGCGGACTTCACCGACCCGCTGGCGATCGGCATGGTCGCGATCCTCGCCCCGGCCGGGCTGATGCTGTCGCAGGCGGCGTACCGCGGTGCGGGCCTGTCGGCGCCGCTGGCGACGCTGACGGTGGTCAACCCCGTGATAGCGGCGGCGGTCGGCGTCACGGCGCTGGGCGAGACGGTGCGGTACGGGGCGCTGGGCGCCCTGTTCGCCATCGCGGCGGGTGTGGTCGCGGCGGCCGGGCTGATTGAGCTGACGGTGCAGGCGCACCGGGCACCGGCGGACGAAGCGTCGGCGGACCAGGCGTCGGCAGACCAGGCGCACGCAGACCAGGCGCACGCAGACCAGGCGGCGGACGGGCAGCCCGCAGCCGAGCCCGCCGCGGCCCCGGAGGACGCGCCCGCCGCGCCGGCCACCGGCAGGGTGCCCGCGCCCCCCGAGCCGGTCGCCCCGGCCCCGGCCCCGGCCGCGCCCGGGGGCCCGCCGGCCTCCGTACCCGCGCCTTCTCCGGCGTACCACGCCGGCGTGGCAGCCGCGGCGGCGCTGTACGACGGGGCGCCCGCCGCCGGCACCGGGACGGGTGCGCCCGAAAGCCGGGGAGCCGACAGCCACGGCGCCGACAGCCACGGCGCCGACAGCCACGGCGCCGACAGCCACGGCGCCGAAGGCCGGGACCCGGGCATCCCCGCCCAGACCCCGGCGCCCGAGACCCCCGCCACCCGGGTCCCGGCGCCGGAGAACGCCGCCCCCGCGGGCCCGTCGCTCGCGGTGGCGGCGCTCATCGCCGCAGGTGCCGCCTCCGGCGGCGCCGCGCTCGCGCCGCACCACGCCGGCTGCTCCGCGTTAGCCGCCGTGCCCGGTCCCCGCCCGGCCACGGCGGCCGGCGCCCCCGCCCCCGTAGCCGCCGCTCCCCTGGACTCCCCGGACTCCGTCGACTCCGCGGCCGACACCGAAGCCGCGCCGTCTTCCTGCCGCGCGCACGCTGTGCCAGGGTGGCCCCATGCGACGCATCGCCGTGACCGCCACCGCCTTCCTCGTCGCGCTGCTGGCCGCGTGTTCGACGGGGGAACTCGAAGCGGCGACGAGGGGGAGCGGCCCGAGCCCGGCGCCCACGGATCCGGTCGTTCAGGAGCTACGGGTACAGGTGCTGGAGCGCCTGCCGCATGACACCGAGGCGTTCACGCAGGGCCTGGAGCTGCGCGGGGACGACCTCTACGAGGGCACCGGCCTGGTGGGCCACTCCTCCATACGCCGCGGCCCCGCCGGCGGCGAACCCACCGTCCGCCGCGACCTGCCCGCCCCGCTCTTCGGCGAGGGCCTGACGCTCGTCGGCCCCCGGCTCTGGCAGCTCACCTGGCAGAACGGCATCGCCATCGAGCGCGACGCGGACACCCTGGAGGAGCTGCGCCGGGTGAGCTACGAGGGCGAGGGCTGGGGCGTGTGCCACGACGGTACGGCCGGCGGCGCCGGCGGCCGGCTCGTCATGAGCGACGGCAGCTCCCGGCTCACGTTCCGCGACCCGGAGACGTTCGAGCCCACCGGCCACGTCGACGTCACCCGCGACGGCGCCCCCGTCGACCGGCTCAACGAGCTGGAGTGCACCGACGACGGCAGCGTCTACGCGAACGTCTACCAGACCGACACCCTCGTCCGTATCGACCCCGCCACCGGCGCCGTCACCGCCGACATCGACGCCTCCGGCCTGCTCACGCCAGCCGAGATAGAGGCCGGGGCGCTCCAGCTCAACGGGATCGCCGCCGTCCCCGGCGGCGACGAGTTCCTGCTCACCGGCAAGTACTGGCCCCGGATGTTCCGGGTCGCGTTCGTGACGCGCTGACGCCGCCGGAAAAAAAACTTCGCGCGGGTGTCGATCCGGCAGGGTGGCGTTCGACGCATGGGCAGAAGGACGGCACACCGCCGCCCGTGACGAGATCGAGGAGACGCGCGATGCGCTACATGATGCTGATCGAGCCGGACCTGGAGCGCAGCCCCCAGGACGGGATGCCCAGCCAGGAGATCATGGACGAGATGGGCAAGCTGCTGGAGGAGATGACCAAGTCCGGTGTGCTGCTGGACACCGCCGGGCTGAAGCCCGCGGAGGAGGCCGTGCGGGTCACCTCCGACCGCGGGAGGCTGTCGGTGGTCGACGGGCCGTTCACCGAGTCCAAGGAACTGGTCGGCGGCTATCTGATCGCCCAGGTCAAGTCGAAGGAAGAGGCCCTGGAGTGGGCCAGCCGCTTCCTGAAGGTGCACGGTGAGGAGTGGGTCATCACCGTCGAGCTGCGGGAGATCATGGAGCCGTAGCCGATTGTGACGGCCCAGGTCAGGGCCGTCACGAGTTGCCTCCGGCCGGGCCGGGCTGTTCTGATGTGGGGCTGTGACGGCTTCGCAGGACGCCCGCGCCCGGCGGGCCACCGACAGCGCCGTGGCCGCGGTCTGGCGGATCGAGTCCGCGCGCATCATCGCGGGCGTGGCCCGTATCGTGCGCGACGTGGGCGTGGCGGAGGAGCTGGCGCAGGACGCGCTGGTCGCCGCGCTGGAGCAGTGGCCCGAGTCGGGCGTGCCCGACAACCCCGGCGCGTGGCTCACGGCCACGGCCAAGCGGCGCGCCATCGACCTCGTACGCCGCAAGGAGCGCTACGCCCGCAAGCTCGCGGAGATCGGCCACGACCTGGAAAGCCGCCGGCCGGACAGCGAGGCGCAGCTCGCCGCGGTCCTCGACGACGACATCGAGGACGACCTGCTGCGGCTGGTCTTCACGGCCTGCCACCCGGTGCTGTCCACGCCCGCGCGGGTGGCGCTCACGCTGCGGCTGCTCGGCGGGCTGACGACGGACGAGATCGCGCGGGCGTTCCTGGTGCCGGAGCCGACGGTGGCGCAGCGCATCGTACGGGCCAAGCGGACGCTGGCGACCGCGGAGGTGCCGTTCGAGCAGCCGCAGGGCGCGGAGCGGGCGGAGCGGCTGGCGTCGGTGCTGGAGGTCATCTACCTGGTCTTCAACGAGGGCTACTCGGCGACCGCCGGCGACGACTGGATGCGCCCGGGGCTGTGCGAGGACGCGCTGCGGCTGGCGCGGGTGCTGGCGGGGCTGATGCCGAAGGAGCCGGAGGTGCACGGGCTGGCGGCGCTGCTGGAGATCCAGGCGTCGCGGGCGGGCGCGCGTACGGGCCCGGACGGGGCGCCGGTGCTGCTGCTGGAGCAGAACCGCAGGCGGTGGGACCAGCTGCTGATCCGACGCGGGTTCGCGGCGCTGGCGCGGGCGCAGTCGCAGGTCGCGGCCGGGGCGCCGGGGCCCGGGCCGTACGCGCTGCAGGCGGCGATCGCGGCCTGCCATGCCCGGGCGCCGCGGGCCGGGGACACGGACTGGGGGCAGATCGTCCGGCTGTACGAGGCGCTGGCGCGGGTGGCGCCGTCGCCGGTGGTGGAGCTGAACCGGGCGGTGGCGGTGTCCATGGCGTACGGGCCCGGGGAGGCGCTGCGGATCGTGGACGGGCTCGCGGACGAGCCGGCGCTGAAGGACTACCACCTGCTGCCGAGCGTGCGCGGCGACCTGCTGCGGCGGCTGGGGCGGGCGGAGGAGGCACGGGCGGAGTTCGCGCGGGCGGCGGAGCTGACGCGGAACACGCAGGAGCGGACGCTGCTGCAGACCCGCGCGGAGTCCTCGCCGGACGGGCCATAGCGGGTGGGTCCGGCGCGTCTCCACCGCGGAAGTACCTGCGATTCGGGGCACTGGTGACACGACCGCCCAGCGTGCGACGATATATCCGTCTTGGATGACAGCGCTGGCGGCGACGTGCCGCACGAGATCACGGCATGCAGGGCGTAAGTTCGGCGACGCGGCCGCGCTGGGCTTACGGAGGCGTTGTGATGGCGACGGACGACCAGCGGGACGGGCCCGGGCCGGGCCGACCGACGACACGGAACGAGAGCACCGACACGTCGGTCGCGGGGCACCTGCTGCAGGCCGGATCGGTCACCGGCGGGGTGCACCTGTACGGGGTGCCGGACGAGGTGCCCGTGCCCCGGCAACTGCCCTCCGCGCCCAGGTCGTTCGTCGGCCGCGACAACGAGCTGGCGGTGCTGTCCGGCTCACTGGACCACGGCGCTCGGCCCGTCGGCGCGGTCACGATCTCCGCCCTGGCCGGCACCGGCGGGATCGGCAAGACAGCGCTCGCCCTGCACTGGGCGCACCGCAACATAGACCGGTTCCCCGACGGGCAGTTATTCATCGATCTGCGCGGCTTCGACCCCAGGAAGGCTCCTGTGCCCCCCGACGCGGCGCTGCACGCGTTCCTGCTGGCGCTGGGCGTCGACGCGCAGGCCATCCCGCCCGATCTCGACGGGAAGACCGGGGTGTACCGCACCCGGGTGGCCGGCAAGCGGATGCTGATCGTGCTGGACAACGCCGCCACCGCCGACCAGGCCGAGCCGCTGCTGCCCGGCAGCCCCTCCTGCACCGTGCTGGTCACCAGCCGCAGGATGCTCACCGCCCTGGGCACCCGCCACGGCGCCCGCCATGTGGCGCTCCCCATCCTCAGCCCGGAGGAGGCCCACGCGCTGCTGGCCGAACGCATCGGCGAGACCCGGCGGAACGCCGAGCCCGAGGCGGCGGCCGAGCTGATCCGGCTGTGCGGGTGCCATCCCCTGGCGCTGGCCCTCATAGCCAGCCGCGCCGACGGCGAACCGGACCTCTCCCTGACCGAACTGGTCGAGGACCTGCGTGACTCCGTCCTGGTCGCGCTGGAGGACGGCGGCGACCCCACCGTCAGCCTGCCCGACGTGCTGTCCTGGTCCCTGCGCGGCCTCACCGACCAACAGCGCACGGTGTTCGGGCTGCTGGGCATCGCCCCGGGCCCCGACATCAGCCTCGCGGCCGCCGCCGGCCTCACCGGCCTGCCGGGCCCGCAGGCGAAGAAGATACTGCGCGAACTGGGGCAGGCGTCGCTGCTGAACCAGCCGCTGGGCGGCCGGTACGCGATGCACGACGTGATCCGCGCCTTCGCCGCCGACACCGCCACAGGCGAGGCCGGCCTGGAACTGACCGGGAGGGCCCCCGACCTGACGCTGGCGAAGGAGGTGCGGGACGCGGCGCTGCGCCGGGTGACCGACTTCTACCTGCACACCGCGTTCGACGCCGCCCGCGTCCTGGCCCCCCACCGCAAGCCCGTCGAGCTCGAACCGTCCGTCCCCGGCTGCGGCGCCCTGCCGGTCCCCGACACCCGAGCGGCCCTGGCGTGGTTCGCCGCCGAGCATTCCTGCCTGCTGGCATCCCAGCGCACCGCCGCCGGTCTCGGCCGGTTACCGACCGTATGGGCCCTGGCCTGGGCCCTGCACACCTTCAACCGCAGGCAGGGACACCTCCAGGCCGAGGTCACCTCGTGGACCGCCGCCCTGAAGGCCGCCTCCGACCTCCCCGATCCCGCCACCCGCGCCCTCGCCCACCAGTACCTCGGTCGGATCTACGCCTACCTGAAGCGACACGAGGAGGCGAGCGAGCACCTGCGACGGGCCCTCGCCCTGGCCGAGGAGCGGCAGGACCCGGCGAACCAGGCCCACGCCCACATCCTGTTCTCGTGGGCATGGGAACAGCGGGGGGACGAGCGGCGGGCACTGGAAGCCGCCGAACGCGCCCTCACTCTCTACCGCACCCTCGGCGACCCGGTGTGGGAGGGCCGTGCGCTCAACCAGGTCGGCTGGTACGCCGCCCACCTCGGTGACTACGACCGGGCCCGCGAACTCTGCGAGGCCGCGCTCCCCCTGCATCACGACCGCTACCCCGCCGGCGAGGCGTCCACCCTGGACACCCTGGGCTACATCGGCCACTGCACCGGTCGCTACCGGCAGGCCGTCCAGCGCTACCGGCAGGCCATCGCCCTCTGCCGCGAACTCGCCGACACCTACTCGGCCGCCAACTTCCTCGGCAGGCTCGGCCATTCGCACGCCGCCCTCGGCGACCACGACCAGGCCCGCGCGGTGTGGCGGGAGTCGTTGGCTCTGTGCCGGGCCCAGCACCGCACCGAGGACGCCGAACGGCTCCAACGGCAACTGGACGCTCTCGGGCAGCCCTCCCACGGCCGGTCCGCCTAGGGAGGGTCACCCGCTACGAGAAGACAGATCCAGAAGAAACGCCCTAGTCCGCCAGCCGCAGCGGCAGGCCGAAGAGCGGGAACAGCCGGTCGACGTCCATGAAGTTGTTCAGCCCGGTGACCTTGCCGTCCGCTATCTCCAGGACCTGGAGCGCCCAGCCGCGGTGGCCGCCCTCGGGGTCCGGGTGGTACTGCGCGAAGGCCGGCATGCCGTTCGCCGAGCAGGGGACCAGTCGGGAGCCGCGGCAGACCGCACCGGTGCCGAGGAACCAGGTGCGGATGTCCTCCTGGCCCTTGAGCCACAGCGGCAGCGGGGGCATGGAGAGGACGACGTCCTCGCGCATCAGCGCCGTGAGCGCATCCAGGTCGTAGCGCTCGAAGGCGTCCACGTACCGCTCCAGGAAGCGCTGCTGGTCCGCGTCCAGCGGCTTGGCCGGCTCGGTGTCGGCCGGGGCCTCGGTGGCCAGGGTGGCGCGGGCGCGCTGCAGCGCGCTGTTCACCGAGGCCACGGAGGTCTCCAGCAGCTCCCCGACCTCACTCGCCTTCCACGCGAGCACGTCCCGCAGGATCAGCACCACGCGCTGCCGCGGCGGGAGGTGCTGCAGCGCGGCGACGAAGGCGAGCCGCACGGAGTCGCGCTGGGCCGCCACCTCGGCGGGGTCGCCGCCCTCGGGGAGGACCTTCGTGTCCGGCATGGGCTCCAGCCACGTGGCCTCCGGGAGGGCCGAGCCGAGGGCGGCCTCCGGGGACGTGTTGGCCGAGCCGGGGGAGGACAGGTCCATCGGGCGGGCACGGCGCTGCGGGCTGCCGTGCATGTCGAAACAGACATTCGTCGCGATGCGGTACAGCCAGGAGCGCATGGAGGCGCGGCCCTCGAAGCGCTCGAAACCCTTCCAGGCGCGCACCATCGTCTCCTGGACCGCGTCCTCCGCCTCGAAGGCGGAGCCCAGCATGCGGTAGCAGTACCCGGTCAGCTCGACGCGGTGGGACTCCAGGCGCTTCTCCACCGGCTCTTCTGCGGCGGTGTCCGCCACCGTGTCTCTGGTCACGTTTGCCATCGTACGGGCGGGCACCGACAACGGTCATGGGGTGCCACAGATGGGCAGAATTCACCGACCGGCCATCGCAAGGGCTTACTTCCCGCCGGCCCCCGTGGCACTGTGCGGATGATGTTGATCAGAGAACCCGATCAGGAGTGCCCATGACCGGCAGACCCACCCGTCGTACGGCCCTGCTCACCGCGCTCGGTGCGGGCGCCGCCGCCACCCTTCCCGCCGCCGCCGCGCACGCGGCCGGCGGAAGGCCGGCACCGCCCGTCGTCGTCACCGACCAGAAGTCCCGCCGCGTGCTCGTCCTCGACTCCCGGCAGCCGTGGGACTCGGAAGCCGCCGTGCGCTGGGCCTTCTCACCGGAGGGCGACGAGAGGTACGCGGACCTGGCGCCGCAGGCGAGCTGGACGTACGTCAACGAGGCCAAGGCCCGCCGTCGCGAGGGCCGTACCTACCTGCTCACCACCGCCTCCTTCGGCTTCGCCGCCGTCGTCGAGGTGCCCACCGGCCGCCGCTACTGGGCCGGTGCCCTCGCCGGCGGCACGGACACGGTCAACCCGCACAGCATCGAGCTGCTCCCCGGCGGCAACGTCGCCGTCGCCGGCAGCACCGGGGACACCATCCGCCTCTACACCGCCTCGCAGGGGCCGGCCGGCGACACGTACGTCGAGTACCGCTTCGACGACGCGCACGGGTTGCAGTGGGACGACAGTCGCGGCGTGCTGTGGGCGATAGGCCACGACGAACTGATCGCCCTGAAGGTCGGCGGCACCCCCGCCGAGCCCACGCTCACCCGCGTCGACGCCGTCGCCCTGCCGCACCCCGACGGCGTCACGGCCGGCGGCCACGACCTCAGCCCGGTGGTGAGCCGCCCCGGCCGGCTGTGGCTGACCACGAACCACGGCGTGTACCAGTACGTGATCTCCCGGCGCGAGTTCCGCCAGGACTTCGCCGGCGCCGCGCAGATCAGCCGGCGCAGTGTGAAGGCCGTCAGCGACGCCCGGGAGAGCGGCCGGGTCGTCACGACCGTGCCGGAGCCGGGTCTCGGCGAAACGTGGTGGACGACGACGGTTTCCGCCCACAACCCCGAGGGCGCGTACAAGCTCCCGGACGGCGGGATCTACAAGGCCCGTTGGTGGCAGGCGGAACCCCGGTGACCGAAGCCGGCCACCTGACGCCGGCGGCCGGGCCTGCGGTGACGGTGACGTCACGCCGGTGCCGTCACAGCCGGTTCAGGCTCCCGGCTCCTCGGCGGTGGACCCGGCGCGCGTGCGCCGCCACTCCTCGAACTCCCTGCGCACCCGCCGGTCCATCGCCATCGCCACCTCCGCCTCCAGCACCTGCATCGACACCGGCCGCAGCTGCTCCAGCGCGTCCGTCAGCCGCTCCACCTGCTCCGCCGTCAGCTCGCCGGCCGGCGTCCGCAGGACGTCGGCCAGCACGTGCTCGCGTATGAGCGCGGTGAACAGCTCGGCGAGGTCGTCGGCGTGCGCGCGCACCTCGCGGGCGGCGGCGAGCACCGCGGCCAGCGGTACGCCCTTGGCCACCAGCTTCGACGAGGCGTCCAGCAGCCGCCGGCTGACGTGGATGAACTCCTCGCCCTCCACGGCGACATAACCCATGTCGATGGACGTCGCCAGGTTCTCCGGGGAGGCCTCGCCCGCGAACCGGTCGGCCAGCTCCTCCGGCGTGATACGCACCGGGGTCTCCTCCGACCACGGCTTCGCCGGCGACTCCTCCAGGCCGAGCAGCTCGGCCGCGCCGCGCACGTCCCGGCCGCTCTCGAAGGCGGAGATCAACTCGGCTATGCCGCCGAGCGTGTGCCCGCGGTCCAGCAGTGCGGCGATCGTCCGCAGCCGGGACAGGTGGTCCTCTCCGTACCAGGCGATACGGCCCTCGCGGCGCGGCGGTTGAAGGAGCTTGCGCTCGCGGTAGAAGCGCAGGGTGCGGACGGTGATGCCGGCGTGCTCGGCCAACTCCTCCGTCCGGTATTCGCGTCCCACCGTCTCTCTCGCCTCCGCCGGTCCCTGGTCGGTTCGTCGTTCGGTCTGCCGTCGGTCTGCCGTTGGTCTCGCGTCGGTCCTCGCAGGTCTGTGCCGTACGCCCCGACCACCAGGGTAGGACCTCGCACCGACACCCCACCCGCGGGCGGAAGTCGATCAGGCCGGCCCCCTACCCATCGGTAAGAAGGGGGCCTACCCTCTCATCGTGCCAGTAAATGCTGGCGCAATCGCGACTCCACTCCTGGGAGGACGACGGCGATGACGCGCGAACACGTCAGGGTGGCGGTGATCGGATCCGGCTTCGGCGGCCTCGGCGCCGCCGTACGGCTGCGCCGCGAGGGGGTCACGGACTTCGTCGTGCTGGAGCGCGCGAGCGCGCTCGGCGGCACGTGGCGGGACAACAGCTACCCCGGCTGCGCCTGCGACGTCCCCTCCCACCTGTACTCGTTCTCCTTCGCGCCCAACGCCGAGTGGCCGCGTACCTTCTCCGGCCAGCGGCACATCTGGGACTACCTGGAGCAGGTCGCCGACGTCTTCGGCGTACGGCAGCACATCCGCTTCGACCACGAGGTGCGGAGCATCCGCTGGGACGACGACGAGCTGCACTGGGAGATCGAGACCGGGCACGGCGAACTCACCGCCGACGTCGTGGTCTCCGCCACCGGCCCGCTGTCCGACCCCAAGGTTCCGGACGTCCGCGGCCTCGACACCTTCCCCGGTAGGGTCTTCCACTCCGCCCGCTGGGACCACGACGTGCCGCTCGGCGGCAAGCGCGTCGCCGTGGTCGGCACCGGCGCCTCCGCCATCCAGATCGTGCCGTCCCTCCAGCCCGAGGTCTCCCGGCTCACGGTCTTCCAGCGCACCCCGCCGTGGGTCCTGCCGCGCGTGGACCGTGCCATCAGCGCCCCGGAGCGCTGGCTGCACACCCGCGTCCCCGCCACCACCAAGCTGCGCCGCGGCATCCTGTGGGGCATCCGCGAACTCCAGGTGCAGGCGTTCACCAAACACCCGGGCGAGCTGGGATTCCTGGAAGGTCTGGCCAAGCGGAACCTGGGCCGGGCGATCAAAGACCCCGGGCTGCGGCGCAAGCTCCTACCCGACTACCGCATCGGCTGCAAGCGGATCCTGCTGTCGAATGATTACTATCCGGCGCTCGCCCAGCCCAACGTCGACCTCGTCGCCTCCGGCCTGAAGAAGGTACACGGTTCGACCCTCGTGGCCGCCGACGGCACCGAGTCCGAGGCCGACGCGATCATCTTCGGCACCGGCTTCCACGTCACCGACATGCCCATCGCCGACCGCATCAAGGGCCGCGACGGCACGACGCTCGCGGAGGCGTGGGGCGGCGGCATGGCGGCGCTGCGCGGCGCGAGCGCGGCCGGCTTCCCCAACCTGCTGACGATCATCGGCCCCAACACCGGCCTCGGGAACAGCTCGATGATCCTCATCATCGAGGCGCAGCTGAACTACCTGGCCGACTTCGTACGCCACCTCGACCGGCTCGGCGGTTCCGGCCGTCCCGGCGGCCGGGTCGCGCTCGACGCGCGGCCGTCGGCGGTGAAGGACTGGAACGAGCGGGTGCAGGAGCGGATGAAGCGCACGGTGTGGAACACCGGCGGCTGCGACAGCTGGTACCTGGACGCGAGCGGGCGCAACACGACCGTGTGGCCGGGCACGACGAGCGAGTTCCGGAAGGTGACGAGGAAGGTGCACGTGGCGGAGTACGAGGTGCTGCGGCCCGGGACCGGGCAGGGGAAGACCGGCGCCGCGCGCCGGGGCGCGGAGGCCGTCCGGTGACCCGGCTCAGGCACGTCACCTCCGGCCCGTACGCCCCGCCCGTGCCCCGCCGCGAGCTGACCGCCGTCTCCGCCGACGGCACCCGGCTGCACGTCGAGGAGCATGGCCCGAAGGACGCGCCCACCGTCGTCCTCGCCCACGGCTGGTGCTGCTCGACGGCCTTCTGGGCGCCGGTCGTCCGGCAGCTCGCGCCCGGCCACCGCGTCATCGCGTACGACCAGCGCGGCCACGGCCGCAGCCCGGCCGGCGGCGACGGCTCGTACCACACCGCCACCCTCGCCGACGACCTCGGCGCCGTGCTCGACGCGGCGCTGGCGCCCGGCGAGAAGGCCGTGCTCGGCGGCCACTCGATGGGCGGCATGACGCTGATGGCCGCCGCGGGCCGGCCGTATCTAGGCGAGCGGGCCGCCGCGGTGCTGCTGTGCAGTACGGGCAGCGCGCGGCTGGTGCCCGAGTCGCGGGTGGTGCCGCTGCGGGCCCGGGCGCTGCGCTCCGCGGTGCAGCGGGCGCTGCTGGTCTCGCGGCTGCCGATGGGGCCGGTGACGCCGCTGTCGAAGAAGGTGCTGGGCCCGGCGATCCTGGGGCGCGGCGCCACCCCGGCGCAGATCGAGGCGAGCGTCCGTATCGTCTTCGCCACCCCGCGCAAGCCGCGCGGCTCGTGGGGGCGGGTGCTGGCGACGCTCGATCTGGACGCCGAGGTGGCGCGGATGCCGGTGCCGGCCGCGGTGGTGCACGGCGCCGCCGACCGGCTGACGCCGGTGCGGCTGGCGCGGAAGATCGCCGGGCTGCTGCCGGACTGCGCGGGGTTCACCGAGCTGGACGGGCTGGGGCACATGACGCCGATCGAAGCGCCGTACGCGGTCGCCGAGGTGCTGCGCGGGCTCGTACGCGACCACCTGGCGGGCGCGCCGGCGGCGGCGCAGGCTGAGGGTGGCGGCGAGACGGCCGGCGAGACGGGCGGCGAGACGGACGGCCGGCCGGTCACCGACGGGGCCGCCGGCAGGGCCGCCGGCAGGGCCGCCGGGAAATCCGCCGGGAAATCCGCCGGGAAATCCGCCGGGAAAGCCGCCGGGAAGGCCGTCGAGAAGGAGGAGGCGGGCGCATGAGCCGCGGACAGGGACTCCAGGGCAAGACCGCCGTCGTCACCGGCGCCGCCCGTGGCGTCGGCGCGCTCCTGGCGCGCCGGCTGGCCGCGCGCGGGGCGCGGCTGGCGCTGGTGGGGCTGGAGCCGGACGAGCTGCGGAAGGTCGCCGACTCGCTGCCGGGCGAGGCCGCCCACTGGCACGCGGACGTCACCGACCACGACGCGATGGCCGGCGCCGCCGCCGCCGTCGAGGAGCGCTTCGGCGGAGTCGACGTCGTCGTCGCCAACGCGGGCGTCGGCCTCGGCGGCCCGTTCCTCGACTCCGACGCCCGCTCCTTCGACCGCGTCATCGAGGTCAACCTGCTGGGCAGTGTGGCCACCGCCCGCGCCTTCCTGCCGGCGCTGGGCCGTTCGCGCGGCTACCTTCTCCAGATCGCCTCGCTCGCCGCGGTGACGCCCGCGCCGATGATGGCGGCGTACTGCGCGTCGAAGTCCGGCGTCGAGGCGTTCGCGCACTGTCTGCGCGGCGAGGTCGGCCATCTGGGTGTGGACGTCGGGGTCGGCTATCTCAGCTGGACCGACACCGACATGGTGCGCGGCGCCGACCAGGACGAGGTGCTGCGGGACATGCGGGCGCGGCTGCCGTGGCCGACGAACAAGACGTATCCGCTGGCGCCCGCCGTGGAGCGGCTGGTCGCGGGCATCGAGCGGCGGTCGCCGCACGTCTACGGGCAGTGGTGGCTGCGCGGCATGCAGTCGGTGCGCGGCGCGCTGCCGTCGGTCGTCACCGGTCCGCTGGGGCGGCGGGAGATGCGGAAGCTGGCGCCGCGGCTCGCGGCGACGCGGGAGGCGCGCGGCGGCCTGGTGGGCGCGGGTGGCGCGGCGGACGAGCGGGCGCGGGAGGCGCGGGGCACGTAGCGGCGGGCGGGGGCCGGCGCGCACGGCGCGGAGGGCAAAAGCCCGTACGCCGCACGCCCGTTCGCGCGTCACGGGCCTCCGCGCGCTCGTACGCGCCCGTGCGTGAGGCAACGGCGGAGGGGCGCACCCGCGGCGGTGCGCCCCTCGTGCGTGGTTCAACCGCGCCGTGTCAGGGCTGGTCCTGTATGTCCTCACGGTCCAGCCGCGTGCGCTCACGGTCCTGCTCGACGCCCTCCCGGGTGCGCTGCGAAGCGTCCTGGCCGGACTCCTGGCCGGGCTCCCGGCCGCGCTCACGGTCCTGCCGGGACTGCTTGCGCCCCTTCTGTGTGGCTTCCTTGGCCTTGTCGGCCGCGTCGCCGGCCATGTCCTTCGCCTTGTCGAAAGCGCCCATTCTGTTCATCACTCCTAGTGGGAGAGGGTGTTCGGGCCCTTCCTCAGGTTTACACATATGGCTCAATGCCGCATTTCGGGCTACGGCGAGCGCGGCGGCAGCGGCGGCCGGCTCCGGTCCGGCACGTCGCTGTAGTCCGGCGGCACCGCCGCCGGGTGCTCGCGCAGCAACTCCAGTGCGGTGGCGACCGCGACGTCCAGCTCAGAGGTCCGGCCCTCCGCCCAGTCCAGCGGGGTGCGCTCGGCGATGACGTCGGGCGGGACGCCGGCGTTCTCCACGCCCCAGCCGTACTCGTCGAACCAGGCCGCGTTCATCGGCACCGTGATCACCGTGCCGTCGCCCAGCCGGTGCCGGCCCGTCGTCCCGACCACCCCGCCCCACGTCCGCAGGCCCACCACCGGGCCGAGGCCCAGCAGTTTGAACGCCGCCGTGATCATGTCCCCGTCCGACGACGTGGCCTCGTCGGCCAGCGCCACCATCGGGCCGCGCGGCGCGGTCGAGGTGTACGAGACGGGCTGCGCGTTGCGCGTCAGGTCCCAGCCCATGATCGGGCGGGTCAGCTTCTCCAGCACCAGCTCGCTGATGTGCCCGCCCGCGTTGCCCCGTACGTCCACGATCAGCGACTCGCGGTTCATCTCCATCCGCACGTCCCGGTTGAACTGCGCCCAGCCGCTGGCGACCAGATCCGGGATGTGCAGGTAACCGCAGCGCCCCCCGCTCAGCTCGTGCACCACCGCGCGCCGCGCCGCCACCCAGTCCTGGTAGCGCAGCGGCCGGTCGTCCACCAGCGGCACCACGGCCACGCGGCGCAGCCGCCCCTGACTGCCCTCGATCGCGAACGTCAGCTCCACCGTCGTGCCCCCGGCCCCCGCCAGCAGCGGGTACGGGCCCGTGACCGGGTCGACGGCGCGGCCGTCGACGTGGGTGAGCACCGAGCCGTCCGGGATGCCGGTGCCGGCGAGCGGGGAGCGGGCGCGGGTGTCGGAGGAGTCGCCGGGCAGGATGCGGGCCAGCGCCCAGCCGAGGCCGTCGCGGGTGCGGACGAAGTTCACGCCGAGGAAGCCGATGGGCCGCTGGTAGTGCGGCGGGCCCTCGTTGCGGCGGGCGGCCGTGACGTACGCATGCGACGTGCCCAGCTCGCCCAGCACCTCGCGCAGCAGGTCCGCGAACTCGTCCGGCGAGGCCACCCGGTCCAGCAGCGGGCGGTACTGCGCCAGCACCGCGTCCCAGTCGACGCCGCACAGGTGCGGCTCCCAGAAGTACGCCCGGATGATCCGGCCGGCCTCGGCGTACGCCTGGTGCCACTCGGCGACCGGGTCCGCGGTGTGCAGCACGCGCCGCAGGTCGATGGAGACGGTGGAGTCCGGGTCCGCCCGGTCGCTCACCGGCATCGCGCGCAGCGAACCGCCGTCGTTGACCACCAGCCTGGTGCCGTCGCCGCTCACCGCGATCTCCGTCACCAGCGACGTCATCTCGGTGAGCCGGGCGGTGGAGATGTCGAAGTGCTCCAGCGTCGGCCTGCCCGAGGTGTCCGCCGGGTTGGCGAACGTCTCGCCCAGCGCGCCCGAGATCGGCCAGCGCAGCCACACCAGCCCGCCGCCCGCCACCGGCACCAGCGAGGAGTACTTCGACGCCGGCACCGGAAACGGCGTCACCCGGCTCTCCAGCCCCTCCGGCTCCACCAGCACCATGGAGGTCCCACCGGCCGGGTCCGGCGCCGGCGGCCCGGCCGGGTCCATCCCGCCGGCCGCCGGCCGGCCCTCGGCGGACAGCGCGAACGGCGAGGGCGTCGCGGGATGCAGCGGTACGAGGTACGGGCGGGAGCCCAGCGGGAACGACAGGTCGCCGGTGTGCACGTCGTACACCGGGTCGAAGCCGCGCCAGGAGAGGAACGCCAGGTAGCGCCCGTCGCGCGTGAACACCGGCTCCTCGTCCTCGAACCGGCCGTCCGTTACGTCCACGATCATCCGGTCCGCGATCCGGGCGATCTTGATCTGCCGCAGCGAGCGGCCGATGCCCGGGTGCGCCCAGGCCATCCACCGCGAGTCGGGCGAGAACGCCAGGTCGCGTACGGGCCCGTTGGCCGACCGGATCAGCTCGGTGACCTGGCAGTCGCCCGCCGCCTCCGCGGGCTCCAGCTCCTCCGCGGCCCGTACCGCCTCCGCGAACTGCTCCGCCACCTCCGCCGACATCGGCTCGTCCGCGTCCATCCGCTCCGGCACCCGTACCAGCAGCAGCCGCCCGTCGTGCGAGGCGATGGCGATGTGCCGGCCGTCCGGCGACGGCACCAGCGCCAGCACCCGGCCCAGCTTCCCGGCCGCGAGCCGCTGCGGCTCGCCGACGGCGCCGGTGCGCGGCAGGTCGGCGATCTCGACGGTGTCGTCGCCGTACGCGTCCGTGACGTACGCGACGCGGTTGGTGGCGCCCAGCATCTCCGGCAGCCTGATCCGCACCCCCGGGGTGTCGGTGATCGTGCGTGCCGGGCCGTCCCGGTGGGTCAGCCAGTACAGCGCGCCGCGCACCGCGACCGCGCTGGCCCGCCCGGTGGTGTCGACGGTCAGCGCCTGGACGTTGTTCTGCGCGGCCACCTGGTACGGCCGCCGCCCGGCCCGCGGGCTGCCGAGCCGGACGTCGAGGCGGCGCGGCTGCCCGGCGGGGCCGAAGTCCTCGGCGAGCCACAGCTCGCCGGCGCACTGGTAGACCACCCGCTGGCCGTCGGTGGCGGCGTTGCGGGCGTAGAACTCGGCGTGGTCGCTGTGCCGGCGCAGATCCGTGCCGTCGGGCAGGCAGGAGTAGAGGTTGCCGGTGCCCTCGTGGTCGGAGAGGAACGCGATCCGCGTGGCGGGGGGCGTACCGACGAACATCGCGCACTCCACGTGCCCGCCGATATCCGCGAGCAGCCGCTCGCCGTGCAGGTAGATGCGGCCGGTGGCGCCGCCGCGGTAGCGCTTCCAGGCGGCGGGCTCATGCGGCGGGCGGCCGGTCAGCAGCAGCGTCTTGCGGCAGCCGGACAGCTCGGCGACGGCGATGTCGTCGACCGGGCCCCAGGGCAGCCGGCGGCCCGGGGAGCCGTCGGTCGACACCAGGTAGGACCAGGTCTGGTACGAGAGCGGCTGGCCGTGCGAAGACACCGCGAGGATCTGCGGCGCCCCGTCCTCGCCGCCGCCCGGCGGCGTCCAGCCGCACACCCGGGTATCCGGGCTGCCCCAGTACGTCAGCCGGCGGGCCCCGCCGCCCTCCGCGGACACGACGTGGACCTCGGCGTCGAGGCTGTGCCAGCTGGTGAACGCGATGGACCTGCCGTCCGGCGAGAAGCGCGGGTGGCCGACGCGGGTGCGGTCGACGGTCAGCCGCCAGCCCCGCTCGGGCTTGGCGCCGGGGGCGGGCAGCGGGGCGAGCCACAGGTCGTCCTCGGCGGTGAAGCAGAGGAGGTCGCCGTGCAGGTGGGGGAAGCGGAGGTAGGGCAGGCCGGGGTCGGTCACGGCGGTGCTGTCGGAGCCGGCTGTCACAATCTCCATGTTTCGGGGCGTAAGGGGGTGCGGCAAGTCGGGCGAGAATTTTCGCGGGCCGGGTGCTGTTGCACTCTCTTTGCAATTGGTTTGTATGACCAGGTGCCTTCTTGTCGATACATATGGGCGAGCCGGGTATCGACGGGCTGGTATCGACGGGCTGGTATCGACGGGCTGGTTTCGACGGAGGGACGCCACCATGCATGTGCCCGACGGATTCATCGACGCCCCCGTGTCGATCGCCGCCGGTGCGGTCGCCGCGGGTGCCGTGGCCGTCGGCCTGCGCGGCGCGCGGCACGAACTGGCCGAGCGCACGGCACCCCTGGCGGGGCTCGTCGCGGCGTTCGTCTTCGCCGTGCAGATGCTGAACTTCCCGGTCGCGGCGGGCACGAGCGGGCACCTGCTGGGAGGCGCGCTGGCGGCGATACTCGTGGGGCCGTGGACGGCGGTGCTGTGTATATCCGTGGTGCTGCTGATGCAGGGGCTGCTGTTCGCGGACGGCGGGCTGACGGCGCTGGGCGTGAACATCACGCTGATGGGCGTGGTGACGGTGGTGGTGTCGTACGCCGTCTTCCGGGGGCTGCTCGGCGTGCTGCCGCGGGGCGGGGTCGGGAAGGGCGGAGTCGGGAAGGGCGGGGGCGGCCGGGGCGGACTGGGGGTGGCGACGTTCGTGGCGGCGGCGCTGTCGGTGCCGGCCTCCGCGCTCGCGTTCACGGGGCTGTACGCGCTGGGCGGCACGGCGGACGTGTCGCTGACGAAGGTGGCCACGGCGATGGTCGGCGTCCACCTCCTCATCGGCCTCGGCGAGGCGGCCATCACGACGGCGACGGTCGCGTCGGTGGCGGCGGTCCGGCCGGACCTGATCCACGGCGCACGGGGGCTGCGGCGCCCGCTGGAGCTGCGCACGGCGGTGGTGGCGCGGCCGGGCGCGGGTCCGGCTGCGCCGGGCACGGCGGGCGCGGATACGGCGGTACGGGGCACGGTGGCGTCCGCCGACGCAGGGAGCGGGAGCGGGGACGGTGGCGTGGGGGGCACGGGATCGGCGGCGGACTCGGCGGCGGGTGCGGGTGCGGCTGGGCCGGGTGCGGTAGCGGCGGAGGGTGTGGACGCGGCGGTACGGGGGGCGGCGGCTGCCGACGACGCGAGCCTGCCCGGCGAGGTGCCCGCGGCGTCGGCCGCGCGGACCGCGCCGGGCGCGACCGCCGACGGTGCTGCCGGCGGCCACGGCGGCCACGGCGGCCCGGAGGGCGCGCCGTCCGCCGCGGGCGCGCCCCGGGCGCGGTCGAATCGACGGGTCTGGGCCGGCGGTCTCGCCGCGTCGCTGATCCTCGCCGGGATCGTCAGCTTCTACGCCTCCGCCGACCCCGACGGACTGGAGAAGGTCGCGGGCGACGAGGGCATCGCCGAGGAGGAGAAGGAGCACGCGCTGTCCGACTCCCCGCTCGCCGACTACGGCGTCGAGGACGTCACCAATACCCGTGTCTCCGGCGGCCTCGCGGGCGTCATCGGCGTCACGGCGACGCTGGCGGTGGGCAGCGGGGTCTTCGTCGCGATCCGCCGCCGCGGCGGCTCCGCCGCGAGCCCACCCGCCGCCGGCGCAGCCGCCCCGGCGGAGGTGGCCGGCGGTGGGACACGTACGGCTACGCGCCCGGGGCGGGTGCCCGCCCCGGGAACCACCGAGGAATCCCTCGCCGCCGCGGCCACCACGACCAGGACGGCCACCGCCGGGACCACCGCGGGTGGATCCACCACCGCGGGCGGATCCACCACCGCCGGAACCACCGCTCGGCCCGAGGCCGGCGCTGGCGCGAGCGCGCGTCCGGGCCCGGCCGCCGCGCGCGGTGCCGTCGGCTCCACAGCGGCGGGGGCCGGTTCGTCCGGCGACCGGGGCCCCGGCCGGGGGCCGGACGCCGACCTGGGCCGTGGCCCGGACAGCGGCAGGGCTCCGGACGCTGGCGGGGCATCCGTCCGGCCCCCGGCCGGTTCGTCCGGCGACCGGGACCCCGGCCAGGGGCCGGACGCCGACCCGGGCCGTGGCCCGGACAGCGACGCGGACCCGGGTGCCGGCGGGACCGCCGACCAGTCCCCGGCCGCCCGCCGGGAGGGCTGACCGTTGTCAGCGGGGTACGCGCACAAGCTGTACCGGCACGGGGTCTCGCCCGTGCACCGGCTGCCCGCGCACGTGAAGCTCGTCGCCGCCTTCTGCTTCGTCCTCGTCGTCGTCGCCACCCCCCGCGAAGCCGTCTGGGCCTTCGGCGCGTACGCCCTGCTGCTCGCCGGCGTCGTCGCGGCCGCCCGCGTCCCGCCGGGGTTCGTGCTGGTGCGGCTCGCCTTCGAGGTGCCCTTCGTCGCCTTCGCCGTGCTCCTGCCCTTCGTCGCCGAGGGCCCGCACACCGACGTCCTCGGGCTCTCCCTCAGCGAGTCCGGCCTCTGGGGCGCGTGGAACATCCTCGCCAAGGGCACCCTCGGCGTCGCCGCCTCCGTGCTGCTCGCCGCCACCACCGAGCTGCGCGAACTGCTCCTCGGGCTGCAACGGCTGCGCATGCCCCCGCTGCTCGTGCAGATCGCGTCGTTCATGGTCCGCTACGGCGACGTGATCGCCGACGAGCTGCGCCGGATGCGCATCGCCCGCGAATCCCGCGGGTTCACCGCCCGCGGCCCCCGCCACTGGGGCGTGCTCGCCCGCACCGCCGGGGCCCTGTTCATCCGCTCCTACGAGCGCGGCGAGCGCGTCCACCTCGCCATGGTCAGCCGCGGCTACACCGGCACCATCCCCCTCACCGACCGGGCCGGGGCCACCCGCGCCCAGTGGTCGTCCGCCGCCGCGCTGCCCCTCGCCGCCCTCGCCGTGTGCCTGCTGGGATGGAGTCTCGTATGACACCACCGCCCCCCTCGCTGGAAGTCACCGGCCTCGCCTACGCCTACCCCGACGGCCACCAGGCCCTCTTCGGCATCGACCTCACCGTCGAACGCGGCGAGCGCGTCGCTGTCCTGGGCCCCAACGGCGCCGGCAAGACGACCCTCGTCCTCCACCTCAACGGCATCCTCGGCGGCGGCGCCGGCACCGTGCGCGTCGCCGGACTGCCCGTGGAGAAGCGGAACTTCGCCGAGATCCGCCGCCGCGTCGGCATCGTCTTCCAGGACCCCGACGACCAGCTGTTCATGCCCACCGTCCGCGACGACGTCGCCTTCGGCCCGGCCGCCGGCGGCATGCGCGGGCCGGAGCTGGAGGCGTGCGTCATGCGCGCGCTGGAGCGGGTCGGTATGGCGGAGTACGCCGACCGGCCGCCGCACCACCTGTCCTTCGGCCAGCGCCGCCGGGTGGCGGTCGCCACCGTGCTGGCCATGGAGCCGGAGGTGCTCGTGCTGGACGAGCCGTCCGCCAACCTCGACCCCGCGGCGCGCCGCGAACTGGCCGAGATCGTACGCTCCCTCGACGTCACCGTGCTGATGGTCACCCACGACCTCCCCTACGCCCTTGAGCTGTGCCCCCGCTCCGTCGTCCTCGGCGGCGGGCTGATCGTCGCGGACGGCGCGACCAAGGACCTCCTCCTCGACGAGGACCTGCTGGCAGCGCACCGCCTGGAAATACCCTTCGGCTTCGACCCGGGGCGGGCATAGGGTCCGGAGCATGCCCGAACTCCCGCCCGCGATACTGGCTCCGACGCCCTACCCCGTCCCGTCCGACGCCACCGTCGCCACGCTCCGACGCTTCCCGGTCAAGTCCATGCTCGGCGAACGGCTGCCGGAGCTCGTCATCGACGAGCGCGGCACGGTCGGCGACCGCCTCTGGGCCGTGACGTACGCCGACGGCAAGCTCGGCAGCGGCAAGAACTCCCGCCGCTTCCGCCGCACCGAGGGCCTGCTCCACTTCTCCGCGTCCTACGCCTTGCCCGCTTCCCCCGCTTCCCCCGCTTCCCCCGCTTCCCCCGCTTCCCCCGCTTCCCCCGCCTCCCCCGCTTCCTCCGCCGACGGCGCGGACCGTCCGCGCGTCGTCACCCCGGACGGCTCCGACCTGCGCGATGATGCCCACCTCGCCGAACTCCTCGGCGTGGACGTGCGGCTGGCCCGCGAGGACGCCGTCCCGCACTTCGACGCCTGCGGCGTGACGCTCATCGGCACCGCCTCCCTGCACGCGCTCGGCGACATCCTCGGCGACACCGAACCCGCCGACGCCCTCCGCTTCCGCAAGAACATCCTGCTGGACACCGACGAGCCCTGGATCGAGGAGGACTGGGTGGGCCGGGAGGTCGCCGTCGGCGACGGGGTGCGGCTGCGGGTCACCAAGCGCGTGAAGCGCTGCGTGATGACCACGATGGTGCAGCGCGACCTGCCGGAGGACCGCCGGGTGCTCAAGACGCTGACCGCGGACCGCGGGATGTGCATCGGCGTGGGCGCCGACGTCCTGGTCCCCGGCACCGTACGCCTCGGCGACCCGGTACGCCCGGTCTGAGACGGCTCCGCCCGGCCCCGTTCTGCCCCCTGCCCACCCCGGGCCTCAGCCCGGCCGCCTCCTCGCCCAGCCGTCTCCTCAGCCTGCCGTCCTCAGAACGCCGGCCCCGGGCCCGACGGCCCCATGCTCGTCGGCGGCGGCGGGTTCGCCGGGGGCGGCGGCATCTGCACGGCTATCGGCGACGGCGGCGCGTCGTGCCGCGGCGGCACGTAACCGCCCGGCGAAGGCGGCACGTACTCCCCGGCCTCCGCCTCCGGCGCGCGCAGCATCATCGCGATCACCGCGATTGATATCAGCGAGCCGCCGACGTAGGTGGCCAGGGCGAGCCAGCCCTCCAGGTCCTCGGTGTACGCGTCCCAGCCGAGAACGGGGATGGTCCGCTCGTCCGGGGCGACGTCCGGGTAGTCGGTGATCGTCATGCCGATCATGCGGCGGACGTTGATGTAGAGGTAGACCCCGAGGACCGTGATCGCCGCGCCGCGGACGACCGGCCGGCGCATCAGCGCCAGCGCGCCCACCACCATCAGCGACACCGCGAACACCGCTTCCCAGAACTCCGTGGAGCCGGCGAGCGCCGGGTAGTACGACTCGCCGGCGTTCACGAGCCCCTTGAAGTATGTACCGGCGTCGATCGAGTTCTCGCGGGTCAGCATGCGTACGATCCAGCCGACGAGCGCGAGGCCGAGCACCAGCATCAGCCCGCCGGAGATGACGTACAGCTGGGACCCGGGAGCCGGCACCCCCGCCGTCCCCGCGGCCGGCCGCTCGCCCGCCCGCAGCATCATCACGACCACCGTCGCCGAGAACAGCAGGGCGATCACCCAGCTGCTGATGATCGCGAACTCCAGGTCGTTGCCGCCGATGTACCACTGGCGGAATCGGTCGCTCGCCGCCAGTCCGATCAACTCGCGCGCGGCTGTGGCGAACATCGCGAACCCGCACATCAGCGCGGCCCCCCGCCCCGCCCGCCGGTTCAGCGCCGCGACCAGCCCCGTCACCAGCAGCGCCACCGTGAACGCCCACACATACGGGCTGAACAGCTCGGGCTCCAGCATGACGCGCGGGTCGTACAGCGCCTTGAGGAAGTCCTCGAACTCGGTGCTCACAGAGTCGAAGTCGTAGTAGATCCAGAAGATCACCGTGCGGCCCAGGGCCATGAGCAGCACCGCCGCGGTCAGATACGCGCCCAGGTGGCGCCGCGGCGCATGCCGGTCCGACGCCTGCGGCTCCGACTGCCATTTCGACCCTTGGTCGACTACTGCCATCGTGATCCCCCGTTGCCTCCCGTTGCGGAGATTCCATCCTGAAGGTGATCGCCCGCGGAAAACACCCCTGTGGATAAGTCCTGTTGCGTACTTGTCACGCCCCGGGGACCCCGTCGTGGAAGTCCGTGCGGGAGTCGTCGAGTTACCTGCTGTGCGGGGACACACGCCCGAGACGTACGGTGCTACCGTTTCCGTAGTGGGGCATTCCGCAGGCTTGGATCTTGCCTGCAGGGGCCTGGGTCCCGCGCCAGATCAAAGGATCTCGGTACGTGGTATGACCGCCCCCCCCACATGTGGAAGGAGGTTGGGGACGGGACCTCCCACGGGCACCCGCCCCCGGCTACCCATGAGTCGTGGAAAGTTATCGGCAATCGTCGCTCTGGGACTCGCGCTGACGACGTCCGCGGGCATTGCGCCGGCGACCGCCTCCGCGTCACCCGCCGCATCACAGCAGGTCCAGGTGGCGCTCACGCAGGTCGCCACCGCGTCCGCCCCCACCGCCGGCGCCGCCGGGCCGGACGGCACGGTCTGGATCGGCGAACGCGCCGGTGCCGTGCGGGTACTCGATGACCAGGGGCTGAGCGACCCGGTCATCGACATCACCGGCGAGACCACCACCGACGGTGAGCGCGGGATCGCGGACATCGAGTTCAACCCCGACTTCACCCGCTTCTACCTCTCCTACACCGACATCGACGGCCACAGCACGGTCGACGAGTTCGAGGTGGTCGACGGCGAGGTGCAGGCGGACACCCGGCGCACCGTCTTCTTCCAGGAACAGCCGGGCCCCGCGCACAACTCCGGTCACATCGCGTTCGGCCCGGACGGGATGTTCTACATCTCCCTCGGAGACGGCGACTACTCACCGGAAGGCGACCCGTACGACAATGCCCAGAACCTCGGCACCCTGCTGGGCAAGGTGCTGCGGATCGACCTGAGCGCCGGCGACCCGTACGGGATTCCGCCCGACAACCCGTTCGTCGACGTCCCGGGTGCCCGCGGTGAAATCTGGGCCTACGGCCTGCGCAACCCGTGGCACTTCTCCTTCGACGCCGAAAACGGCGACATGTGGATCGGCGACGTGGGCCACCTGGAGCGTGAAGAGATCAACCTCGCGCCCGCCGGAGCCGGCGGCCAGAACTACGGCTGGCCCCTCATGGAGGCCACCCGGCCGCACCGGGGCACAGAACCGCCCGATCACGCACCGCCGGTGCACGAGTGGCAGCACGGTCTCACCGGCTTCTGCGACTCGGTCACCGCCGGCTATGCCTACCGGGGCGAGGAGATCCCGGATCTGCAGGGCTCTTTCGTCTTCGCCGACTACTGCAGCGGTGATCTGCAGGCCCTCCAGGTGCAGAACGGCCAGGTGACCGAGGTGCTCGACCTCGGAGCCAACGCCGGCTGGGTGAGCACGTTCGTGCAGACGCGCGACAACGAGCTGTACGTGATCGACATGGGCGGCTTCGGCGGCGGCGGTGGCACTCCCACCGGTGCCGTCTACCGCATCGGTCCCGCCTAGCGGCACACGGGCGCCGCGGTCCGCCGTCGTCGGCGGCGTACCGCGGCGAACCGCGCCGCAACGCAGTGAACCGCGGCGTACCGCGTCGAACCGCGGCGCGAACCTGCGGCCCGGGCCGCCAGGCCCGGGTCTACGCCGGCAACAGCACCAGCGCGATCCCCGCCACCATCAGGCACGCCCCCACGATGCGCGGCCCGCCGAACCGCTCCTTGAAAAACACCGCCCCGATGGCCGCCCCGACCACGATGCTCGACTCCCGCAGCGCCGCTATCGGCGCCAGCGGTGCGCGCGTCTGCGCCCAGAGCACCAGCCCGTACGCCGAGATGGAGATCGCCCCGCCCAGCAGCCCGCGCAGCGCCACCGGCCGCAGCTCGCGTACCATCCCCGGCCCGCGCCGCACCAGCGCCGCCAGCGGGATCCACGGGCCCATCAGCAGCACCAGCCACGCCGTGTAGCCCATCGCGCTGCCGGACGCGCGGACACCGACGCCGTCGACGACCGTGTACGCCGCAATCGACAGCCCCGTCGCGAACGCCGCGGCCAGGGCCGGCCAGTGCGGGCGGGTGTCCGCCCCGCGCAGGCCCCACAGTGCGATGCCGCTCAGCCCGGCGCACGCCACCGCGACGCCCGCCGTCTGCCACAGGCCCAGCCGCTCGTCGAGGAAGAGGTGCGCGACGGCGGCGACGACCAGCGGGGCCGTGCCGCGGGCGATCGGGTAGACCTGCCCGAAGTCGCCCAGCCGGAACGACTGCATGAGCAACGTCATATAGAGGATGTGGATGGCGACCGAGGCCAGCAGCCACGGCCAGGCGCCGGCCGCCGGGAACGGCACGAAGAACACCGCGGTCCCCGCGATCAGCACGTCGCCGACGCCGATGAGCGCGAAGATGACCAACTGGTCCCTGACGCCGTGTGCGATGGCGTTCCACGAGGCGTGCATCACGGCCGCCGCGAGGACCGCCGCCGCTATGAGGGGCGTCACACCCCTTGCTCGCGCACCTCGCGCACCTCGGACACGTCGACGACTCTGCCGCCCGCGTGCGCGACGAGGTCCTTCGGCGCCATCGGGAAGACGGTGTGCGGGTCGCCCGCGGCGGCCCAGACCTCGCCGTGGTCGAGGAGCCCGCGGTCGGCGAGCACCGTCATCCGCGTCACGTGCCCGAAGGGCGGCACACCGCCGATGGCGTACCCGGTGGCCTCCCGTACGACGGCCGCGTCCGCCCGCCGGACGGCCCCGGCGCCCAACTCGGCCCGTACCCGCTCGGTGTCCACCCGCGAGGCGCCGTCCATCAGGACGAGCACCGGCGCGCCGTCCGCCGCGAAGACCAGGGACTTGACGATCTGGCTCAGCTCGCAGCCGATGGCCTCCGCCGCCTGCGCCGCGGTGCGGGTGGCGTCGGGGAAGCGGCGTACCGGCACGCTGAGGCCGAGTTCGGCGAGGGCGGCGGCGAAGAGCGGGTGGGCGGCGTCGGCTGTCGTCATGGGGGCGACGTTAACGTCAGATCTACGGGCCACGCGAACGCATTCCGGCCGCCGAGACGACCGTACGGCGACCCGCCCCGACCCGATTCGTACGGCGCCTGCCCGAGGGCGGAGAGCGCGGGACGCGTGCGCCGCGGTCCTCCGGTGCCGCCCCGGGGGCTATCCGTGCGCCGCCAGCACGTCCTTCACCAGCGGCCCCGCGAACTCCCCGCCGTGCCCGCTGTCCGGCACCATGGCCGCCGCCGCCAGGTCCCCGCGGTACCCGGTGAACCAGGCGTTCGTCTCCTCCTGCCCGTCCACCTCCGCCGAGCCCGTCTTCGCGCCCACGTCCCCGGTCAGCCCGCTCATCGCCTCCGCCGCCGTCCCGTACGACGCGGTCGCGGCCATCAGCTCCCGCAGCGACTGCGCGGTCTCCGGCTTCATGTTCTTCGGCGCGGTCGCGAACTGCCGCCCGTCCAGCTCCTGCGGCACCAGATAGGGCTGCTTGAACACGCCGGACTTCACGGTCGCCGACACCGACGCCATCGTCAGCGGGTTCATGCGCACGCCGCCCTGGCCGATCAGCGACGACGCCATCTGCGCGTCGGACTGCACCGGCACCGTGCCGTCGAAGGTGCTCGCGCCCGTCTGCCAGTTGAGCCCGATGCCGAAGACGTCCCGGGCGTGCTTCGTCAGGTCGTCGTCCTCCAGCTTCTCCGCCATCGAGATGAACGCGGTGTTGCAGGAGGCGGTGAACGACTCCGCGAAGGTGCCGCCCTTGATCGTGAACGACTTGTCGCCGACGTTCTCGAACTCCCAGCCGCCGTACGCCTTGTAGCGGGGGCACGGGTGCGGCTCGCTCGGCGCCGCCAGGCCCTTGTCCAAGAGCATCGCGGCCGTGATGACCTTCATCGTGGAGCCGGGCGCCAGCGAGCCCTGCAGCGCGGTGTTGAAGCCGTTGCCGGTCTGGTTGGCGACCGCGAGCACCTCGCCGGTGCTCGGCCTCAGCGCCACCAGCGACGCGCCGCCCTGCTCCGCGACGGCCTCCTCGGCGGTCTTCTGCACCTCGGCGTCCAGCGTCGTCTTCAGCGTGCCGGGCTTGCCCTCGGAGAGCACCAGCAGCGTCTCGGGCGCGCGCGCCTTCTCGTCGTCCTTCTTCCCGCCCTCGTCGTGCGCGCCGGCCGGCTCGGCGCTCTCCGTCCACACCTCGACGCCCGCGGTGCCGCCGGCCTTGGCGCCGTAACGTTCGCGCATGCCGTCGATGACAGGGCCGAGCGAGGGGTACTTCTCCGGGTCGAGCGCGGCGCCGTTGCGGTCCACGGCCTTGATCGGCGGGGCCTCGGCCGGGCCGGTGCGCAGCCGCTCGTCCCCGGCCAGCTTGGGGTGCATGACGGACGGTTCCCAGGCGATCTTCACCTCGCCCGTCTTCACGTCCCGTACGACCTCCAGGGCGGAGCTGTACGCCCAGGGCTTGACGACCTCCTTGAAGGACACCTCGGCGTCGACGCTGAACGGCACCTTCGTGCCTTCCGGCCGACCGGGCGTCAGCTTGACCTTCCCGACGCCCGCGTCCTCGCGGTACGAGGTGAGGCCGGCGAGCGCCGCCTTGCGGTCGTCCGTCATCCCGGCCGCGATCTCGGTCCTGCCGCCGGCCCAGGCGGTCAGGAAGTCGCCGGCCGCCTTGGTCGCCTCCTTGCGGCTAGGCGGCCCGGTCTTCACCGGATCGGGCGAGGCCGGCGCGGACAACGCGTTGCCGCTGTTCTGCGGTTCGTCGTCGCCGAGCAGGCTGTACGCGCCGAAGGCGGCGGCGCCGGCGACCGCGGCGCCCGCGCCGACGATCACCGCGATCCGGGTGCGCGCCGCTCTCGCCGACGCACTTGAGCCGGCATGTCTGCGCCGGTGGCTACCCGCCATCTGCCGTGCTCCCTTTTGCCCGCCCCATGACCATTACGACCCTGTGTCAAGCACACTAAGCCACCCGCCGCGCCCGCGCCCACCCGGCGTGGTCGCGGTCAGACCCAACTCCCCAGCCACATGCGCGCCTCCCACGCGTCGCGCGTGATGGTCCCGCCGGTGTAGATCGGCCAGAAGTAGATGAAGTTCCAGACCACGAGCAGGACGAGGACGCCCGCCGCGACCACGCCCGCCGCCCTGCGCCATTCGGTGGCCGGGGCGAGACCGGGAGCGGGGACCCCCGACGCACCGGACGCGCCTGACGCACCGGTGCCCGTGACGGCGGCGGTGCCGGCGCGCGCCATCGCGCCGAGCATCATCGTCACCGCCAGGCACAGGTACGGCAGGAAGACGACGGCGTAGAAGAGGAAGATCGTGCGCTCCTGGTAGAAGAGCCACGGCACCCAGCCGGCCGCCGCCCCGCACAGGATCGCGCCCGCGCGCCAGTCGCGGCGCAGCCCCCAGCGGTAGAGGGCGTAGACGACGGCCGCGATGCCCAGCCACCACAGCAGCGGGGTGCCCAGCGCGAGGACTTCGCGGGCGCAGTTCTCCGTCGCGTCGGCGGGGCAGCCGTCCTGGCCGGGCGGCGGGTCCTCCCAGAAGTACGACACGGGCCGGCCCACCACGGGCCAGCTCCACGCGTTGGAGTCGTAGGTGTGGCCGGAGTCGAGGTTGACGTGGAACCTGTAGACCACCGCGTGGTAGTGCCACAGGCTGCGCACCGCGTCGGGGATGAACGGGAACGCGGTGTCGCGGTCCTCGGCCCAGCCGCGGAAGTACCCGTTGTCGGAGGCGAACCAGCCGGTCCAGGAGGCGACGTAGACCGCCACGGCCACCGGCACCGTCGAGAAGAACGCCGGCACGACGTCGAGGCGCAGTGCGCGTGCGTACGGGCGACGGGATCCGGCCGTACGGCGGGCGCCCGCGTCCCACAACACGGTCAGCAGGCCGAACGCGGCGAGGATGAACAGCGCGTTCCACTTGGTGCCCAGCGCCAGCCCCATGCACACTCCCGCGGCCAGCCGCCACGGTCGCGCCCCCAGCCGCAGCCCGGAGGCCACCGCGTCGTCCGGCCGGCCTTCGGGCAGTGCCCCGGCCAGCCGTTCACGCGCGCGGTCCCGGTCGACGAGCAGGCAGCCGAATGCCGCCAGTACCCAGAACATCAGCACCAGGTCGAGCAGCGCCGTGCGGCTCATCACGAAGTGCAGCCCGTCCACGGCCATCAGCAGCCCCGCCAGACAGCCCAGCAGCGTGGAGCGGAACAGCCGGCGGCCGATGCGGCACAGCATCAGTACAGAGAGCGTGCCGAGCAGGGCGACGACGAAGCGCCAGCCGAAGGGGTCCAGGCCGAACGCCCACTCGCCGAGCCCGATCATCCACTTGCCGACGGGCGGGTGGACGACGTAGCCGGGGTCGTCGCTGAGCGGGATGACCTGCGGGTCGGCGAGGAGCTTGTCGTTCGCGTCCTTGGGCCAACTGCCCTCGTAGCCGAACTGCAGCAGCGACCAGGCGTCCTTCGCGTAGTACGTCTCGTCGAATATCACCGCGCGCGGGCTGCCCAGGTTCACGAACCGCAGCACGCCGGCGAAGAGCGCCACGAGCAGCGGCCCGCCCCACGCGCCCAGCCGCGCCACCCGCGCCGCCGTCGCCGCGGGCACGCCGGCCACCCGCAGCAGCCGCGCCCCGGAGCCCCGGTACGGCGGCACCAGGCGCTCCTTGACGCCGGGTTCGCGCCGGGGCACGTACCCGAACGCGCGGAGCCGCCGCTGCCACGCCGGGGCGGGCGCGGACCGGCTCTGCGCTTGCTGCGTCGCGGTGTCACTGCTCACGGGGGCCCATCCTAGGCGCGCCCGCCCGCGGCACAGACGGCCCGATCCGGACCGGGCCGCCTGTGGCGGGGCAGCCGCCACGGGCCCGCTCCCCGGCCCCGTCCGCACGGCCCGTACCGGCCATCCGCCAGGATGGGAGGCGTGAGCGGACTCCTCGTACGGCTCGGTGCACGAAGGCGTCGGCAAGGGCGGGTGCTCGGTCGGTCGGCCAGCGGCGGTGGGGCTCAGCGGACGACGGTCTGGATCTCTCGAACCTGGACCGGCTGATCGGAGCTCGAGTAACCGTCGGGCATCTCGTCCTCGACCGGGCCGTCCGGGGTGGCGGTCGCCGTCCAGTGGACCTTCCAGGTGATCTGGGCGGAGAGCTCGTAGGAGTCGTCGTCGGTGGCCTTGCGGTAGGTGACGTTGCAGTCGGCGGCGGAGGAGTCGACCTGGTAGCCGCCGTCCGACTGCGTGAACCCGTACTCACACTCCTGCGGATCGGCGTACTCGGTCCCCCCGTTGACGAGCAGGGAGTCGGGTTCAGCGACCACGGTGGCGGCGATGCCCGCCTCCGCCAACTCGGCGGTGACCCAAACCCGCTGCAGCGGGGCGTCGAAGGCGACGTGGGTTTCCAGGTTGACCACCTGCCGGTCGGGGTCCGGCTTCAGCTTCACGTCGCGCGTCGGCAGCTTCGTCGCGCCGTAGGCCACATCCGCGAGCATCTCGGGGGTGATGTACTCCCCGGTCTGGGGCGGATCCCCGGGCTCCACCCACTGCCAAGGCTCGATGTAGTCGCAGCCCGGCTCCGCGCCCGCCGGCAGGTACTCGTTCAGCACCAGCCCCCACCACTTGCCGTCGTCGCCCCTGTGCCAGTTGAGGGCGTTCATCTCGGACTGGACCTGGCTGAGGTAGTTCGTCTCGGTCATCGAACCCCGCTGCCCCGCGGAGTTGTACCTCCGCTCGATGTACGACTCGAGTTGCTGAGGGCTGTAGAACGGCTCGTACCAGCAGGGCGGGGCCACCCAGTCGGCATCAGACGATGCCATGGGCGAGACGTTGCCGGAACCGTCTGTGCTGCCCCTGACGCTCACCTGAGACCGTAATACGCCGTCGTCGTTCTGGACCTCGGTGCCGCTGTCCTCGACCCCATCGCTGCTGCCGGCTAGTGCCGGGGGAGCTACGAGGACACTCCCTGTGAGCAGCACCGCAAGAAGCGGGACCGTGGTCCGTAAGACTCGGCTTATCAGCGCTGGCACTCTTCTGCCCCCGCATCCGCCTCATAGCGCACCATCTGCCAGTCACCCTGGTCGTTTTTCGCCATGAACATCTCCCACTGGCGGTAGAACTCCGAGGAAGGGGCGTTCACGTTCACCTTCCCCGTTTCGGCATCCTTGTCGTATACCTTGTTCTGGTCCTCGCAGTAGGTGACATGCGCCTTGGTCTTGCTGGAGAGTTCGACCTCCGGGAGATAGAAGACGAACTTGCCGGTGTAGCGCTTGCCCGACTGTGTGTACTTGATGATGGTGTCTGTGAGTTCAGCTCCCTCAAGACCTGTGTGGTACCTCTTCATATTGGGCATCTGGGTCGAACTGTCGTTAGTTCCCTGCTCCACCCTTGCCTTGGTGGCGTACTGGAGATCCCGGAGGACTTCGTTCTTCACTGGATCGCTGTCCTCGAAGCCCTCGAAGTTGACCTTCACGTCCGACGGGAGGTCGAACGTGGGCGCCCCTTCCTCGGCCTCTTCGCTCGGCGAAGCCGACGCCGGCGGCTTGTCCTCGCTGTCCGCCCCCTGGATCTTGTCCTCCTTGGGTTCGTCGTCGCCCCCGCACGCCGTCAGCAGAAAGCTCGAGGCCAGTGCCGCTGCAGCCAGGGCCCGGGCGGTGCGCTTGGTCATCGTCGAACAGCTCCGATCGTCATCCAGCGAACAGCTGCCGGGCAACGCTATCGGAGCTGTCGGCGTACGAGCAGCCACAGCCGGTGAACTGACGCCGCACTGTTACTCTCCGGTCACAGAGCTCGCACGACAGCTCTAGTCCGGCCGTGTTCTGGTTCCGCCGCCGCGCTGCCGTGTGCAGGTGGGCGTGCAGCATGCCGGTGTCTGGTGCGTGGTCACTCGCAGCTGTGCAAGGGAGGTCGTCGGGGGTGGCGTCGTACGTGCTGAGTGTCTCTCGGATGGCGCGAGCATCTTCGGCCGCAGGATGTTCCGCATCTGGACGGTCCTGGAGGTGATGTCCTGATGCGGGTTCGCGGCGCCCTCGCCGTAGATCCACAGGAACTCGTCGAGGCAGCCGGGGCCGAAGGTGCGGACGAGTTGGCGGTGGCTTTCCGGGATGACGGGCACCGCTCCGTCCGGCTGCGGCCGGTCGGCCGAGATCGGTTGCCGTGGGGGCGGGCAGAGTGCCGTCATCCCGCCGAAGTCCGAGGGTGCCAAGGCGTGGCAGTATGAGGCGTCGCCGAAGGACGGCTTCCACGTGCTGCGGCACACGTACGCATCGCTTCAGTTGGAGGCCGGGGAATCAGTGGTCACCCTGGCGCAATGGCTCGGCCACGAATCGCCCGACATCACGTTGGAGCACTACGCCCACTTCATGCCGCAGGCCGGCGCGAAGGGGCGGGCTGCGGTGGACAAGCTGCTCGCGGAGCAGCCTGCCGCCGAGACTCCCCATAGACTCCCCAAGCGCCCGAAGCCGCGACGCAATAAGGTAAAGATGCAGGTGAGAAGGGCTCGATGACGGTGAGCGGACTCCTCGTACTGGCAGGCACCCCCATCGGCGACCCCGCGGACGCCCCGCCGCGGCTGGCGGCCGAGCTGGCCGCCGCCGACGTCATCGCCGCCGAGGACACCCGCCGGCTGCGCCGGCTGACGCAGGCGCTCGGCGTGCAGCCGACGGCCCGCGTCGTGTCGTACTTCGAGGGCAACGAGGCGGCCCGCACCCCCGACCTCGTCGAGGAACTGGCCGGCGGCGCCCGCGTGCTGCTGGTCACCGACGCCGGGATGCCCTCCGTCTCCGACCCCGGCTACCGCCTAGTCGCCGCCGCCGTGCGGCGCGGGATCACCGTCACCGCCGCGCCCGGCCCGTCCGCGGTGCTGGCGGCGCTCGCGGTCTCGGCGTTGCCGGTCGACCGGTTCTGCTTCGAGGGCTTCCTGCCGCGCAAGCCGGGGGAGCGGCTGGCGCGGCTGCGCGAGGCGGCGGGCGAGCGGCGCACCCTTGTGTACTTCGAGGCCCCGCACCGGCTCGCCGACAGCCTGGCGGCGATGGCCGGCGTCTTCGGCGAGGGCCGCAGGGCCGCTGTGTGCCGGGAGCTGACCAAGACGTACGAGGAGGTCAGGCGCGGTCCGCTGAAGGAGCTGGCGGACTGGGCGGCCGACGGCGTGCGCGGCGAGATCACTGTGGTGGTGGAGGGTGCGCCCGCGGCGGACGGCGAGCGGCCGGACGCCACGGAGCTGGCCCGCAGGGTCACCGTCCGTGAGGAGGCGGGGGAGGCGCGCAAGGAGGCCATCGCGGCGGTCGCCCGGACCGCCGGGGTACCCAAGCGCGAGGTATTCGATGCGGTGGTGACCGCGAAAAACTCGGCAAACAACTCAGAGTAGCCGCACCAAAACTCCTTCAATTGATGGTATTGGCGGCTGCATACTGCGCCGAATGGGTGTCCACTGGAATAGGGGATGCCTTCCGGCGACTTGTCCCTCCATGGACAAGAGGAGCTGCCCATGTCCGAGCCCGAGCCAGTGACCGAGTCCTACGCCTTCGCCTGCATGAGGTGCGGGCACGGCTGGGAGCAGAGCTACGAGATCCACCACCACGTCGACGCGAAGGGCCGGCCCTTCGTCACATACCACACCGGCGGGGAACGGGTGCCCTCGCCGCTCACCCGGCCGACGTGCCTGAACTGCGGCGAGCACGTCGTACGCATCATGCGCGCCGGCCAGGTCCGGTCCGTCGAGTCGGTGCGCCAGCGCTCGCGCCGGGACTGACGGGGCGGGTGCCCACGGGCGCCGCCCCGCACGGCGGTGTCGTACCGGGCCAGTAGAGTCCCCGGCATGGCTCAGCACACCACCGGCGGCGCGGACGCGAAGTCCGCGCCGCCGCCGCCCGAGCCCCTCGGGCACCCCGCGGCGGACTCGCACACCCACCTCGACATGCAGGACGGCACCGTCGCCGACGCCGTGGCGAAGGCCGCCCGGGTGGGCGTCACCACCCTCATCCAGGTGGGCTGCGACCTGGAGCGCTCCCGCTGGTCCGCGGAGACCGCCGCCGCGCACGACGCCGTGTGGGCCACGGTCGCCCTGCACCCCAACGAGGCCCCGCGGCTCGGCGCCGGCCTGGACGACGCCGTCGACGAGATCGACGCGCTCGCCGCGCTGCCGCAGGTCCTCGGCGTCGGCGAGACCGGCCTCGACTACTACCGGACCGGCCCCGGGGGCGTGGCCGCCCAGCAGCACTCCTTCCGCCGCCATATCGAGATCGCAAAACGCCGGCGAAAAGCCCTCGTCATTCACGACCGGGAGGCGCATGACGACGTGTTGCGCATTCTTGATGAGGAAGGGGCGCCGGAGCGCGTGGTTTTCCACTGCTATTCCGGGGACGCGGCGATGGCCGAAACCTGTGCAGAAAACGGTTACTTCATGTCCTTCGCAGGAAACGTGACCTTCAAGAACGCGGGGCGGTTGCGCGCGGCGGTCGCCGTCGCGCCGGCGGAGCTGCTGCTGGTCGAGACGGACGCGCCGTTCCTGACGCCGATGCCGTACCGGGGCCGCCCCAACGCGCCGTACCTGATCCCCGTCACCCTCCGCGCCATGGCCGAGACGCGCGGCACGGACCCCGACGAGCTGGCGGCGGCGATAGCGGCGAACACCGCGCGCGCCTTCGGCTACGCGCCGGCCACCGCCGTCCCCGCCTCGCCAGGAGCCCGCCAAGACCGAGGGCCTAACCTGGAGCGGTGAGCGCCACCACCGGCGAGCCGGACCCGCTGCTCGGCCCCGCGGACGTCCGCGAGCTGGCGGCGGCCCTCGGCGTACGCCCCACCAAGCAGCGCGGGCAGAACTTCGTCATCGACCCCAACACCGTCCGCCGCATCGTGCGCGCCGCGGGCGTGCGCCCGGACGACGTCGTCGTCGAGATCGGCCCCGGCCTCGGCTCGCTCACCCTCGCCCTGCTGCAGGCCGCCGCCCACGTCACGGCCGTCGAGGTCGACGACGCCCTCGCCGCCGCCCTCCCCGCGACCGTACGGGCCCGGCTGCCGCGGCGCGCGGACCACTTCGCGCTCGTGCACGCCGACGCGCTGCGCGTCACCGAGCTGCCGGGCCCCCCGCCGACGGCGCTGGTGGCCAACCTCCCGTACAACGTCGCCGTGCCCGTGCTGCTGCACATGCTGGCCACCTTCCCCGGCATCGAGCGCACCCTGGTCATGGTGCAGGCCGAGGTCGCCGACCGGCTCGCCGCCGCCCCGGGGTCGAAGGTCTACGGCGTGCCGTCGCTGAAGGCCGCCTGGTACGCGGACGTCCGGCGGGCCGGCGCCATCGGCCGCACCGTCTTCTGGCCCGCGCCGAACGTCGACTCCGGGCTCGTCTCCCTGACCCGCCGCGAGCCGCCCGCGACCGGTGCCACGCGGACCGAGGTATTCGCGGCCGTCGACGCCGCCTTCGCCCAGCGCCGCAAGACCCTGCGCGCCGCGCTCACCGGCTGGGCCGGCTCGGCGCCGGCCGCCGAGGCCGCGCTGCGCGCCGCGGGCGTGTCGCCGCAAGCCCGCGGCGAGTCGCTGACCATCGAGGACTTCGCGCGGATCGCGGAGTCCCGGCACCGGACCGCCACCACGAGGAGCAGCACGCCGTGACATCCGGATCGACCCCGCCCGCCCCCGGCGCCGCCGGCTCCGCCGGTTCCGCCGCCGCGCGGAGCGTCACCGTCCGCGTACCCGCGAAGGTCAACGTGCAGCTCGCCGTCGGCCCGCCGCGCCCCGACGGCTTCCACGACCTCGCCAACGTCTTCCTCGCCGTCGGCCTCTACGACGAGGTCACCGCCACCGAGGCCGACGACCTGCGCGTCACCGTCGCCGGCCGCGACGCCGCCGCCGTACCCACCGACACCTCGAACCTCGCCGCCCGCGCCGCGCAACTGCTCGCCGCGCGGCACGGGCGGGAGCCGCACGTACACCTGCACATCGCCAAGGACATCCCCGTCGCCGGCGGCATGGCCGGCGGCAGCGCGGACGGCGCCGGGGCACTGCTGGCCTGCGACGAGCTGTGGGGCACCCGGACCGGGACCGACGAGTTGCTCCGCATCTGCGCGGAGCTGGGCAGCGACGTGCCGTTCAGCCTGGTCGGCGGGGCGGCGCTGGGGCGCGGACGCGGCGAGCGGCTGACGACGCTGTCGGCGAAGGGCCCGCTGTACTGGGTCTTCGCCGTGGCCGACGGCGGGCTGTCGACGCCGGAGGTCTACGGGGAGTTCGACCGCCTGGCGGCGGACCGGACCGTACCGGAGCCGGACCCGTCCCCCGCGGTGCTGGACGCCCTCGGCTCCGGCGACCCGGCCGCCCTGGCCGCCGCCTTGGCGGCCATCTCCGGCGGCAACGACCTCCAGCCTGCGGCGCTCTCCCTGCGCCCGTCCCTGGCCGACACCCTCAAGGCCGGCACCGCGGCCGGCGCCCTGGCGGCCCTGGTCTCGGGCTCGGGCCCGACGTGCGCGTTCCTGGCGGCAGACGAGACGGCGGCGACGGAGATCGCCGCGGCCCTGGAGACGTCGGGCACGTGCCGCCAGGCCCGCGTAGCCCAGGCCCCGGCCCCGGGCGCGGCGGTGGTGGGCTGACGGACGCCTTGCGCGCGTAGCGCGGCGGGCAGTGCTCCCCGTGCCAGGGGGCGGGCAGGGGCCAGTTTCGTGTTCCGGTGTGGCGGCCGGTGGCTGCTGCGCGGCGTCGGCGCCGGCCAGGCGTCCGCGCGCAAGCGCGGCGGGGGTCCGGGGCGGAGCCCCCGGTTTCGGGGAGGGGCGGGGTGGGGGAAAGCCGCCGCCCACCCGCACCGTGGCGCGAACTACCCTGGAAGCCGCCCGCCGAGGCCCCACCCCGACCCCCCGAGGAGCACCGCACCGCCATGGCCGCCGCCAACCTGGTCAACCTGGAAGCCGTCGACAAGGTCTACGGCACCCGCGCCCTCCTCGACGGCATCTCCCTCGGCGTCGCCGAAGGCGACCGCGTCGGCGTCGTCGGCCGCAACGGCGACGGCAAGACCACCCTCGTCCGCCTCCTCGCCAAGCTGGAGGACCCCGACGCCGGCCGCGTCACCCACACCGGCGGCCTCCGCCTCGGCGTCCTCACCCAGGGCGACACCCTCGACCCCGCCGCCACCGTCCGGCACGAGGTCGTCGGCGACATGGCCGACCACGAGTGGGCCGGCGACGCGCGCGTCCGCGACGTGCTCACCGGCCTCTTCGGCGGCCTCGACCTGCCCGGCTTCGACCACGGCCTGGACACCGTCATCGGCCCGCTCTCCGGCGGCGAGCGCCGCCGCATCGCGCTGGCCAAGCTGCTCATCGGCATCCCCGACCTCCTCATCCTGGACGAGCCGACCAACCACCTCGACGTCGAGGGCATCGCCTGGCTCGCCGAGCACCTGCGCACCCGCCGCGCCGCGCTCGTCGTCGTCACCCACGACCGCTGGTTCCTCGACCAGGTCTGCACCCGCATGTGGGACGTGCAGCGCGGCGCCGTCCACGAGTACGACGGCGGCTACTCCGACTACGTCTTCGCCCGCGCCGAGCGCGCGCGTATCGCCGCCACCGAGGAGGCCAAGCGGCAGAACCTCGTGCGCAAGGAACTGGCCTGGCTGCGCCGCGGGGCCCCGGCCCGTACCAGCAAGCCCCGCTTCCGCATCGAGGCCGCCAACGCGCTCATCGCCGACGTGCCGCCGCCCCGCGACTCCGCCGAGCTGATGAAGTTCGCGAACTCCCGCCTCGGCAAGACGGTGTTCGACCTGGAGGACGTCACCGTACGGGCCGGGGGCGGCCCCGACGGCAGGGTGCTGCTGAAGGGGCTGACCTGGCAACTCGGCCCCGGCGACCGCGTGGGGCTCCTCGGCGTCAACGGCGCCGGCAAGACCTCCCTGCTGCGTACCCTCGCCGACGCCGCCCGCTCGGGCGGCGAGCGGCAGCCGGCCGCCGGGCGGATCGTCGCCGGGCGGACCGTGCGGCTCGCGTACCTCTCGCAGGAGGTCACGGAACTCGACCCGGCGTGGCGGCTGCTGGAGGCGGTCGAGCGGGTGCGGCAGCGCGTCGACCTCGGCAAGGGGCGGGAGATGACCGCCTCGCAGCTGTGCGAGCAGTTCGGCTTCGGGCGGGAGAAGCAGTGGACGCCGGTGGGCGACCTGTCCGGCGGCGAGCGGCGGCGGCTGCAGCTGCTGCGGCTGCTGATGGACGAGCCGAACGTGCTGTTCCTCGACGAGCCCACCAACGACCTGGACATCGAGACCCTCACCCAGCTGGAAGACGTGCTGGACGGCTGGCCGGGGACGCTGGTGGTCATCAGCCACGACCGGTACTTCGTCGAGCGGACGACGGACACGGTGCACGCGCTGCTGGGCGACGGGGCGCTGCGGATGCTGCCGGGCGGGATCGAGGAGTACCTGCGCCGGCGGGCACGTATCCGCGAGACACAGGCGCCGCAGACGCCGCAGGCGACACCGGCGCCACAGGCGACGCAGACCCTGTCGGCGGCGGACGCGCGGGCGGCGAAGAAGGAGCTGCAGCGCATCGAGCGGCAGTTGGACCGGATCGGCGGCAAGGAGAGCGAGCTGCACGCCGCGATCGCCGAGCGCGCGACGGACTTCGAGCGGGTGGCGGAGCTGGACGCGCGGCTGCGTGAGCTGGTGGCCGAGCGCGAGGAGCTGGAGCTGCGCTGGCTGGAGCTGGCGGAGTCGGCGGAGTCGGCGGAGTCGGGCTGAGCGCACGGCGGGCGGCGGGTCACGGTCGTACGACGCCGGCGGCGGCTGTCACCCGCGGGTGGTAGAAATGAGCGACGACCGCAGCTCGTACGCACATCCATCCGGGGGGACAGGGACATGTCGCAGCCGCCACCGCCGCCGGGCCAGCCGCCGTCCGGCGGCTTCGGGCCGCCGCCGTCCGAGGACCCGCAGCAGCCCGGGTACGGATATCCGCAGACCCCGCCGCCGCCCGCACCCGGCGGCGGCTTCGGCGCGCCGCCGGAGCCCGCGCAGCAGCCCCAGTACGGCTACCCGCAGCAGCAGCAGCCGCAGCCCCAGGCCCAGCCCGAACAACCACCGCAGCCGTACGGCCAGCAGCAGTCGCAGCAGCAGTCGCAGTACAGCTACGCGCAGCCGGTCCCGCCGGACTCCGGCGGTTACCCCCAGGCGCAGGTCCCGGGCATGCCCGCCGGGCCCGCGGCGCAGAAGCTCGTCCCGGTGTGGGCGGTCGTCGCGGCCGTGCTGGCGATTCTCGTAGTCGCCAGCGGTACGGGCTGGTTCCTCACCAGCGGCGACGACGACACGCAGGCCGGCGGGGGCGGCGGTGGCGGCGGTGCCAAGAAGTCCGTCAGCGACAGCAAGCCCGCCAGCGCCGACGGCGAGTTGCTGTTCGGCGTCCCGTACCCGGAGGTCGAGGAGGGCGCGACGTGGCCCGCCGCCGGCCAGTGGGCGACGGAGAAGATCTACGCCAAGGGCGAGCTGAACTCGGTGAAGGGCTACAGCACCAAGACCGGCAAGGAGGCGTGGGAAATCCCCACCGACGGCCTGATCTGCGGCGGCTCCCGGGCCGTCACCGACGACGGCAAGGCCGCCATGCTGGTGCAGGACGGCAAGGTCTCCGACCCCGACGACTCGTACGCGCCGTGCTCCGAGGTCGTGGTCTTCGACGTCAACACCGGCGACGAGTTGTGGCAGCAGCACGTGCCGAGCGCCGACGAGAACGTGAAGTTCGACCACATCACCATCGCCGGTGACACGGTCATCGCCTCCGGCCTCTCCGGCTCCGCGGCGTTCCCCCTGTCCGGCGGCGACCCGGTCTGGAAGACCAAGCCCACCACCGAGTGCAAGGACCACGACTACGCCAGCGACGGGACGAACCTCCTCGGCCTGGTCTTCTGCGGCTCGCTCAACGAGGACATGAAGGTCCAGAAGGTCGACCCGGCCACCGGCGGCATCTACTGGTCGTACGACGTGCCGGACGGCGTGCAGAGCGTGCAGGTGCTCTCCGTCGAGCCGCCGATAATCACGATCGGCGCGGGCAAGACCACCGAGACCGACATCTTCGCCATCGACGGGGGTGAGCTGCGCTCGAAGATCTCCCTGGGCACGGAGACGGAGGGCCCGCGCTACAAGCCCGGCTGTGACTACTCCGGCGGCGCCGAGTCCTGCACGACGGTGGCGGTGGACGGCGACACGATGTACCTGCCGTCGCGTGAACACCAGGGCAAGAGCGACTACGGCGACACGAACGAGATCGTCGCCTTCGACCTCGACACGGGTAAGCCGACGAAGAAGTACGACGCCGGCGAGAAGCGGACGATGGTCCCGCTGCGGATGGAGGGCGGCAAGCTCATCGCGTACCGCAAGGGGACGTACGACGCCGGCGGCGAGATCGTCGCGATAGACCCGCGCTCCGCCAAGGAAGAGGTCTGGCTGGAGCTGCCGAACGACACGGCGGAGTCGGAGACGACGATGACCTACAGCGACCAGTTGCCGTACATATTCGAGCACGGCCGGTTCTACCTGGCGCAGGACCTCATCAGCGACCGCGACGACGTGGAGTACTTCGCCCTCGCCTTCGGCAGCAAGGACGAGTAACGACTCTCTCTCCCCCCGGGCGTGCATAGCGTGCATAGGCCCGCAAGCTGCGGCCGATCAGGTTCTGCGCGAGATGACCATGATGTATTCGCAGGGAGCGTTCGTCCGGTTGGCGAAGCCGTGGTCCGCGTCGGCCTGGAAGAACAGGGAGTCGCCTGTGTTCAGGGTCTCGCTGATCCCGCCGATCGCGACGGTGAGGGTGCCTTCGAGCACCACGAGTTGCTTCTCCGTGCCCGGGGGATACGCGGGCAGCAGCCTCGTAGAGACCTGCGCGGGGAGGTAGTGGGCGACCATCTCGGCTCCTCCCGCGCCCGGGGCCGCTGACACCATGTGCCGCTCGAAGCCGGTTTCCGGGTCACGGAAAACGGGGCGCTCGTTCTTGCGCATGACAACGGCCACACCGGACGCGGCAGCAGCCGGCGCACCGATCAGGTCCGAGAGCGACGCGTCGAGCGCGTGGGCGATCCTGGATGCGACGCCGATCGTCGGGCTCTTCTCACCGCGTTCGACCTTGGACAGCATCGCCCGGCTGACCGACGACTGTGTGGACAACTGCTCCAGCGTCAGGCCCGCCTCCTCACGGCGCCGCCGCACGTTACCGCCGAACGCGCCGGCCAGGTCGTCACCGTGCGGTGGTTCGGCCGCGTTTCCGTCTTGCTCGACCACCGTGCTCCTCGATCGATGGGTACCTCGCTGCCCACAGTGTAGGGTTTCTCCTAAAGAAGATTGAGTCTTCTATCGGAGACGCGCGCGGGTGCGTGTCCAACACGACGGAGGTTTCATGCGTTTGATCTCGGGTGGCCAGCACCACGCCACGTTCGAATTCGGCGATCTGCAGGTGATCTCGTTGCGAGACGGGTACATCGACATGCCGCCGACACGGCTCCGCGACGAGGATGGGCGAACGCTCGATGAGCTGCCGGCCGCCGTCCCGCTGACCGGCGACAACTTGCGTCTGTCGGTCAACGCCTTCTTCGTCACCGACGGCACGCGGTCGGTTCTCATCGACACCGGCGCGTCCAACGCCTGGCACGACCCCACCATGGGAGTGATCTACGACGCGCTCGACGAAGCGAGAATCGACCGCGCACATGTCACCGATGTGGCCATCACCCACAAGCACGTAGACCACGTGAGCGGCCTGATCGCGCCGGACGGTTCAGAGGCGTTCACCAATCTTGAGCGCGTGTGGATCGGCGCGGGCGACACCTCGGTGTTCACGGGGCGGCTTGAGCCGATCCGCGACCGGGTCGTACCCGTGTCGGAGAACGTCGCGATCAACGACTGGACCACCGCGATCCCGACACCGGGCCACACACCCGGTCACACCGTCTATGATGTCAGGAGCAGCACCGGCCACCTTCTCGCCTGGGGCGACACCGTTCACGTTCCCACGCTCCAATTCGATCAGCCGAACGTGTCCTGGGAGCTCGACGGCAACCAGTCCCAGGCCCGCGCCGCGCGAGCGGCCCTCCTGGAACAACTGGCCCAACCACACCACTTCGTAGCCGGCGCCCACCTCGACTCACCCGGCATCGCCCGCGTAACCCCCTCCGGCGACGGTTATGCGCTGGAATACCTCGCACCACCGATCGGCTGAGCGAGCCTGCCGGCTCCGGGCCTGGCTCGCGATGGGGCCAAGGAGGACAAGCTCGTCTGGCCCGGCCGGTCCGCCACGAACTCGACCATCCGGACGGCCGCCTCTACACCAGCCGCAAGCGCGACAGCCGTCCGCCACCCGAGCACGCCGAGAACGGGCCGCCGATGTCCTCGCCCCCTCGCGCCATACGAGGGTCCTCCCACCTGGACCGTCTGGGGCGGGCCGGGGGATGACGAGCGGACCCTATATCGGGTTATCGGGTACGCAAACGGGCCCGGGTTGCGCCCAGCCGGGCCTTCGCGGTGGCGATAGCGGTCAACCATGCCTCGTCGCTGGCCCGTTCTGTGATCGAACGGTTGCTTGTGGTGATCTCCTGTACCCCTCTAGCCTCGTGTGTCACTGCGCGGTCGCGCGCAGTGATGCTTGGGGGGTTGTTCGTGACGTTCCTCATGGTGGCCGCGGCGTTGTACGGCGTCCTCCAACTCGGGCTAATCTCCTGGCCGTTGCGGTCGGCCGGCTGGGCCGTCATCCTGGCGTCGTTCGTGGTGGGGATCTACGGCAGTGGGGTTGCGGCGATCGCTGCGGAGTACGCGGCGGTGCGCGGGTACACGGCGGCCTCTGGGGAGCGGACGCTGGACCCGGCGGTGGATGCGCTGTCGTACACGCTGGTGCCGGTGGTGGAGGAGGTGGCGAAGATCGGGCCGCTGCTGATCGCCGGGATCAGTGTCAAGGTCCGCCGCCAGCTCGGCTTGTCCGATTACGTCGTCCTGGGCGCCGGGGCGGGGGCGGGGTTCGGGCTGCTGGAGGTGCTGCTGGCGCGGGTCACCGACGCGCAGAAGGCGGAGGTCTTCCCCGGCGGCGGGTGGATGATCCCCGGCGGCGTCAGCCTGGACCTCACGTACGTGCCCGACTTCAGCGAGGTGTTGACCACCTGGCTGCCCGCCTCGATCGGCACGGTGAGCATCGGTGCTCTCAGTCCGGAACTCGGCGCCTCGCTGCATCTGGTGTGGGGCGCGCTGGCGGGCCTGGGCGCGGGGCTGCTGCTGCGCGGGCCGGGTGCGGGGCTTCGCCTGGCCGGGCTGATACCGCTGGGCCTGGCGGTCGGGCACCACGCGCTGTTCAACTACTCCGGCTACGCCGCTCGCCGCGACGGCGATCCGCCGGGCTGGGCGGCGGAGGTGCTTCAGTGGCTGGGCGATGTGCTGGGGTGGCTGCCGGTGGCCGCGCTGGCGGTGGCGATGACGCTGGACTACCGGCAGGTCCGCCGCGGGCGACGGGCGTTGCCGTACACCCTGCTGACCGCCGAACGCCAAGGCCGTACGGGTGTCATGGCGCTGGCGGGCTTCGCGGCCTGCTGCCCTGCCGTGGACCGGGACGATAGCTGTCCGCTTCGCCCGCGCCCGCCGCGCCCTGTATTACGCCCAACCCCGCGCGACCGACCCGCTGCACCGGGCGGTGGCGGAGGTGGCCCAGCGCATCGACGAGGCAAACCGCGACGAGGCGTGGGACGCCAAGCGCCTCCGCGCCCACTTCAAGGCCGACCCCACGGGCCGGACCGCGCGCCGCCGCCGGTGGCTCTACCTGATCCCCCTGCTCCTCGCCACTCCCGCGGTCCTGGCCCTCGGCGCCGGCTCGTACCCCCAGACCACCGACCTCCAGAACTGGTTCACCTCCGGCACCGGCCACACCCTCCTGCTGTCCTGCGCCACCGCCGGACTGGCCTGGCTCATCCTCCAGATGGTCCTGATGTTGCGTGCTCGCCGCGCGATCGGCGAATTGCCGCAGGGTGAGCCCCTGACGCTGCTGCGCCTGCGGCTGTACGGCACCGGCGGCGCCCTCGTCGTCAGCGCGCTGCTGCTTGCCCTGCGCCTGAAGGGATACGAGGCCGACGACAGAGTCGTCGACCCGTACGTGGCGGCCACCCTGTTCGCGGCGCTGATGGAAGCCCTGATGTGGGCCGGCATCGCCCTCGCCCTCGCTTCGGTGTTCCTCTTCCCACCTGCGGGCGGCGCCCTCGCCTTCGTCACCGTCGGCGGCGCCATGCGCATCGGCACCCTCGCCCTGTCGCCGGGCGCCCGTGCCCTCCTCGGCAGCAGCGCCATCGCCCTCGCCAGCACCACCGGCGGGGGCTCCGCCTCGGACGGCTTGCCGGAAGCGAACCGCGGCGGCTCCGAGGCGCAACCGTCAAAGGGCCGTTTGGCAGAGCAGCGAGGTAAGCAGTACGAGCGGTACCTGCATGAGAAGCTCGGCGGGTCGAGCAACTTCACGCGGGGCGGGCGGGAGTTCGACGGTAGCTATTTTCGGGCGAATGGACGAGAGGTGTGGTACGACGGGAAGGCCGGGGAGTTCTGGCAGAAGCTCAATGCCGACCCAAAACGGCTGGCGAAGTTCAAGGCGACTGCCGGACAGTGCAGGCAGATCGCCACTCAGCACGGAAAAGAATACGAAATAGTCTCACAGAATCCCATACCCAGGAACATCACCCAGTGGCTCGATGGAAAAGGGATTCCGTGGCGAGTGGTTCCATGAGGCGGAAGCATGTCACGCAGCGTCAGTATCGACTTCTCTTTTCGCGGAGCGACGCGGGTCACGGTGCAGGGAATCCTGCGGGTGCTCGAACCCGGCGGGTGGGGCACTATTGAGCCCTTGGGTCTGTCCTTCGCGGTCGAGGACGCCATGGGCGATCTGGACTGGACCGCCACGGTGCCGGAGCAGTTGAACTCCGTGGTCGCCGCGCTCGACGACCCCGGCAGGGTCCACCAGCACGTCGGCATCTGCGTCTACCATCAGGCTGCCGGCACCGGTGGCCAGCTCCTCTTCTTCCCGGGCCGCGAGCAGATCTCGTTTCTGCCGACCATCAACAGGCGAGCACACGTCGTCGGGCCGGAGTTCACCGATATCCCCTGGTACTTGGAGCAGATGCTTCCGGCCTTCTACGAAGCCGGGATGACGGGTTACGAGACGGAGGACGTCGCCGACTGACCCAGTGTGGTTTCAAAGTCTGATTGTTGGCGTGTCTGTGCTGGTCAACGGAGTCCGAGGAGGGGAAGGGGGAGGGGGCGGGTGAACGGCTCGTAGGGCATCTTGCGGAGTCCGGCGGTGGTGTTGTGGCGTACGGTGGTGCGGAGGCGGTTGATCGCGAAGCTGTGCAGGGTGGCCATGTTCTCCCGGGCCATGCGCGGTGCGGATGGTGGAAGCGTCCTCGCGGAAGCCGGTGTCCCGCACGAAGTGGAGCCGGTTCAGGGGAATCGACCGTCACGGTCCCTCCGGTCAGGTCGAACTGGGCCAGCAGGCCGGCGAAGCAGGTGATCTCGTTCGTCCTGTCCGGGACAGGCAGCTGCGTGACGGTGAGCCCACCTCTGGTCATGGCGGCGAGCAGGTGCGCGGCCGGGGTGTCGCCGTGGCGGGAATCACGGGCGCTCTTCGTGCTCCCGTCCCGCTCAGCGGGTCGGGAAGTCGAACTCGGCGTAGACGAGCTTGCCGATTCCGTCGCGTGAACGCATGCCCCAGCGGTCGGAGAGAGCGGCGACGACGAGCAGGCCGCGGCCGGACTCGTCGCCTTCCGCGGCGTTGCGGGGCTGGGGCGCGGCGGAGCCGGCGTCGTGGACCTCGACGACCAGGGCGGTCTCGGACAGCGACAGGCGCAGCAGGAAGAGGTGCCCCGGCCGGCCGCCGTGCAGCAGGGCGTTGGTGCACATTTCGGAGACGCAGGTGCGCACGTCGTCGGCATCGACGGGCACGGACCAGTCTGTGAGGACCCGGGTGGCGAACAGGCGGGCCCGTCCGACCGAGGTCCTGCTGTGCCTGAACGTGGCGGAACGGACGAGCGTGCTGAGTGGGGGGCGGGGCGGCGCCGGGACGGTGTACTTCTTCGAGGGCATGCGTGGGCCCCTTCCGTGGTCGCGAGCTTGGGGGGTGATGGCCAGGAGTCACTGGTGCGCCTCAGCCCTGCTACGCACAGCGACGGACCTTCAGCGTGCTGTGGCGGTGTCGGGGACTGCAAGACTTCACGAAGGAACCCACTCGCGTGAGTCGTCGAACATGTGACTTGTCTTGTGTGGCGGGGACGGCGTTGCTTTCATCGCGGGTATGAGAGCCCGTCAAACAGGGCTCGGAACTGGGGGAGACGATGAGGGAGAAGGTCAACGGCTCGACGGTGCCGCGCCGCCAACTCGGCCGTTACCTACGGGACTTACGGAACCAGGCGCGGCTGACCGTGCGCGCCGCCGCGCGCGAGATGGAGTGGTCAGAGGCGAAGATGTGGCGCATCGAAACAGGGCAAGGTCCGATGCGCAGTCTGGACGTCAAGGCGATGTGCACGGTCTACGGCGCTTCGCAGGAGATGACCGACGCCCTGATGGGCCTGGCCAAGGAGACCAAGGCGCGCGGGTGGTGGCACGCATACGGCGACGTGATCCCGGACGGGTTCGACGTGTACGTAGGCTTGGAGGATGCGGCGTCGAGGGCGTCCACGTACGAGAGTGACCTTGTGCCGGGGCTGCTCCAGACTGCGGAGTACGCGAGTGCCATTATGCGCGCGGATCAGCCGGACATCAGCGAGGAGGACCTCGACGGCCGGGTGCGGCTGCGCATCGACCGGCAGGCGCTGCTGACCCGGGCCACGAGGCCGCTGGAGTTCGAGGTGGCGCTGAGTGAGGCGGTCCTGCGCCGGCCGGTAGGCGGGCGCGAGGTGATGGCGGAGCAACTCGCGCATCTGGTCTATGTCGCCGAGCGGCCGAACGTCGCCATCCGGGTCGTGCCGTTCGCCGCGGGGATGCACCCCGGCGTTCTCACCGGCGCGTTCGTACTGCTGCGCTTTCCGCTCAACGGCGACGGAAGTGAGTCGGAGCCGCCCACGGTCTACGCTGACGGCTACACGGGGGGCCTGTACCTCGACAAGCCGCACGAGATCGAACAGTACGACCGGGCGTTCCGGGGCATCTGGGAAGTAGCACACGATGAGCAGGCGTCGCTGCGTCTGCTGGCTGAAGTGGCAGGGAGTTATGAGAAAGGGTGAGCTGCACAGCGCAGCGTGGTTCAAGTCCAGTTACAGCAACCAGAACGGCAACTGCGTCGAGGTGGCGTTCCGCCCCGGCGCGGTCGCCCTGCGGGACAGTAAGCAGCGCGGCTCTGGTCCGGTTCTGACCGCGACCCCTGAGGCGTGGCGGGCGTTCGTCGCGGGCGTGGCCCGCGGGGAGTTCGACGAGCCGGGGAACGCGGGAAGCGGCACACGATGAGCAGCGCAGCGTGGTTCAAGTCCAGTTACAGCAACGGGAACGGCAACTGCGTCGAGGTGGCGTTCCGCCCCGGCGCGGTCGCCCTGCGGGACAGTAAGCAGGGCGGCACGGGTCCCGTCCTGACCGCCACCCCCGAGGCGTGGCGGGCGTTCGTCGCGGGCGTGGCCCGCGGGGAGTTCGGCGAGCCGTAAGGGCTGTACACCCTGTCCCCGCCCGCCGTGCGCCGACGGGCGGGGACAGCCGTGTTACCGCAGCCGGCGTGCGCCCGCGCCGGGCACGGCGGCGAAGACCCGCGGGGGGCGGTAGTCCGCCGTGGCGAAGGCCGACTCGACGGCCTTGGCGACCGCGTCGGCCGCGTCCGTGTCGACCAGCACGATCGCCGAGCCGCCGAAGCCGCCGCCGGTCATGCGCGCGCCGAGCGCGCCCGCGGCGGCCGACGACTCGACGACCACGTCGAGTTCGGGGCAGGAGACGCGGAAGTCGTCGCGCAGCGAGGCGTGCCCGGCTAGCAGTACGGGACCGATGTCGCGGGTGCGGCCGGCGTCGAGCAGCGTGATGCACTCCTCGACGCGCCGGTCCTCGGTGACGACGTGCCGTACGAGCGGACGCACCGCCGGGTCCGTCAGCCGGGCCAGCGCGGCGTCCAGCTCCGCGTACGGCACGTCCCGCAGGGCAGGTACGCCCAGCTCCCGCGCCGCCGCCTCGCAGCCGGCGCGCCGCTCGGCGTACTCGCCGTCGCCCAGAGCGTGTTTGACCTGCGTGTCGACGACGAGCAGCGTCAGCCCCTCGGCGGCCAGGTCGAAGGGCACGGCGCGCTGCGTGAGGTCGCGGGTGTCGAGGTAGAGCACGTGGCCCGCGGTGCAGCACGCGGACGCCATCTGGTCCATGATCCCGCTGGGCACGCCGACGAAGTCGTTCTCGGCGTGCTGGCTGACCTGCGCCAGCCGTACGGGGTCGAGGCCGAGGCCGTACAGGTCGCTGAGCGCCAGCGCCGTGGAGACCTCCAGGGCCGCCGACGAGGACAGCCCGGCGCCCGTGGGGACCGTGCTCTCGTAGTGGAGGTCGGCGCCGCCGAAGTCCGCGAAGCCGGCGACGGTGCGGCGCAGCGCCCACACCACGCCTGCCGGGTACGCGGCCCAGCCGCCGCGGTCGCCGCCCACGGACACGGGGTCGATGCGGTCGACTTCCAGTTCCACCAGGCGGGAGCCGGCGTCGCCCGAGTGCAGCCGCAGCACGCCGTCGTCGCGGCGTCGGGCGGCGGCGAGGGTGGTGTGCGGGAGGGCGAGCGGCATGACGAAGCCGGCGTTGTAGTCGGTGTGCTCGCCGATGAGGTTGACGCGGCCGGGCGCGGCCCAGATCCCGGCGGGCCGCTCCCCGTACAACTCGGCGAAGGCCGCGGCGGTCGCCTCCACGGCCGTCGCCTCCGCGGCCGGAGCATCAGTGGCCGTCGCCTCCGAGCCCCGGCCGTCCGAGCCCCGGCCGTCCTTCCCCGCCGCCGTCGCCGTCTCTCCAGCCGTCATCGGTCCCCTCCGTCTTTCCCCGCGCCCGCGACCCGCCGTGCGAAGTCCCAGGCGTCCGACACGATTCCCGCCAGCTCCGTACGCGACGGCCGCCAGCCCAACTGCTCCTTCGCCGCCTCCGCCGACGCCACCAGCACCGCCGGGTCTCCCGCCCGCCGCGGCGCGACCACCTCGGGCACGGGGTGCCCCGTCACCCGGCGCACCGTCTCGACGACCTCGCGCACGGAGAAGCCCGCGCCGTTGCCGAGGTTGCAGATGCGGTGCTCGCCGGGGCGCACGGCGTCGAGCGCGAGCAGATGCGCCTCGGCGAGGTCGGCGACGTGGATGTAGTCGCGGACGCAGGTGCCGTCCGGGGTGGGGTAGTCGTCGCCGAAGACGGAGATCGACTCGCGCCGCCCCAGGGCGACCTGGAGCACCAGCGGGATGAGGTGCGACTCGGGGTCGTGGCGCTCGCCGTACGGGCCGCCGCCCTCCGGCGGGAAGTAGGCGCCCGCGACGTTGAAGTAGCGCAGCGACGCGGCGGCCAGCCCGTGGGCGTGGCACTCGCCGCCGATCATCTGGTCGACGGCGAGCTTGGAGGCCCCGTACGGGTTGGTCGGCGCGGTGACGGCGTCCTCGGTGATCGGCACGGACTCCGGCTCGCCGTAGGTGGCGGCGGTGGAGGAGAACACCAGCCGGCGCACGCCCGCGTCGCGCATCGCGGCCAGCAGCTCCAGCGTGCCGCCGACGTTGTTGCGCCAGTACTTCTCGGGGTGCGCGACGGACTCTCCGACCTGCGACGAGGCGGCGAAGTGCAGCACGCCGTCGTACGAGGAGTCCAGCCACTTCGCGGCGTGCTGGATCCGGTCCTCGACGAACTCGGCGCCCTCCGGCACCCCGTCGCGGAACCCGGTCGTCAGGTCGTCGACCACCGTCACCCGGTGCCCGGCGGCCAGCAGATGCGCCGCGACGACGCTCCCCACGTACCCGGCCCCGCCGGTCACCAGATACTTCCGGCCACCCCCGGCACCGTCGCCCCCGCCTGCGTTCCCACTCACGTGCTGGCTACCTCTCGCAGTCGTTCCGCCGCCCGCTCCGGCGGCACATCGGTGACAAAGGCGTCCATCGCGGACTCCGAGCCCGCCAGGTACTTCAATTTGCCCGGGCTGCGCCGGATCGTGAACAGCTCCAGGTGCAGAGCGTAGTCATCGCGCCCCGCCGCCCGCACCGGTGCCTGGTGCCAGGCCGAGATGTACGGCGTCGGCGGCTCGTCCGGGCCGAAGATGCGGTCGAATCTGCGCAGGAGTTCGAGGTAGACCTCCGGGAACTCCGCCCGCGCCGCGTCGCCCAGCGCCGGCAGGTCCGGCACACGCCGCCGCGGGTAGAGGTGCACCTCGTACGGCCAGTGCGCGGCGTACGGCACGAACGCCACCCAGTGCGCCGCCTGCAGCACCACCCGCGTTCCGGCCGCGCTCTCGGCGTCGACGACGGCGTCGAAGAGGTTCTCGCCCGTCTCCGCCCGGTGCCGGGAGACGCACCGCATCATCTGCGCGGTACGCGGCGTGGCGTACGGGTACGCGTAGATCTGGCCGTGCGGGTGGCCGAGGGTGACGCCGATCTCCTCGCCGCGGTTCTCGAAGCAGAAGACCTGCTCGACGCCGGGGAGTTCGGCCAGGTCGGCGGAGCGGTCGGTCCATGCCTCCAGCACCAGCGCGGCCTGGCCGGGGGAGAGGTCGGCGAAGGAGGCGTCGTGGTCGGAGGTGAAGCAGACGACCTCGCAGCGCCCGGCGCCCGGTGCGCTGACGAACGGCGGCTCGCCGGTCACCGGTCCGGGCCCCCCGGTCAGCGAGGGGAAGCGGTTCTCGAAGACGGCGACCTCGTAGTCGTCGGCGGGGATCTCGCTCAACCGCCCGTTTCTGGAGGGGCACAGCGGGCACTCGTCGGCCGGCGGGCGGTACGTACGGCCCTGGCGGTGTGAGGCGATGACCACCCACTCGCCGCGCAGCGGGTCGAAGCGCGCCTCCGAGGCGGTGCGCGTCCGCTCCAGGGGGCGGCGGTCCGCCGCGTCCCGGACGGCGTCGTCACGCGCGTCGAAGTAGATCAGCTCGCGCCCGTCCGCGAGCCGCGTGTGCGTCTTCTTCACTGGAGCCTCTTCCTCGGCCCTGGCCTGCCCTGCCTGCCGGTCGTCACGGTCCGGTTGTTGCTCAAACACAATCGAACACAATGAACCACAAGCCAACAGGCGAGTCAACGCCGGAGCGTCGCTTACTCCGAATTGTCCCTTATCGGACATTCTGGGTGCGAGACCCAACAGGCAAGCAAACAGTCCCCACAGAAGCATTCGGAAACCAACGTCACCGTCTTGCTTCGCCTTCCGAAGGCATCACGCAACGAAGCGGACCTGAACCATGCACCCACAAGCGGCAGAACTGCGGCTGGAGACCAACGCCCTCGACTACGTGATCATGGCCATGTACTTCGCCGTCGTGCTCGGCATCGGGTTCCTGGCCCGGCGAAGCGTCAGGACCAGCCTCGACTTCTTCCTCTCCGGGCGCTCCATGCCCGCCTGGATCACCGGACTGGCGTTCATCTCCGCCAACCTCGGCGCCACCGAGATCCTCGGCATAGCCGCCAACAGCGCCCAGTACGGCGTCTACACCACCCACTGGTACTGGATCGGCGCCATCCCGGCCATGGTCTTCCTCGGCCTGGTGATGATGCCCTTCTACTACGGCTCGAAGGTCCGGTCGGTGCCGGAGTTCCTGCTGTACCGCTACGACCGCGGCGCACACCTGCTCAGCTCGGTGCTCTTCTCGTTCGCCGCCGTGCTCATCGCCGGCGTCAACCTCTACGCCATGGCCATCGTCGTCGAGGCGCTGCTCGGCTGGCCGGAGTGGGTCGCGATCGCCGTCTCCGCCGCCGTCGTGCTCGTCTACATCACCCTCGGCGGACTCTCCTCGGCGGTCTACAACGAGGTACTGCAGTTCTTCGTCATCATCGCGGCCCTGCTGCCGCTGACGATCCTCGCGCTCAAGCGCGTCGGCGGCTGGGACGGCCTCAGCGACACCCTGACCGAGTTCCGCGGCGGCGACTTCGTGACCGCCTGGGGCGGCACCGGCATCGGCAGCGACAACCCGCTCGGCGCCAACTGGCTGACCATCGTCCTCGGCCTCGGCTTCGTCCTCAGCTTCGGCTACTGGACGACCAACTTCGCCGAGGTGCAGCGCGCGCTGTCGGCCAGGAACCTCTCCGCCGCGCAGCGCACGCCGCTCATCGGCGCGTACCCGAAGATCTTCGTCGTCTTTCTGGTGATGATCCCCGGCCTGGTAGCGGCGGCCCTGGTGCCGGAGATCGGCACGTCCGGCTCGGACCTGACGTACAACGACTCGATCCCGTACCTCATGGAGCAACTGCTGCCCAACGGCGTCCTGGGCATCGCCGTCACCGGCCTGCTGGCGGCGTTCATGGCGGGCATGGCGGCGAACGTCTCCTCGTTCAACACCGTGTTCACCACGGACATCTGGGAGCCGTACGTCAGACCGGGCCGGACGGACGCGTACTACCTGCGGTTCGGGCGGATCATCACCGTGATCGGGGTGGCGGCCAGCGTCGGCACGGCGTTCATCGCGTCCAGCTTCAGCAACATCATGAGCTATCTGCAGACGCTGTTCTCCTTCTTCAACGTGCCGATGTTCGTCGTCTTCATCATCGGCATGTTCTGGAAGCGCACGTCCGAGAAGGCCGGCTTCTGGGGGCTGCTCGTCGGCACGGTCGCCGCGATGCTCAACTACTTCTGGATCTACAAGCAGGACGTCATCAGCATCCCCAGCGACCAGGGCGCCAACTTCGTCTCGGCGATCGTCGGCTTCGTCGCCGGCGCGGTCGCGATGCTGATCGTCACCTCGTTCACCCGGCCCAAGTCCCCCGAGCAGCTCGCGGGCCTGGTCTACGGCACCCGCTCCCCGGGCATGTCCGAACCCCCCGCCGAGGGGGACGACGCCTGGTACCGCAGCCCGGCCCTGCTGGGCTGGGGCGCGATCGTCCTGGCCGCCCTGTGCTACGTCCCCTTCTCCTTCTAGGAGCGCACCATGAGCGACCCCCACGAGCCCCCGGACACCGGTGAGCTGGCGCACACGGTCGAGGAGCTGGAGCGGAAGTCGGCGACGGCCAGCAGGCTGTTCGACGTACGGCGGCTCATCGGCGGGCTGTTCGTCGTGTACGGCGTGATCCTCGTGATCGTCGGCGCGTTCGACTCCGCCGCGGAGATCGCGAAGGCGGAGGACGTGCGCATCAACCTGTGGACGGGGCTGGGGATGCTGGCGCTGGGGCTGTTCTTCCTGGCGTGGCAGCTGATGCGGCCGATGCGGCCGCCGTCGGCGGAGGAACTGGCGGAGGCGATGGAGGGAGGGGACCGGCCGGAGGGCCACTGACCCGTACGAGACCGTCGTACGAACGCGCCGTACGAACGCGAACGCGTCGTACGAGTACGCCCCCGCCTCTACGAGCCCCCGCCGCCGTCCACCGCCGGGCGGGCGGCGGCGCGGTCCAGCAGCCCCGTACGGGCCGCCAGCGCCGCCGCTTCAAGCCGTGAACCCACCCCGAGCTTCATCAGCACCCGCTGCACGTGCGTACGGGCCGTGCTCGCCGCGATCCGCATCCCCTCGGCGATCAGCCGCGTGTCCTCGCCCTCCGCCACCCGGACCAGCACCTCGACCTCCCGCGGGGTCAGCAGCTGCAGCAGCCTGGCGCCCTCGTCGTCCGGCTCCGCCGCCGGGTTGAGCAGCTCCGTGAACGCGCTCTGCAGCAGCTGCGGCGCCACCGCCGCCTCCCCGGCCCGCGCCTTGACCAGCGCCCGCTCCACGCCCTCGATGCGCTCGTCGTGCCGTACGTAACCGGAGGCGCCCGCGGCGAACGCGGCCGCTATACCCCGCGGGTTCGGCACCGGGCCGAGCACCACCACCGCTATCTGCGGCCGTTCCCGCTTGATCCGCAGCACCGGGTCGAACGCCCCGGGCGCGGCCGGGGCCGCCGTGCCCAGCAGGCACACCTCAGGTCCTCTGCTCACCACCAGCTCCGCGGCGCCCGCCGTGGGTGCGGCCGCGGCCAGCACTCGGTGCCCGCGCAGCTTGAGCGCGGACGCGAGAGCCTCGGCGAGCAGGCGGTGCTCGTCGACCACGATCAGCCGAACGGCCATCTCGCCCTCCCCCCGGGTCCATTGCCCCGGCAACGTACAGCCTTACCGCCCCCGTGCCCGCCGGAACACCGGAATCCATCCCCAACGGGGCCGTATCCGGCCGGTTTCTACGCCGCGTGGCGAACTCGCCACGGAAAGTTGGCCGTTGGGCTTCCCCTGTCGGTCCCGCGCCCTACGCTGTGGGGGGGGCAGCACCGGTGGGGGCCGGTGCCGTTCAGGGGTCGAGACCGTGGGTACGGCGCCTGGGGCGGGGTAGCTATGGGACGCGGCGGCGGCCGCAGCTCGTGCAGGTGCTCCACGCTCCGTGCGCCGTATCCCGCGAGTTCTGGTTGTCCGCGACATGGGGGTGTCCGTGGTTCGAATCCGGGTCCTGGTGGCCGATGGCCACCGCGTGTTCGCCGAGTCGCTGGCCGCGGCGCTGGCAGCCGAGCCGGATGTCGACGTGCTGCCGGCCGGCAGCGGTCAGGCGGCGCTGCGCTCGCTGGAGCGGGCCGCCGCGGAGGGCCGCCGGTTCGACGTGTTCCTGGTCGACGCCGACCTCGACCGGGACGTGCCCGCGGCGGCCCCGGTGCCCGCACCCGCGCAGGCGGTCGCGGGGAACGGCTCGTCGGCCGGTGCGACCGGTGCGACCGGTGGCGCCGGTGCACCGGGCGGCATATCGCTCACGGCGCGCGTCCGCGCGGCGCACCCGCAGACGCGCACGGTGATGCTCGCGGCCCGCGACGACCCGGCGCGGGCGGCGGCGGCGCTGCAGGCCGGGGCGTTCGGCTGGGTCGCCAAGGACAGCTCGCTGTCCCGGCTGCTGGCAGTGATCCGGGGCGTGCTGCGCGGTGAGACGCATCTGCCGCCCGCGCTGCTCACCGGCGTGCTGCGGGAGCTGACGGCGGCCCGGGAGCACCGTACGGAGAGCGAGCAGCTGGTCGAGTCGCTGACCCCGCGGGAGCACGAGGTGCTGCGCTGCATGGTCGCCGGCCTGGGCCGCAAGGCGGTCGCCGAGCGGCTGTACCTGTCGCCGCACACGGTCCGTACGCACATGCAGAACGTGCTCGGCAAGCTGGGGGTGCACTCGACGCTGGCCGCGGTCGCACTGGCCCGCCGCGCGGGCGTGGGCCCGGTGGACCTGGGCGAACCGGCCCGGGTGGGCGGCTAGCGGGGCGGCACCGGGGGCGGCTGCCGCCGCGGCACCGGGTGGCGGCCACGGGCGTACGGGGCAGCCCGGGGGAACCGAGCCGCACGGGGCGACCCGGGCCCGCGGTGCCGGGGCCGTGCTGCCGCAAGCGCGTGCGGAGCCCACGTCGGGTGGTCGCGTGCGGGAGAGTGCGGACGATTCCGGCTGAGCCGCCCGCGGGGGTTGCCCGCGTGCGGCGTCGGTCTCGGCTGGCGTCGGTGGCGTACGGGGCGGCCCGGGGGACCTGGCCGCACGGGGCGACCCGGGCCCGCGGTGCCGGGCCCACGGTGCCCGAGCGCATGCGGGCGCGTGCGGACGATCCCGGCCGGGTCGCCCGCGGGGCTGCCGCGGGCCGTCAGTCCTGCGCCGGGTCATGGGTCCATCCGGCTGAGCCGCTCGCAGGGCTGTCGCGTGCTCAGCGCTGGTGCCGTGACCGGCCGGCGATTCCGGCCGCGCCGCCCGCAGGGCAACCTGCAGGGCTTACGGCACGTTGTCGAACGGCGCCGTCAGCTGACGCAGCAGTCCCGCCAGCTCCCGGCGCCGCTCTGGCGGCAGCTCCGCGAGGATCGCCCGCTCCTGGGCCAGCAGCGCCGCCAGCGCCGCGTCCGCGCGCTCCCGGCCCTCCGCGGTGAGCCGCACCAGCACCCCGCGCCGGTCGCTGGGGTCCGGCAGCCGCTCGACGAGGTCCTTCTTCGCCAGCCGGTCGATGCGGTTGGTCATGGTCCCGGAGGTCACCAGGGTCTGGGTGAGGAGCTGGCCGGGGGAGAGCTGGTACGGGTCGCCGGCCCGGCGCAGCGCGGTCAGGACGTCGAACTCCCATCCCTCCAGGCCGTGTTCCGCGAACGCCAGCCGTCGCGCCCGGTCCAGGTGGCGGGCCAGCCGGCTCACCCGGCTCAGCACCTCCAGCGGCTCCACGTCGAGGTCGGGGCGCTCCCGGCGCCACGCCGCGACCAGCCGGTCCACCTCGTCCCGCATGCGATCAGTGTAGTCGGTCTGTCGACATGAAGTCTCTTGACATCGAGATACATCGGCGGAACCCTGGTCCCATGACCTCACCCTCCTGGGACCCGCAGCAGTACCTGCGCCACGAGGGGCCCCGCACCCGCCCCCTCGCGGACCTCCTCGCCCGCGTCGGCGAACTACCGCACCGCCCCGCCCGCATCGCCGACATCGGCTGCGGCACCGGCAACGGCACCGCGCTGCTCGCCGCCCGCTGGCCCACCGCCCACCTCACCGGGTACGACAGCTCGCCCAGCATGCTCCGCACCGCCGCCGCGCACGCCGGCCCCACCCCCGGCGGGGGCCGGATCGACTTCGCCCACGCCGACCTCGCCGACTGGACGCCGGAGCCCGGGACGTACGACCTGATCCTCGGCAACGCCGTGCTGCAGTGGGTGCCCGACCACTGGGAGCACTTCCCCCGCTGGCTCGCCGGCCTCACGCCCGGCGGCACCTTCGCCTTCCAGGTCCCCGGCAACTTCGACGCCCCCAGCCACGCCCTGATGCGCCAGCTCACCCGCGACCCGCGCTGGCGCGAGCGGCTGCACGGCGTCCTGCGCGACCAGCCGGTGCTGCAGCCCGTCGCGTATCTGGAGCTGCTCTACGACCTCGGCTGCGCCGCCGACGCCTGGGAGACCACGTACACCCACCTCCTGCCCGGCACCGACCCGGTGCTGGACTGGGTGACCGGCACCGGCCTGCGCCCCGTCCTCGACGCCCTCGGCGACGAGGCCGACGCCTTCGTCACCGCCTACGCCGCCCTCCTGCGCACCGCCTACCCCCCGGGCCCGCACGGCACCCCGTTCCCGTTCCGCCGCATCTTCGCGCTGGGAGTCACCTCATGATCATCGGACTCGACCACGTCCAGCTCGCCGTCCCCGCCGGCGCCGAGGAACTGCTGCGCATCTTCTACGGCGACGTGCTCGGCATGACCGAGGTGCCCAAGCCGCCGGTGCTGGCCGCCCGCGGCGGCTGCTGGTTCACCTCCGGCGACGTCGTGCTGCACCTGGGCGTCGAGCAGGACTTCCGCCCGGCCCGCAAGGCGCACCCCGCGCTCGTCGTGGACGACCTCGACGCGCTGGCCCGCCGGCTGGCCGTCCGCGGCCACGACGTGACCTGGGCCGACGGCGAGATCCCGGGCGTACGGCGCTTCCACACCGCCGACCCGTTCGGCAACCGGCTGGAGTTCCAGGCCGGCTGAGTCGCCCTGCCCCTGCCCGGTGGCTCCCGCGGGAGGTGGGGAAGAAATCGCCCGGTCGGGTGATGATCTGATGAACCGCAGGCCGGTCGCGAGATCGCCGATAGCGTCGCGTAGTCGCTTGTGCCACTGCGACGCCCGTGCCCACACTGGGGAAGGAGGTGCTTCACGATGACTGCTCTCGCCCATGAGCCCTTGCCCGTCGCTCCCGAGGAGGAGCCCGAGCCGGGTCCCGGCCTCGACGAGGTCCTGTGGGACGCGTGGAAGGCCATGGAGCTCCCGGAGGGCTACAGGGCGGAGATCATCGAGGGGTCCATCGAGGTGTCACCCACAGGCCGCCGCCGTCACGCGGTCGTCATCAACCGCCTCCGCCGTGCGCTTGACGCGTACCTCGCCGATGGTGACCACGCCGCCTACCAGGACGGCAACGTCATCCACGGCCGCACGGTCCTTATCCCGGACCTCTTCGTCGCCCCGGACGACCTCGACGAGATCCCCGACGAGGAAGACCTCGGCGTCGACGCCGCCGGCGTCGCCCTCGTCGTGGAGATGACCTCCCCCGGCCGGCGGAACCTCGACCGGGACCGCTTGCGCAAGCGCCGCGCCTACGCCCGGGCGGGCATCCCCGTCTACGTCGTCGTCGATGACTTCGACGGCGAGGGCACCGTGGTCGTGCTCAGCGCACCCAAGCCGGGCAAGGGCGCCTACGCGGAGGAGCACCGGGTGTCGTACGGCACGGACGCCGTCATCCCGGAGGGCCCGGCCAAGGGCCTTGTCATCGGCGACGACATCACCCGGCGCTGAACACGCCTCCCCGGCCCGTCCGCCGCAGGTCGCCCCCGGCTACGCCCGCCGGTGGCCTATCAGCCGGGGCTTGGCCTCCATGTTGCCCAGGCCGTGCCAGGCCAGGTTCACCAGATGCGCCGCGACCTCCGCCTTCTTCGGCTTGCGCACGTCCAGCCACCACTGCCCGGTCAGCGCCACCATCCCCACCAGCGCCTGCGCGTACAGCGGCGCCAGCTTCGGATCGAACCCCCGCGACTTGAACTCCAGCCCCAGGATGTCCTCCACCTGAGTGGCGATGTCGCTGATCAGCGAGGCGAACGAACCGTGCGACTGGGCCACCGGAGAGTCCCGGACCATGATGCGGAAGCCGTCGGTGTACTCGTCGATGTAGTCCAGCAGCGCGAACGCCGCCTGCTCCAGCAGCTCCCGCGGATGCCCCGCGGTCAGCGCGCTCGCCACCATGTCGAGGAGTTGCCGCACCTCCCGGTCGACGACGACCGCGTACAGCCCCTCCTTGCCCCCGAAGTGCTCGTACACCACCGGCTTGGACACGCCCGCCTTCGACGCGATCTCCTCCACCGACGTCGCCTCGAAGCCGCGCGCCGCGAACAGCGTGCGCCCCACGTCGACGAGCTGCTCGCGGCGCTCCTTGCCCGTCATCCGCCGCCGGGTACGGCGCGGCGGCTTCCCTTCGCCGCCGTCGCCGCTGTTGCCCGTGCTGCTCTTACCGCCGGTAGCCACGGCTCCATCATGCCGCGTCGGCGGCGGCCTCCTCACGCCGGGCCGCCCCGGCGGCCGTGCCCTGGCCGGCGCCCCGGCCGGCGCCCTCGTCCGCGCCTTCGCCCGCGCTCTTGCCGGGGTCGTCGTCCTTCGCCCGCTTCGCGTCGATACGGGACTGGGTCGGCCAGCGCACGTCGTACGCCCAGCCCAGCTTCTCGAACCAGCGGATGATCCGGGCACTGGAGTCGATCTGGCCCTTCATCACACCGTGCCGGGCGCAGGTCGGGTCCGCGTGGTGCAGGTTGTGCCACGACTCGCCGCCGGACAGGACCGCCAGCCACCACACGTTCCCCGAGCGGTCCCGGGACTTGAACGGACGCTTGCCGACCGCGTGGCAGATCGAGTTGATCGACCACGTGACGTGGTGCAGCAGCGCCACCCGTACCAGCGACGCCCAGAAGAACGCCGACAGCGCGCCCTGCCACGACCAGGTGACCAGCCCGCCGACCAGCGGCGGGAAGAGCAGCGACACCGTCGTCCACAGCACGAACTGACGCGACACCCGGCGGATCGCCGTGTCCTTGATCAGGTCGGGCGCGTACTTGTTCTGCGGCGTCTGCTCCTCGTCGAACAGCCAGCCGATGTGCGCCCACCACAGGCCCTTCATCAGCGCCGGGACGGTCTCGCCGAACCGCCAGGGGGAGTGCGGGTCGCCCTCGGCGTCGGAGAACTTGTGGTGCCTGCGGTGGTCCGCGACCCAGCGCACGACCGGGCCCTCGACCGCCATCGACCCGGCGATCGCCAGCGCCACCCGCAGCGGCTTCTTCGCCTTGAACGAGCCGTGTGTGAAGTGCCGGTGGAACCCGACGGTCACCCCGTGCAGGCTGAGGAAGTACATGAACGTCATCAGCCCGAGGTCGAGCCAGTCCACCCCCCAGCCCCAGACCAGCGGGATCGCCGCGACCAGCGCGACGAACGGCACGACGATGAAGGCCAGCAGCGTGATCTGCTCGATCGACCTCTTGTTCTCACTGCCGAGTGTCGCGGACTCGGCGGGGACCGCGGCCGAGCGTGGCTGCTCGTCGATCACATCGGGCGTGGACGGCATGGGCATCCCTCGGAGGCTGGGGGGACATGGACTGGGGACTATCGGCCAGAGGCTACGGTCCCGTAACCTACGTTGGCGTAAGTATGGCATGCCTCAGTTACGGGCTGAAAGAGGCACGGTTCCAACGGGCGTACATACGCGCCCGTGTGGAAGGAACATTTCTTGAGTGCCCGCAGACGCCGCTTCCCATGCCGCGACCCCGCGGGCTTCGCCCACCCGGGCGCCAAGCCCGGCCGATAGTCTGGGGGCGTCGGACAGCGCGGTCCGCGCCCCTGCCCGTCGCGCACCGCCGCGCACCGCCGCGCACGGGCGGAACCACCAGCGCCGCACGTCAAGGAGCCGCATCAGTGACCAGTGCCGACACCCACGCGCACCGCCCCGCCGGAGCCGCAGGCCCCGACCCGGGCGCCGCGGCCGCCGGCAACGCCGAGCTGCGCGCCGACATCCGGCGCCTCGGCGACCTGCTCGGCGAGACCCTCGTCCGCCAGGACGGACCCGAACTGCTGGACCTCGTCGAGCGCGTCCGCGCCCTCACCCGCACCGACGGCGACGCCGCCGCCGAGCTGCTGCGCGACGTCGACCTGGAGACCGCCGCCCGGCTCGTGCGCGCCTTCTCCACCTACTTCCACCTCGCGAACGTCACCGAGCAGGTGCACCGCGGCCGCGAGTTCCGCGCCCGCCGCGCCGCGGAGGGCGGCAACCTCGCCCGTACCGCCGACATGCTCAAGGACGCCGACCCCGCGCACCTGCGCGAGACCATCGCCAGCCTCGGCGTACGCCCCGTCTTCACCGCCCACCCCACCGAGGCCGCCCGCCGCTCCGTCCTCACCAAGCTGCGCGACGTCGCCCGGCTGCTGGACGCCGACGAGGGCAAGTCCGCCGCCGACCGCCGCCGCTGCGACCGCCGCCTCGCCGAGGACATCGACCTCATCTGGCAGACCGACGAACTGCGCGTCGTCCGCCCCGAGCCCGCCGACGAAGCCCGCAACGCCATCTACTACCTCGACGAACTCAACCGCGGCGCCGTCGGCGACGTCCTCGAAGACCTCGCCGCCGAACTGGAACGCGCCGGCGTCGACCAGTCCGCCGTCCTCCCGCCCGGCACCCGGCCGCTGACCTTCGGCACCTGGATCGGCGGCGACCGCGACGGCAACCCCAACGTCACCCCCCAGGTCACCTGGGACGTGCTCCTGCTGCAGCACGAACACGGCATCACCGAGGCCATCGGCCACGTCGACGGCCTACGCTCCGCCCTGTCCAACTCCATCCGCAACGGCGGCGCCACCGACGAACTCCTGGAGTCCGTCCAGCACGACCTGGAGCTGCTCCCCGAGATCAGCCCCCGCTACAAGCGGCTCAACGCCGAGGAGCCCTACCGGCTCAAGGCCACCTGCATCCGGCAGAAGCTCCTCAACACCCGCCGCCGCCTCGCCGACGGCAGCGCCCACGTGCCCGGCCGCGACTACCTCGGCACCCAGCAGCTCATCGACGAACTCACCCTCGTACAGACCTCACTGCGCGCCCACCGCGGCTCCCTCGTCGCCGACGGCCGTCTGGAGCGCACCATCCGCACCGTCGCCGCCTTCGGCCTGCAGCTCGCCACCATGGACGTACGCGAACACGCCGACGCCCACCACCACGCCCTCGGCCAGCTCTTCGACCGGCTCGGCGAGGAGTCCTGGCGCTACCTCGACATGCCCCGCGACTACCGCCGCGGCCTGCTCGCCAAGGAGCTGCGCTCCCGCCGCCCCCTCGCGCCCACCCCCGCACCGCTCGACGCCGCCGGGGCCCGGACCCTCGGCGTCTTCGAGACCGTCAAGAAGGCCATCGACGTCTTCGGGCCCGAGGTCATCGAGTCGTACATCATCTCCATGTGCCAGGGCGCCGACGACGTGTTCGCCGCCGCCGTCCTCGCCCGCGAGGCCGGGCTCGTCGACCTGCACGCCGGCTGGGCGAAGATCGGCATCGTGCCGCTGCTGGAGACCACCGACGAGCTGAAGATCGCCGACGACCTGCTCGACGCCATGCTCTCCGACCCCTCCTACCGGCGGCTCGTCTCCCTCCGCGGCGACGTGCAGGAGGTCATGCTCGGCTACTCCGACTCCTCCAAGTTCGGCGGCATCACCACCTCCCAGTGGGAGATCCACCGCGCCCAGCGCCGGCTGCGCGACGTCGCCCACCGGCACGGCGTACGACTCCGCCTCTTCCACGGCCGCGGCGGCACCGTCGGCCGCGGCGGCGGCCCCACCCACGACGCGATCCTCGCCCAGCCCTGGGGCACCCTCGAAGGCGAGATCAAGGTCACCGAACAGGGCGAGGTCATCTCCGACAAGTACCTCGTGCCGTCCCTGGCCCGGGAGAACCTGGAACTCACCGTCGCCGCCACCCTCCAGGCATCCGCCCTGCACACCGCGCCCCGGCAGTCCGTCGAGGCGCTCACCCGCTGGGACGCCGCCATGGACGTCGTCTCCGACGCCGCCCACGCCGCCTACCGCGGGCTCGTCAACGACCCCGACCTGCCCGCCTACTTCTTCGCCTCCACCCCCGTCGACCAACTCGCCGAGCTGCACCTCGGCTCCCGGCCCTCCCGCCGCCCCGACACCGGCGCCGGACTCGACGGGCTGCGCGCCATCCCCTGGGTCTTCGGCTGGACCCAGTCCCGGCAGATCGTGCCCGGCTGGTTCGGCGTCGGCTCCGGGCTGCGCGCCGCACGGGAGGCCGGGCTCGACGCCGTCGTGGAGGAGGCGTACGAACACTGGCACTTCTTCCGCAACTTCCTCGCCAACGTCGAGATGACGCTCGCCAAGACCGACCTGCGGATCGCCCGGCACTACGTCGACACGCTCGTGCCCGACGAGCTGAAGCACATCTTCGCCGTCATCGAGGCCGAGCACGAGCTGACGGTCAGCGAGGTGCTGCGCGTCACCGGCGAAGCGGAGCTGCTGGAGGCCAACCCGGTGCTGCAGCAGACGTTCCGCATCCGCGACGCCTACCTCGACCCCATCTCGTACCTACAGGTCACGCTCCTCGGCCGGCAGCGCGAAGCCGCGGAGCGCGGCGAGGAGCCGGACCCGCTGCTGAGCCGGGCGCTGCTGCTGACGGTCAACGGGGTGGCGGCGGGGCTGCGCAACACGGGGTGACCTCCGGTCCGGGCGGCGGGGGAGGCCGGTGGTGGGGCGGGGGCTGAGCGGCTTCCGCCGTGGCCGGGTGCCGGAAAAACTCCACGGGGCTCCGCCCCCCGGCCCGCGGGACCTGCCCGGTCGCGGCGCGGTGCGGGCGGCCGGATCGGTACCGGACTTCGTCGATTCCGCCGGGCCGCGCGGCCCGGCGGAGAGGAACCGCACGACGACGTGCCCGCCCTGCCGGCCGGGGCTCCTCGCGTGCGCGGGCGCTCAGCGGAGCCGCGCTCAGCGCGGCGGGTTCAGTGCCGGCAGCTCACGCCGCGGCGGCCGGGCACCAGGTAGCGGCCAGGCCCACAACGGCTCTGCCACAGTCTCCTGACAGAGTGGCGGATCAGCCGTTGTACGTGTTCTGGGCCCGCGCCAGACCCTCCGTGACCAGCGCCTCCACCGCGTCGGCCGCACGGTCCACGAAGTAGTCGAGATCCTTGCGCTCCGTGGCGGAGAAGTCCTTCAGTACGTAGTCCGCCACGTCCATCCGCCCCGGCGGCCGGCCCACGCCGAACCGGACCCGCAGATACTCCCGGCCCAGCGCCTTCGACAGCGACCTCAGCCCGTTGTGGCCGTTGTCCCCGCCACCCAGCTTCAGCCGCAGCGTGCCGTACTCCAGATCCAGCTCGTCGTGGACGACGACCAGCCGGTCGAGCGGAATCTTGTAGAAGCCCGCGAGCGCGGAGACCGGCCCGCCGGACAGGTTCATGTACGACATCGGCTTCGCCAGCACGATCCGCCGGCTCAGCGGCCCCGGCGGACCCAGCCGCGCCTCCACCACGTGCGCACGCGACTTGTGCACCTTGAACCGGCCCCCGGCGCGCTCCGCAAGCAGGTCGGCGACCATGAACCCCACGTTGTGCCGGTTGCCCGCATACCCCGGGCCCGGATTGCCCAGGCCCACGACGAGCCACGGCTGCGCTGCGTCCGACATCTGCTGGCTCTCCCGGAGTGCGTGCTGCTCGTACGGGGACGGGGTGGGCGGCGTACGCGACGGGGGGACGGCGTACGTACGCGGCGGGTCACGGCGTACGCGACCCGGGCGGCGGCAGCGCCGCCGGGCCGGGGCCGGCGCGGCCGGGACACCCCCGGCCGGCCGTCGGGCCCCGGCCCGCCGCCCTCACTCCTCGGACTTGCCCTCGGCGACCCCGGCTGCCTCGCCCTCGGCGACCTCGCCCTCCGCCGCCACCGGCTCCTCCGCCTGCGGCGCGACCACGTGCAGCACCGGGTCCTCCCCGTCCACCGCGAGCGTCACCCCGGCCGGCAGCCTGACGTCCCTGGCCGCCACCGTCGCACCCGCCTCCAGGCCCTCGACGCTGACCGTCACCGACTCCGGGATGTTCGTCGCCTCGGCCTCCACCGGCAGCGCGTGCAGCGTGTGCTCCAGCAGGTTCCCGCCCGGCGCCAGGTCGCCCTCCACCTGGATCGGGACCTCGACCGTGACCTTCTCGCCGCGCTTCACCACCAGCAGGTCGACGTGCTTCAGCACACCGTTCCGCAGCGCGTCGCGCTGCACGTCCTTCGGGATGACCAGCTCGGACTTGCCGTCGACCTCAAGGCTGATCAGCACGTTCGACGTCTTCAGCGCCATCAGCAGGTCGTAGCTCGGCAGCGACACGTGCCGCGGGTCGGCGCCGTGGCCGTAGACGACACCGGGAACCTTGTCCTGGCGACGCAGCCGGCGGGCCGCACCCTTGCCGGTCTCGGTCCGCGGCTCCGCGGCGATCTTGTACTCGGCCATGACTGCACTCCTCGCAGTAGGTGAAGCTGACGGGACGGTCACCCGGCCGCAATCGGCCTGCCACGAAGAGCGCGTCGATAACGGAGCACCGGGACCGGACCCATACGGAACACGCCGTACGAACCGGAGCGGCCTCCCTCGCCGAGCAACTCCCCGAGTCTACCCGGCGGCAGGAGGCCGCCCCAAGTCGATCTTCTCCGCGCAGGCTAAGCGTGCTCCTCGAAAAGGCTGGTCACCGACCCGTCCTCGAACACCTCGCGCACCGCCCGCGCAATCACCGGCGCCATCGACAACACCGTGATCTTGTCCAGCTCCAACTCACCCGGCGTCGGCAGCGTATTCGTGAAAATGAACTCGCTGACCTGCGACCCCTTCAGCCGGTCACCCGCCGGCCCCGACAACACCCCGTGCGTCGCCGCCACGATCACATCCTCCGCGCCGTTCGCGAACAACGCATCCGCCGCCGCACAGATCGTGCCACCGGTGTCCACCATGTCGTCCACCAGCACACACACCCGGCCCTCCACATGCCCGACGACCTCGTGCACCGTCACCCGGTGCGCCACATCCGGATCACGGCGCTTGTGCACGATCGCCAGCGGCGCACCCAACCGGTCACCCCAACGGTCCGCCACCCGCACCCGCCCCGCGTCCGGCGACACCACCGTCAGCTTCGAGCGGTCCGTCTTCGACGCCACATAGTCCGCCAACACCGGCAGCGCGAACAGATGGTCCACCGGGCCATCGAAGAAACCCTGAATCTGGTCCGTGTGCAGATCCACCGTCAGAATGCGGTCCGCGCCCGCCGTCTTCAGCAGATCGGCGATCAACCGCGCCGAAATCGGCTCCCGGCCACGGTGCTTCTTGTCCTGCCGCGCATAGCCGTAGAACGGGACGATCGCGGTGATACTGCGCGCAGACGCGCGCTTCAGCGCGTCCACCATGATCATCTGTTCCATGATCCACTGATTGATGGGCGTCGTGTGGCTCTGCACCACAAAACAGTCAGCACCCCGCGCCGACTCCTCGAAACGGACATAGATCTCACCGTTCGCGAAATCGAACGCCTTCGTCGGAACGAGGCCCACACCAAGCTCGTGCGCAACCTCCTCGGCAAGCTGAGGGTAGCCACGGCCGGTGAAAAGCATCAGCTTCTTCTGGCCGGTCGTCTTGATCCCGGTCACAGCACGTTCTCCTCGATATCGGGGCAGGCGGCCGGGCGGGCGGCCGGTCGGATGTCCTACTCACCGTACGCCCCGCGCGCCCCCACCCCCACGCCGTCACCCCGCCTGACCGGCCCCCTCGTCCCCCTCGCCCCCCTCTGGCCCTTCCGTACGCGCCGCCTCCGCCGCCCGCGCCGCCGCACTCCCCGGCCGCTTCCGGGCCACCCAGCCCTCGATATTGCGCTGCTGCCCCCGCGCCACCGCCAGCGAACCCGGCGGCACATCCTTCGTGATCACCGACCCCGCCGCCGTATACGAACCGTCCCCGATTGTGACCGGCGCAACAAGCATGTTGTCCGCCCCCGTACGGCAATGACTCCCGATCGTCGTGTGATGCTTCGCCACCCCGTCGTAGTTGACGAAGACACTCGCGGCACCGATGTTCGTGAACTCACCGATCGTCGCGTCCCCCACATACGACAAATGCGGCACCTTCGTCCCCGCCCCCACATCCGCGTTCTTCATCTCCACATACGTGCCGGCCTTCGCCCCCGCACCCAGCCGCGTCCCCGCCCGCAGATACGCATACGGACCCACACTCGCCTCCGGCCCGATCTCCGCCCCCACCGCAACCGCGTTCACCACCCGCGCACCCGCACCCACCGCCGTGTCCGTCAACGTGCACCCCGGCCCCACCTCGGCCCCGGTGGCGAGGTGGGTGGTGCCCTGGAGCTGCGTCTGCGGATGCACCACCGCATCCGCCTCGTACGACACCCCCACGTCGAACCACGTCGACGCCGGATCCACCACCGTCACCCCCGCCAGCATCGCGTCACGCAACAGCCGATCGTTCAGCAACCGGCGCGCCTCCGCCAACTGCACCCGGTTGTTGATCCCCAGGATCTCCCGATGATCGGCGGCCAGCGAAGCACCCACCCGGTGACCCGCGGCGCGCAGAATCCCCAGCACGTCCGTCAGATACTCCTCACCCTGGCTGTTGTCCCGCCGCACCTGCGTCAACGCCGACGCCAACAACTTCGCGTCGAACGCGAACACCCCGGAGTTGATCTCCCGGATCTCCCGCTGCGCGGCGGAGGCGTCCTTGTGCTCCACGATCCCGGTCACGGCACCGGTCCCCGCGCCGGTCCCCGCGCCACCCTCGCGGACGATGCGGCCGTACCCGGTCGCGTCTGGCACCTCCGCGGTCAGCACGGTCACGGCGTTCCCGCCGGCGGCATGTACCCCCGCCAGCCGCGCCAGCGTCTCCCCGGCCAGCAACGGCGTATCCCCGCACACCACCACCACGGTCCCGTCCAGCTCCACCCCGCCCCCGGCCAGCTCCTCCAACGCGATCCGCACGGCGTGCCCGGTGCCGTTCTGCTCCCGCTGCACGACGGCACGGGCGCGGGGGGCGACCTCGCCGAGATGCGCGGAGACGGCCTCGCGGCCGTGCCCGACGACCACGACGAGATGCTCGGGGTCCAGCTCACCGGCGGCGGCGACGACGTGCCCGACGAGGGAGCGACCACAGATGCGGTGCAGGACCTTGGGGGTCGCGGACTTCATTCGGGTGCCTTCGCCCGCGGCGAGTACGACGACGGCTGCGGGGCGGTTCGCGGTCACGTGAGGTCCTTACGCAGGCGGAATCTGGGATACCGGCAGGATACCGAGGGGGTACGCGGGGGTAACGCAAACGGGCCCCGGCGCATGCCGGGGCCGTAGGTGCTCCGCGAGCAGGATTTGAACCTGCACCAAAGGATTCAAAGTCCCCTATGCTGCCCGATTACACCATCGCGGATTAAACGGCTTAAACGGACATCTCTCGCGAGTTGTCCCGCCGCGCGCCCACCACTATGCCGTACCACCACCCCTCAATGCGACGGTAGAGATCCGCGCCTTGGAGGACGCGAACCACCAGGCAGCCCCGATAGCTCTCCCCTACGTTCTTGCGCACCGTTACCGGATTGTGCTTCTTGATAGTCGTCTTGTCGAAGCGCGACAGATCGCTGCCCACGTGGTCGGCCCAGAACCGCTCGACCGCGGCCACGTCCGCGGACTCGTGGATCAGCAGGCGGAAGCGCAGCCGTTCGGGTTCGACGCCGAGCAGGCGTAGCCAGGCGAGGTAGAGCTCGATCATGTCGGGGTCACTGTTGACGAAGATCGTCGACTCGTTGCGCCGGTAAGGCTTGCTCTTGGAGCCCTCGGACCAGTAGAGGCCCACCCCGACGAGGAACAGCTCCCGATCTGTGAGCCGCCCGATCTCGCGGGCCGCGTCGAGCTTCGTCTGCTGCCGTTCGGCCTCTCTCCTTCGGAGAGTCGCTTCCCATCCCCGTTTCGCAATGGCTGACGCTTCCTCCCGGGTCCGGGTCCGGGGCGGTGGCTTCGGCAGGTCTCGTACCCAGAGCGAGATCGAGCCCTTCGAGCAGCCCAGCTCCAGCTGGATCTGGTCGTACGTCTTGCCCTGCTTGCGTAACTCGCGGGCCCTTGCCCGCAGGTCGTCCTTCGCTCGGGGGCGCTTCGTCCACTCCGGGGGCGGTTCGCCTTCCAGGAGGCGGTTGAGTAAGTCGTTGTTGCCGACTTTCAGGCGGTCGCGGATCTGTCTGCGGCTCAGGCCCTCTCTGCGGAGGGCGACCGCCTGGTCGCGGAGTTCCTCGAAGGTGGTCGTGCCGGTGAGCAGGCCGCCCGTGCCGTCGCCCGGGCGGCGTTGTCTTGCGTGGTTCATGGCGACCAGCCTGGCCGGGATCCGGGCCTGGGGATGCGAATATACGGTCGATTCACCAGTTCGGGGCTTACCTGTTGGTTTCGTGTGCGTTCGAATGCGTTGCGTGCTGTTGAACCCGGAGCCTGCCACTGCGCGATCGGCCTTTACGCTGGTTGGTATGACCACGTCGGGGGAAGCCGTGAGCGAGGTCTCCGGGGGGCGGAGGCCGCTCTGGTGGTGGGCGCGGCGCCGGTCGATGGTGCTGGATGTGGGGCTGGCGTTGGTGTCGGCCGTGGAGTGTGCGGTGCAGGGGGTGCCGTTCGCGGGGGACGCCGGGTTGCCGGTGGGGTTCGCGATCGTGCTGGGGGTTGTCGCGGGCAGCGCGCTGGTGCTGCGGCGGCGGTGGCCGTGCGTGCCCGTGCTGGTGGCCATCGCGGTCACGCCTGCGGAGATGGGCTTCCTGCTGAGCATCGTCGGCCTCTACACCCTGGCCGCCTCCGATATCCCCCGCCGCATCACCGCGGCGCTGGCCGGGATGTCGGTGTCCGCCGTGATCATCGTCACGTTCGTGCGGATGTACCAGACCTTCGAGGAGCACGGCCGGGACTCCCCGTTCGTCCTGGCCGCGCTCGTCGCTCTGCTGATGTCGGTCGGCGTGACGGTGCCGCCGCTGTTGCTCGGGCTGTATGTGGGTGCGCGGCGTCGGCTTGTGGAGAGCTTGCGGGAGCGGGCGGACGGGCTGGAGCGGGAGTTGTCGTTGCTCGCGGAGCGGGCGGAGGAGCGGGCGGTGTGGGCGCGGCGTGAGGAGCGCACGCGGATCGCGCGTGACATGCATGACGTGGTGGCGCACCGGGTGAGTTTGATGGTGGTGCATGCGGCGGCGCTGGAGCGGGTGGTGCTCAACGATCCGGAGAAGGCGGCGCGGAACGCGGCGCTGGTCGGGGATATGGGGCGGCAGGCGCTGACGGAGCTGCGGGAGATGCTGGGCGTGCTGCGGATGCCGGCGGGGTCGGTGCCGGTGCCGGTGTCGGGGGGCGGGGTTGTGGGCGGGTCTTCTTCTTCGCCGTCGGCTGCCGGGGCTGCCGGTGTCGGTGCGGCGGCCGGGGTGGGTGCGGAGCGTGCTTCCTCCGGTGCGGTCGCCGCCGCGGCGGGCCGGGCCGGGGGTACGGGTACGGGTGCGGACGGCGGTGGCGCCCGGGGGGCGGCGTCGGGTGCGGGGGAGGGTGTGGGGACGGGGCTGGGCGACGTGGAGTCGCTCGTGGGCGAGTCCCGTGTCGCGGGCATGGCGGTGGACTTCGCGGTGGAGGGTGACCCGGGCCCGTATGCCGCCGAGGTGGAGCAGACGGTCTACCGGGTCGTGCAGGAGGCGTTGACCAATGTCCACAAGCACGCCCCGGGCGCCAAGGCCCGGGTGCTGCTTGCGCACCGTGTCGCGGAGGTGGCGGTGCTGGTGACCAACGGTCCGTCCGATGGTGCGCTGCAGAGCGCCGGGCTGCCGAGCGGCGGCAACGGTCTGGTGGGCATGCGGGAGCGTGTGACGGGCCTGGGTGGCGGCTTCGTCTCGGGTCCGACGGAGGGCGGCGGCTTCCGCGTCTCGGCGGTTCTTCCCAGTGGGACGTAGCACCGGCTGAGGCGGCGGCGAAGCCGGGTGCCATGCCTGTCCCGTACGGTGTGCCTGGCCGGTGCGGATGCGCTGCGTCTGGCCTCCGGTGGTGGGGGCCGCGGGGCCGAGCGCCCGCTACGACCCCGCGCCCGTACGGGCGTCCGCGCCGCCGTCCGCTCCTATCCCGCCTCCGGCGTCAGCCGCTGCGGCTCCAGCCCTGTCACCAGCGTCACCAGCGTTTCGTCGACGCTGCGGCCCAGGAACCAGTCCCCGGTGTGGTCCAGCGCGTACCCGCGGCCGTCCGCGTCGACGGCGAGCACCGCCTGTGCCGTGCTGCCGTCGGGGGCCAGTTCGGCGCCGAGCGGGCACAGCTCGGTCTGCAGCGCCCGGCCCAGGTCTGCGAGGGTCCGGGTCAGGTGGAGGCCGTGCATGGGGTCGACGTGCAGGTCGGCGGGGCCCAGTTGGCGGCCGGGGCCTTCGCCGACGACGCGTAGACCGCCGAATTCCGCCCACGCCTCGACCGCCGCGGGGAACACCGCGTGCAGATGGCCGCCGGGTGACACGTGTGCCCGTAGCGCGTCGGCCCAGCTTTCGGCCTGCACTATGTCCCATCGGCCCGGTTCCCAGCCGGCCGCGCGCAGTGCGCTGTCGACTTCGACGGGGAAGCGCGTGTGGTGCGCGGCCGGGTCGCGCGGGTCCGTGGGGACCACGGTTCAGTCCCTGGCGTGCGCGTCGCCGACGGTGCGCACGCCGAAGTGGGTGAGGAGGGCGGTGCAGGAGCGGCACGGTGGTGCGTACCGCCCGTGCAGGGGGTCGCCGTCCTCGCGGATGTGCCGGGCGGTGATCTTGGCGTTTTTCAGGGCTCGCCGGGCCTCTCCCGCGGACAGTGGTCTGCGCGCGGCGCGTTTGCCGCGGCCGGCTTCGACGGCGGCGAGGTGCCGCGAGAGCAGCACGGCTTCGGGGCAGCGTCCGGTGAACCGCTCGCGGCGGCTGCTGGTGAGCGTGTCGAGGAAGTCCTGGACGAGCGGGTGGAGCAGGGGGCCCTGGTCGGCCCGGCCCGCCGTGCAGGTCAGGGTCTGGCCGCGGACCGAGAGGGCGGCGCCGACGGCCGGCAGGACGCCGTCGCGCCGCCTGGTGAGGCGGGGCGCGCCGTCGCCGGGCGCCGCGTCGCGCCAGTCGGCGCGGGGGTCGGCCGCCGGGCCCGTCCCCGTTCCCATGTCCGTTTCCATGTGTCCGTACGGTGTGTCCGTGTCGCCGAAGGGGCTGCCCATACCGCCGTATGGATCGCCGCTGGCGAGCGGATCTGCTGTGTCTGAGCGTGCGTGCATAGCGGTAAGAGCCTCCCCCGTGAAACTCCGCTGTCTCGCGTCGTCCAGCTTGCCACATACGTACGACACGCCACCCGGGATGCCTTCTGTACCGGCGTGTGCACGCCCCGTGTGGTGCTCCGGCGCTACTGCGGTGCTGCTCGGTTGCTGCTTCGGTGCTGGGCAAGTCCGTCATTGCGGAGCAGATCACGCCGCTTGCCGGGGCGCTGTCTGACCAGGGCGGGACCGGCGGCCACGGCACCCCATAGGCTGTGTTTCGACGGAGACCAACGGCAGGGGGCATACGCGATGACGTCAGGTCGGCGAGGAACGACCGCCGCACCGCCGAACGCGGCATACGCCGGGCAGGTCGTGAACTTCCCGGACCCCGTCCGGGCTGCCAGACACCCCCGTGGCGTTCGGGTCGACGCCGACGGTTATCCGGACTTCTCCCCGTACGCGCGGGCGGCGGCGGAGATCGCCGAGCCGCCGGAGGGCTTCGGCATCGACGAGCTGCGGCTGACGGACTACGTGTCGGCGAACGCGGCGCTGCGCGCGCAGGGCCACGAGCTGTGGTCGACGCTGCCGCCGTCGGCGACGCCGCACGGCTGGACGTGGCATCACGTCGCCGGGACGCGCCGGATGGAGCTGGTGCCGGCCGATGTGAAGGCGCTGCTGCGCCACCATGGCGGGCTGGCCACCGCGGCCGTTGACCAGGACAAGCGGGGCACCCGTCCGTTGCAGGAGACGCGGCCGGTGCACTTCACGCTGCCGCGTGACGGTGCGGCGGTCACGGAGGAGCAGGTCCTGGGCATCGAGGAGGATCTCGGTTACGGGCTGCCGGGGGCGTACCGCGACTTCCTGAAGGCGGCGGGGGGCTGTGCGCCGGTCGGTGCGGCGCTGGATCCGGAGCTGGGGCTGCTGGTGGACCAGCCGTTCTTCACGGTGCGGGACGAGGCGGCGGTCAACGATCTGGTCTACGTCAACAAGTGTCTGCGGGACCATCTGACGAAGGACTATCTGGGCGTGGCGTTCCTGCAGGGTGGGGTGCTGGCGCTGAAGACGAAGGGCCGCAGGCGCGGCAGTGTGTGGTTCTGCCCGTACGACGACGCGCGGGACCAGGGCGACGCGGGCTGGTCGATCGAGGAGCGGGTGGAGCGGCTGCTGCTGTTCTGCGGGGAGGACTTCGACGCTTTCCTGGACCGGCTGGTCGGCGGCCCGCCGGAGCTGGAGACCGTGGCGAATCTGATGGTGGACGGCGGCTTCGCGCGCGCCGTGCCGGTGGAGGGGTGAAGGCGTAGTGGTCACCTTCGCACAGGCGCAGGAGCGCGCCGACTCGTGGATCAATGGTGGCGTGCCGGAGCAGCGGCGGCGCGAGGTCAAGGTGCGGGAGTTCGAGCTGGGCTTCGTGGCCTGGGCCGAGATCCCGGCCGGCGGGGGAGAGCCGGAGGGTTCGGGGGCGCGGCTGGTCATCGCCCGTGACTCGGGCGATACGACGCTGTGGCCGGCGTTGCCGGTCGGTGAGGTGATCCGGCGCTACGAGGAGGAGTACGGCGGCGAGGAGGCGGTGGCGCCGCGGGGGGCGCAGCCGGGTGAGCGGGTCGATCTGGGGGCGACGTCGTTCCTGTTGACGCCGCCGGAGTGGCTGCAGGAGGCGGCGGATCAGATCGGGATTCCGCGCCGTGGCGGCTCGGGTTCTTCTGGGTCTGCGGGTTCTGCGGGGTCTTCGGGGTCGAGGGGTAGGCACGCGGGGCCGTCGGGTGAGCCGGGCGGTGCCTCGGTGCCGTCGGGCTCCGGTGCGGGTGCGAGTTCCGGTTCGCCGTACGGATCGGGGTCTTCCGGTACGCCGTCGGCGCCGGGCGGGTCCGGTTCGCCGTACGCGGCGGGCGGCCCGGGTGCGTCGGCGGCGCCGTCCGGCTCGGTGGGTCCGCGGGTGGACCCGACCGCGCCCGCGGCGGCGGCGCCGGCGGCGACGCCGTGGAACGACACCAACTCGCGCGGCGGCGACGACGCGGCCTCCGTGCCGCTGCCGGAGACGGTCCTGTCGGCGCAGCTTCCGGACACCCCGCCGCCGAGCGGCCCGTACCCGCCCCCGCCCGGCTCGGGCGGCTACCCCGGCGTGCCGGGCGGCGCCCCGGGCGCCCCCGGCGGCCTGCACTCGGGCGCGGGCGCCCCGCCCGCCCCCGGCTCCGGCAACTACCCCGGCGCCCCGGGCACCCCGTCCGGCGCTCCGGGCGCTCCGGCGCCCGCCCCCGGCGCGCCGGCGCAGCCCGGCCCGCCCTCGGCCCCCGGTGCTCCGCCGGCCCCCGGCGGTACGCCATCCCCGGGCCCCGGCGCCCCGCCGGCGCCCGGCTCCGGTGGCTACCCGGGCGCGCCGGGCACCCCGCCCGCCGCGCCGGCGCCGGGAGCCCCAGGTGTCCCAGGCCCAGGCACGCCGGGAGCCCCCGGTGCACCTGGCGCCCCAAGCGCCCCCGGCGCTCCGCCCGCTCCGGGCGGCGGCCCCGTGCCGCCCCCCGGCGCCCCGGTGCCGCCCGGCCCGCCCTCGGCGCCCGGCGCCCCGGGAGGCCCCGGCGCACCCGGTGCACCCGGTGCACCCGGAGCCCCCGGCGCTCAGAGCGCCGCTCCCGCCGCCCCGCCCCCCGCCGGCGGGTCCGGCGGCGGGGCCGCCGACATCGCCGAGCAGGCCACCAGCAAGGCCACCCCGCTCGCGCCCCCGCCCAAGGGCAAGCGGAACCCCGCCGGGCAGGGCGTACCGCCGCCGCCCGGCGCCCCCGGTACGCCCGGGGCCGGGCGCGGCACCGGGTCCTCGGCGCCGCCTCCGCCGTCGGCGCCCGGCGCCCCGGGCGCCGGCAACGCGTACATTCCGACCCAACTCGTGTCGCAGGTCGACCCGGGCGCCGCGCCGGGCGGCGCACCCGCGCCCCCCGGCGCCCCGGGCGCCCCCGGAATGCCTGCAGCTCCCGGCGCGCCCGGAATGCCTGCAGCTCCCGGAGCACCCGGCGCCCCCGGCGCACCTGGAGCACCCGGCGCCCCCGGCGCACCCCCGCCCCCCGCCGCCGGCCTGGCCCCGCCCCCCGGCGCCCCGGGCGCCCCCGGCGCGCCTCCGGGAGCCCCCGGAGCCGCCCCCTTCCCGCCGGGCGCCCCCGCCCCCGGAGCCCCCGGCATGCCGCCCCCCGCCCCCGTCGGCCAGAACCCGGCCGGACCCCCGCCCCCCGGCTACGGCTATCCGCCCCCGGGCGTCCCCACCGTCGGCCCCGGCTACCTCGCCGTTCTCCGCTACCGCGCCCAGGACGGCTCCGAACAGCAGGTCATGCGCCGCTCCGCGCCCGGCACCCCGCACCCCGAGTGGCAGATCCTGCACGAGCTGCGCGGCATGGGCGTACCCCCGCAGCAGGTCCTGGAGCTGCACACCGAGCTGGAGCCCTGCGATCTGCCCGGCGGCTACTGCTCGCGCATGATCCGCGAGACCTGGCCGCAAGTGCGGCTGAGCCACACCGCCTCCTACGGCCGGGACCACGCCTCCCGCCAACTGGGCATGCAGCAGCTCATCGAGCACCAGGGCGAGCTGCACCAGGTCGCCGACGGTCCGGCCCGCCCGCGTCCGCAGCGCGTGCCGCTGCCGCCGCCCGGGCAGGTCCCGGTGCTGCCGCCGCTGCCGCCGGAGGCGCTGGGGCACGAGCTGTACCAGGCGTTCGGCCCGCAGGGCGTGTTCCGCTACGACCAGCGTGCCGTGGCCCGCCAGGGCGTGCCGGATATCGTGGGGCAGACCCTCGTCTGGGCGGGGCTGCCGATGGACTTCGGCCCGTTCTTCTGGGGGCAGGCCCAGCCCGGCCGGCCGGTGCCGACGCTGGCGGAGCTGGCGGCGGAGCGGGGCGTGCAGCCGGCGTCGGACGCCGGTTCGTACCTCGTCATGGGCAACGACTTCGGTCGGCAGCTCTGCGTGCAGTACGGCACGGCGCACATCGTCGCCGTGCCGCTGGAGGCGGCTCCCGGCGGCGGCAGTGCGCCGCCGCAGTTCGTGAACACGGGGCTGCCGGAGTTCGTGCGCTGCCTGGCGCTGCTCGGCCAGATGTGGCGGCTGCGCTTCGGGCTCACCCCGGACCAGGCGGGCCGCTGGACGGTCGACTTCCAGTCGCAGCTGGTGGCGATCGACCCGGCGGCGCTGGAGGGTCCCGACCACTGGTGGTCGGTCGTCCTCGAACAGCTCTGGGACGGCCTTCTGTAGTAAGACTCGTCAGTACGACTTATCCGTAGTACGACTCGGCCGCGGTACGACTCGTCCGCGAAACGGCCCCACCGGCCTCCCGGTGGGGTCGTTTTTTATGTTCTTCAACCGATGACCACCTGAAAGGGGCAGGTGTCTGATTGGACCGATTCGCGCGGGTCCTGAAGGATGAGCGCCGACAGTCGGCCGGGGACGAGAGGAGCTCATCACATGGGCGCCGTGAAGACGTCGACTCGGGGCTTCGACACCGTACGCGGTGGTCGCGGCTACCGCGTCGACCAAGTGGACGCCGCGGTGACCCGCGTGGGCGAGGAGCGCGACTCCGCCTGGGAGCGGGCCGCCCGCCTCACCGTCCTGGAGCGCGAGCTGAGCCAGGAACTCGACCGGCTCTCCGGTGAGCTGGCGCAGGTCAAGGAGCAGACGTACGCGGAACTGGGCGTCCGCGCGCAGGAGATCCTGCACCTCGCCCAGGACGAGGCCGCCGAACTCCGCGGCACCGCCGCGGAGGAGCTGCGCCGGGCGCGCGCCGAGATGCGCCGGTACGTCGAGGAGACCACCGCCGACACCCGCCGGGCGGCCCTGGCGCTGCGCGAGGAGGCCGAGGCCCGGCTGCGCGGCGCCATCGGCGCGGCCGAGCAGGAGGCCGCCGACCTCCTCGCCGCCGCGCACGCGGCGGTCGAGGACACCGCGGGCGAGGCGGCGGCGGCCCTGGCGGAGGTGAAGCGCCGCACGGCGGCGATGCTCGACGACGCCCGCCACGAATGCGGTTCCGCGGCGCGGCAGCTGGACGAGGAGGTACGCGAACGCCGGCACGCCATCGACGCCGTCCTCGACACCCGCACCCGCAGTGCCGAGGCCCACCTCGCCGAGCAGCAGGCGGCGCACGCCGAGGCGCAGGCGTACGCGCGCCGCTGCGGCGACGAGGCGGAGGCGCAAGGTGCGGAGCTGGTGGCGGAGGCGGTGCGGCAGGCGGAGCAGATCGAACGCGACACGCAGCGCGCGCTGCGCGACGCGGACGTCCGCCGCGAGGAGCTGACGGCGCACATGGAGCACGTCCGCGCGACGCTCACGGCGATGACCGGCCGCGCCCCCGCCGCCGACCCGGACCCGGACCCGGACCCGGAAGCGGCCACGGGCACGGGTACGGGCACGGTCCCCGGCCCCTCGCCGCACGCGGACGACTAGGGCACCGGACGACTGGCGCCCGCGGTCCGGGTCCACGCCCCGGAGCGTCCACCACGGTCCACGCCCCCGGCACCGCAACGCCGACCCGCGGTCCACCCCCTCTGCCCCCACGAGGCAGGCACCCGAGCCTGGAGCACGAGACGCGCACACCCCGTCGCAGTGCACGCATCGTCAAGAAAGTGTGCTCAGAGCGTCAATGACATTCCGCGACGCGGGGTGCAACCGTGGGTCGGGACACGAATATGCGTGCGCGGCACCGCTCGTGTCCTTCACGCATACCTGTCGTGCCCCGACCCGCGGGAGACCGCGCGGCACCGCGCATTTCCGAAAGGCATCACCGAAGTGAACCGAACTCGCATGACAGTGCTGGCGCTGGTCAGCTCCGCCGCGCTTGCCCTTGCGGGCTGCTCTGACGACGACTCCTCCGCGGCGGATCGGGAGTCCGAGACCTCGCAGGGCGTCTCCCCCGAGCCGGAGTCGGGGCCGGAGGGCATCGAGGAGGAGAGCCCGGCCGCCGCGCCGAAGGAGGTCGAGGTGACGCCGCCGGGTACGAAGCTGAAGATCGGCGAGACCGCGGTCGTCCCGTACGACGGGGCGGGCGCCGACGGCCACGTCGGGATCACCGTGACCGGTGTGTCGGACGTGGACAAGGCGGCCTTCGACGCGGCCCTCGGGGAGAACGGCGACGCGGACATCACGCCGTTCTGCGTCGAGTACACGATCGAGAACGCGGACGGCAGCGACCTCGGCGGCTCGTACCCGCCGAACCTGCGGGGCACCACCGCGGACGGCGGCGACCCGGGGGCGACGGTCTTCGGCGCGGACGTCGAGGGCTGCGAGGAGGGCCAGGCGCCCGACGAGTTCGCCGAGGCCGGCGCCACGTACGAGACGAAGCGGGTGCAGGGCGCCGGGCCGGGCGCCGCCGTCGCCGGCGCCTCGTACAACGAGGACGACTACGAGGACGAGCCGATCGTCTGGACGCCGTAGCCGGCGCCTCTCCGCAGGCCGCACTCCGCGGCCCGCTCTCGCGGCCCGCTCTCCACCGACCGCTCTCCACCGACCGCCCGTGACCGCTGCCCCCGTACCGGTCACGGGCCGCCCGTGACCGGCACCCCCGTACCGGGAACGGGCACGGGGCCCGGCGACGCCCACCAAGGTCCGCCGGGCCCCCCTTTCCACCGCGTACCGCCGCTACTCGGTCGCGATGGCGTTCAGGACGTTCATCCGGCCCGCCCGGAACGCCGGCACCAGCGCCGCGAACAGCCCGACGATCGCCGAGCCCGCGAACACCACCCCGATCGTCGGCCAGGGGATGTCCAGCACCTTCAGGCCCTCCAGCGCCAGCAGTTGCTGCGCCGCGGTCCCCCACGCCATCCCGAGCCCGAGCCCGAGCAGCGCGCCGAACAGGGCGATCACCACGGACTCCAGCCGGATCATCCGGCGCAGCTGCCGGCGCGACAGCCCGATGGCCCGCACCAGCCCGATCTCCCGGGTGCGCTCGATCACCGACAGGGCGAGGGTGTTGACGACGCCGAGGACCGCCACGATGATCGCCAGCGCCAGCAGCCCGTTGACGAGGTTGAGCATCTGGCCCACCTGGTCCTTCAGCTCCTGCTTGAAGTCGGTCTGGTCCCGGACCTTGTACTGCGGGTACGGGTCCATCGCCTTCTTCAGCGCCGCGTACGCGGCCTCCTCCTGGCCGTCCGCCGCCTTGCCGAACATGATCTCGTTGCGCGGCATGTCGCCCGGCTTGATGTGGTCGTTCGCCGTGCCCAGGCTCAGGTACGCCGCACCCGAGTCGAGCGTCGTGTCGGAGGTGGTGATCGCGCGCAGCGTCAGCTTCGCCGTGCCGCCGTCCTCGAAGTCGGCGGTGAGGGTGTCGCCCACCTTCAGCCCGTGTTCCTTCGCGAAGTCCTCGCCGACGGACATGCTGTTCTTCTTGTACGCGTCGGACAGTTCGCCGTGCACGGTCTCTGTACGGAGGTCCTGCGCGTACGTCTTGTTCGCGGCGGTCAGGCTGTACTCCTTCTCCGTCTCGCCGTCCGGCGTCGTCAGGTCGGCGCCCAGCGCCTTGTAGTGCGTGACGTGCTCCATGTGCGGGGCCTCGTCGAGGACCTTCGCCGCCTCCGGCACGATCGGCTGGCCCATGTCGGACTGGATGATGAAGTCCGCGCCCACCGACTTGTCCAGCTCCTCCGTCGCCGAGGCGACCATGGAGGACCCGACCACCGACAGGCACGCGACCAACGCAAGACCGATCATCAGCGCCGAGGCGGTCGCCCCGGTACGGCGCGGGTTGCGCAGTGCGTTGCGCTCCGCCATCCGGCCCACCGGACCGAAGATCCGCAGCACGCCGGCCGCGAGGGCCCGTACCAGCAGCCCGGCCAGCACCGGCGCGAAGACGATGAAGCCCAGCAGGGACAGCAGCACGCCGCCCGCGAGGTACATCGCGCCGTCCGCGGCCTCGCCGGCCCGAGCGGTGAGGAACAGCAGCCCGCCGCCGGCCAGGGTGAGGACCAGGCCCAGCGCGGTCCGTACGGCACCGGCCCGGCGGTCGCCCGGCGTGCCGGCCTCGCGCAGCGCGGCCATCGGGGAGACCTTGCCGGCCCGGCGGGCCGGCAGCCACGCCGCGAGGACGGTGACGACGACGCCGAGGACGATGCCGGTGATCGGGGTGGCGGCGTTGATCGTGAGGTCGGAGGTGTCGAGTTCCATGCCGACCGCGCCCATGAGCTTCATCAGCCCGACGGCGATGCCGATGCCCGCGCCGACGCCGAGGACGGAGCCGACGACGCCGAGGAGCAGCGCCTCGACGAGCACGGAGCGGTTGACCTGGCGGCGGCCGGCGCCGATGGCCCGTAGCAGACCCAGCTCGCGGGTGCGCTGGGCGACGAGCATGGAGAAGGTGTTGACGATGAGGAAGATGCCGACGAGGACGGCGATGCCGGCGAAGCCGAGCATGGCGTACTTCATGACGTCGAGGAAGCCGCCGAGGTCGTCCTTGTTCTCCTCGACGACCTCGTCCTTCGTCTGCACCTTGATGGGGTCGGTGAAGTCGGCGGCGACCTTCTTGACGTTGGCCTTCAGCTCGTCGTTGGTCACGCCGGCGGCGGCGGTGACGTTGATCGAGGAGTAGACGCCTTCCTTGCCGAGGAGCTTCTTCTGCGCGGTCGCGTTGTCGAAGTAGACGACTGTCGCCCCGGGGTTGGTCATCTTGAAGGTGGCGATGCCGACGACCTCGGAGCTGAACGAGCCGGGGTCGGCGATCGTACGGATCTTGTCGCCGATCTCCACGCCGTGCTTGTCGGCGGCGTCGGCGTCGATGACGACCTCGGTGGGGCCGCGCGGCTCGTGGCCGGTGGTGATCTCGGCGGTCGTCAGCTCCCGCCGGTCCCAGTTGGTGCCGATGGTGGGGGCGCCGGTGTCGGAGCCGAGGTTGTCGTTGTCGGCGTCGGCGACGGTGATGGCGTCGTTGGACACCTCGCCGTCCGCGGACTCGACGCCGTCGACCTTCTCGACGCGCGCCAGGTCCGCGGCCGGCAGCGTCGGCTGCGGCTTGCGGCCCCATTCGTTGTCGTCGTTGTTCGCCGCCTTGGGGCTGACGCGCACGTCGGAGGCGGAGGCGTTGAACAGCCGGTCGAAGGTGGTGGTCATGGTGTCGGAGAAGACGAGCGTGCCGCACACGAACGCCACCGACAGCACGACGGCGACGGCGGAGAGCGCCATACGTCCCTTGTGGGAGAAGAAGTTGCGCATCGAGGTCTTGACGACGGTCATCTCACGCCACCCGGCCCCGGGTGTCGAAGGACTTCATGCGGTCGAGGACCTGCTCGGAGGTGGGGTTCCACATCTCGTCGACGATGCGGCCGTCGGCGAGGTAGAGGACGCGGTCGGCGTAGCCGGCGGCGACCGGGTCGTGGGTGACCATCACGATCGTCTGGCCCAGCTCGTCCACGGAGCGGCGCAGGAAGCCGAGGACCTCGGCGCCGGAGCGGGAGTCGAGGTTGCCGGTCGGCTCGTCGCCGAAGATGATCTCGGGCCGGGAGGCGAGCGCCCGGGCCACGGCGACGCGCTGCTGCTGGCCGCCGGAGAGCTGGCTCGGGCGGTGCTTGACCCGGTCGGCGAGGCCCACGGTCTCCACCACGCGGCGCAGCCATTCGCGGTCGGGCTTGCGGCCGGCGATGTCCATGGGCAGCGTGATGTTCTCGATGGCGTTGAGGGTGGGCAGGAGGTTGAACGCCTGGAAGATGAAGCCCACGCGGTCGCGCCGCAGCTGGGTCAGCTTCTTGTCCTTCAGCCCGGTGATCTCGGTCTCGTCGATCCAGATGCGGCCCGCCGTCACCGTGTCGAGGCCGGCGAGGCAGTGCATGAGGGTCGACTTGCCGGAGCCTGAGGGCCCCATGATGGCGGTGAACTGGCCCCGGGCGATGTCCACATCGACATTGTCGAGAGCGAGGACCCGCGTCTCCCCCGAGCCGTACGCCTTGGTCACCTGTCGCGCTCGTGCGGCGACGGCCGTGCGCGTCGCTACAGCCGTGGTCACTGTGGTGTCTCCTTCGTCTGCGGATTCGTCTGCGGAACCTGTCCGTCGTGCTTATGAGTCTGGTGAGCGGGAGCCGTGAAATCCCTGGTGCCTGGCGCCGTATCCGGTGTGGGGGTATCCCCACCTCCGTACTGGGGAAGGACCCCCGCCGGCCCCCCGTTATCCCGCTGGCTTCCCGCCGTCGACCGGCCTGACCAGGCTAGAAAGCGCGGCGGCCGGTCCCGTCGGCCGCGCGGAGGGCCCGGCCCCTGCTTTCGGGCCCCGGCGGGCCCTTAGGGGGGTGCGGGGGTGGTACGGGGCGGGGGTCGGGGTTCCGCGGCGGTAGCTGCGGGTTCCGGCTCGGGGGCGGGGCGTGGGGGTACGGCACGGGGCGGGGCGGGTCCGGCGGCGCGGGGGAGCGGGGCCGGCGGATGCGGCGGGGCCGGCGGGGGCGGGTCGGTGGTGGCCGATGTGGGCCGCCGCGGCAGCGGGGTGTCGGCGCGGCGTCGTACGCTGGAGACCCCCGGGGCGTTCGCCGTCTCGGGCCGTTCGCGTTGCCCATGCGAGCTGCCTGCCAAGCCAGCCCTCTGCCAGCCAGCCCTCTGCCCAGTCACCAGCTCACACCCGGAGCGGATTGTCCCCATGAGCCTGCACGGCCTGCTCGACGCCGTCGTCCGCGACCCCGCCCTCGCCGAGGCGGTGACGGCCGCCGACGGCGGCGCCCGGCCCCAGGTCGACCTCGTCGGCCCGCCCGCTGCCCGCCCCTTCGCGCTCGCGGCGCTGGCCGCCCGTACCCGGCGGCCCGTGCTGGCGGTCACCGCCACCGGACGCGAGGCCGAGGACCTGGCCGCCGCCCTGCGCTCGCTGATGCCGCCGGGCCGCGAGGACGCCGTCGTGGAGTACCCGGCGTGGGAGACCCTGCCGCACGAGCGGCTGTCACCCCGCTCCGACACCGTCGGCCGCCGCCTCGCCGTGCTCCGCCGGCTGGCGCACCCGGATCCGGACGACCCGGCCACCGGCCCCGTCTCCGTCGTCGTCGCGCCCGTACGCTCCGTGCTGCAGCCCCAGGTCAAGGGGCTCGGCGAGCTTCGGCCGGTGGCGCTGCGCAGCGGCCAGACCGCCGACCTGGAGGAGACGGTGCAGGCGCTGGGGGCGGCCGCGTACAGCCGGGTGGAGCTGGTGGAGAAGCGCGGCGAGTTCGCGGTGCGCGGCGGGATCCTCGACGTGTTCCCGCCCACCGAGGAGCATCCCCTGCGGGTGGAGTTCTGGGGCGACGACATCGAGGAGATCCGCTACTTCAAGGTCGCCGACCAGCGCTCCCTGGAGGTCGCCGAGCACGGCCTGTGGGCGCCGCCCTGCCGCGAGCTGCTGCTGACCGCGTCGGTACGGGCCCGGGCCGCCGACCTCGCCGTACGGCACCCGCAGCTCGGCGAGCTGCTCGGGAAGATCGCCGAGGGCATCGCGGTGGAGGGCATGGAGTCCCTGGCGCCCGTCCTCGTCGACGACATGGAGCTGCTGCTCGACGTGCTGCCGTCCGGCAGCATGGCGGTGTCCTGCGACCCCGAGCGGGTGCGCACCCGCGCCGCGGACCTGGTCGCCACCTCGCAGGAGTTCCTCCAGGCGTCGTGGGCCGCGTCGGCGGGTGGGGGTACCTCCCATGCCGAAGGCTATGGGGGAGGCGAGGCGCCGATCGACCTGGAGCTGCTGGGCCGGGCGTCGCTGTGGGGCATCGCCGACGTCCGCGAACACGCGCGCGACCTGGGCATGATGTGGTGGTCGGTCAGTCCCTTCTCCGCCGACGCGGAGCTGGAGGACGAGTCCCCTGGGCCCTGGGGGCCCGGGGAGGCCCCATCGCTGGAGCTGGGGCTGCACGCCCCGGAGGTCTACCGCGGCGACACCGCCCGCGCGCTCGCCGACACCAAGGGCTGGCTCGCCGACGGCTGGCGCGTGGTCTATCTCACCGAGGGCCACGGCCCCGCGCAGCGCACCGCCGAGGTGCTCGGCGGCGAGGGCATCGCCGCCCGCCTCGACGCGGACCTCGGCCCGGACGCGCTCGCGCCGTCCGTCGTGCACGTCTCGTGCGGCGAGCTGGACCACGGCTTCGTCGCCCCGGACCTGAAGCTCGCGGTCCTCACCGAGACCGACCTGTCCGGGCAGAAGACCGCCGGCCGCGACGGCGCGCGGATGCCCGCGCGGCGGCGCAAGCAGATCGACCCGCTGACGCTGCAGGCCGGCGACTACATCGTGCACGAGCAGCACGGCGTCGGCCGCTACCTGGAGATGGTGCAGCGCACGGTCCAGGGCGCCACCCGCGAGTACCTGCTGGTGGAGTACGCCCCCGCCAAGCGCGGCCAGCCCGGCGACCGGCTGTACATCCCCACCGACCAGCTCGACCAGGTCACCAAGTACGTCGGTGGCGAGGCCCCCACGCTGCACCGCCTCGGCGGCTCCGACTGGGCGAAGACCAAGTCCCGGGCGAAGAAGGCCGTCAAGGAGATCGCCGCCGACCTCATCAGGCTGTACTCCGCGCGCATGGCCGCCCCCGGCCACGCCTTCGCGGGGGACACCCCCTGGCAGCGCGAGCTGGAGGACGCCTTCCCGTACGTGGAGACGCCCGACCAGCTGTCCACCATCACCGAAGTGAAGGAGGACATGGAGAAGCCGGTGCCGATGGACCGCCTCGTCTGCGGCGACGTCGGGTACGGCAAGACGGAGATCGCGGTGCGCGCCGCGTTCAAGGCGGTCCAGGACGGCAAGCAGGCCGCCGTCCTCGTACCGACGACGCTGCTGGTGCAGCAGCACATGGGCACGTTCTCCGAGCGGTACGCGCAGTTCCCCGTGGTGGTCCGGGCGCTGTCCCGGTTCCAGACGGACGCCGAGGCCAGGGCCGTGGTCGACGGGCTGCGCGAGGGATCCGTCGACATCGTCATCGGCACGCACCGGCTGTTCTCGTCCGACACCCGGTTCAAGGACCTGGGCCTGGTCATCGTGGACGAGGAGCAGCGCTTCGGGGTGGAGCACAAGGAGCAGCTGAAGAAGCTGCGCGCCAACGTCGACGTGCTGACGATGTCCGCCACCCCCATCCCGCGCACGCTGGAGATGGCGGTCACCGGCATCCGGGAGATGTCGACGATCACCACGCCGCCGGAGGAGCGGCACCCGGTGCTGACCTTCGTCGGCCCGTACGAGGAGAAGCAGATCGGCGCCGCCATCCGCCGCGAACTGCTGCGCGAGGGCCAGGTCTTCTACATCCACAACCGGGTGGAGTCCATCGACCGCGCCGCCTCCCGGCTGCGGCAGGCCGTGCCGGAGGCGCGGGTCGCCACGGCGCACGGGCAGATGTCGGAGTCGGCGCTGGAGCAGGTGGTCGTCGACTTCTGGGAGAAGAAGTTCGACGTGCTGGTCTCCACGACGATCGTCGAGAACGGCATCGACATCTCCAACGCCAACACCCTCATCGTCGAACGCGGCGACACTTTCGGCCTCTCCCAGCTGCACCAGCTGCGCGGCCGGGTCGGCCGTGGCCGCGAGCGGGGCTACGCGTACTTCCTGTACCCGCCCGAGAAGCCGCTGACGGAGACCGCGCACGAACGGCTCGCCACGATCGCCCAGCACACGGAGATGGGCGCCGGCATGTACGTGGCGATGAAGGACCTGGAGATCCGCGGCGCGGGCAACCTGCTGGGCGGCGAGCAGTCGGGGCACATCGCGGGCGTCGGCTTCGACCTGTACGTCCGGATGGTCGGCGAGGCCGTCGCCGACTACCGCGCGACCCTGGAGGGTGCCGACGGAAAGGCAGCGGAGGCGCCGCCGCCGGAGGTCAAGATCGAGCTGCCGGTCGACGCCCACGTCCCGCACGACTACGCTCCGGGCGAACGGCTGCGCCTCCAGGCGTACCGCGCGATCGCCTCCGCCACCGCGGAGGACGACGTCCGTGCGGTCCGCGAGGAGCTGACCGACCGCTACGGCCCGCTGCCGGAGCCGGTGGAGAACCTGCTGCTGGTCGCCGGCCTGCGCATGCTGGCCCGCGCCTGCGGCGTCGCGGACGTCACGCTGCAGGGCTCGCGCATCCGCTTCAGCCCGGTGACGCTGCGGGAGTCGCAGGAGCTGCGGCTGAAGCGGCTGTACCCGGGCGCGGTGGTGAAGCCGGCGCTGAACCAGATCCTGGTGGACCGCCCGAAGCCGAAGCAGCTCGGCGCGCAGCCGCTGAAGGGCCGCGAACTGCTGGCGTGGGTGGGGGAACTGCTGACGACGGTCCTGGACTCGTAGCCGCGGCGAACGACATGGAGCGCTATCGCCGGGTGCGGAAGTACGCGCCCGGCGTGACACCGGTCTCGCGCCGGAAAGCCGCGACGAACGCGCTGACGGTGCCGCGGCTCTCTAGCGTTGCCGTCATGAACAGCAACCACGCAGAGCTGTGCGCGAGCCCGGAGTGGGCCGCGCACCTCCAGAAGGACGTGCTTCCCGACGCAGTCGCCCGTGCTGAGTTGGGGAGGGATCTGCTTGAGGTCGGGCCCGGGCCCGGTGCCGCGACCGAGTGGCTGCGCACCCGGGTCGACCGTCTCGTGGCCGTCGAGGTCGAGGCCGGGGCGGCCGCACGCCTTGCCGACCGCTATGCCGGGACGAACGTCGTGGTCCGCCACGGGAACGGGACCGCGCTGGAGTTCGGCGACGGCTCCTTCGACTCCGCGGCGTCGTTCACGATGCTGCACCATGTGCCGACGGCGGCGCTTCAGAACCGCCTGCTCGCGGAGATCCTGCGCGTCCTGCGGCCGGGCGGCGTACTCGTCGGCGCCGACAGCCTGCCGAGCACGTCGCTGCACGAGTTCCACGAGGGCGACACCTACAACCCGGTGGAACCGGCGGCGTTCCTGGTGCGCCTGCAGACCTTGGGCTACGTCGACATCAGCCTCCGCGTGGGGGACCGCCTGACCTTCTCCGCGCACAAGCCTGCGGCGCAGCGCTAGAAGGCTTTACGGGCCTTCCCCGCCGAGGCGGTTGCGCACCCGGATGCGGGGAACCGGCGGCTTGGGCGTAGACGAGCACGTTGGTGTCGGGGGCCTTCACGCCCGGTCCCTGTAGGCGAGGTCACGGACCTCGTCCCACACAGCCCCGCGCACGTCCCGCTGCAGACCGTCGCCCGTCACGCTGGTGTCCCGCAGGGCGAAGGCGGGACGGCCGGCCCTCTCGTCCAGCACGGTGCGCTGCGCGTCGGAGATGTCGACGGTCGTCTTCATATGGCTCACCGTACCCATGGAGCCATAGGGCGCTCAGCCCGACGCGGAGTTGAACATCAGGTGGGTGAACCCGCGGAAGACCTCCGCCGGGTCGTCGCGTCCGGCGAGAGCCGCGTCCAGGCTGCCGCTGAGGGCCAGGGTGGCGAAGCCGTGGGCCGCCGACCAGGCGGCCAGGCGGGCCGGTTCCGGGTCGGGGCCGCGCTGCGACTCGGGGAGGGCGGCGATGGCGGCGCGCAGCGTGCGGTCGACGCGGTCGCGGGCCGCCGCCAGCTCGGGGGTGTCCGCGTGCAGCAGGTGGGGCTGGTACATCACCTGGAAGTGCGCCGGGTGCGCCAGCGCGAACCGTACGTAGCGCACCCCCAGGTCCTCCAGGTCCGCCGCCGCCTCCAGCGACTCCGCGAGCAGCCCGTTGCCCTCCGTCGCGACCGCGGTCAGCAGCCCGGCCCGGTCCCCGAAGTGGTGCGCCGGCGCCGCGTGCGAGACGCCCGCGCGGCGGGCGAGGTCGCGGAGGCTGACGGCGCCGGGGCCCTGGCCGGCGATGACGTCGAGCGCGGCGTCGAGGACGGCGCGGCGCAGATTGCCGTGGTGGTAGGGGCGGTCGGGACGGTGATCGGTCATGGGCCCATCCTCCACGACGTATCTAGCCATTGACAAGTTGTGGGTCGGCGAGGCAATCTAGTCAATGGAAAGATGCGGTACGAGGGCAAGGAGCACGCCATGTCGGAAGAACTGAGCCACCAGCGCGTACGACAGCTCTGGCACCTGCTGGAACCCCTGCACGCCGTCCTCTACTACGCGCCCGAAGCCTCCGAGGAAGCCGCCGCCCTCGGCTACGGCATTGCCACCGGCGCCACCGGGGACCGCTGGCCCTCCTACTTCGCCTGGCGCGCCGCGCCCCTCGGCCCCGTCGGCGAGGCCGTCGTCTCCGCGGCGTTCTACAGCTTCGACCCCGCCATGGTCGGCCGCTACGTCCCCGTCGCCTGGGACGTCGCCGACCCGGCGAAGGTGCTCGCGGCCCGCGAACGCGCCGTCGACCGCGCGTACCGGTCGATCTTCGGTGAGGACCCCGACGACCCCGCCGGCCTCGAAGGCCTCGACGGCCTCGACGGCCCCGAGCTCGCCGAAGCCGCCCGGCTCGCCCGCCGCGCCGCCGAGGCCGCGCACACCGCCGGCCGCCCCCTCGCCGCCGCCAACGCCGCGCTGCCCTGGCCCGAACCGCCGCACCTGCAGCTGTGGCACGCCGCGACGATCCTCCGCGAGCACCGCGGCGACGGCCACCTCGCGGCGCTGCTCACCGCGGACCTGGACGCCGTGGAGTCGCTGGTGTCCTTCGCGTCCGTCGGCGCCGCGTCCGAGGAGACCTTCGCAAGCCGCGGCTGGAGCGACGCCGAGTGGACCGCGGCCCGCTCGCGGCTCGCCGCCCGCGGGCTGGTGACGGAGGACGGCGCCGCGACGGCCGCCGGCCGGGCGCTGCGCGCGGCGGTGGAGCGCCGTACGGATGAGCTGGCGACGGCCCCGTGGCGCGCGATCGGCGCGGCCGGCGCCGAGCGGCTGGCGGAGCTGCTCGGCGGGCCGTGGGTGACGGTGCTGGGGACGGGGATGCTGCCGGCGGAGAACACGCTGGGCATCGGCAAGGGGTGAGCCGCCCGCCTCGCTGGACCCGCCTCGCTGGACCCGCCCCGCTGGACCCGCCTCGCTGCACTCCGCCGCATGGAGCCGATCCGCGTCACCAGCCTCGCCGAACGTCCGGAACTCCGCGCCCGGCTGTGGGACATGGCGGACTCCTGGCCGGTGTTCATGACCCAGGACCACGTCGCGACCGCCCTGCACGAGCGCATCGCCGAGGTCTTCCCGGAGCACGTGCACGTCGGCACCGACGACTCCGGCGCGGTGGTCGCCCGCGCGTTCGCCGTGCCGTTCGCGCTGCGCGGCGCGGGGCGCGACGGCACGCTGCCGGGCCGCGGCTGGGACGAGGTCCTCGTCTGGGCGTTCAACGACCAGCGGTACGGCGTCGAGCCCGACACCGTCAGCGCCATAGAGATCGCCGTCGACGCGGGGCAGCAGGGTCGCGGACTGTCCGCCGTCATGCTCGGCGCGATGCGCTCCGCCGCCGTGGACGGCGGCTTCACCGAGGTCGTCGCCCCCGTACGCCCCAGCGCCAAGCACCGCGAGCCGCACACCCCGATGCCCGAGTACGCCACCCGCACCCGCGAGGACGGCCTCCCGCACGACCCCTGGCTCCGCGTCCACGTCCGCGCCGGCGGCACCGTGGCCACCCCCGACCCGGTGGCCCCGGCGTCGATGGTCATCGGCGGCACGCTGCCGCAGTGGCGGGACTGGACCGGTCTCCCCTTCGACCAGGAGGGCTGGACGACGGTCCCGGGCGCCCTGGCCCCGGTCCGCTGCGAGCCGGACCACAACTGGGCGGTCTACGTGGAGCCGAACGTCTGGGTCCGCCACCGCCTGAGCTGACGAGGGAACAGGCTGACGGAAACAGACTTGCCCCCCGGGCAGCGCCGCCGCCCGGGGCCCCGGCTCGTGTCGGCTCGTGTCGCCGGTCAGCGGCCCGTCGTGCCGTCCATCTGTTCGCGGAGGATGTCCGCGTGGCCCGCGTGGCGGCCCGTTTCCTCGATCATGTGCGTCAGCGCCCAGCGGACGCTCGGCGCCTTGCCGCCCCGACGCGGTACCTGCGCGCCCAGGTCCTCGCACCCGTCGAGGACCCGGTTCGCGCGGTCGACCGCCTCGCGGTAGCGGGCGACGACCTCCGCCACGGAGTCCTGCGCCGGGGCCTGGAAGGTCGCCTGCCAGTCGGTCACCTTCTCCCCGAGGAACATCGCGCGCTCGACGTGCGTGAGGTGGTGGAGCAGGCCCAGCAGGTTCGTACCCGACGCCACTCCGGCCGTCCGCACCTGCGGTTCCGGGGCGTCCTCGACCTTCGCGGCGACCGACGCCCGGAGGTAGTCGAGGAACCCGCGGAGCGTCGCGGCCTCGGTGCCTCCGGTGCGGGGCGGCGGGGTGTCCCTGCGGCGGGATGCGGCGGTGGCCATGGTGGGGTCCTGCCTTTCACTGGCGTAGAGATCCAGTCTCGGCACACACCACCCGATCCCGCGAGAAAGCTTGCCGTTCCGGCAACAGCGCCCCGTGCCCGTACGGGATCCGCCGCGGGCGCGGCGCTAGGGTGCGTCCCATGCCGGCTGCTCCGTCCCGCCCCGAGCCGTTCACCCCGCACACCGAGGCCGCAGCGCTGGCGGACCTCCGCGCGAGGCTGCGCGCGACCCGCTGGCCGGACGCGCCCGAAGACGCCGGGTGGTCGCTCGGCACCGACCTCGGCTATCTCCGCGAACTCGCCGGATACTGGGCGGACGGGTTCGACTGGCCGGCGCAGGAGACGGCGCTCGCCCGGCACCCCCGCTTCCGGGTCCGGCTCGGCGGCCTCGGGATCCACTTCGTACACGCCCGCGCCGCCACGCGCACCGGGCCCGTCCTGCCGCTGGTCCTCAGCCACGGCTGGCCGGACTCGTTCTGGCGCTACGCGAAGGTCATCCCACTCCTGACCGATCCCGGGGCACACGGCGCCGACCCCGCCGACGCGTTCGACGTGGTGGTGCCCGACATGCCCGGCTACGGCTACTCCGACCGCCCCGGCGGCCCGCCCCTCGACTCCATCGCCGTCGCCGGCCTGTGGGCCGATCTCATGGGCGTCCTCGGCTACCCGCGGTTCGGGGCGGCCGGCGGGGACATCGGCAGCCACGTGAGCCGCTACCTCGCGCTCGACCACCCGGACCGGGTCGTGGCCGTACACCGTACGGACGCGGGCGTGCCCGTCCTGCCCGGCGACCCCGCAGACCTCGCCCCCGAAGAGCGCGCCTGGTTCGAGGACGTCGCCGCCTGGGGCGCGAGCGAAGGCGCCTACGCCGCCATGCACCGTACGAAGCCCCAGACCGCCGCCTTCGGGCTCACCGACTCGCCGGCCGGGCTCGCCGCGTGGATCGTCGAGAAGCTCCGGGCCTGGAGCGACTGCGGCGGCGACGTCGAGCGTTCGTACACCAAGGACGAGATCCTCACCAACATCACGCTCTACTGGCTGACGAACACCATCGGCTCGTCGATGCGCATGTACCGCGCGAACGGTGCGATTCCGCCCGCGCAGCTCGCCCGCCGGGTCGAAGTGCCGTCCGGCTTCTCGCTCTTCCCCGGCGACATCGCCCGCCCGCCGCGGGCCTGGCTGGAGCGCACCGCGAACGTCGTGCGCGTGACCGAGCCGGCCCGCGGCGGGCACTTCGCGCCGTTCGAGGAGCCGGAACTCTACGCGGAGGAGCTACGCGCCTTCTTCCGGCCCTACCGGGCGACGGCGACTTCGCCGAACCGGCCGACGCCGTGAGCCACCACTGCTAGCTTCTGGCCACGCCGGCCCGCCCCCTCGGCGCGAGAGGAAACCCGTGTCCCCGCCACCCCCACCCCCATCCCCGGTCCCAGCCCCGGTCCCGGCCGCCGCCGTGCTATTCGACCTCGGCAACGTGCTCTTCTGCGACCCCTGGGAGTCCCTGCTGCTCACCCCGGGCACCGGGCTGGCGGACCGCCGCGGTCTCGACCGGGAGTACGTACGGGCCGCGGGAACGGAGCTGTGGGCCCGGTACAGCCTCTCCGCGACCGACGAGGAGAGCTACTGGGCCGAGCTGTCCGCCGCCCTGCGGACGCCGCTGACCGGCGAGTTCGTCCGGTCGCTCGAAGAGGAACTGCTCCTGCCGCACCCGGAGGCCGACCGCATACTGACCGCCGCCGCGGCGTCCGGCCGGCGGATCGGCATCGTCTCGAACAACACCACCTTCTGGTACGCCAAGCAGTCCGCGGCGCTCGACCTGCCCCGCTTCGTGGACCCCGGGCTGGTCTTCCTCTCCTGCACCGCAGGGGTGAGCAAGGGAACGCGCCCCGGGCTGCTGGAGACCGCCGCCGCCGCCACCGATCCGGGCCGTACGCTCGTCGTCGAGGACCGGCCGGCGCACCTCCGCCGAGCCGCCGGACTCGGCTTCGAGACGCTGGAGTTCTCCCTGGCGGCGTCGGTAGACGACCCTTCGAGTCAGTTGCTGGAGAAGCTGTCACATGCCCCAGGCCGCCCCCACCGGTGACCATGTTCCGCCGCCCGTTCCGGGCCCCCGCGACGAGTCCGCAAGTCCCGCAAGTCCTGCTAGTCCCGCGAGTCCCGCAAGTCCCGCGAGTCCCGCCGAGCGCGGCACGGGCGCCGACCCCGCCAACCCCGCCGCGATGAACGCGCTGCTCGCCGAGTACAACTCGCTGCGCCAGGAGAGCCTGCAGGCGATCACCAACCGCATCCAGATCATGAACTTCGCGTTCACCTCGCTGGCGGTCGTCCTCGCGGCCCTGCTGACCTCCTCCGTGTCACCGGCCGTGCTCATCCCGGTCAGCCTCGTCTTCGTACCGGCGGCGGCGAAGGCGAGCCTGCTGATCTGGCTGGGCGAGTACCACCGCTCGCAGCGCGCCGGACGGGGAGTGGCGCAGATTGAGAGACGGATCAACGCGCTGCTGGGCGCCGCCGACCACGTGGGGTGGGAGTCCCGGCTCATCTCCTCCAACACGCACATGGGCTACCCGTACGTCGCGACCTCGCTGTTCATGCTGAGCACGGGCGTCCTCGGCGAGGTGCTGGGCGGGTACTACCTCGTCGACTGGGTGGGGGAGAAGGGCCCGAATCTCGCGATGGCCGGTGCGGTGACGGCCGTCGCCGTCTACGCGGTGGTGGCGGAGGTGCTGTTCGTACGGTTCTTCCTGCGCCGCTGGCGGGCCATCCGCTCGGCCTCCCACAGCGGTTGAGCCGACGTCACTCCGGTCGTACGGACCAGGCGCGCCGACCCGCCGCCGCCGACGCGTCCCCGCCCAGGTCCAGCTCGGCGCGGACCGTCTTGCCGACCGGCACGCGGTCCAGCACCGCCCACCGGTCGGCCAACTCGTCGACGAGAAGCAGCCCGCGCCCGGACTCCCCCTCCGGCGCGGACCGCCCGCCCACCTGCTCCGGCCCGGGCGGGCGCCGCTTGCCCCGCGCGTCGGAGACCTCGATCCGCACGGCGCCGCAGAGCAGGGAGAGCCGCAGCTCGAAGTCCCGCCCGGGTACGCGCCCGTGGGTCACGGCGTTCGCGGCCAGCTCGGCGACGATGGCTGCGGCGTCGCAGACGGTGGCGGTGTGCGGGACGCCCCAGGAGTGGAGCTGGACGATCGTGAGGTGCCGGGCCAGCCGGGCGCCCAGCGGGGTGGAGCTGAAACGCTGGGAGAACACACGTACGGTGACGGGCTGGGGTAGTGGCCGTGGCGTGGAGGGTGCGGTCATGCCCTGAATCTGGCCCGAGGTGTGGGTGGTTGACCAGGTCAGACGCGCGTACGTGTCTAATGGTACGTGGCGGCGGGGTGGACGGTATCGGTCACTACCCGTAACCGCACGGGAGGGTGGTGAACGCACATCCTTGCTTGCCGACCAGGACCGATCATTGACTCCGACCGCGCACGGACTGCGCTATCCCGCCGGCATCTGCTCTGACCTCGCCCACCACCACGGAGGACAGATGTGAGAAGGCCGTTGAGAACATCGAGAACACGCTGCAGTCACACGAACGGGCACGCCTGACGCGACCTCGCCCGGCCGCTCGCGGCCGTCGGTCACGGTCATGCCCCAGGTCAGGGGCTACCGGTCTTCCTGGAGCTTGAGCAGCTCGAAGAAGATCGAGGTTGCACCTTGGTTGACGAGTTCGTCGAAGGTGCCGGTCTCGGCGATGCGCCCTTGGTCGAGGACGATGATGCGGTCGGCGAGGCGGGTGTTGGCCAGCCGATGGGTGACGAACACGGTCGCGCGGCCCGTTGCCAGCGCCCTGAGCCGGGTGTAGATCCGGTGCTCGGCGCGGGCGTCGAGCGCGGCCGTCGGCTCGTCCATGACGAGGACGTGGGCGTCGCGATGGAAGGCGCGGGCGACCGCGACGCGCTGCCACTGCCCGCCGGACAGGTCGTGTCCTCCCCACCAGGAACGGGCCAGCGAGGTGTCCAGTCCGTGGGGCAGCGCAGCGATGACGCTGTCGGCGCCGGCCGCCTCGGCGGCGGCGTGCACGTCGGCGTCGCCGTCGGGGCGGGGCTGGCCGAGGGTGATGTTCTCGCGGGCGGCCAGCGGCCACCGGGTGTAGTCCTGCGGCACCAGCGCGACCTTGGACAGCACCCCGGCCGGGTCGGCGTCCGCCAGGTCCACCCCGTCCCACCGCACCGAACCGCTGGCGGCCAGGAAGAGCCCGGTCAGGACGCGGGCGAGGGTGCTCTTGCCGGCGCCGTTCTCGCCGACCAGGGCGATGACCTCGCCGCGCTTGAGGTCCAGGTTGATGCCGTCGAGCGCGGGGCTGTCGGCGCCGGGGTAGGTGAAGGAAACGTCCGGGCGGTGATCACCTGCGGCCCGTCCTCGGCGACCGGGACCGAGCCGCGGCGGGTCGTCCACAGCTCGGCCACGGCCAGGAACCGGGCCCAGTCGTCCAGGGACAGCGAGGTGCGGAACAGCCGGGCCCCGGCACGAACCGTCGTCGCAAGAGCCGCCATAGAGGTCCGTACCGCTAAGGCTGCGGTCCCCGCGACCGCAAGCTCCATCCGGCCGCTCGACACCAGGAGCACGAGCACGGCCCAGGTCGCGGCGGTGCCCACCGCGGTGAGCGCGTCACCGATCCCCTGCGCCACCAGAGCCTGCCGGGTGGCCTTGAGCTGCTCGGCCTCCAGGCGGCCGGAGACGAGGCGGTACTGCCGGATGAGGAAGTCGGTCATGGTGCCCGCGCGGACCTCGTCGGCGGTGTTCCGCTCAGTCGTGTACGACCGGAACACGCTGCGGAGCCGGGAGTCGGCCAGGTTGCGGTGGTGGGCGGCGTGCTCGATCCGTGCACCCCGTACGGCGCCCCAGGCGCAGGGGATGACCGAGGCGAGCAGCAGAGGCAGCATCACAGGGTGCAGGACGGTGATGACCGTTGCCGCGGCGGCCATCTGGGCTGCTGCGGAGGTGAGGAGCTGGGCGTGGCGGATGAGGTCGCCGGTTTTCTCCGCGCCGTCGGAGGCGGCAGCATAGGCGTCGGCGAAGTCCGGGTCCTCGTACGCGACCAGCTCGGCGGCGGTGGCGGCGGTGATGACCTCCAGGTCGGCTTCGCGTACGGCCTTCGGCGCAAGCTGGGCGGCTGACGCGCGGGCGCAGGCGTCCAGCAGGTAGCGGCCACTGGCGGCGAGGGCGAGCACCACCACAGCGGTCAGGTTCTCGCGAAGGCCGGCGGCGACGTCGTCTCCGGTGAAGACGGCGGCCAGCACGCGGGTGGTGGCCGCGAGCGCGATCGCGGTGAGGGCGGCGGCGCCGATCTGGCAGGCGAGCAGGGCCAGGACGGCACGGCGGTCGGTGCGCCAGCCCAGCCGTGCGGCCTGACCGAGCGTGCGGGGCAGGCGGCGCGCTATTGCGGCGGTGGACAGGTTGACGCTCGCATCGAAGTGCCGGTCGGAGGCCAGACGCATGACCGGCGGCTGGCCCGCGGCGGCGGGCGGGGAGGACGCGGAAGAACTCACGAAGCCCATCAGGGCGCCGAACCAGGCAGTCGGGCAACGGGATTGTTCCGTCCGCCCGGTATCGCTCCTGGTCGCCCCGATCGAAGGTCAACAGCACTGCCGGCATTTCACCCGTTCGAGCGAGCCGTGGTCCAGGGCGGGGAGGCTCGGGCCAGGCCCCGGGCCATGGCGGCCCGGGGCCCTCTACGGCACGGACAGGACCGGCATCCACGGCCGGTCGACGGCGTCGCCCATGTCCCGGCCGACCGCCCCGTCGGGTGCCTCGGCCCAGGCGTGCGCGGCGTCGGGCAGGAAACGGGCGCCGAGCACCCACCGGGCCTGGCGGCCGGTCAGGGCGGTGGCGATGACAGTGGCGAGGCTGATCTCCATGCACGCGATCCGGCCCGGCCACCACGACGGGATCACTGCCTGTACCGCCGTGTGGAGGGCTTCGAGGCGGGTGAGCCGTGCGTGGGGTAGGCCGTGCAACAGGCGGACGGCCGCGATCTGCCCACGCAACGGCAGCCGGCTCAGTGCCAGAGAGAGCGCGAGGCCGACGGCGGCCACCAGACGGTCGCGCCACGGCGCGGTGGGCCGGGCGGCCGGGACCATGACCGTCACCGCCACCACCTCCGCCGCCTGGGGCGGTCGGTCTCGACGAGCACGCCGATGTCCACCAGTTCGTCGACGAACGCGGCGACCTGGCCGCCGACGGCCAGGGGGTCCTGGCCGGTGGGCACGGCGATCTCGTCTGCGAGCCCGGCGGTGCCGCCGCGGACGGTGACGGCGTGCCAGATCTTTGAGGCGTCCGGATCGAGCATCAGCCACCGGCCGCGCCGGACGTCGAGTACCGCTGTGCCGTACGGGCCGGTGGCGTGGTGGACGTGAGCGGCGGGGGTCAGCATGCCGCCTCCGGCTCGGTCGTCTGGCCACTCAGCCACCAGCAGGTCACGGCCAGCTGGTGTAGGTCGGCGATCAGCGTGGCGCTCTGGCCGCGGGCCGCCTGCGCGAGGGCGGAGCGGACGGCCGTGGGGTCGATGAGCCCGTCATGCACGAGCGGACTTGATGCGATCAGCTCGTTGAGCCGGACTTGGTGGCGGGCGAGTCCGGCGATGCGCTGGGCGGTGAACGAGCCCTTCGAGCGGCGGGAGGTCAGCCAGTCGGGCAGTTGCGGGAGCGCGGCGCGCAGCAGCGGCTTGTAGGCCACCAGCCCGCGCCGGGCGAGGGCCGGGACGGCGAATGCGGCGCGGACGACCTGGTTGTCGAGGTACGGGTACACCGGCGTCACGCCAAGTGCGTCAGCGCACGGGGCCCAGCCTCTCGCCGAGGTGCCCACCGACCGCAAGGCCGCCCACTGGTCGAACTCGTCCGCGTGCCCGGGCTGCTGGTCACAGGCCGCCTGCCGCAGGAGTGCGGCGACCTGGTGACGGCCGTGCCCGGTCAGCCATGACGCACCCGCCCCAAGACGGCACCACGACCAGCCGCTCACTGCGGCATCCGGTGTGACGGGGGCGCGCTCCAGGGCTTGGGCGGCGCGTTCGAGGGAGCCGGCCCGGCCAAGGGCGGCGGCTGCTTTGAGGGCCTTCCAGTACGGGCCCGGCGCGGTGTTGCGCAGCCGGGTGAAGGCCACGACCTGGCGGTGGGCCTCGCGCCGCCGGCCGTCTTGGAGGAGGCGGACCCAGCAGGAGCTGGAGGCGTCCAGCACGATGTCCCCGCCGTGCCCGGTCAGATGCAGCGCCAGCCCGGCCACCGGATCCAGGTAGCAGGCGTCCATCGCGTACATCGCCGCATCCAGCACCGGCTCCGTCCCGGTCGGCTGCCCAGCCGGGAAGCCGAACGGCAGCTGCTCGGCGCTGCCTGCAGCAACCGTGTGCGTGATGCCGGTGTGCTCGGCGACGCGGGCGGCGTAGGCCACGTCCTCGCCGCTGGTGTAGCCGTCGGTGTAGGTCACCGCGTGCACACGCCCCGCGCCGGCGGCCAGGACGACGGCCGCCGAGGAGTCCAGGCCGCCGGACAGGTCCGCCCCCACAAACCCGCCCGCCGCCTCGACGCGGTGCTGGACGGCACCGGCGAGCGCCTGCCCGAACCGCACGGCGCCCTCGCGCAGCTCGGCCACCGGCTCGACGCCGCCGACGTCGATGAGTTGCGGCGGTGCCGCGGGTGCGAGCAGCAGCCCGAATCCGCCGGGTACGAGGCGGACCTCCTCGTATGCGGTGCGGTGGGGCCAGTGGTGCTCGCCGACCGTGAGCCGGGCCGCGAGCAGCGGCAGGTCCGGGGCAAGCGGGCGCCCGAGGAGGCGGGTCTGGGTCGCCCACGCCGTGCCCTCGCCGCGCAGCGTGTAGTACACGGCCCGGATACCGGCCAGGTCCCCGCACACGAACCGGTGCCGCCCGTTGTCCGCGACCACCCAGTATGAGCCCGGCCACCGGGTCAGCTCGGTCCACCGGCCCGCTCGTACGGCCGGCAGGGCGGCGTGCATCTGCTGCTCGGTGACCTGGGCGTCGCCCGCCACCGCGAGGCCGACCGGCCCCCGGTACACCGTCCGCACCCGCGCACCCGGGGCCCGCCGGACCCCGTCGAGTCCTTCGAGTTCTGTTCCGTTCCCGGCGGTGACGCTGCCGGTCATCCACTCCTGTTGCATCTGTCCGTTCGCCTCCCGTGATCGGACCTGTGACGTGCCCGTGGGCCGACCTTTCGGCCTGCCCCCGGGTTGCTCGGTCAGTCCCTTCGCGGTCAGCCCTCGAAGTAGTTGTCCTTGTCCGAGTCGTTGAACGTCTGACGGCCCAGGGTGAGGGTCGCCACCGGGTGGGTGCTGACCTGCGGCGCGAAGCCGCCGGTGCTCGGCGCCGCGGCGGGCTTGTCCGCGACGGCGGGCTGGGTGGTGACGGTGGTCTGCTCGGCCATGACCGGCCTCCCTTGTCATCGGTGGATGTGAGGTGGTGCTGCCTCTATGTCACCGCGATCCAAGAGCTGTTCCCAGAGACGGAGTTGGGGTCTTGCTGGGAGTGGATCTGGGAGGAAGTTGGGACGTGCCTGGGACGCGTCAGCCCGCCTGGAGAAGGTTGAGCACAGCCCGCTGGTAAACGGCATACACCGTGGGGAGTTCCGCGAGGTGGGCGCGTTCGTCGATACCGTGCAGCCCTTCGTACGGCACCCCGAATCCGGCGGTTGCCCGGATTCCCTCTCCTGCGAGCAGGTTGCCGATGTTCGACGGCCCTGCGGTCTTCGCCCGCGCTGTCAGCCCGGCCTCGGCGGCGGCGTTCAGCAGGGCGGCGGCCGGCTGCTCGTCCTCGGCCAGGCGGAAGGGCGGCCACGTCGCGACGGGGGTGACCTCGGTGGGCGCCGGGGTTGGCAGTTCCGCGTCGAGTTCGGCGACGGCTTTGCGGACGAGCGTCTCGGCGTCGTGGGCGTCGAAGGTCGGGGTGGTGCGCACGTCGACCTTGAGGTCAACCCGATCGGGGGTGGTCGAGAAGCCCTGGCCGCCGTGGAAGGAGGTCACCGACAGCTTCGGCGGCAGCGGGAACGCCGAGGCACCGTCGATGCCGGGCAGGTCGGCGGCGTCCAGCAGCCGTACGAGGTGGGCGGCGCGGGAGATGGCGCCGACCACGGTCTTGCTGGACCCGGAGTGTCCGGAGGGGGCGTGCACGGCGAGACAGGCCCGCCACAGGCCCCGGCCGCCGATCACGACGTTGTCCAGTCCCGGGTAGCCGATCATCACCCCGGCCGGGCGGGCTGTGGCCTCATCGGCGAGGTAGGCGCGGGCGCCGCCGAAGCCGCCGGTGTGCTCGTCGACGTCCAGCAGCACGGCGAGCCCGCCGCGCAGATCCGCGGCACGGGGCAGCAGGTCGGCGGCGATGTGGCAGAACATCGCGGCGGCGAGCTTGGAGTCGGCCGCCCCGCGGCCGAGCAGCCAGCCGTCCACGATGTCGCCGCAGGCCGGCGGGAAGGACCAGGCACTCTCGTCGCCGTGCGGGGCGGTGTCCACGCAAGCGTCCAGCGCCCACCAGGGCCCCGGGTGCCCGCCGGGGATCTCAACGAGCAGTCCCACCAGGGCGTCCTCGTCGTCGGTCAGGCGTCGGTGCGGCAGATCACGGGCGGCGAGCCAGTCCTCCAGCACGGTAAGGACGGGCCCATAGTCGTCGATCCCGCCCCGGCTCGGGCGCCGGATCAGCTCGCTCGCCAGCTCGACCACGGACACCGTGCGGGCCTCATCCGCCTGCTGGAGGTTCTCGCTCACGCCTCTCCCCACCACGTCAGTTGTGCCGTACCGGCAGCGCACGGACGGCTTCGACCGTCTCCACCGGCCGCGCGGACGCGCATGCCTCCCGCCCATGGTGGACCAGACCCACCGCCGCCTCGCGGCCGAGTAAGACGCCGCAGTCGAACCCCTCGGCCCCGTGGAACGACGGCAGCGGCACCACCGCGGCGGTCTCCGAGGCGACGAAGAAGCGTTCCAGCGCCTCCGCCGGCTCCACCATCCCGATGCGCAGCGTCTTGACGCCGTTGCGGCGCGCGGACGGGTCGCGCAGCTCCAGCAGCCGCGCCAGGTGGCCGGCGAGCGCCCGATGCCGAGGAGGGCCGTACAGCACCCGGTGGTGGACTAGGTCCGGGTGCTGGGCAACTGCTGTCTCAATCGCCGCCAGATACGCCTTCTCCCGCGACCGGGAACCGGTGACAACCAGGTGCTCGCGCGCCCCGGCGGCGACATCGACCATCGCCTCGACCAAGTCGGTCCAGCGGGTGAGCACCTTGACCACCACGGCCGTGCCGGAGGACTCCAGCACGCTCGTGGCTGCGGCTCCGTCCTGATGGGCGAACAGTATTTCCGGGCGCTCACGGTAGAGCCGGCACAGCCCGGCCCGGTTCCGCTTGCCGGTTCGGCGGCGGCCGGACTCCCACGCGCTCATCAGGCTCGCGTCCGCTGCGCCTCCGGTGATGGCATTCAGGGCGTCGGCGGCCTCCTCCAGCGTCATGTTCCGCGCCACCCGGGCCCGCTTGAGCGCCGAATCCGCAACCCCGGCCACGGACACCGCCCCCTCCCCATCCGCTGGCGTATACCGGCAGTCTTCCCCGCCGGCGGGGGTCCAGCGAGGCAAAGGTCTGGCCGCTTACAGCCCGGGCCCCCGGGTCGTCGGGGGCCACGGTGCGCAAGGAGGCGGTGGCCCTGCTCGTCGAGCTGGGCGAGTTCGCGCTCGTAGTCGACGGTGATCGAGCCGTAGTAGTTGACCGCCGAGCTGCGGGCCGGGGAGATGTGCGTCAGGACCTCAGCGTCCTCCTCGCGCCCGGCCTCGCGCAGCTGGCCGACGGCCAGCCCCATGTACTCGGCGAGTACTACCGAGGCCCCTGGGCTGAGCGCGTACGTGTCCAACTGTACGCAGTGACGGGATGGACAGTATCCGTCACTGTGTGTAACCATTTCTGTGCAGGGAGTTCAAGGCGGGCCAGGTGAGTGGGAGGTGGCCGCTGATGGCCGGGGATGTGAGCGGAGCGGGTGGTTCCGGGAGTGAGCCGGAGCCGTCGGACAGCATGCGGACGTTCGGGGCGATGGTCCAAGCGCTGCGTGAGCATGCGGGGTTGAGTCGGGAGCAGCTCGGGGAGCATGTGCGGTTCTCGAAGCACACGGTGGCGGCGGTCGAGGTCGGCCGCCGGTTGCCGCCACCGGACTTCGTGGAGCGCGCGGAGCCGGTGCTCGGGGATACGGGTGCGCTGCGGAAGTCGGTGCCGCACGTGGTGCGGAAGCCGGGGCTGGCGCGGTGGTTCCGGGAGTGGGCCCGGTTGGTGAGGGAGGCGATCAGTCTCTATACGTACGAGTGTCGGCTGGTCCCGGGACTGTTGCAGACGGAGGCGTACGGGCGGACGTTGTTCGGCAGCCGCCTCCCCCCATTGGGGGACGAGGAGATCGAGGCTCGCTGGGCAGCCCGGGCAGAGCGGCAGGTGCTACTGCAGGAGCGTCCGAACACCGCGTTCAGCTTCATCCTGGAGGAACACCTGTTTCTGAGGCGTCTCGGTGGCATGGCGGTCACGCGGGAGCAGGTCGACCGTGTGCTGGAGGTGGCCGGGCTGCGGAACGTCGAACTGCAGGTCATGCCCCTGGTGCGGGAGAAGCACGTCGGGCTGGCCGGGCCGATGGAGTTGCTGGAGACCTCGGAGAACCAGTGGTATGCCTATAACGAGGGCCAAGAGAGCGGGCAGTTGATCTCTGACCCGAAAGTGGTCAGCGTGCTCCAACGGCGGTATGCCAGGATGTGCGCGCAGGCTCTCACCCCCGAGGATTCCGTGAGCCTGCTGCAGCGGATTAGAGGAGCGCTATGAGCACTTCCAACCTGGCCTGGTACAAGTCCAGCTACAGCAGCAGCGATTCAGGCGACTGCGTCGAGATCGCCGTCTCCTGGCGCAAGTCCAGCCACAGCAGCGGCTCCGGCGACAACTGCGTCGAGGTCGCCGCCTGCCCCTCCGTCGTCCACGTCCGTGACTCCAAGGACAAGACCGGCCCTCAGCTCGCCTTCACCCCCGACGCCTGGGCCGACTTCGTCGCCTTCGCCCGGGGGCTCTGACCCCCGACCGCATGACCCCCGTGGCGTACGGGGCGGTGTGAACGGGAAGTTGCCCTGCAACTGAGACCGTGCACCACTCGTCTCATTCACGGGGGAATCATGCTGCACATCGAGTTCACGTCTGCCGACCTCAACCGGCTGCGGGCAGCCGGGGACGTCAGTCCCATGTGGGAAGTCGTCCTCAGCCTCCAGGCGTTGCAGACCCACCACGCGGCGCTCGCCCTCGACCCCTGGCGGCGGCGGGTGTGGGGCGATCTGGGGGCCGTCGGGCTCGGGGAGACCGTGGAGTCGTTGCAACGGCTCTGCCCTGAGGCCGCGTACTTTCCGGACTTTCTCACGCCCAGCGCCGGCGGTGGGCGGACCCTGGACGTCGAGCTGGACCAGGTGCTGCGCACCCCCAAGACCCGGCTGCGCAAGGAGATCGGGCGGCTCTGCGCCAACGGCCAACCGCCCCGCGGCGCACGGCGGTTGGCCGACGGGGACTCCGCCGCCCTGCGGCGGCTCGGGGACGCGGTGCAGCGGTACTACGACGTCGCCGTGGCGCCGTACCGGGAGGCGATCCGGTCGGCTGCCGCCGCTGATCGGCCCGTACGCGCCGAGGCCGCGTTGCGGGAGGGGGCGGAGGGGCTGCTGGCCAGTTACGCGCCGGAGGTGACCTGGCGCGGGGACCGGCTGGAGTGTGCGTACCCGGTGGACAGGGGGTTCGCGCTCGACGGGCGGCCGCTCACGCTGATCCCCTCGTTCTTCTGCACCCGCAGGCCCGTCGCCCTCGCCGATCCCGATCTGCCGCCCGTGCTCGTCCATCCGCTCACCCCCGCGCCCGGCTGGCTGCCCGCCCCCGCCCCCGGCGCCGAACCCGCCCATGCCGCCGACTCCCTCGTACGACTCATCGGCCTCACCCGCGCCCGCGTGCTGGAACTGCTCGACCGGCCGATGTCCACCGGGCGCATCGCGGACGCCCTGTACGTCGCACCCGCCAGCGCCAGCCGGCACGCGGCCGTCCTGCGCGAGGCCGGGCTCGTACGCTCCGAGCGACGCGGGCAGTGCGTGATGCACCGGCGTACGGACCTGGGGGAGGCCCTGCTCAACGGCGGGTGAGGCTGCGGCCACCCGGCTCACGGCTTCCGACCTCGGCTCCCGACCTCGGCCGCCGACCCCCGGGACCTCGCCCCCGGTCCCGGCTCCCGATTCCCCGCCCTCGCCCCCGCCCCGCCCTCGCCGCGGGCGGATTCGCGGGGCTTTCCGGGTTGACGCATTCCGCATCGAGAGTAGTTTCGATTGGTGCCAAATCCCGTACGCCGTCCGATACTTCGAACGCCCCCCTCGAAGGTGACCACCCCCCATGACCCAGCACCCCAGTAGACAGCGCTTACTGGCGAAAGTCACCGGCAGCGCAGCCACCGCTGCGCTCGGCGCTTCCGGAGCCGCGGCAGCGCAGACCGGCGCCGGCGCCGGCGCCGGCACCAGCACCGCCAGTCCGCGCCGGGCGGTGCCGGCGGCGGTCCGCGCCGTCTCCCTGCTCGGCGGCCCCTTCCGGGCCAACCAGTCGCGCAGCACCGCCTACCTGCGCTTCGTCGACATCACCCGCCTGCCGCACACCTTCCGCCGGAACGTCGGCCTGCCCAGCAACGCCCAGCCCCGCCGCGGCTGGGAGTCGCCGACCACCGAGCTGCGCGGTCACAGCACCGGCCATCTGCTGTCCGGTCTCGCCCTCACCTACGCCGACACCGGCGACGACGCCGTGCGCGCCAAGCGCGGCGAACTCGTCGCCGCGCCCGCCGAGCGCCAGGCCGCCTCGCCCGCCGCCCGCTACGGACAGGGGTACCTGTCCGCGTACCCGGAGAGCTTCTTCGACCGGCTGGAGGCGGGGAGCGGCGTCTGGGCGCCGTACGGGCTGGTCGACCAGCGCCGGCTCGCGGGCAGTCAGCAGGCACTCGACGTCGTCCTCGCCCAGGCCGAGTGGCTCGACCGGCGCACGGCGGCGCTCAGCCCCGCACACCTGCGGCGGGTGCCGCAGACCGAGTACGGCGGGATGAACGACGTACTCGCCGACCTGTTCGCCGTCACCGCCGACGCCCGCCGGCTCGACGTCGCCGAGCGCTTCACTCACGACGTCGACGTCGACTTCGCGTCCGCATCCCGGCCTGGACCGAGGGCGCCGTCGTCACCGTCAACGGCGAAGAGCCGCCGTATCGTCCGGCGCCCGGCGGCTGGGCGACCGTGGAGCGGGAGTGGCAGGCCGGCGACACCGTCGAGGTCTCGCTGCCGATGCGCATCGCGCTGGAGCCCACCCCCGACGCCCCGGCCGTGCCGGCCGTGCTCCACGGCCCGGTAGTGCGCGCCGGGCAGTACGGCGACCGCAGCGGCTTCCCCATGTCGCAGGTGGCGGCCGGGTGGGTCGAGCGGCAGGCGGCAGACACCGTGACCTTCGCCGCCCGCGCGGACGGCGAGGACGTCACGCTGCGGCCCGTCGACCGTACGCACCACACCCACTTCAACGTCCACTGGCGTACCGGGGGATAAGCGTCGGGATTCGGAATCCCGAACGTAGTTCTCCATATCGGAGAAGAATCCGGCAGATCTGTCATGTGCACGACTCTCAACGAGCAAAGGAGAAACAGGTGAAACGACGTGCGGTGGTAGCCGCGGCGGCGGGAGGCGTGGCGACGCTTGGTTCGTGGGCTCTGGCCGGGCCCGCGGGAGCGGCCGGGACGGCCGAGGCCGCGGCGAGGCCGAGGGCGGGGAAGCGGGCCGCCGAACCGCCTGCCGGGACGGTGCGGGTGTTCTGGCTCCGGCCCACGGACGTGCCGTTCGACCAGCGGTATCCCGACGGCATCGCCGGCGTGCTGCGGGAGTCGCAGCGCTACTACGGACAGGAACTCGGCGTGACGTTCACGCTGAACGACCCGGTGGTGGAGGTGGTCGACGGTGATCACGACCAGGCGTGGTACGAGAACACGCCGCACGACGCCGAAGAGTACTGGTGGGTCGTGTTCAACATGCAGCAGGAGCTGATGGCCAGGTTCGGCCTCAGGTCGCCGGACGAACGCTGGCTGTGCGTCGGCGAGATCAGCGCCGAGAAGGACGGCGTCTCCGGTGGCGGCGGCGGTTCCGGCTGGGTCATCCTCAGCGGCCACGACGCCGACGGCGCGGCCGGGACCAACGGCCCCATGAACCGGTGGTACGGCGGCATGGTGCACGAACTGGGCCACGCCTTCGGGCTGCCCGACTCCACGTACACCGACGGCACGCCGATGTCGGCGTCGTTCTACGACTACCCGAACTGCCACTTCAACCAGCAGCAGAAGGACGGGATCCGGAACGGCCGGTACGGCAGCTTCCTGTCCTGAGCCGCCCCCGGGTGGCTTCGTGCACACACCAGCCAAGAAGGAGGCACCACGATGACGTATCGGAGACCGTTCATCCGACTGGTCTCGGCAGCGGCGGCCCTGCTCCTCACCGCCGGCGTGGCCGCGGCGGCAGACCCGGACTCCGCCCAGCAGTCCGGGTCCGCCGCAAGCGCCGGCAGGGCCCAACCGTCCGAGCCGCCAGCAGCCGTGCCGGAAACCCCGGTCGGCGTCGAGCGCGCGGCCAACCCCATCGTCACCGACATCTACACCGCCGACCCCGCCACGCTCGTCGTCGACGGCACCGCGTACGTCTTCACCGGGCGCGACGAAGCGGCGCCCGGTCAGCAGGAGTTCGTCATGCGCGAATGGCATGCGTTCTCGTCGCAGGCGCCCTCGAACGAGTCGGCAGACTGGGAGCACCACGGAGCGGTCCTCTCGCTCGACACCTTCGCGTGGGCCGGCGCCAACGCCTGGGCCTCCGAGGTGGTGGAGGGCCCCGACGGCCGGTTCTACTGGTTCGTCTCGGTCGACGGCCATACCGACAACGGGTGGATGAACATCGGGGTCGCGGTCGCCGACAACCCGCTCGGCCCGTACCGGGACGCCATCGGCGGGCCGCTGATCTCGGACTCCACCCCGGGCTCCTCCGCGCTGAACATCGACCCGACGGTGTTCATCGACGGCGACGGCGAGATCTACCTGTACTGGGGCTCGTACTGGGAGCCCCGAGCGGCGCGGCTGCAGGACTCCATGACCGCGCTCGACGGCGGGGTCTTCGAGCCGGAGGGTCTGACGGGCTTCTGGGAGGCGCCCTGGCTGTTCGAGCGTGACGGCGTCTACTACATGGCCTACGCCTCCAACTCCGGCGCCGACTGCGTCACCGACTCGGCCTACGCCTGCATCAGGTACGCCACCGCCGATAGCCCCGCGGGCCCCTGGACGCACCGGGGAGTCGTGTTGGACCAGGTGAGTTCGACGACGAACCATCCGGCGATCATGGAGTTCGGCGACCGGTGGCACATGGTCTACCACACGGCCGGCGCTCCCGGCGGCGGCAACTTCCGCCGCTCCGTGGCCGTCGACGATCTGTTCTTCAACCCGGACGGCACCATGCAGAAGGTCGTCCAGACGCCCTGAGCCGACGCCCTGAGCCGACGGCAGCCCCCGCTCCGCCGCGGGCTGCCGTCTCACCCCCCACAGCACTCGCACGGCCCTCCCACAGAAAAGGTGATCCCATGTTCCGCAGACGACACACGCCCGGATTACGGCGCCGGTGGCGGCGCGGCCTCGCCGTGGCCGCCGCGTCAGCGGTGGCTTTCGTGCTCGCGGGCCCGGTCGGCGCCACGCCGACCGGCGCGGCGAGCCCGGCCGCCGCGGCGCCGGACGCACAGGTCCAGGCGAAGCAGACGCGAATACCGCAGTTCATGATCGACGCGGGCGCCTCGACCCAGAACGTCGCCGAGTCCGAGCACTTCGCCGTCCGCTGGGGCGACGCCGTCGACGCCGTCGCGTGGGGACGCGAGCACCGCGGGATCGACAACTACCCGCAGTGGGTCGCGGACCACATGGACGACATCTACGACTACTACGTGAACGAGGTCGGGTTCGTCGATCCCGCCGACCACGACGCCGGGTCCCAGTACAGGATCAATCTCTACCTGTGCGGGACCTGGTCCGGCGACTTCCTGCCGCCCGCCAACTGGGCCGGCCGCGACGACATCGGGCTGGGCCACATGTGCCTGCCCTACGACAAGATCTGGGACGACTGGGTCGAGTCGCACGAGTTCAACCACGTCCTCCAGAACTACGCCGTCGACCTCAACATCGAGGCCGGCCACGGCGGCGGCTGGGGCGCCGGCAACCCGGTGGCCGGGCCCGTCTGGGAGGCGCACGCCAACTACATGGCCCGGATGAAGCGCCCCGAGGTGACCGTCGGATCCGGCTACTACGTCGACCGCCAGCACCGCCGGTGGCTGTCCCAGGAGACGTACTACGGCGACTGGATGCTGTTCAACACCATCCGGGACCTCTACGGGCCGGAGACGATCGACCGGTTCTGGTACGAGGCCGAGCAGGGCGAGCACCCGATCGACACCATCAAACGCGTCCTCAGCCTCGACCACCAGGACTTCGCCCAGCTGATCGCGGAGTACACGTCCCGGCAGGTCGTCTACGACTTCGCCGACGGCGCCGCGATCCGCAGCGACCTCTGGCCCGGCGGCGGGAGCTACCGCCCCCTGCACACCGATCCCCTGCAGAGCCTCGGCGGAAACCAGTACCGCATCGCCGACAGTGACGCCCCGCACCAGTACGGGCACAACGTCATCCAGCTCAATCCGGGCGGCGGTCAGGTGTCCGTCCAGCTGCAGGGCCGGTCCGACCTCTCCGGTGCCGACTGGCGGTTCCGGCTGGCGGCGGTGTCACCCGACTTCTCCGTCCGGTACAGCGACGCCTTCGCACCCGGCCAGACGGCGAACTTCAGCCTCCAGGGCAGCGAGACGCACATGATGCTCGTCGTCGCGGCCACCCCGTCGCAGCACCGCAACTACCCGATGTGGGAGGTCGGGGTCGGAGACCCGTTCCCCTACGAGCTGTCGATCCAGGGCGCGTCTCCGGCACGGGCTGTCGAGTAGCGCCGGTACGGGAAGCAGTAGTAAGCGCGGGTCCGTCCGCCGCCACGCGCCAAGCGGCGGGCGGGCCCGCACACCCCCGGCGGACGACGGGGACGAGGTCGCGCGGCGCGGGTCAGGCGGAGCCCGCCGGGTGCCGGGAGGCGCCGTTGAGCACCGAGTCCAGCAGGCCCGGGAACCGCTCGTCCAGGTCGTCCCGCCGCAGCCGTACCAGCCGCGTGCGGCCCTGGACCGTCGTCCAGGTCACGCCCGCCTCGCGCAGCACCCGGTATTGACATCCTCCCCTTCTTAAGAGAAAGGGATTCCAACCCGGATGGGTTGAGGTTCACGGACGCTCGGATGGCCGGTGGCCGTTGTCGTCCCTCCGGTACCGGCTGTGCGCCGGGGGCGGGGAATCCCGCCCTGTCCTACCGCGACGTTGGTTGCAGCATTGGTGTCCGCGTTGCAGGTGAAGCCGCACTCGGTGCATCGGAACTCGGCTTGGCTCTTGCGCGAGTTCTTGTCGATCCATCCGCAGGCACTGCACCGCAGGGAGGTGTACGGGGCGGGTACGTCCTCGACCCGTCCGGGGGCCTTGTGCTCGGTGCGCTGCCTCAGCAGGCCCCAGCCCTGGGCGAGGATCACCCGGTTCAGACCGGCCTTCTGGCGTACGTTCTTGCCGGGCTGTTCGACCGTGCCCTTGGCGGAGGCGGTCATGTTCGTGATGTTCAGCTTCTCGAACCGCACCACGTCGTAGGTGCGGGCGAGCATCGTTGAGGTCTTCTCGCACCAGTCCTTGCGCCGGTCCGCCTCACGCGCCTTGAGCCGCGCGACCTTGCCGTAGGCGGCGGTCTTCTGCGGGCTGCCTTTCGGGGCTCGGGCGGCGCGGCGCTGGTGTTTGCGGAGCCGGGCGCGTTCCTTGACGGTGAGCTGGGGGCAGTTCAGTGTGCGGCCGTCGGAGAGGGCTGCGGTGATCTTCACGCCCCGGTCGATACCGATGACCTCGCCGGTGCCGGGGGCGTCGATCGGCGCGGGGATGACGGCGAACGCGATGTGCCACCGGGCGTTGCGGAAGGTAACGCGGAACGTCTTCGCGCTCGGCGGCCCGGCGCAGGTGAGACGGAACTTCACCCAGCCGCAGCCGGGCACCTTCACCTGCGCCCACCGGCGGTTGAGCTTCTGTGCCACAACTGAGCGGCCCATGACCTGCCTGCCGGTCCTGGCGTTCAGCTTCGGGGAGCCGTCCGGCTCGTATTCAGGGATGCGGTCGGTGCCGATGACCCTAAAGCCCTCGTGCCGGTACTTCTTGCGCCAGGTCGGCTCGCCGAACCCGGACGTGAAGCGGGCGTTCTTGGCCCTGGCGAAGTCCTTGAGTGCCTGCTGCTGCACGTCCGCGTTCCCGGCGCCGAGCCATTCGTTGTCGCGGCGGGCTTCGGTGAGCTGGCGGCACTGCTCGGCGAAACCAGGCGCGGACTTGCGCCACCTGCGCCAGTGCGCATGCTGCTCGACCGCGAGGTTCCACACGTACCGGGCGTGCGCGCAGTGCACGAGCATCTGCTCAGCCTGTGCAGGCGTCGGGTACATACGAAACCTTGCCATGGCCCCATTGTAGGGCCACACTTGACGGGTGATCAAGTTCAATCTCCGCATGCCCGAAGACCTGTACGACCGTGCCAGGGCTGCCGCCGAAACGGACGACCGCTCCCTGAACTCATGGCTGGTGGCACTGGTGCGAGGGGCGGTTGCGCCCGACGAGACGCCGAATCGCCCCGACGACGGGCGTGGTGAGCCGTAGCGCGACCTCCAGTCGCAACGGGTTGTACAACGTTGAAATCTTCGCTAGAAACCTCTTCAGGCCCGCCCGGCACCGTTCTGCGCACCACATCCCACAGGCACCGCACGGAAGGTACACACCGTGACCCACGCCGTACGCAGACACCGCCGCCGCCCCTGGGCGGCCTTGGCCGCGACGCTGCTCGCCGTCGCCGTGGTGGCCGGCCTCGGCCCGGCGGCGGCCGACCAGGGCCCGGCGGCCGAGCCCCCGCCGGCCGACGCCCCCGCCGACCCGGCAACCGCCCAGCCCGCCGCCGCCGGCCAGTTCCGCAACCCCGTCAACACCGGCGCCGACCCCACCCTCGTGACGTACGAGGGCAACTACTACGTCGCCACCACCCAGGGCGACGCCCTCCGCATCTGGAAGTCCCCCTCCGTCGCGACCCTCCTCACCGCCTCCCCGCACGAGGTGTGGCGCGACAGTGATCCCTCCCGCAACCAGCAGATCTGGGCCCCCGGCCTCTTCCGGGACGGCGGGCGCTGGTACCTCTACTACACCGCCAGCGACGGCAACGACCCCACCCACCGCATGTACGTGCTGGAGTCCAAGGGCGCCGACCCGCTCGGCCCGTACCACTTCAAGGCCAAGGTCGCCGACTTCGCCAACGACCGCTGGGCCATCGACGGCGAGCCCTTCCGGCACGACGGCAAGCTCTACTTCGCCTGGAGCGGCCAGCGCAACGACGGCGTCGGCAACCAGCTCTTCGTCGCCCCCATGTCCAACCCCTGGACCCTCTCCGGCGGCCGGGTCCACATCCCCGCCGACGGCAACTGCCCCGAGGTGCGCGAGGGCCCCACCCCGCTGCACAACGCCGCCGGCCGCCTCTACCTCACGTACTCGGCCTGCGACACCGGCAAGCCCGACTACTCGATCTGGGCCAAGTCCCTGGCCCCCGGCGCCAACCCGCTCGACCCCGCCGCCTGGCGGCAGGAGCCGGGCCCGATGTTCTCGCGCAACGACGGCAGGGGCGTGTACGGCCCCGGGCACCACTTCTTCTTCAAGTCGCCGGACGGCAGCGAGGACTGGATCGCGTACCACGCCAAGAACACGACGACGTTCACCTACAGCTGGCGCACCACCCGGGTGCAGAAGATCGGCTGGACCGCGGACGGCCGCCCGGACCTCGGCACCCCCGTGGCCGCCGGCGCGACCATCGACCTGCCGGCCGGCGACCCGGGCCCGGGCACCACGGCGATCAACGACACCGACCCCGCGGTGACGTACACCGGCAACTGGAACTCCGGCAGCGGGTGCGCCGTGCAGTGCTTCTGGGGCAACGACCACTGGAGCGCGGAGGCCGGCGCCACGGCGACGTTCCGCTTCACCGGGACGCGGCTGGCGCTGCTGTCGGTCAAGGACACCGGCAACGGCATCGCCGCGATCTCCGTCGACGGCGGCGCGGAGCAGCGCGTCGACTTCTACGGCAGTCCGCGCGTGGGCGAGCAGCTGCAGTGGGTGAGCCCCGAACTGCCGCGCGGCGAGCACACGGTGCGGATCCGGGTGACGGGGGAGAAGAACGCCGACGCGAGCGCGGCGTTCGTGTCCGTCGACCGGGCGGAGGTCATTCCGTAGCGGGCGGTTAGCATGCGGAGCCGGGACCCGGCCGGGTCCCGGCTCCGCCGCGCCGACGCCGCGACCGTCCGACGCTCCGACGTGAACTGCGAGTGCCGTGATACGAATACGCCTGCTGCCGCCGCTCCTCGCCGCCGCCTCGGCCGTGACCGTGATGCTGACCGCCGCCGGCTGCGACATCGCGGAGGACCCGGCCGGCAAGCCGCCCGCCGACAACGCCCCCGCCGACCCCGGCCCCTCCGGCCCCAGCTCCTCCGGCCCCGCCTCCGACGAGCCCGCCCCCGGCCGCGCCGCCTCCCCCCTCGACAACCCCGACGGCACCGCCCCCGGCCTCGCCCCCCTCATCACCGCCGCCGACCGCGAGGCCGCACTGCGCGTCATCGACCGCCTCGCCACGAAGTCCCGCGGTCCCGGCACCGGTTACGACCGCGACGAGTTCGGCTACGCCTGGCTGGACACCGCGGCCGGGGTGCCGCTGGCCGGGAACGGCTGCGACACCCGCAACGACCTCCTGCGCCGCGACGGCACGGACATACGGCTGGAGAGCGGCGACGACTGCGTGGTCGAGGCCATGGAGCTGGCGGATCCGTACGCCGGCCGGGACATCGCGTTCGCACGCGGTCCGTCCTCCTCGATGGAGGTGCAGATAGACCACGTGGTGCCGTTGTCGTACGCGTGGCAGCTGGGCGCCGCGCGGTGGGCGGAGGACCAGCGCCGGCAGCTGGCGAATGATCCGCTGAACCTGCTGGCGGTCGACGGCGGCACCAACTCCTCGAAGGGCGACTCCGGTCCGGCGGAGTGGCTGCCGCCCGACGAGGAGGTGCGCTGCGCGTACGGCGTGCGGTTCGCGCAGGTCGCGCTCAAGTACGAGCTGCCGGTGACGGCGGCGGACAAGGAGACGCTGCGGCGCCAGTGCGGTACCTGACCGCGGGTCAGGTACGTGACGGCGAGACATCGGCGTCCAGCACGTCTCCGGAATCCCCGGCGTCCTTCGCCCCGTCCTCGCCGCCGTCCTGCGCGCCGTCCTGCCCTTCGGGGCGCGGGGCGTTCAGCAGCACCGCGACGACCGCCGCACCCACCAGGACGATCCCCGCCGCCCAGGCGCCCGCCGATATGAACCCCTCCAGCACCGCCTCCCTCGCCAACGCCGGGCTCCCGCCCCGCGCTGCGTGCTCGGCCAGGTAGTCCGCGGTCGCACCGGCGGCGATGGCGTTGAGCAGCGCGGTGCCGATCGAGCTGCTGACCTGCTGCGCGGTGTTGACGCTCGCCGAGGCGACGCCCGCGTCGCGCTCGTCGACCCCGCGGGTGGCGCAGTCGAAGGCCACCGGCATGATCATGCCCGCCCCCCAGCCGAGCAGCAGCCCCGCGACCAGCACGCCTTGGACGTAGGGCGTGTCGGTCTCCATGGTGCGCAGCCACAGCATGCCCGCGGCGACCAGCAGCAGCCCCGGCACGATCAGCACCCGCGGCGGCACCTTGGGCAGCAGCCGGGAGGAGAACCCGCCGGCCGAGATCAGCACCACCACGGTCATCGGGAGGAAGGCCACGCCCGTCCTGATCGGCGAGTACCCCTTGACGGCCTGCAGGTAGTACGTCATGAAGAGGAACGCCCCGAACATGCCGACCAGCGTCAGCCCCACGCTCAGATAGGCGCCGCCGCGGGTCCGGTCGGCGACCAGGCGCGGCGGCAGGATCGGGGCCGGTACCCGGCGCTCGACGAGGGCGAACGCGGTGAGGAGCACCGCGCCCCCGGCCAGCAGCCCCAGGACCGGCGCCGAGTCCCACCCGTCGGACTCCGCCCGGCCCGTGCCGTACACGATCGCGACGAGGCCGCCGGTGACCAGCAGCACGCCGGGGATGTCGAACCGGGCCCGGCCCTCGTTCCGCGACTCCTTCAGCAGCGCCTGCCCGCCGACGGCGGCGACCAGGGCGACCGGGACGCTGACGTACAGGCACCAGCGCCAGTTCAGGTATTCGGTCAGCGCCCCTCCCGCCAGCAGCCCGATCGCTCCGCCCATGGCGGTGATGGCGCCCCAGGCGCCGAACGCCTTGGCGCGCTCCTTCGGCTCGGTGAACGTCACCGTCAGCAGCGACAGCGCGGACGGCCCGAGCAGCGCCGCGAACCCTCCCTGCAGGGCGCGGGCGCCGAGCAGCATCCCGAAGCCGTCCGCGGCGCCGCCGAGGGCCGACGCGCCGGCGAAGCCGAGCAGCCCGACGAGGAACGTCCGCTTGCGGCCGGCGTAGTCGGCGATCCGGCCGCCGAGGAGCAGCAGGCTGCCGAACGCCAGGGTGTACGCGGTGATGATCCACTGCCGGTCGCCGTCGGAGATCTCCATGTCCTGCTGGAGCGACGGCAGTGCGATGTTCACGACCGTGCCGTCCAGCACGATCATGAGCTGGGCCAGTCCGATGAAGAACAGCGCGGCCCAGCGGCGCGGATCGGCCTCCGGGGCCTGCGCCTTCGTGGTCTCCATGGCTTCGTCCTCACTCGTGGTGGTGCGCGCCGGCGCGAGTGGTGCGCGCGGCGTCCTGACGGTCACGAGACGACGCCGCCCCGGGTCCCGTAACAGCGCGGGGCGTATGACGCGGGTCACTGCGCGCGGGGTGTGACAAAGCGGCGGCGGGCGGCGTCTAGTGGGTGTGGCGGAACCGGGACGGAACAGGTGGGAGCACGGCATGGGCCGGCGCGGCGCAGGCACGACGGAGGCGGCGGACCGGGCGACGGAGGTGTTCGTCGCCCACCGGAACCTGCTGTTCACCGTCGCGTACGAGATGCTCGGCTCGGCCGCCGACGCCGAGGACGTGCTGCAGGAGACCTGGTTGCGCTGGGCGGGCGTCGATCTGGCCACCGTCCGGGAGCAGCGCTCCTATCTGGTGCGGATCGTCACCCGGCAGGCGCTCGACCGGCTGCGGACGCTCGGCCGCCGGAAGGAGTCGTACGTCGGGCCGTGGCTGCCCGAGCCGCTGCTGACCGCGCCCGACGTCGCCGAGGACGTCGAGCTGGCCGACAGCGTGTCGATGGCGATGCTGCTCGTGCTGGAGACGCTCGCGCCGGTCGAACGGGCGGTGTTCGTGCTGCGCGAGGTCTTCGCCCTGCCCTACGACGAGATCGCCGACGCCGTCGGCAAGACCCCGGCCGCCGTGCGGCAGACCGCCTATCGGGCCCGTGCCCATGTCGCCGCGCGCCGGCCGCACGGCACGGCCTCCCCGGCGGAGGCCCGGGCGGCACTCGAAGCCTTCCGGTACGCGGTGGAGACCGGCGACGTCCAGCGCCTTCTCGACACCCTCGCGCCGGACGTCGTCGCCCTCAGCGACGGCGGCGGCATCCGGCACGCCCTGCCCAGCCCGGTCGTGGGCGCCGACAAGGTGGCCCGCCTGGTGGCCTCGGGGTGGCGGAAGCACATGGCGGGGTGGACGGTCGACGCGGTGGAGATCAACGGCGGCCCGGGGCTGATCTTCCGTCTCGACGGGGAGATCGACGGGACACTGGCGGTCCGGGTCGACGGCGGGTACGTCACCGGCATGTACTACGTGCGCAATCCGGAGAAGCTCTCGCGGGTGGAGCAGGAGACGGCCGTGAGCCGCGGTGTGCTGTTGGGGTAGGGCGGCGGCGGGAGAGCGCCGCTGGTGGGCAGGTCAGGATCCGGTCGACGGCGCCTGCGGTCGTGGACCCCGGTAGGTGCGGCCTCCGCGGCGTGGCAGTGCGGCGGGTACGTCGTCGGGGCCGGCGACGGTTTCGACGGCCACCTGGTAGGCGGGGTATGTAGCGCGGGGGATTGCTGGTGAGCCGGTACATCGTGGCGTGCATGGCGGTGATGCCGCCCAGCACGTCGGCGGCCAAGCGGTGCTCGCCGCGGAGCAGGAGGCGTAGCACGGCCGTGTGCATCCGCTGCTCGATGCCTCGCGCCTTGTCCGCCTGTTGTGCCCGCACTCTCAGCAGTTCGACGGTGGTCCGCGCGATCACCGCTACTCGGGAGGCCGGCACCGATTCACCGGGACCGACGACGAGGACGGCAGCACCAACCCGACGAATCGTCAAGTGCGGGCGATCCCCGAGGTGCTGCGCCTGGTCCGCGCTGTTCGTCGTCATGGGATCACGGGATGCGTGCCACGCCACCCCACCCCGCGCGCTCGGTGGTGCGGCCGGTATTCGCGTCGGGTCGCCAGTTCGGCCAGGACACGAAGCCGGGTTCGACCAGATCAAGGCCCTCGAAGAAAGCCTTCGTCACATCCGGTTCACGCATAATGTAAGGAATGGCGCCAGAGTTGTTGTATTCGTCCTGCACCTTACGATGTTTGGCATCGCTGGCGGTGGAGTGGCTCAGGGACAAATAGCTCCCCGAGGGGACCCGGGCCACGAGGCGGCGTACCAGGCCCAGGGCTTCGTCCCAGTCTACGATGTGCCCTAGCACGTCATTGCTGATCAAGGCGATGGGCCGGTTCAAGTCCAGGGTTTTCGCGGCGCCGTCCAGGACGAGGTCCGTGTCGCGCATATCCGCGAGCACGTAGTCCATAGCACCCTCTAAGGTGCTGTCACCCATGGAATGGACATGCAACAGGACGAGGGGGTCGTGGTCGACGTAGACCACGCGGCTCTCGGGCGCGATGCGCTGAACGATCTCGTGAGTGTTGTTGGCTGTGGGCAGTCCGGCACCTACGTCGAGAAATTGGTGCATCCCGCACTCTCGGGCAAGGTAGGTGACGGTGCGTACCAGGAAGTTCCGTGATTCCCGGACCATCTGCGTCATATCAGGGTACTTGGTGCAGTACGCATCGCCGGCGGCCTTGTCGGCGGCGAACCAGTCCTTGCCGCCCAGCCAGTAGTTCCAGACGCGCGCGCTATGGGGGACGGATACGTCGATGTGGTCGGGTTTTGTCGGCTCGGTCATGACAGTTCCTCTTTCGGCTTGTGGGGTATCAGGGTCCCGTTGACCTGTTCCACGATCCACCGCTTCGGCTGCGGGAGGAATCCTTTGCCCTGGTCGGCCCGGTTGCGGCGGACGACTTCGACGTCCATAGGGCGCCGTGGATGACGACCTCGTCCTTGAAGCCCTGGTCCACCAGGGCCTTCTCCAGACGCCTCCCGTACGTCTCGGCGGCCTGGTTGAGCAGGGCGGTGCCCATGACCCGGCGGAAACGCCGCTCGCGGCATGCCCCTCACTCCTGGCGCGTGCCTGCCGAACCGTCCTCGGCCGGGCGCAGGCCGTCCAGCACGATGCGCAGGTTTCGGCGCCACTGGTCGGTTCTCGCTTCGAGACCGACGGTGTGGTCGGGGGGTATCGCGGTGGCGAGCGCGAACGGGACATCACGCCAGTCGAGGTCACCGCGGATCACGTGCGCGTCTTGCGCCCGCTGGACGAGCTGACGCACCGACTGCTGGAGACGCTTGATCCGTGGGCCCAGATCCAACTGGTCCCCGGCACCGGACAGTGCATCGTGGAGACCGCAACTCGACGCCCTCAACCGTACGTAAAGCTCGGCGAACTCGATGAAACCCCGCCACGGGTCGGGCTCGTCGAGCGCACGACGAGCACGGTCGGTCATCTCGTCGATGGTGTCCATAAGGATCGCCGCCAGTAGTGCATCCAGAGACGGAACCCGCCGATAGAGCGTCCCCAGGCCCACTCCGGCGCGTTGTGCGACGTCGCGGGTCGTGAGGGCGAGCCCTTGCGCATCGAGTGCCTGCCGCGCCGCGGCGATCAGCCGCTCGACGTTGCGTTGCGCATCCGCCCGCGGGCGGGTCTCGCCCTGCGCGAGGAGCGCATCCACTGCGGAGTCCATGCCCGAAGTCTAGCCAACCGGGTCGCCATGCTCCGCTTCTGGTACGCTCCAGAAAATGGAACAGGTTGACCCGCTTATGGGGAGGTGTGGGAATGCCCAAGCAGATCGGCGTGGGGATCCTGGGGGCAAACCCTGACCGAGGGTGGGCCACGCGTGCGCACATCCCCGCGATCACCGCGTCACCCCACTTCGCGCTGACCGCGGTCGCGACCACCCGCAAGCACAGCGCCGAAGCCGCACGCGCACGGTTCGGCGCACGGTACGCGTTCACCGATGCCCGCAGCCTCGCCTCGCACCCCGACGTCGATCTCGTGATCGTCGCCGTGAAGGTGCCCGAACACGTCGAGTTGGTCACCACCGCGCTCGACGTCGGCACACATGTGTACTGCGAATGGCCACTGAGCACCACGGCCGCCGAAGCCGGCACACTGGCCGCCGCCGTCCGCGCCAGCGGGATCCATCACGTCACCGGCTTGCAGGCACGTTTCAACCCGGCGGTCCGCCACGCGCGTGGGATGATCGCGGAGGGTCGCCTCGGGACCGTGCAGTCGGCCACCGTCTACAGCTCCCGCAGCAAAGGGAGCACGCGCGAGGTTCCTGCCTGGACGGCCTACACCTACGATCAAGGAAACGGCGCGGGACTCGTCGAGGTCCTCGGGGGACACACCCTCGACCTCATGCAGCACCTGCTCGGACCCATCCGCGACCTCTCCGCCAGAACAGCCATCCGCACCCCCGAACACCGCCTTGCCGAAACCGGCGAACCCGTCACCGTCACCTCACCCGACCACTTCCTCGCCAGCGCCGAACTCGACAGCGGGGCCGTCATGTCCGTCCATCTGCATGACGGCGAGGCCGCCGCGCCCAGGACACGCATCGAGATCGCCGGCACGGAAGGCAACCTCGCACTCACCTCCGCACCGGAAACCCATCCATGGGCGGCACAGCTGCAGATCGGCCGACTCGATCTCCACGAGTCCCGACCCGACAGCCCGGAGTGGACACCCGTCCCGGTGGGCACGGACGACGCGAGCGCACTGCCGACAGACGCGGCCAACGTCGCACGCCTGTACCGGCACCTCGCGACAGACCTCCGCGAGGGCTCGCACACCACCCCTGACTTCCACGTCGCCCACGAACTGCACAAGCTCATCGAGCAGGCGATACCGCCGAACCACCATGCCGAGTCCGGCCGAAGCAACGAGCACGACCGCATCTGAACATCGCCGCCCTCACCGGCCCTGTCCCTGGACGCGGCCTTGCACAACACTCTTTGGGGTCGCCCGTATGTGGGAGGGCACAACTACGGGTCCGCTGCGGACCGCCTCGCCGTCGCCGGGCTGCTCGACGCGACGGCGTGAAGCCGCCACGTACGCGGCCGGCCGGGCACGTAGGCTCGACGCCGTGACCGACCGGATACAGAAGATCGTCGCGGACCTGCCGACCCTGGACAGCGTCGGGGCCGTGTGGGCGGAGGCGGACGAGCGGCTCGCGCAGGGGGACGCCGTTTTCGCCGCGGACCTCGGGGTCGCCCTCGCCGGGGTGTACGGGAGCGGGGCCGGCGGGGACGTCTGGCAGTACCGCAGCGTCTTCGACCACCTGCTGCGGCTGCTGGCGACGACCCCCGGCCCCGGGAACTGCGCCGCGGCGGTGCGGTTGGTGGCCGCCGCGGCGGACGCCGGGCGCCCCCTGGACCGCCACGCGGCCTCGCTGCTGGCCGGCGGCCAGCCGTCGGGGGAGCTGGCCGCGGCGTTCACGGGGGACGCGCCGGACGAGCTACGGGCCTGCCTGCTGCACGAGATGGTGCTCAGGGGCATCGCCGTCGCCGAGAAGCCGGGGATCGCGGAGTGGGCGGCGGCGTCGCCGTACCTGAGCGGTCATCCGCTGGGCCGGCTGCCGCTGACGCTGTCCGGCACGGAAGGCCGGCCGGCGCTGCCGAGCCACGGGCGCACCGGCAGCGGCAACGCACTGCCGTACGGCGCGCTGGGGCCGGGAGCGGCGGGCGCGCTGCCGGCCGGCGGCGGGGGACACGCACCGGCGGCCGAGGAGACGACGACGGACGCCGGCGCCCGGCTCCTGGCCGCGGCCGTGGCGAACTGGGCGGAGGAGTCCAACGGGCGTGTCGAGGCGCGGGAGTTCCGCCTCGCGGAGCCTTTGGCAGCCCGCGCGGTGCCGGCGGCCCTGCTGTCGCTGGGCCTGGACTGCCTGCGGGAGCCGTCGGCGCGCAACCCCTTCGCCGCCGTGGCCTGTTCGCCGGCCGAGGCGTGGGGGATGCTCTTCGCCGCCGCGTCCACCGGCGGGGCGTACAACTCCGGCCGCGCGGGCGCGTACGGGCGGCTCGCGGCGTGGGAGTCCCTGGCGGCCCTCTCCGGGGCCGCGGAGGGCTCGCCCATGGGGGAGGTGGAGGCACGCGCGGGGGAGTGCGCTTGGTACGGGTTCGTCGCCGACACGGCGTGGTTCGAGCTGGTGGCCTGGGACCTCGCACTGGCCGCGGTCGGCGCGGACGGCCGCCGGCTGGCCGTGCTGGCGGCGACCGACACCGACTGAGCGCACCGAGCGGGCACGCCGACCGAAGCACACAGGCCGGGCACACCCACTGAACACACCGACTGAACGCGCCCGCCACCGCGCACGTTTGCGCGTCGGGCACCGAGAATTCACCCGCCGGCCTCCTGCGCGGCAACCGTTTAAACGATTGCCCTTCTAGCCTTGCGAAGTGCCCAAACTGTCAGTCATCGTGCCCTTTCACAACGTGCAGGACTTCGCCCAGGACACTCTGCGCAGCCTGGCCCGCAACGCCAGACCCGACCGCGAGTTCCTCCTCGTCGACGACTGCTCGACGGACGCCACCCCGCAGATCGTCGACCACGCGTCGCGGACTCTGCCCGGCGCGCGGGTGATCCGGCACGAGACCAACCAGGGCATCGCCCGCGCCCGTAACAGCGGCATCGACGCCGCCCGCGGCGACTACCTGACGTTCCTCGACGGCGACGACTGGTACGCCCCCGGCTACCTGGACGACCTCATCGCCGCGATGGACCGGTACGGCACCGACTTCGTCCGCACCGACCACGTCCAGTCCAACGGCCGCGACCGCGTCGTACGGCGCGCCCCCGCCCGGCGGCGCGACGCGATACTCGCGGCCCGCGACGGCATCGGTCAGGCCAACCTCGAAACGATGGTCGACTACCCCTTCGTCTGGGCCGGCATATACCACCGCCGCCTGTTCCAGGACGGCGCCGGGCGCTTCGCCGACGAGCTGCGTACCGCCGAGGACCGGCTGTGGACCTGGACGCTGCACCTGACCGCGGAGACCTTCGCGGTCACCGGCCTGCTCGGCGTCTTCTACCGGCGCGGCGTGAAGACCTCGCTGACACAGATCAGCGACGACCGCCAGCTCGACTTCATCCCGGCGCACGACGCGATGCTCGACGCCGTCAACGCCCACCCCGAGGCCGCCCGCTTCCTGCCCAAGGCCGTACGCACCTACTGCGCGCTCATCGCCTTCCACCGCGGCAACTCCGACCGCCTGGAGCCCGGCCTCGCCCGGCGCCTGGAGCGTGCCTCCGCCGCGGCGCTGCGCCGCATGCCGCAGGACGTGCTGGACGAGACGCTGCGCGGCATGGACGAGCAGCGCGGCCGCATGCTGCGGCAACTGCGCGCGTCGGGGCGAGGGAAGCCCGGGCGGACGGGCCGGCCGGGGAAGCAGGACAGCAGTACGGGACAGCCGGAAAGGGTCGCCTGAGCCGTGCACGAGCACCGCACCCAGATTTTCGAGGTCTCCACGCTGTACGGGGCGGCGACGCTCGCCGCCGCGCTGGACGCCGGGCAGTTCGGGCCGCGGGCCGGGGCCCGCCGCATCCTGCTCGTCGCCAACAACGCGGCCGTCCCGGAGACCGCGACCCAGCTGTCGGAGATGCACGGCTGGACCCCGGTCGCCGCCCGCTTCGACGAGGTGCTGGACTACAACCGCGAGATCCGCCCGCACCACCCCGCCGCATGGCACCCCCGGGGCGCCGACGCGCCGCTGCTGCAGCGGCTGCTGCGCGCCGCCTGGGACCTCGGCGACGGGCCGCTGGACCTGGTGGTCGAGTCGGTGACCGCGCCGCCCGCGAAGGCGCTCGTCGCGATCTTCGCCGACGCCGACGTGCACGTGTACGCGGACGGCCTGATGAGCTACGGCCCGACCCGCGAGCGGCTGCCGCAGCACGTGGCCTGCCGGGTCCAGCGGCTGCTGCACCTGGACCTGGTGCCGGGCCTTGAGCCGCTGCTGCTCACCGAGTACGGGGTGCCGGCGGAAGTGGTGCCGAACGAGGCGTTCCGCACGGTGCTCGACGAGGTGTCCGCCGCCGCGCCGGGGCTGCCCGCGAGGGCGGACGGCGGCGGTGACGACGGGGGTGGCGGCGACGGCGGGGGCGACGGCGACGGCGGGGGCGACGGCGGCGGTGCGCCCACCGCCGTACTCCTCGGCCAGTACCTCGCCGCGCTCAACATCCTCAGCCAGGCCGAGGAGGAGGCGCTGCACGAGCGGATGCTGCGCGGCGCCGCCGCGGCCGGCCACACCTCGGTCCTCTTCAAGCCGCACCCCACGGCCCCCGCCCGCTACTCCACGGTGCTGCAGAAGGCCGCCGCGGACGCGGGCGTCGCGCTGACGGTGCAGGAGGAACCGATGCTCGCCGAGGCGCTGTACGGCACGCTGCGCCCGCGGCTCGTCGTCGGCTGCTTCTCCACGGCGATGCTCACCGCCGCCACCTGCTACGGCATCCCCGTCGCCCGGGTCGGCACCGAAACGCTGCTGGAGCGGCTGACCCCGTACCAGAACAGCAACCGGATCCCCGTCACCATCGTGGACTCGATCGTGCCGGAGCTGGGCGGCTCCACCGCCGCGAGCGGCCCGGCGCGGGACACCGCCCAACTGGCCGGACTGCTCACGGCGGTGGGGTACTGCATGCAGGCCGACAACCACGCGCGGCTGCGCCCGAGCGCGCAGGAGTGGCTGGCGGTGTATCTGGACGCCGACACGCGCCGGTACTTCAAGCGCAAGCGGCTGACCGCGCTGGGGCTGCCGGGCGGCAACCTCGGCCGGGTGCCGAACGCCCGCAGGGCGCTGGGGAAGGTGCGCAGGGCGCTGACGAAGTAGTAGTAGGAGAAGTAGTAGTAGGAGAAGGGCGCCCGCCCCTGCCCCGGCGGGCGGGGCAGGGGCGGGGTCGCCCTACCCCAGCAGCCGCCGCAGGCCCAGCCGTTGCCACAGCAGCGCCGCGCCGAACGACAGCACCACGCTCGCCGCCCAGATCCCCGCCGTCAGCGCCACCGCCTCGACGCCGCCCAGATCCGCCGACACCACCGGCTCCGCCAGCGTCCGGATCACCATCAGGTGGACGAGGTACGCCCCGAACGCCGCCCCCGCGACGCGCTTCAGGCGCGGGCGCCACCGCTCCGGTACCCGCACCCGGGTCAGCGTCAGCAGCACCGCGCCGGTGAACGCGGCGACGAGTACATGGGCGTTGGGGATCACGTAGCTCACCTGGGTCTGGTAGACGAGCACGCCCGCCGTCGCCGCCGTCGCCACGCCCAGCCACAGCGCCCTGGTGCCCCGCCCGCTCCGCGGGCGCAGCGAGAACAGCAGGGCGCCCCCGGCCGCGTAGACGATCGAGTAGACCCCGAAGCCCCAGCCGAACGACGGCGTCCCCCAGCCGGTCGCCCGGCCCGCGTCGGCCAGCAGGCCGGGGCCGAGGGCGAAGCCGAGGAGCACTGCGCCGAGCCACCACGGGCGCCGGCCGGCGCGCAGCAGGACGACGAAGCCGAGGAGGAGGACGACGGGGACGTAGGCGTACAGGTACCAGAGGTGGTAGGCGGGGCGTACGGTCGCGAACGCCGCGTCCACGGCCAGGTCCCGCAGGGGGTCCTCGTTCGTCTCCCGCAGCTTGCCCCACAGCAGGTAGACGACCGTCCAGACGCCCATGGGGACGACGATGCGCACCATGCGCTGTGCGAGGCGCCGGCCGTCGCGCGGCGGGGCGCCGACGAGGACGGCCCAGCCGGCGATCGCGAAGTACATGGGGACGGCGAACCGGCTGATCGCGTCGGCGGTCATGCCCGCCCAGTACGCGGCGGCGCCGTTCGCCTCCTGGCGGCCCACCGCGTTGATGAACTCCGAGCCGGTGTGCCCCAGGATGACGCCGCACGCGCACAGCAGCCGGATGACGTCCACGTCGTAGCGGTGGCCGGGCGGCCGGGCGGGCGCGGGGCCGGAGCGCGCGGCGTCGGAGCGGGTGGCGCCGGCGTCCTTCGGCGGGGAGGTGGAGGCGGCTGCCGACTGCGTCGGCACGTCGGATACGGTCACTGCCGAACCTTCTTGTGCCGCGGTGTACGGAACATGAATGAAGGCCGAACAGACAAGTCACGGCTGAGCAGTGGTGGCGCCGCGCGCCCCTTGCGTAAGATCGTGATCCGTATCACGAAGTGGCACGCCGCCGCAGAAAAGCAGCCCAGGAGGCCGCCATGCGCAGGACCGCGCTCGCCGTAACCGTCGCCGCGATCGTCGTGGCCGTGCCGCTGCTCAGCTCGTGCGGCAGCGAACCGCGCGCGGGAGCGGCGGCCGTGCTCGGCGACGACGAGCGCATCACCGTCTCGCAGCTGCAGAACCGGGTCGCTGACGTACGCGAAGCGCAGAACGCCAGCCCCCAGGCCGACGAGATGATCAAGCAGAGCGGCGACCTCAGCGTGGACACGCTGAACTCGATGCTCCAGGGCCGGGTCATCGAGCAGGCCGCGGAGAACCACGGTGTGACGGTCCCCCGCGGCGAGGTGCAGCGCACCCGCCGGGACGAGGCGGAGTCGGTCGGCGGCGAGAAGCAGCTGCAGGCGATGTACCTGCAGCAGTACGGCATCGCGCCGGAGGCGCTCGACACCCACTACGAGCAGCAGCTCAAGGTGCAGGGGCTGGTGGAGAAGCTGGGCATCAACCCGCAGACGCAGGAGGGTCAGGCGCAGCTCGGGCAGCTGCTGATCGACGCGTCGAGGGACCTGGGCATCGACGTCAGCCCGCGGTACGGCGAGTGGGACAACGAGCAGGTGCGGCTGTCGCAGGCCGACACCCCGTGGATCAAGCAGGTCAGCGCCACCGCGGAGGGCGACGTCGCGCCCCAGGGGTGAGCCGGCGGCGCGGCCGGGCCGAGGGCCGTAACAAGATCGTGTACGGGCCGGCGGTGCGGGAGTGTCAGTGGCGTCGGTTACGGTCGGGGACGTGACCGGCCGCATCGTCCTGTTGACCACCACCCACCGCATCGCCCCCGGGCTGCTGTCCTGGCCCGCGTGGGAGGTGCTGCGCGGCGCCGACCGCGTGCTGTGCGCCGACGCCGCGCACCCGCAGCTGCCGTATCTGCGCGAGGCGGGCGTCGCGGTGGAGACCGCCGAGCCCGACGCGCGCGAGCTGGCCGACGCCTGCGCCGCGGGCGCCACCGTCGTCGTGGTCGCCGGGGCGGAGGGCGAGCCGCGGCTGACGGACGGACTGGCGCGGCTGGCCGGGTCGGGGCGGGTGGAGATGCCGTCGCTGGAGCTGCTGCCCGGGTCGTACGACCTGCCGGGGGCGCGCCTGGTCGACGTGGTGCAGGTGATGGACCGGATCCGGCGCGCGTGCCCCTGGAGCGGCGGGCAGACGAGCGAGGGGCTGGTGAAGTACGGCCTGGAGGAGGCGTACGAGCTGGTCGAGGCGATCGAGTCGGGGGACGCGGAGGCCGTCCGCGAGGAGCTGGGGGACGTGCTGCTGCAGGTCGTCTTCCACGCGCGGATCGCGGAGGAGGACCCGGACGCGCCGTTCTCCGTCGACGACGTGGCGGGCACCCTCGTGGAGAAGCTGGTCCGCCGCCACCCGCACGTCTTCGGCGACGCGGTGGCCGAGACCCCGGCCGACGTCAAGGCGCACTGGCTGCGCGAGAAGGCCGTGGAGAAGAGCCGTACGTCGGTCACCGAGGGCGTGCCGCCGGCCCAGCCGGCGCTGTCGCTGGTGGCGAAGCTCGCGGGCCGGGCCCGCACGGCGGGGCTGGACGTGCCCGCGGGCCCCGCGGACGGCTTCGGCGCCGAGCTGCTCGCGCTGGCGCTGCGGGCCGAGGCGCAGGGCGTCGACCCGGAGACGGCGCTGCGGGCGGCGGCGCGTACGTACCGGGAGGCGATCCGCGCCGCGGAGGCCGCGGATGCGGGGGATGCGGCGGACGGGGCGGATGCGGCGGATGCGAGGGACGGGGCCGCCGAAGGCACCGAGGGCTCCCCGGTCAGCGAGGAGTGAACTCCACCGGCAGCGTCCGCAGCCCCCGCATGATCAGCCCGCCGCGCCAGCGCAGCTCGCCCGGGTCGCCGGCCGGCCGCAGATCCGGCAGCCGGGTCAGCAGGGTCGCCAGCGCCGTCTGACCCTCCAGCCGGGCCAGCGGCGCGCCGAGGCAGTAGTGGATGCCGTGCCCGTAGCCCAGGTGCGGGTTGTCCCGGCGCGCCAGATCGAGGGTGCCGGGGGCGTCGAACCGGGCCGGGTCGCGGTCCGCCGCGGCGAGGACGACGAGGACGGGATCCCCTTCCGCGACGGCGACCCCGCCGATCTCCAGCGCCTCGGTCGCGTACCGCCACGTGGCCATCTCCACGGGCCCGTCGAACCGCAGCAGCTCCTCCACGCCCGTCTCCAGCAGCCGGCGCTCGCCGCGGGCCAGGGCGGCCTGCAGCGCGGCCCGCTGCCCGGGGTGGCGCAGCAGGGCGTGGGCGCCGTTCCCGATCAGGTTGATCGTGGTCTCGAAGCCCGCGAAGAGCAGCACGAAGCACATCGCCACGACCTCTTCCTCGGTGAGCTGTTCACCGTGGTCGGAGGCGCGGATGAGGGCGGAGACGAGATCGTCGCCGTCCCCCAGCCGCTTCTTGTGGATCAGCTGGGCGAGATAGCCGCGGATCTTCTTCACCGCGCGGGCGACGCCGCCGCGCGGCCCCTTGCCGTGGCGGATCATCATGCCCGCCCAGTCGCGCAGGTCGTCCTGGTCCTCGCGGGGGATGCCGAGCAGGTCGCAGATCGCGTAGATCGGCAGCGGGAACGCGAACTCGTGGATGAGGTCGGCGCTGCCGCGGCCGGCGAACCCGTCGATCAGGCCGTCCGTCAGCTCCTGGACCCGCGGGGCGAACCCGGCCACGCGCCGGGGCGTGAACGCCTTCGACACCAGGCGGCGCAGCCGCGTGTGGTCGGGCGGGTCGATGTTCAGCAGGTGGGGCGTCAGACCCGCGCTGCGCTCGCCGGGGATGCCGGTCTTGCTCTTGCCCTGCGCGTCGTCCGCGTGGTGCACCGGGTTCTTCGACAGCCGCGGATCCGCCAGCGCCTGGCGGGCGTCGGCGTAGCGGGTCACGAGCCACGCCGCGACGCCGCTGGGGAGCGTCGTCCTGCGTACGGGGGCGTGCTCGCGCAGCCACGCGTACGCGGGATAGGGGTCGGTGGCGAACTCCCAGCCGAACAGCTCGGGGACGGGCGCGGTGGTCACGACCCGACCGTACCCGGGGGCGGTTGGCGGCCGACGGGTGGCGGTCACGGGACCGAACCGGTGCGCTTCGGACGTTCTCTGTGATCTGCGCGTGACTCTCAGGCGATCAACTTGTGATCGCGGGTACTTCGGTATTAGGTTCGGCCACTGGTTCGAACACACAGGGAACGAAAGGCACTCGCATGCGCTCGGGTAACGGACGCCACCGACGTCCCCGCCAGGCCCCCGCGTTCGTCGTCGCCGCCGGTGCGACCGGGGCGGGTCTCGCCCTGCCGCTGCTGGGCGCGAGCGGCGCGAGTGCCGCCGACGCCGGTACGTGGGACCGGGTCGCCGAGTGCGAGAGCGGCGGGCTGTGGAGCGCCGACGAGGGCAACGGGTACTACGGCGGCCTGCAGTTGACCATGCAGATGTGGCAGGAGTACGGCGGCGAGGAGTTCGCCTCGCAGCCCGACTTCGCCAGCCGGGCGCAGCAGATCACGGTCGCCGAGCGCATCCTCGCCGGCATGGGCGCCGACAAGGCATGGCCCGAGTGCGCCGACGACGCCGGGCTGGCCGGCGACGACACGCAGCCGGAGGTCAACCCCGGCGCCGAGCTGCCGCTGCCGCCCACGACGCCGCCCACGCTCGCCCCCGACCCCGGGGCCACCGACGACGCGGGCGGCTCGCAGGACGAAGACGAGAACGCAGACGCAGACGAGAACGAGGACGAGGCCGGGCGTACGGACGGCGAGGGCGACCGCGAGGACGGCGGCGGCAAGCACCGCGGCTCTCAGGACCCGTCCGAGGAGCCCAGCGAGGACGCCGAGGGCGCCGAGGGCGCAGACGCCTCCGAGGGCACCGGCCGGCACCGCGCCCCGGACTCCTCCGCGACCCCCACCCCCACCCCGTCCGACGCCCTGCCGTCGACCGGCGCCCCCGAGCCCCCGCGCGAGGCCGTCGAGACCCCGGGCACCTCCCAGTCGCCCGACGCGACGGAGCTGCCCGGCCCGGGCCGGGAGTGGATCGCCGAGATCCCCGGCGACGTGGAGGAGCCCGAGGACGACAGCGAGGCCGGCGAGTCCGGCGACAGCAGTTATACCGTCCGACCGGGTGACACCCTCACCGAAATCGCCACGGAGCATTCGCTTGATGGCGGATGGTCCGAGTTGTACGACGGAAACAAGAACTCCCTCGGCACGGACCCCGACAACATCCAGCCTGGTCAGGAACTCGAATTGAGCGGCAACTGACCCGGTAACAGGAGAAGTCCACGCGGATTAGTCATATTTGACGTAATCGGCTGACCGGGCTAGCTGACGGGCGGAAAACCGGGCGCGGCGCTTTCCGAGGTCTTTGAATCGCACACGCCTATGTGCTTACCGTCACATCGCTCGCCAACGCGAGCCCCGGTGATCGCCTCACGCCGAATCCTGTCGGCGTTCACCCGGGCCATCTGTGCTTGAAGCACCGCTGACAGGAGCGGGGGACCCACGGTAGGTGCCGGACCGGTCCAACGAGAAGGCGGACCGGACGGCTTGGGGTCAAGCCGCACGCTCGACGTACGGCCGGGCACTCACAGCCCGCACCCGACAGCTCACCTCGCAGGCGTCGGTGAGAAAAGAGCATCATGCTTATTCCTGCCGGAACGGGTAAGCACCGCCGCCCCGCCGCCGAGGCCCGCCTTGGCGCACACTCCCGCATGGCCGTTCTCGTGAGCGCCACCGGAACCGCCATCGGGCTGCCGGTAGTGGGCGCGCACGACACGGTCGCGGCCCCGATCGATACCTGGGAACGGGTGGCCGCCTGCGAGTCCGGAGGAAATTGGGCGACGAATACCGGAAACGGCTATTTCGGCGGCGTCCAGTTCTCCCAGTCGAGCTGGGAGGCCGCCGGCGGCAGCGGTTACGCCCCGCGCGCCGACCTGGCGACGAAAGAGCAGCAGATCGCCGTGGCCGAGCGGCTGCTGACCATGCAGGGTCCGGGGGCGTGGCCCAACTGCGGTCCGCGCGCCGGCCTGGCCGCCGGCGGTCCGGCGACCGGACGGATCGCCCCGCCGGCGCCCCAGGAGGCGCCGGAGCAGCAACCGCAGCAGCCGCAGGCCCCGCAGGAGGCTCCGCAGGAGGCCCCGCAGGGCACCGAGGCCCGCGGCGCCGGCGAGCAGACGCAGCCGGAGTCCCGCACGGTCTTCCGGGGCTTCTACTACGAGGTCCGCGAGGGCGACACCCTCGACGACATCGCCCGGCGGCACGGCGCGGACAGCTGGCAGCAGCTCTACGAGGAGAACAAGTCGGTCGTGGGCGCGGACCCGGACCTGATCCGCCCGGGCCAGAAGCTGAAGGTGAGTTAGTCCCGCGCCGGGCGGGCCGGGCCGGACCGGACCGGACTACGAACCGTGGCCCGCCCGCCCGCCAGCCAGCCGTGGACGCGCCCGCGCGGTGCGGCGCGGCCGTCCCGGCCCGTCCGGTGCGCGGGCCGGGACGACCAGGCCGTACGGCGCCCGCACCGTACGACGACCACGCCGTACGGCGCCCGCCCATACCGTCTCGTACCGCGGAATGCGGCCGGGTACGCGCCGGGTACGCGCCGGGGCCGTCACCCGGGGCGGCTAGGCTCAGGGCGGAACCCGTAGCGAATCGCTCCGAAGGAGACACCGTGCCGTCGATCGACGTCGTCGTAGCCCGCGAGATTCTCGACTCCCGCGGCAACCCCACGGTCGAGGTCGAGGTCGGCCTCGACGACGGCAGCACCGGCCGTGCTGCCGTCCCGTCCGGCGCCTCCACCGGCGCCTTCGAGGCCGTGGAGCTGAGGGACGGGGACAAGGCCCGCTACGCCGGGAAGGGCGTGGAGAAGGCCGTGCTCGCCGTCATCGAGCAGATCGGCCCCGAACTCGTCGGCTACGACGCCACCGAGCAGCGGCTCATCGACCAGGCGATGTTCGACCTGGACGCCACCCCCGACAAGTCGTCCCTCGGCGCCAACGCCATCCTCGGCGTCTCGCTCGCCGTCGCGCACGCCGCCTCCGAAGCCTCCGACCTCCCCCTCTTCCGCTACCTCGGCGGTCCCAACGCGCACGTGCTGCCCGTGCCGATGATGAACATCCTCAACGGCGGCAGCCACGCGGACTCCAACGTCGACATTCAGGAGTTCATGATCGCGCCGATCGGCGCCGAGTCGTTCTCCGAGGCCGTGCGCTGCGGCGCGGAGGTCTACCACCAGCTCAAGGCCGTCCTCAAGGAGCGCGGCCTGTCCACCGGCCTCGGCGACGAGGGCGGTTTCGCGCCGAACCTCGACTCCAACCGGGCCGCGCTGGACCTGATCATCGAGGCGATCCAGAAGGCCGGCTACACCGCCGGCCAGGACGTCGCCCTCGCGCTCGACGTCGCCGCCTCCGAGTTCTACAAGGACGGCGTGTACGTCTTCGAGGGCAAGGAGCGCTCCGCCGCCGAGATGACGGAGTACTACGAACAGCTCGTCGCGGACTACCCGCTGGTCTCCCTGGAGGACCCGCTGTTCGAGGACGACTGGGCCGGCTGGGTCGTGCTGACCGAGCGCCTCGGCGACAGGGTCCAGATCGTCGGCGACGACCTCTTCGTCACCAACCCCGAGCGGCTGCAGCGCGGCATCGACGAGAACGCGGCGAACGCCCTGCTGGTCAAGGTCAACCAGATCGGCTCGCTCACCGAGACCCTGGACGCCGTCGAGCTGGCCCAGCGCAACGGCTTCAAGTGCATGATGTCCCACCGCTCCGGCGAGACCGAGGACGTCACCATCGCCGACCTGGTCGTCGCCACCAACTGCGGCCAGATCAAGTCCGGTGCCCCCGCCCGCTCCGAGCGGGTGGCGAAGTACAACCAGCTGCTGCGCATCGAGGAGATCCTCGACGACGCCGCCGAGTACGCGGGTCGCAGCGCCTTCCCCCGCTTTCGAACGCTTGACTAGTTTTCACGCTTCAGGGTGGAGGCGAAGGGCGTTCTGGCCCTGGCGTCCCGTGGGCCGCGACGCCGCTGCTACGGTCGGCTTGTCTGACAACGGAGTTTGGCGGACCTACCGCCGGACGGGCGGAAAGTAACGCCTGTGGAGGCCCATGTAAGACCCGCTCCTCTCGGGGAGACGGCAAGGGCCCGCGAAGCAGGAACCCAAGGGGGCACCACGCAGTGGTGCCGGCCGAAATCGCCTGCCGCCAGGCAGACGAGGGCGTCAAAAGAACGGCTGACCGGCGACATCGGCGGCGGACGCACCCGGCCCCGGCCGCACCGCGTAAGGTGCGACCGGGGCCGACCACCGCCTGCTGCCCGGGGAGGACGCGACGCACATGGCCAGGGAGCGCTTCTCCACCACCACCCGGCTCAGGCTGCTCGGCGAGCAGGCCGTCAGCCGGGTCTCGGAGCGCGTCTACCGGGCGCGCCCGCCGCGGCGCAGCCGGCTGACGGGGCGGGCCGCGGTGCTCGCGCTCGTCGTCTGCTCGCTGGTGGTGGCGCTCGCGTACCCGCTGCGCCAGTACATCGCCCAGCGCGCCGAGGTCGCCGAGCTGGAGCGGGAGAAGGCGCAGGCCGAGCGGCGGGTGGAGGAGCTGCGGGACGAGAAGGCGCGCTGGGAGGACCCGGAGTACGTACGCCGGCAGGCCCGCGAGCACCTGCACTACGTCCTGCCCGGCGAGACCGGCTACCTCATGCGCGACGGCTCCGGCTCCGCCCGCTCCGGCGACGCGGGGGAGGCGGTGGACCGGCCGTGGTACGAGAACCTGTGGGACGGTCTGGACGCCGCGGACGGCAAGCGCTGAGGCTCGTACCCGTACGCCGTACGCCGTACGCCACGCGAACCCGCCCGCCGCATGCCCCTTGCGGGCACCGGTCGAAGAGGAGAGATGGACAAGCCCCCGCCGCCCACCGAGCACACCCCCGCCACCGCCGCGGACGCCGCGGCCGTGGCCGAGCAGCTGGGCCGCGCCCCGCGCGGCCTGCGCGCCGTGGCGCACCGCTGCCCGTGCGGCAACCCCGACGTGGTGGAGACCGCGCCGCGGCTGCCGGACGGCACCCCCTTCCCGACGCTGTACTACCTGACATGCCCGCGCGCGAACTCCGCGATCGGCACCCTGGAGGCGGACGGCGTGATGAAGGAGATGACGGCCCGGCTGGCGGCGGACCCGGAGCTGGCGGCGGCGTACCGCGCGGCACACGAGGACTACGTCGCCCGCCGCGACGCGATCGCCGAGCTGCCCGGCTTCCCGAGCGCGGGCGGGATGCCGGACCGGGTGAAGTGCCTGCACGTGCTCGTCGCGCACGCGCTGGCGGCGGGGCCGGGGGTGAACCCCCTGGGGGACGAGGCGCTGGAGATGCTGCCGGAGTGGTGGCAGAAGGGCCCGTGCGTCACGGGTGGGACTTCCGGGGAGGATGAGGCATGACCCGAGTGGCAGCCGTCGACTGCGGTACGAACTCCATCCGCCTGCTCGTCGCGGACATCGACGCGGCGGCCGGTGAACTGAAGGACCTGGACCGCCGGATGGAGATCGTCCGGCTGGGTCAGGGCGTGGACCGCACGGGCCGGCTGGCGCCCGAGGCGCTGGAGCGCACCTTCGCCGCGTGCCGCCGGTACGCGGAGATCATCGAGCGGCTGGGCGCGGTCCGTGCCCGGTTCGTCGCCACGTCGGCGTCCCGGGACGCCGAGAACCGCGCGGACTTCGTACGGGGCGTGGAGGAGATCCTGGGCGTCCGGCCCGAGGTCATCAGCGGCGACGAGGAGGCCGCGCTGTCCTTCACCGGCGCCACCGGTGAGCTGGCCGGCAAGGTGCCGGGCCCGTACCTGGTAGTCGACATCGGCGGCGGCTCGACGGAGTTCGTCGCCGGCACCGACCGCGTCGAGGCGGCCCGCTCGGTGGACATCGGCTGCGTCCGCCTCACCGAACGCCACCACCTCGCCGACCCCCCGACCGCGGAGCAGGTCGCGGCGACCCGGGCCGACATCGCCGCCGCCCTCGACACGGCCGAAGCGGCGGTCCCGCTCCGCGACACCGCCACCCTGGTCGGCCTCGCCGGCTCGGTCACCACGGTCGCGGCCATCGCCCTGGGCCTCCCCGCGTACGACTCGGTGGCCCTGCACCACGCCCGCATCCCGGTCGACCAGGTCCGCGAGGTCACGAAGTCCCTGCTCACGGCGGACCACGCGGAACGCGCCGCGATCCCGGTGATGCACCCCGGCCGGGTCGACGTGATCGGCGCGGGGGCGCTGGTGCTGCTGTCGGTGATGGAGCGCACGGGCGCCCGCGAGGTGGTGGTCAGCGAGCACGACATCCTCGACGGCCTCGCCTGGTCTCTGGCGCTGGAACCGCGGTAAGCGGCACCCCTCGACGGGATCGTCGCGGCTGCGAAAATCACCCCGGACCCCACACTCGTCGCATGCGGCGGTCAGCGGAGCGGAGGCCATGGAAGCAGGAGACCTCGCGACCTGGGCGAGCGCCATCGCCGGGTCGGCAGTCGCCGCTCTGGGGGTGGTGGTCGCCGCCAGGATGCTGCGTGTGGAGCGCGACCGGGACGCAGCCTCCGGGAAGTCCGACGCATCGCTGCAGGCAGACCAGGTCTCCGCGTGGATCGAGATGAGCAGGACCAGCGATCCCGATGCGGTGGTGACGACCGCTGCGCTCCCCGACTATCCGGACGTGAAGCTGTTCAACGCCTCACCGCTGCCGGTCTACGACGTCCACGTCTTCCTGTGGGTGCAGATGTCGGCGTCGCCCGGCGGCGGCCCGCCCTGGGAGAACGTGCCGGTGCTCTGGCAAGTGCGGAAGCTCTGCCCGCCGGTCAAGGAGCCCGAAGTGATCAGCCACTACCTCCGGGCAGACCACCGGCAGGCGCATCTCATGCATCACAGCCTGGGGATATCGCTGTCGTTCAAGGATGCGGGCGGACGACGCTGGCACCGGACCATCGACGGCGTGCTGCGCCGCGCCGAGTCCGCGGCCGGCACCGCGTTGCACGTCGACGGGGCCAGTGTGAGGCACGTGAGGTATCAGCGCGTGGAGCAGGCGGCCATGCACGCCAGACGGGTGCGTGTGAACCCGCCGCCGCGCTGAGCCGCCTGAGGAGGGCGAGCGCCTCGTGCCTCACAGGTTTCGGTAAACGTCGCGCCGGTTGCCCACCTTGACGACGAGGATGACGAGTTCACCGTCATTGATCTGGTAGGCGACCCGGTAGTTGCCGACCCGCAGTCGAAAGAGGCCCGAGGGTCCGGCGAGCTTCTTGACGTCGGCGTCTTCGCGGTACGGATCGTCACCGAGCGCGGTCAGCGCGGTGAGGATGCGCATGGCGTCGAGCCTGTCGATGTCCCGGAGCCGCCGCTGTGCCGCCGCGGTGAATCGGAACGCGTACTTCACGCCGCGCCGTCACCGCGCTCGCTGAACAAGTCCGCCAGCATCTCGGCCATCGAAACGGTGGGCCCGCCGTCGGCCAGCACCGCCTCCGCCTCGCGGGCCAGCAGCACGTCGGCCGCCTCCTCCAGCGCTTCGAAGTCGGAGATCGGCACGACCGCGGCGACCGGGGCGCCGTTACGTGTGATGACTGTCGGGGTACCGTCCTCGGCGCGGTTGATGTGCTCCGCAAGGTGTGCGCGAGCTTCCCTGACGGTCACGGTGTCATCGGCCATAGAACGAGTGTACACGATTCTGTGTACGCAGATCGCGGCACTGCGGGGAACGAACCCGATTTCACGTGGAGTCACACTGCCGGAAGGTGCGGAGGTCTACGCGCGCATGCGCCTGGTCAAGGAACGCTCACAGCCGACGCACAAGCTGACCAGCTACCGTCCCGAGCATGTGGAAGGGGCGAATGGGTGGTAGAGCTGCACCGGACGACTTATACCGCAGACGGCACCGTGGTCGAGTTCGCGATCGGCGTACACGCGGCGACGCGCTTCGCATGGACCTACGACTTCAAGGTCCCCGACTCGTCGAAAGCGGAGAGCGAGGACAAGTGATCTCAGCGCAGGCATGGGCAGACGCTCAACGACTCTGGGACTTCCAGCAGATGGGCCACGAGCTGCGCCCGTGCTCTGTTGCGATCGGACTCGGCAGTCATGACCTGGGAGTCGCGGACACAACCGCTGATCTCTACCAGCGGGACATGATGCCGCTGATCGTCTTCACCGGGGCGACCAGCCGCACCACACGCGACCGCATGCCGCGTGGAGAGGCTGAGCACTACCGTGCGCGGGCGATAGAGCTGGGGGTGTCGGCCGGCGCGATCCTCGTGGAGCCGCGGGCCCGGAACACGGGGGAGAACATCCGGTTCTCCCGCACGCTGCTCGAAGAGCAGCATGTCCCTGTGTCGTCTGTCCTGCTGGTCAGCAAGCCGTACGAGGAACGACGGGCCTACGCGACCGCACGCAAGCTGTGGCCCGAAGTCGAGTGGGTCAGCGCGTCCACATCCATGACCCTGACCGCATACGCCGACTCCATCGGGGACGCGCGCTTGGTGCTCGACATGCTGGCCGGCGCACAGCAGCGGCTCATGATCTACCCGCAGCAGGGATTCATGATCGAGCAGCGCATCCCCGACGACGTGGCCGCAGCCTACGAGCGCCTGCGCGATGCCGGTTTCACGAGCCGACTCGTGCCGGACACCCCGGAGCGGAGGTGACGGAGTCGAGCACGGGAGAAAGTTCGTGAAGATATTCACATGCTCCGCGGGCAGATTTGGCCGCTGTGCTCGAATCCTGGACCCCCAGGCCCCGCGCGGGGTGTGACGGACGCTTTGCGTCAGAGTGACATCTGCGGGTCGTGACCCGGAAACCGCAGCTCAGCGGGGTGCGGCCGGAATTCGGCCGCAGACGCGCGACGAGCGCGCTAGGTGTGGCGGCGCAGTATAGCACCATGGGGGGTAGAGCTTGTGAACCCCCTCACGAGCATGCCTCCGACCCCGGGGGGATACTCGGAAACATGAGCACTACGGAGCGTCCCAGGATCCTCGTAGTAGGCGGCGGTTACGTCGGCCTTTATGCGGCGCGCCGCATCCTGAAGAAGATGCGGTACGGGGAGGCGTCGGTCACCGTCGTCGACCCGCGCTCGTACATGACGTACCAGCCCTTCCTCCCCGAGGCGGCCGCCGGCAGCATCTCCCCCCGGCACGTCGTGGTCCCCCTGCGCCAGGTTCTCCCCGGTGCCGAGGTGCTCACCGGCCGGGTCACCTCCATCGACCAGGACCGCAAGGTCGCGGTCGTCGCGCCCATCGTCGGCGGGCCCTACGAGGTCCCGTTCGACTACCTGATCGTCGCCCTCGGCGCCGTCTCCCGCACCTTCCCGATCCCCGGCCTCGCCGAGAACGGCATCGGCATGAAGGGCGTCGAGGAGGCCATCGGGCTGCGCAACCACGTGCTGGAGCAGCTCGACAAGGCGGAGTCCACCAACGACACCGACGACCGGCGCAAGGCCCTCACCTTCGTCTTCGTCGGCGGCGGCTTCGCCGGCGCCGAGACCATCGGCGAGATCGAGGACCTGGCGCGCGACGCCGCCAAGTACTACCCCTCGATCAAGCGCGAGGACATGCGCTTCGTCCTCGTCGACGCCGCCGGCAAGATCCTCCCGGAGGTCGGCCCGGTGCTCGGCAAGTGGGGTCTGAAGCACCTCCAGGAGCGCGGTATCGAGGTCTACCTCAACACCTCCCTGGAGTCGTGCGTCGACGGCCACGTCGTCCTCACGAACGGCCTGGAGGTCGACTCCAGCACCGTCGTCTGGACCGCCGGCGTCAAGCCGCACCCGGTGCTCAAGGAGTACGGCCTGCCGCTCGGCCCCAAGGGGCACGTCGACACCGCCGCCACCCTCCAGGTCCAGGGCAGCGACCACATCTGGGCCGCGGGCGACAACGCCCAGATCCCGGACCTCGCGGCCCGCGCCGCCGGCGTCGAGAACGCCTGGTGCCCGCCGAGCGCGCAGCACGCCCTGCGGCAAGCCTGGCTCCTCGGCGACAACGTCGTGGCGGCGCTGCGTGGCTTCCCGCAGCGCGCGTACCGGCACAAGAACAAGGGCGCCGTCGCCGGCCTCGGCCTGCACAAGGGCGTGGCGATGGTCACCGTGTTCGGCCGGACCCTGAAGTTCAAGGGCCGCCTCGCCTGGTACATGCACCGCACCTACCACGGCATGGCCGTGCCGACCTGGAACCGCAAGATACGGGTCCTCATGGACTGGACGCTCGGCGTCTTCCTCAAGCGCGAGGTGGTCTCGCTGGGCGCCATGGAGTCGCCGCGCGACGAGTTCTACGAGGCCGCCGCGCCGGTCACCGCCGCCGCGCGGGCGCAGCACGACCAGTCCGTACGCGACGGGGAGGCGACGCGGGAGCAGGAGCGGGCCCGCGGCGCCGCGGGCCTCCCGCCCGCCGAGGACACCGGCGGGAAGCACAGCGACGGGGAACACAGCGGCGGGGAACACAGCCGCGGGGAGCGCAGCCGCGAGGCGGCAAGGGCCTCCTGACACTGCCGGCACCCGCGAGTACCCCTGGTACCAGCCGGTCAGGCGTCCTCCCGGTCCACCGGGCAGGGCGCCTGACTGCTCTTTTCGGCTGGAATCAGCGCGCAACGGGACTTCCCGGGGTGGGCATTGGTGTTTACGTGGAGTCCAGCAACGGAGGAACACGTCGACCACCTGCCCATCTCACGGAGGTGTGCCATGCCCGACGCCGCCGCCCCCCGGCTCGCCGCGCTCGCGGAAGAGCTGCTCGGGGGCCCGCTGCCGATCCGTATCCGCGCCTGGGACCGCTCCGAAGCCGGCCCCGAGGGCACCCCCGTCCTCGTCGTACGCCACCGCCGGGCGCTGCGCCGCATCCTGTGGCGCCCCGGTGAACTCGGCCTCGCCCGCGCCTGGGTCGCCGGCGAACTCGACGTCGAGGGCGACCTCTACACCGCGCTCGACCGCCTCGCCGGCCTGCTCTGGGAACGCGACCCCGACGCCCCCCGGCCCCGCCCGGCCCGCCTCGCCGCCCTCGCCCCCCGCGTGCTCGCCCTCGCCCGGCCGCTGCCCCCGCCCCCGCCGCCGCCCGAGGAGGTGCGCGGGCACAAGGCCCGCGGCGCCCTGCACACCCTGCGCCGCGACAAGGCCGCCGTCAGCCACCACTACGACGTCGGCAACGACTTCTACGCCCTCGTCCTCGGCCCGTCCATGGTCTACTCCTGCGGCTACTGGGACGACGGCGGCACCCTGGAGGACGCCCAGGCCGCCAAGCTGGACCTCGTCTGCCGCAAGCTGGGCCTGAAGGAGGGCGACCGGCTCCTCGACGTCGGCTGCGGCTGGGGCTCGATGGTGCTGCACGCGGCCCGCGAGTACGGCGTACGCGCCGTCGGCATCACGCTCTCCGCCGAGCAGGCCGCGTACGCGCGCAAGCGGATCGCCGACGCCGGACTCGGCGACCGCGTCGAGATCCGCGTCCAGGACTACCGCGAGACCGCCGACGGCCCGTACGACGCGATCTCCTCCATCGGCATGGCCGAACACGTCGGCTCCCGGAGCTACGGCGAGTACGCCCGAGTACTCCACCGGCTGCTCCGCCCCGGCGGCCGGCTGCTCAACCACCAGATCGCCCGCCGCCCGATCACCGACGAAGACGACTACGCCATAGACGAGTTCATCGACGCCTACGTCTTCCCCGACGGCGAGCTGTCGCCGATCGGCACGACCGTCGGCCAGCTGGAGCGCGCGGGCTTCGAGGTGCGCGACACCCAGGCGCTGCGCGAGCACTACGCGCTGACGCTGCGCCGCTGGGTGGCGAACCTGGAGGCCCGCTGGGCGAAGGCGGTGGCGCTCACCACGCCGGGGCGGGCGCGGGTGTGGCGGCTGTACATGGCCGCATCGGCGCTGTCCTTCGAGCGCAACCGGATCGGCGTGAACCAGGTGCTGGCGGTACGGACGCCGGAGTCGGGCCACTCCGGGCTGCCGCTGCGGCAGCCCGGGTGGCGGTGACCCGGGCGACCCGGGCCCGCGGAGCGTGATTCCGCAAACGGTACGAGGGCGTCACGCCCGCGCAGCACGGGGTTAACACGGGTCGGGCACATTAGAGGACATCGGAAAGGACGACACCACCGATACCCGAGTACGGCGCCAGTGACCTCCGGAGCGGCTCCCGGACCTCCTGGTCGCCGGACGTAGGGCACGGACCTGAACCGGCCCGCGTCCCACGCGGGGACCGCCGTCGTCCCGCCCTTGGTGCGTGCACCAGGGTGCGGCGGTCCCCGCGCACACTCCTCTGCCTGCAGGTGCACAAGCGAGTGCGGGGAGGATTCGCCGTTCCCCGGTGGCTGATCAGGGGTACCGTTCTGAGTGTCGCAGTCAGGACGGAGTTCAGCATGCCCGATACGACTGACCGGTATATCGGCGCGCGGATTGCCGAACGGCGCGCGGACCGGGATCTTACGCAACAGGGGCTCGCCATACGCGCCCACGTGTCCGTGTCGCTGCTCTCAAAGGTGGAGTGCGGACAGAAGCCAGCTTCACCTGAATTCGTTGCTGCGTGTGCGAGGGCGCTTGGGGTCACGCCCGCTGACCTCATCGGGCAGCCGTATATCGGCGAGCTGCGCAGAGACCGAGTAGATCAGCTAATCCAGCCGATTCGGGAAGCCCTCAACGTTCATAATATCGGGCACGACCCGCCGGTTCGGCCCCGGTCGTTGGGCGAACTCTCCAATGAAAGAGACCGCATCTGCACGCTCATCCATGAGACTGACTTGCGCACCGCGGCGGTCGAGTTGCCCGCTCTGCTGCGTGAGGCTGTTTCCGTCGCTCACGAATCCAACGAACCTCGGGCGTGGGCATTGCTGGTCGGCTTTGATCGCGTAGCGTTCAACGTCACTTCGAAACTCGGGTTCCATGACCTCTCGCTGGTTGCTGCAAACTGCGGTGAATTCGCTGCCGACCGGAGCGATGACCCCGCCCTCGTGGCCATGACCAGGGACGTGCACGCGATTGCGTGCCTGCGGTCCGGTGAGTTCGACACCGGAAAGCGACTTGTGGCGCTCAGTGCACGCTGTCTGGAAGATGCGAGAGAGGGAATCGAGCGTGAGGCGGCGGCCGGCAAGCTTCACCTGACTTCTGCAATCCTGGAAGTCCGCAGCGGCAATAAGTCAGAAGCCGAGCATCATTTTGACCTGGCGGAGCGCCACGCGCAGCAGACGGGCGAAGCCACGCCGGAGCGATGGTTGCGGGCCGGTCCGCAGGCTGAACCTGTCCCGAATGATCCGATCGGCTTCCGGGACCGGGGCGTCCACTGGGTTGTGTTCGGCCCGACCAATGTTGCCGCTCACCGTATCGGCGCTCTTGCCGACCACAACGAGCATGCCGAAGCGCTTCGGATCGGCCAGACCCTTCGTATTCCGAAGAACTGGCCCCCGATGCGGGCGGGGCAGATTCATATCGATATGGCTCGCTCGCGTCTGTGGACGCGCCAAGACGACGCGGCATTCAGGAGTCTGTTGCAGGCTCAGAAAGTCGCCCCGCAGCAGACTCGTTACCACCCTCAGGTGCGGGAAACGGTCGTGCAGCTACGCAAGCGGGAGCGATCGAAGCGCGGGAGCCTCACCCACTTCGCAGAGTGGGTCGGCGTCTGACATCCGCGTGGTAACGGGGAGTTGCACGGTTCTGTGCAACTCCCCGTCGCCCTGCAGGTGCACTCTTTGACAGTCGACAGACCCCCGCGACCGCTGACACGGCCCGGGGGCTTGGCCAACGCTGACAAGGAGCGCTGACGCGTCCCACAGTATCGCTAATCTGTTCGTGCGCTTGTTCCGGTTACTCGCTCCCGCCTCTGGCCGTCATCGCTGTGCCGGGCCGTCTGCGGTGACGTTGCCCGTGGACCGGCCGACCGTGCCTGTGTCGTGTGTGCGCGTGGTGAGCGGTGCGTACGTGGTGGCGCATGAGCGGCGTGAGGAAGCGCGTCGGCAGCGTGCCCGGCGGCGCGTCCTGGTGCTCGCGACGCGCGGCGTTGATGTGGGTCCGCGCTGGATTCACGAAGCGGCGGTGCCCGCATGAGTGCAGGGGAACACGGCAGCGACAAGTTGCGTGAGGCGGAGGCGGCTCGGGATGAGTTGTCGGCGGCGCTGCGGGAGGCGGGTATCAATTTTCCCGCTATGGACGTCAAGCCGCAGGGGGTGAAGGGCGGCAGGCCGTCTTACGGCATGGTCGAGTTGGGCGCGGTGTCGCCGCCGGTGGCGCGTTGCCTCGCGCAGTGCATCGCGCGGGGAGCGGAGAGGTGAGCGCGCACCCGCCGGAGTTGCGGCTGCTGCCGTGGACCACGCCGGAGGGCCGCCCGTGCTACGTGCCGACGGACACGGGGTGGCTGTCAGCGTACGCCGATGCGATCGAGGGCCAGCAACCCATCTGGGGCCACGATGTGTTGGAGCGCTCCGCGTATGTGCTTCAGGGCGGGGCGTCAGAGACCGAGTTGCGGTTCCCGGTGCAGCGGCTGAGTGAGGCCCTGCGCGGCGCCCTGAGGATCGCCGCGGAGAGCCGCACGGGTCGGATAGCCGAACCGGGCGGTGATGGCCCGCCAGGTGTCGGCGGCCCCTCGGCTGAGGCGTTCGGGTGAGCGCCCCGAACGGCCCCGCCGCCCTGTCCGGCGACTCCGCCGGGAGCGCCAAGGCCCCCGGTGCGGTGCTGTAGAGGGTCCTGCGGCGGGCATTCTGTGCGCCCTGTGCCGCTCCGCTGCCGTACCTCGGTGCACGTCCCGGGGTACGGCGGTCCCCGCCTCACACGTCTACCTGCACGTTGACCAGCGGGTTGTCGAAGCTGACGTGGTCGGCGACGTCGCGCAGCATCGCGCGGTAGTGCGCGCGGCGATAGGGATCGGGCGTGGTGAGCGTCAGCACGGCGAGCCGGCTGCCGTCCGGGTGGGGCAGGTAGGCGTGGAGCTGGAGCAGCCGGTCGACGGGCAGCCCGAGATCCGGCGCGACGGACTTCGTCTCCTCCCCGATGGCGGCGGGCCCGCAGGGAAGGTCGAGCACCTCGATCCGCTCGTGCCCGGCGGCGACGGCGCGAGCGGCGGTGAGGTGCCGTGGAGCGCGGCTGATCTCCTGCCAGCGGAAGGTGAAGAGCGAGGTGAGGATGCGGCCGTCGCCGTCGTCGTCGCGGTGCGTGCCGAGGGAGCAGTGGACGACGCCTTCCTCGCAAAGGGCGAGAATCATGCGCTGAGCGGCGGCCAATTGGCCGATAAGTTGCTGCCGGAGAGCCTCGTCGGGGGCGGAGGCGAGGATGGGGTCGACGGCGTCCCGGAGCTTTGCGGCGTCGGGGCTCCCGGGGGGAGCGGTGAGGGCGTCAAGCGGCAGGGTGGTGAACCCCGCGGGCAGGGCGAACCAGGCTTCGCGGTCGGGGGCGGTGGCGGAGCCGCTGAGAATGTAGGTGGGCTGGTCCTCAGTCACGGGGGCCTCGCCAACCAATGGCTTGCCGTGCGTGGGCTAGGTCTTCGGGGGAAGCTTGCCACGAGTTGACGTCGATGGGTGCCGTTTGCTTCGTCTCTCCGACCTGGACGATGAGGTGCATGCGTTTTGGTGCTGGGATTTTTGGGGTACTTCCGGGTTTGGTGACGGCGATGACGCCGAAGAAGCGCGGATCGCCGACGAACCAGATGGGCTTCAACTGAGCCTTCAGCTCAGGCTTGGCGCGGGGTCCCATGCGCCTGGTCCACCATGTGGGCACGTAACGCAGGTGTTGGTACATCAGGATCGTTTCTCCCGGCTGTGCGGGGTGGGGGATTGTGAGGCAGAGCTTTGTTGGCGTTCCTTCGGGGTGGTGGGGGAAACTGTATGGGATATCGTCGAGACGCCAGGGATAGGCCCGAAGGATTCTGCGGATTCGGATGTTGATGAGGATTTGAGCAGGCTGAATTTTGGCGCGATACGCGCCATAGCACATCGGAAGAGCAAAGACGAAGACGAACGCCTTGGAAAGGAAGACGACAAGCAGGCACAAGAGGCACCAAGGGCTGAGGAACCACCCGATGAGGGCAAGGATGCTGATCGTTGTCTGCCTGGCCCAGACACGTCGGGTCAGCGGGTGCTCCCAGGCGGTGGCGTAGTCGGACGGGTACACGCGAGAGACCTCATTCGAGATTGCTGCTAGGGCTGTTGTCAGGGGAAAACGCGGGGTATGAGGGCGATCAGCTCTCCACTGCCGATCCCTGCGATCTCCAGGCCGCCAATGGCAGTACCTGAAATGCCGACACCCTCGTTGTCAGTGAGCAGGCCAGCTCCCCCAGAGAGCACACCGCTGGAAGTTGCGGCGATCTGAATCACATCTTTCGCCGAATCAGGCAGCCGCACGCCATGGACAATGCGAGTCAGCACGGGGTTGTCCAGCGCGGCGATTCCTTGCGCTTCTGTCATGACACGGCTGCCCACAGTGCCGAACTTCTGGCCGAGTGTCAGAGCCTCGGTACCTGTCCGAATAGCGCCCGCGCCGAGTCTGATTCCCTGCCCTACTGCAGTCAAGCCGGGAATCACGCCCAGCGCATCGGCGCTCACGCTTACCAGGTTGGAGAAGAAATCTGAGTCGAATTGGCCTTTCGTGAAGCCATCCACCAGGGACGACCACACCTCCGAGTTGGTCAACCGGAGCACCAGCGCGCCCAGGCTCAGCCCTGCCGCCACCAGCAGCAGCACTGCCGTGGCCGTGCCGCCCGTGACGATCGTCAGGGCGGCCAGGGCCACCACGCCTGCCGCGATGCTGAGGATGTCCGGGAGGTTCTCCGAGATCCAGGCCGCGGCCTTGGCGAAGAAGCCCGGTTCCTGCGGGGCCAGTTTGTCCGTGGCGTCGCGGATCCGTGCCGCGCGGTCGCTGGCTTTGTTCTCGTGTTCCCAGGCGAGGTTGCGGGCGCTGGACAGGATGCTTTCGAGGTCCGCCTGGGCTTGGGCCACTGCCGCGTTGAGGCGGCGCATCGTAGCCTTCGCCTCGTCCTCGTCGTCGGACTTCTCTCCGCCGCCGGCGTCCCGCTTGGCCGCGTCGGCGTTGGATTCCGCGTCGCCGAGGGTCTCGCGCGCTTCGCGGGCCTTTTCGTTGAAGCGGTTGGCGCGGTCCTGGAACTCGCCGAGGTCGAACTCCCAGCGGTCGAGTTGCTTGGCGGCCTTCCTGATGGAGTGGGCGGCGTTCTTGAGGTTCAGCGGGAGCGGGCCGTCCTCTAGCTGGTCCCGGAAGGCGGTGGCCGCGTCGCCCTTCCAGTAGCTGCCGTCCATCAGCTTGGTGATCATGTCGCGGGTCTCTTCGAGCACGTCCGCGCACTTGATGAGCTTGGCCCGGAGGGCCTTGACGGTGTCCGTGCTGCCCGGCGCGGGGTTGAAGCCCAGGTGCGGATACGTGTCGGGGACCGTGCCCGGCTGGAGTCCCTGGGGCTGGGTCATAGGTAAGTCGGCGAACATGCCGCGCGGTCGCCGGTCGCCGTCTAAGCCGGGAATGTCGCCGTTCATCATGTGCCGCCTCCCTGGGAAGCCTTCGTCAGATTTTCCTCCAGGGCCTTGTCGACCTCGGCGTAACTCTCCTTGCTGTCCTCGACGATCTTCGCCAGTTCCTCCACCTGCTCACCGATCTGCCCGGTCCCGTACTTCCAGTCGTCCTGGAAGTCCTGGCAGGCGTCATCGAGGTCGTCCGTGCCGAGTCCGGTGATGGTGGAGTCGCGCAGGGCCTTGTGCACTCCTTCGAGCAACCGCACCGAGCGCTTCAGTAATCGCATGAAGCGCTCCAGTTCGTCGCCGTCGACGGCGAGGCGATCCGACAATCTTCCCCTCCCAAGGTGTCGTTATCCCCCGATACGAACGCATCGTAGCGGTGAGTAGTGACACACATGCGAAGGGTGTGGATAACTGGGGCGAGATCAGTCCTCAGGCCCGCCCGGCACCCTTCGCCAGGTACGCCAGCAGGTCCGTCCGCGACACCACGCCCGTCGGCTTCCCCGCCACCAGCACCACCGCCGCGTCCGCGCCCTCCAGCACCGCCACCAGGTCGGCCACCGGCTCGCCCGAGCCCACCTGCGGCAGCGGCGGGCACATGTGCTGTTCCAGCGGGTGGTCCAGCTCCGCCTTGCGGGTGAACAGCGCGTCCAGCAGTTCGCGCTCCACGATCGAGCCGACGACCTCCGCCGCCATCACGTCCGGGTGTCCCGCCCCCGGCTTGACGACCGGCATCTGCGAGACCCCGTACTCGCGCAGCACCTCGATCGCCTCGCCCACTGTCTCCTCCGGGTGCATGTGCACCAGCGACGGCAGGCTGCCCTCCTTGTCCCGCAGCACGTCCGCGACGCTCGCGGTGCCGGCCTCCTCCAGGAAGCCGTAGTCCGCCATCCAGTCGTCGTTGAACAGCTTCGAGAGATAGCCGCGGCCGCTGTCCGGCAGCAGCACGACCACCACGCCGTTCTCGTCCAGCCGTTCCGCCACCCGCAGCGCGGCGACCACCGCCATCCCGCAGGAGCCGCCGACGAGCAGGCCCTCCTCGCGGGCCAGCCGCCGGGTCATGCGGAAGGAGTCCTTGTCGGAGACCGCGACGATCTCGTCCGCCACTCCGCGGTCGTACGCGTCCGGCCAGAAGTCCTCGCCGACGCCCTCGACCAGGTACGGGCGGCCGGAGCCGCCGGAGTACACCGAGCCCTCCGGGTCGGCGCCGATGATCTGCACGGCGCCGTCGGAGACCTCCTTGAGATACCGGCCGGTGCCGGAGATCGTGCCGCCGGTGCCGATGCCGGCGACGAAGTGGGTGATGCGGCCGTCGGTCTGCGTCCACAGCTCGGGGCCGGTGGAGTGGTAGTGGGACGCCGGGTTGTCGGGGTTGCTGTACTGGTCGGGCTTCCAGGCGCCGGGGGTCTCGCGGACCAGGCGGTCGGAGACGTTGTAGTACGAGTCGGGGTGCTCGGGGTCCACGGCGGTCGGGCAGACGACGACTTCCGCGCCGTACGCCCGCAGCACGTTGATCTTGTCGGTGGACACCTTGTCCGGGCAGACGAAGATGCACTTGTAGCCCTTCTGCTGGGCCACCATCGCCAGCCCCACGCCGGTGTTGCCCGACGTCGGCTCGACGATCGTGCCGCCGGGGCGCAGCGCGCCCGAGCGCTCGGCCGCCTCGATCATGCGCAGCGCGATGCGGTCCTTCACCGAGCCGCCGGGGTTGAAGTACTCCACCTTCGCCAGCACCGTCGCCCGGATGCCCTGGGTGACGCGGCCCAGCCTGACCAGGGGCGTGTTGCCCACCAGATCGGTGATCGACTCGTGAAACTGCATCGTTCACTCCAGGGTCCGGGGCTGTCAGGGCGAGCCCAGCGTAAGGCTTCCCGGCAGGTGATTGAGGCGGCCACCTGGCCGGGCAACACAGTGTTAGCACGCGCGTAGACCGCCGCCGGCGCTGGGTGCCCGCGCGCCGCGGGGCGGGGGGCCGGGAGACGGCGTAGACAGAGACGTAGGCATAGGCATAGGCAGAGCAGGCAGGGAGCGGTACGGGCCGCGGGGTGGGCAGGAACGAAAGGGCCGGCGGCGGCGTTACGGGCTCACAGCACGGGACACGGCGGGACACGACTGGGCATACGGCACGCACACACGGGGGCCGGCCCGGAACGGAGAGGCGATGTCGATGACCAGGGCGAGGGCGGCGCGCCGGATCGCCGCGGCGGCGGCGTACGGCGGCGGGGGCATCGGCCTCCTCGGCGGCGCGACGCTGGGCGTGCTGGTCGCGGAGGTGCACCTGGCGCGGCGCCGGGTCGGCGGCAGCGACGAGGAGCCGCCGCGGGCCGACGGGCGGTACGGGGCGGCGTTCGGCCGGCGGCGCGGGGTGCGGCCGGTGCAGCTGGCGTTCCTCGGTGACTCCACCGCCGCCGGCCAGGGCGTCTACCGCCCCCGGCAGACCCCGGGGGCGCTGCTGGCCTCCGGCCTCTCGGCCATCGCCGAGCGGCCGGTGGACCTGCGGAACGTGGCGCTGTCCGGGGCGCAGTCCGACGACCTGGACCGGCAGGTGACGCTGCTGCTGGACGAGGAGGGGCTGCGGCCCGAGGTCGCCGTCATCATGATCGGCGCCAACGACGTCACCCACCGGGTGCCGCCGGCGGTGTCGGTGCGCTGCCTGTCCGACGCCGTCGCGCGGCTGCGCGACGCCGGCGCGGAGGTCGTCGTCGGCACCTGCCCCGACCTGGGCACGATCGAGCCGGTGCAGCAGCCGCTGCGCTGGCTGGCCCGCCGGATGAGCCGGCAGCTCGCCGCGGCGCAGACCATCGCGGTGCTCGACCGCGGCGGGCGCACGGTGTCGCTGGGGTCGCTGCTGGGGCCGGAGTTCGAGGCCAACCCGCGGGAGCTGTTCGGGCCGGACAACTTCCACCCGTCGGCGGAGGGGTACGCCACCGCCGCGATGGCCGTGCTGCCGACGCTCAGCGCGGCGCTGGGGCTGTGGCCGGCGGAGGAGGAGCGGCCGGACGTCCGCCGCGACGAGGGCTACCTCCCGGTGGCCAAGGCCGCGGCGCAGGCCGCGGGGCGGGGCGGCACCGAGGTCGCGCCGGCCGGGCCGACGGGTGGCCGCGCGCCGTGGGCGCTGCTGAAGCACCGGCGCAGGCGGCGGGTGACGACGGAGCCCGCGGCGGACTCGGAGCCGGCGGCCCGGCCGGTGGGGGAGCGGGGGTAGGGGCGCGCCGCCCCGGTCCGCCCGGCCGGCCCGGCTTGTACGGCTCGCCCGGTCCGTATGGCTCGCCCGGTCCGTACGGGCCCGGGACCCCGGTGCGCATGGCCCGCCCGGTCCGTACGGGCCCGGGACCCCGGTCCGCATGGCCCGCCCGGTCCGTACACGCCCGGGACCCCCGGTCCGTACGGACCCGTACGGACACCGGGGGCGCGCTCCCCTTCCCCGGGCCACGGACGACCCCCCTCCTCAGTCCAGGAACAATCCCCGCTCCGCCGCCCGCGCGTCGAACTCCTCCAGCCGCGCCTGCGCCTCCGGCAGCGCGTCGCACATCGCCTCCAGCAGCACCCGCCCCAGCAGCATCGGCCCGCACGCCGTGTCGAACGACAGCCCCGTGCCCACCGCCGCCGGGAGCAGGACGTCGCTGTCCTGCGCGACCGGCGTGAATGAGCTGTCCGCCACCGTGACCACTGTCAGCCCCGTCGCGCGCGCCGTGCGCAGCGCGTCCGCCAGCTCCCGCGGGTGGCGGGGCAGCGCGAAGCACAGCAGCGCCGTGGCGCCGGCGCGGGCGGCGGCGTCCACGCGGTCGTCGAGCATGGAGCCGGCCTCGTCGAGGACCCGGACGTCCGGGTGCACCTTCGCCGCGAAGTACGCGAAGCCGCGCGCCTGCGCCGCGGCGGCGCGCAGCCCGAGCACGGGCAGCGGCCGGGAGGCGGCGAGCAGCCGGCCGGCGTCCTCGACCGGGGCGGGGTCGGCGAGCAGCGCGGAGAGGTTGTGCAGGTTCTCGATCTCGGCCTGGACGGCCTGCTGGTACTCGTTCCGATCCGCTCGTCCCGCCGGCTCGCCGAGCCCCGCCTCGCCGAGACCCGCCTCGCGCAGCGCGCGGCGCAGCGCCGGGTAGCCGTCGAAGCCGAGGGCGACGGCGAAGCGGGTGACGGACGGCTGGCTCACCCCGGCCAGCTCCGCCAGCTCCACGCTGGACAGGAACGGCGCGTCGGCGGCCCTGCGCACCATGCAGTGCGCGATGCGGCGCTGGGTCGGCGTCAGCCGGCGCCCCTCGAAGAGCTTCTGCAGCCGGGCGCCCGCGTCGGCGGAGACCATCCCACCTCCGGATCCGATGTGCTATTCACTGCACGACGACTCTGCATGACCGTATGCACGACGGCAAGGGCGCACCGGATCGAATTGGGGGGGTAGCACTACTGCACGTTTGCGCGCGGGCTCCGTACCGTACGGGGTATGAGTGCGCAGGACCCGGAGATCAAGAAGGAACTCGACGCCACCCTGCAGACCCGCAGGGATCTCGGCCCCGAGTACGAGGAAGAGCTGATCGAGGGCTTCCTCGAAAAGGTGCAGCAGCGGATGGACGGGACGTTCGACACCCGGCTGCGCCGCCAGCTCGCCGAGCAGCAGATGCAGGTCGCCCGGGGCACGCAGCCGGGTGCCGGTTCGGCGGAGGGCACGTTCGGCGAGCGCTTCGGGTTCGCCGCGGTCTCGATGCTGCTGGCGATCCCGCTGTCGGCGATCGGCGTGGTCAACGAGGGGCTGCCCGGGCTGCTGGTGACCTGGGGCGGCATCGTCGTCGTGAACGCGGTGCACGCCACGGGACTCTTCCGCCGCCGCCGCGCGGAGAAGAGCCGGTCCGACTGGGAGTAGAGAGTCCCGGCGCACGGGGTGGTTCGGGGGCTCGGGGGGCGGCAGGGCCCGGCCGACTTGGCCCGCGGAGCGGTCCGGATTCGCTGACGACGTCCTGTACCGGCAGGGAACACCTTCCGCGCGCCCGGGGATCACCCCGGGTCCTATTGGCATGTACTCGTCCGGGCGTCGCCGTTGACCGAGGCGGCGGGCGACCGTAGCGTACGAGCTGAAATTTTCGGCACTGCTTTCGAAATATTTCGCCCTCACGCTCCGGGAGCCGCTGATGCCCCAGCTCGTGTACCGACGTCCCCGTGACCGCCGCCCCGCCCTGCGCCCCTGGCTCGCCGCCGCCCTCGTCATGGCCCTCGTCGCGGCCGTGGCGGTGGCGGCCCACGCGCTACGCGGCCTCGCCCCCGCCGCCGCCGGCCCCCCGGAAACGGCAGCCGCCGCGCCCGGCGACCAGGCGCCGTGGGTCGCCGCCTGGACCTCGATGCCGCAGCTCACCGAGCCGGCGAACATGCCGCCCCCGCCGTTCACCCAGGACGACGGCGTGCTGGCGGACGCCACCCTGCGCCAGACCGTGCGCGTCACCGTCCCCGGCGACCAGCTCCGGTTCCGCTTCTCCAACGCCTTCGGCGGCGCCGACCTGCCGATCACCCGCGCCGCCGTCGCCCTCCCCGCCGGCGGCGCGGCCGGCGTCGACGGCATCGTGCCCGGCAGCTCGCGCCCGCTGACGTTCAGCGGCCGGCCGGCCGCGACGGTCCCCGTCGGCGCGCAGGTCGTCTCCGACCCCGTACGCCTCGACGTCGCGCCCGGCGCCAACCTGACCGTGACCCTGTACCTCGCCGACGGTCAGGCATCGACGGACGTCACCTCGCACCCGGGCTCTCGCACCACCTCGTACCTGCTGGCCGGCGACCACACCGACGCCGCCGCGCTGCCCGGCGCGACGGCCACCGACCACTGGTACTTCCTCAGCGGCGTCGAGGCCCAGGTCCCCGACGGCGCCGCCGCCGTCGCGGTCCTCGGCGACTCCCTCAGCGACGGCCGCGGCTCCACCACCAACGGCAACGACCGCTGGCCCGACCAGCTCTCCGACCTGCTGCGGGAGAGCGGCGACGGTCCGCCCGTCGCCGTCGTCAACCAGGCGGCCGGCGGCAACCGCGTCCTCGACGACGGCCTCGGCCCCAACGCCCTCGCCCGGCTCGACCGCGACGTGCTGGCGACGAGCGGCGTGCGGTGGCTGCTGGTCTTCGAGGGCGTCAACGACATCGGCACGGCGCCGGCCACCGAGGAGGCGCAGCGGGCGGTCGAAGACGAGCTGACGGCCGCGTACGACCAGATCGTCACGCGCGCGCACGCGCAGGACATCCGCGTCTACGGGGCCACGCTGACGCCGTTCGGCGGCAACGAGCTGTACGACGACCCGGCCGGGCTGCGTGAGGAGACCCGGCAGCGCGTGAACGACTGGATCCGCACCAGCGGGCGCTTCGACGCCGTCGTCGACTTCGACGCGGCCACCCGCGACCCGGCGAACCCCCGCGCCCTGCTGCCCGCCGTCGACACCGGCGACCACCTCCACCTCAACCCCGAGGGCTACGCGCTCCTCGCCCGCACGGTCCCGCTCGGCCTCTTCCGCTGACGTTGTTTCGACGCGTTCACGGTGATATTGGCGGCAACTACGCGGGTAATGCGGAACGTTGTTATTCACTTAACGCCGCCAATTCTTGTGCCGTTGAATTGGGTGTAAGCGGTGCCGCGAACGGTGCCAGGAGTGCGGAATTTCCGGAACGTGAATATCGCCGGCCCTGCGTACCGCGCATCCCGCACCGGAGCCCGTCGCCGGATCCGGCCGCCGGATCCGGCCAGGGCGCGGGCGGGCGCCCGCCCGCGCCCCGCCGTCAGACGGCCGCCGGCGAGCCCCGCCGCACGCCGCCGCCCGGCAGCGCGTCGCCCGCGGCTATGCCCGTACGGGCATACGCCGCGCCCCCGCCGCCCGTGCCCGCACCCCGGCGGGTGACGGCGTCGACCGGCAGCCACAGCAGCGCCTCCTGCTCCCGCTCCCAGCGCCCGAGCCACGCCGCCTTCGCCCGCAGCCCCGCACCGGCCCCGGCCAGTGCCAACCCGCCGGCGATCGGCACGGCCGCGGCCGAGCCGGCCGCGACGGCGAACGCCGCCGCCAGCCACCACCGCCGGGCCCGCCGCCATGCCCGTACGGTCACCGCCCGGTCCTGCAACACCGCGCCGCGGCCCGCCCGTTGGGCCTTCTCCGCCGCCGCCAGGCAGCGCCCGCGGCGCACCGCCCAGACGGCCGGGGCGACGACGAGGAACAGCGCCGCCCCGGCGTAGAGCCCGATCCACTGCCCGGTCAGTCCGTCCTGCCAGGCACCCGCCGCCGCGGCGGCGATACCCAGCCACCACAGCGGTGCCGCGCCCGCGCGCACCACGACCGCCGCCCGCGCCAGCGCCACCATCCCGCGCGCCACTTCCGCTCCTCCCGCCGAGGGTTGCCCATCGCGTGCGCGGGAGGCTACCTGCGGATTCTGAGGAACCGATGAGAAGCGGCGGCCGGGCGCCCGGGGCGCCGCGGGGGCTCCGGAACGGGGGCGGCGACGTAGGAGTGAACGTTTCCGCCGAGTGGCCGGTTCCGGACTGCCGGGGCGAGGCCGAACCGGGCGTCAGCGGTGCCCCGGAGGGGCGGGGTCACCGTGCTGACCAGTCGTCTTCGCAGGTCGACGACCTCTTGCCGGGAGGTGCCCGGAGCCGGACTTGAACCGGCACGGCCCGAAGGCCAGCGACTTTTAAGGTCGCCGTGTCTGCTTTCCACCATCCGGGCAGGACTTCCGGCCCGCACACGCTGCGTACGGGCCGCCGCATGGCGCGTAACCAGAGTAGCGGTGCGGATGGGCCGAACTGGCCATCTACGGACTGATGTTGGCTTGAATTAGGCCCGAGTTGTCGAAGAAGTCCTCGGATGAAATTCCACGACCCTAAATGCCCCTCTGGAGACCCTCGTCCGTCTCTTCTCTCAGGGTGCGGGTCATACCCGAGGAGGAGCCGGCGGGCACCCGAGTACCTCCTCGGTCGCGCCCGGAACCGGAGTGCGGGCTGATCCGGTCCACCGGATCCGCCGAGACGATGGACGGGACAGTTGCACCCCACCGTCCGACAGGAGCCCACCGCCGTGACCACCACCATCCCCGGCACCTCCGGCCGCGGTACCGCCTACGCCCCCGTAGCGGCGGCCAGCGCCACCGAGCTGACGAAGGTCTACGGCGAGGGCGAGACGAAGGTCGTCGCCCTCGACCGCGTCTCCGTAGCGTTCATGCAGGGCGAGTTCAGCGCGATCATGGGGCCGTCCGGCTCCGGCAAGTCCACCCTCATGCACTGCATGGCCGGCCTCGACACCATCTCCGGCGGGTCCTCCCGCATCGGCGAGACCGAGCTGACCGGCCTGAAGGACAAGAAGCTCACCCAACTCCGCCGCGACAAGGTCGGCTTCGTCTTCCAGGCGTTCAACCTGCTGCCGACCCTCAACGCGCTGGAGAACATCACGCTCCCCATGGACATCGCCGGCCGCAAGCCCGACCAGCAGTGGCTGCAGCAGGTGGTGGAGACCGTGGGCCTCGCCGGCCGGCTCAAGCACCGCCCGAGCCAGCTCTCCGGCGGTCAGCAGCAGCGCGTCGCCGTCGCCCGGGCGCTGGCCGCCCGGCCCGAGATCATCTTCGCCGACGAGCCCACCGGCAACCTCGACTCCCGCTCCGGCGCCGAGGTGCTCGGCTTCCTGCGCAACTCCGTGCGCGAGCTGGGCCAGACCGTCGTCATGGTCACCCACGACCCGGTGGCCGCGGGGTACGCGGACCGCGTCGTGTTCCTCGCCGACGGCCGCATCGTCAACGAGCTGCGCGACCCGAACGCCGAGCAGGTCCTCGACACCATGCGGCACCTTCCGGGGGGCCCGGCCCCCCAGACCCCCCGGGTTTCGACGCCGGACCGGGTCAGCTGAGCCTCGCTCGCCGACCCAGAAGGCCGCCCGCTACCGGCTTCTCACCCCAACAGGACTGACCCCATATGCTTCGCACCGCCTTGCGCAACGTGTTCGCGCACAAGGCCCGGTTGCTGATGACCGTGCTCGCCGTCATGCTCGGCGTGGCCTTCGTCTCCGGCACCCTGGTCTTCACCTCCACCATCTCCGACGCCTACACCAAGAGTTCGGAAGAGGGTTTCGACCACGTCGACGTACGCCTCCAGCCCGACGACGACGCCGACGAGGGCCGCCCCGGCGAGCCGCCCGCGCTCACCCAGAAGCTGCTGGACGACGCCGCCGCACTGCCCGGCGTGAAGTCCGCCACCGGCAACGTCGCAGGTTTCGCCGCACTCGCCGACAAGGACGGCGACCTCGTCGGCAACGGCTGGTCCACCAGCGGCGCCAACTACTACGCCGGCGAGGGCGGCGACGGCCGTCGGGGGGAGGACCCCCGCTACCCGATGCGCGCCGGCCGCGCCCCCGAGAACGCGAACGAGATCGCCATCGACGCCAAGACCGCCGAGCGCACCGGCTACGAGGTCGGCGACACCCCGCGGATGTCCGTCGACGGCCCCGTACTCGAACCGAAGATCACCGGCATCTTCACCACCGACGACGGCAACGTCGCCGCCGGCGGCAGCCTCGTCCTCTTCGACACGAAGACCGCGCAGGACCTCTTCACCAAGCCCGGCGAGTACACCGAGATCGACCTCGCCGCCGCCCCCGGCACCTCCGAGAAGCAGCTGCGGGCCGAGGCCGGGAAGATCCTGCCCGCCGAGGCCGAGGCGCTCACCGGCACCAAGCTCGCCGACGACCAGGCCAGGGAGATCGAGCAGGGCATGGAGGGCCTGCGTACCGGCATGCTCGCCTTCGCCGGCATCGCGCTCTTCGTCGGCATCTTCCTGATCGCGAACACCTTCACCATGCTCGTCGCCCAGCGCACCAAGGAGCTGGCCCTGCTCCGGGCCGTCGGCGCCAGCCGCCGCCAGGTCACGCGCTCGGTGCTCTTCGAGGCCACCGCCGTCGGCACGGCCGCCGCGCTCGCCGGGCTCGCCGCGGGCGCCGGCATCGGCGCCGGGCTGCGCTCGCTGATGGGCCAGTTCGGCGGCGCCGTGCCCGACGGGCCGCTGATCATCTCGCCCACGACGGTGATCATCTCGCTCGCCGTCGGCATCGTCGTCACCGTGCTCGCCGCCTGGCTGCCCGCCCGCCGGGCCGCGAAGATCCCGCCGGTCGCGGCGATGAGCAGCGTGCACGCCCAGGCGACCACGCGCAGCCTCGTCGTACGCAACACCATCGGCGCGCTCATCGCGGCCGGCGGCGCGCTGATGGTCGTCGCCGGCACCACCTCCGACGACGGCGAGGCACTCATGGGCGGCGGCGCCGCGGTGCTGCTCGTCGGCATCTTCGTCCTCACCCCGCTGCTGTCCCGGCCGCTGATCGCGCTCTCCGCCCCGCTGCTGCGGATGTTCGGCGTCTCCGGCAAGCTCGCCCGCCAGAACGCGGTACGCAACCCGCGGCGCACCGCCGCCACCGCCTCCGCGCTGATGATCGGGCTCACCCTCATCACCGGCCTGACGGTGATCGGCAGCGGCGTCTCCCACGCCATCGACAAGATGGCCACCGACGCCATGAAGGCCGACTACTCGGTCTCCATGTCGAACTTCACCCCGCTCAGCCCGGAGGTGGAGAAGAAGCTCTCGGAACTCGACGAGGTCACCGCCTCCTCCCCGCTGCGCGCCGTGCCCGTCGACATCGGCGGGGACGAGGAGGACCTCACCGCCGTCCGGGGCGAGAACATCGGGCAGTTGCTCGAACTGGACTTCACGGAGGGCTCGTTCGACGGCCTCGCCGAGGGCGTCCCGGCCGGCGGCGGCGCCGCCAAGGCGATCGTCGACGAGGACACCGCCGAGGACGAGGGCTGGAAGAGGGGCGACACCATCGAGGTGACGTACCAGGACGGCGCCAAGGGCACGCTCACCGTCTCCGGCCTCTACCACGGCAACGAGATGATCAAGGGCATCATCCTCGACACCTCGGTCGTCAACGCGCACCTGGACAAGATCGCCGACTTCGAGGTGTGGCTGAAGACCGAGGGCGGCGAGAGCGACGCCATGAAGGACAAGCTGGAGGCCGCCCTCGGCGACAACCCGGCCATCGCGGTGATGAACGAGGAGGACGTCTCCGAGGCCATCGCCGGGCTCATCAGCATGATGCTGAACATCCTCTACGCCATGCTCGGCATGGCCGTCCTCGTCGCGGTCCTCGGCGTGATCAACACCCTGGCCATGTCGGTCTTCGAACGCTCCCAGGAGATCGGCATGCTGCGCGCCATCGGCCTGGACCGGCGCGCGGTCAAGCGCATGGTGCGGCTGGAGTCGCTGGTCATCTCGCTCTTCGGCGGGGTGCTCGGCATCGGCCTCGGGGTCTTCCTCGGCTGGGCTGCCGGCGAGTTGATCTCCAGCTCGCTGGACACGTACACGCTGGTGCTGCCGTGGGAGCGGATGGCCTATTTCCTCGCCGGCGCGGCCCTGGTGGGCACGCTGGCGGCGCTGTGGCCCGCCCGCAGGGCCTCGCGGCTCAACATGCTCGCGGCCATCAAGAGCGAGTAGGAGAAGGGCCGTACGGCCGATCCTTCGACCGCGGCCCGGGCCGTCGGCCGGATCAGCAGGACAAAGGGGGCATGGTCGCGCCGTCCGGATCCCAGGACTCCAGGAACTCCGGCTGGACCGAGACGTCGACGAGTTCGAGCCGCAGACCGATGTCGCCGGGCATGCGGTGGTAGGTGAAGGGACGGCCGTGGGGGCGGGCGTCGAAGTCCAGCGGGAAACCCGCCGCGACGAGGTGCTGCGCACAGGCGTCGATCGCGCCGGCCCAGAAGCCGAGGTGGTCGCAGCGGGCGCCCGCGGAGGAGTCCCACGGGCTGCCCGGGGGCCCGTCGATCAGCTCGGTGTAGAGCGGGCCGTGGCGGGAGAAGACGATGCGGTAGTCCCAGTCGCCCAGCGTGCTTTCGCGCACCTCGTTCCACTCGGTGCCGACGGCCCCGGTGAGGTCCCGCATGGTGCGCTCGATGTCCGGTACCACGAAGCCCAGGTGGTACGGGCCGACGCTCCCGTCGGCCAGGCACGGCACCGTCCCCCCGGCCGGCTCCGGTGCCGCCGCCGGTCCCGCCGCCCCCGCCGCCCCCGCGGCGGCCCGCGGCCCGCGGTCGGCCGCGGCGGCAGCCGGGGCGCCCGCGCCGGCGCTCGCGGCGGCGAGCAGCGCGCCGAGCCCGGCCGCGCCGCCGGCGACCAGCGCGTGGCGCCGGCCGACCGGCGAGCGTGGCTTCTCGTCCTTGCCTGCGTCCGTGCTCATGATCTCCTCCCGGCGGGTCCGAGCGTGCTCACCCGGCCCGCCGGCCCGTCGTGACCGTGTCGGTGCGGCCCACCGTAGGCTTGACGCCCGATCAGAGACCAATAGCCAGACATCACCGCTGCCATCGGATAACCGATGGCACACCAGCCCGACGGGAGCGCGATGGACCTGTTTCTGCTGCGTACTTTCCTCGCCGTCCACCGCGCCGGCTCGATCACCGGCGGCGCGGAGCACCTCGGCTTGGCGCAGCCGACCGTCAGCGCGCACATCAAGGCGCTGGAGTCGGCCCTCGGCATGGAGCTGTTCCAGCGGCTGCCGCGGGGCGTGGCGGCCACCTCGGTCGCCGACGAACTCGCCCGCGAGATCGCCCCGCATGTCGACGCACTGGATGCCGCCGGCGCGCGCCGCCTCGGCCCGCGCGACCCGCTCGCCAAGCCCGTGCACCTGGCCGGCCCGGCGGAGCTGACCGCCGCCCGCGTGCTGCCGGCGCTGGCCGGCCTCACGGGCCGGGGCCTACGGCTGCGGGTCACCCACGGCCTCGCCGAAGACCTGCTCGCCGGCCTGGCCGCGGGCCGGTTCGACCTGGTCGTCTCCACCCTCCGCCCGCGCCGCCGCGCCGTCACCGCCACCGCCCTGGCCGACGAGGAGTTCGTCCTGGTCGCGGCCCCCACCTGGGCGGAGCGGATCGACTCCGACCGGCTCACCCACGCCCCTGCCCGTGCACTGCGCGACGTGCCGCTTGTCGCCTACGCCGAGGACCTGCCCATCATCCGCAGATACTGGCGGACGATCTTCGGCACCCGCGCCACGGCGAGCGCCGCGGTGATCGTGCCCGACCTGCGTGGCGTACAGGCCGCGGTCGCCGCCGGCGCCGGGATCAGCGTGCTGCCCCGCTACCTGTGCGCCGCCGACCTGGCCTCCGGCAGGCTGGTGCAGTTGCTCGACCCGGAGCTGCCGCCGATCAACACGCTCTACCTCGCCACCCGTACGGCGACGGCCTCGCTCCCGCACATCGCCGCGGTACGCGCCCACCTGCTGGCCCAGGCTCGCTCGTGGTGAGCGGGCGCGCGGCAGGGCCTGGATACCCGCGGTGTGCCGGGGATGAGCCAAGGGGGCGGGGGAGACGGGCCGTCGCGCCCGTGTGGGAAGGGCCCGCGCGGAGGGGGGTCGCCCTCCCGCGGGCCCTTCGCCGTGCCGTGTGCCGGTGTTCGGTTGTTGCGCCAGGGGTGCGCTCGTCCCCTCCTAGAGCAGTTTGCGCGCGGCCCGCCTCAGGTCGTACTCGTGGATGATCGCTTTGGCGTGGCCGTACGCCAGGTTGTGCTCGCCACGGAGCCAGCTCACTTTCTCCTCGAAGCGGAGGAGACAGGGACCGTCTTCGACGGTCTGCAGCCAGTCGGAGACTTCACGGCCGGTGCAATGGGGGATGCGGGAGAGCAGGTTCCGGTGGGTTTCTGCGGAGAAGACTTGGGACATCGGCGCCTCCGGTATGCAGTCCTTCTCAGCACCGTGCCTGAGGGTGCGCCGATTGACAACCACCTGGAGCGGGCCGGCTCGAACCTCCGAGGGCTACCGGCGGGTTAGGCTCGGCTCGTGCTCGACGTGCTCGACTTCGTGACCGCCGTTGACCGGGTCGCCGACCGCCTGCGGTCGCTGCCGCAGAGCCGGCTGCGCGCGGGGGCGGCGGCCACCGGGCTGGCGCTGGCGCGTGAGCTGACCGCGCGGGCGCAGCGGCTGGAGGCGCCGGGGCGTACGCCGTACGAGATGCCGGCGGCGGGGGAGTTCGCGGTGGGGGACCAGGTGGCCGTCGCGGGGCGGGACCTGGCGGAGGCGTTGCGGGCGGCGGGGGATGCGGAGGGGCTCGCGGAGGCGCTGGCGGTGGTACGGGACGTACGGCTCTGAACGGGGCGCCGGCGGGCGGCTGACGGGCCCGTACGCCTCGGGGTCGTACGCTTCGGGGTCGTACGCCTCGGGTCCGTACGCCTCGGGAACGTACGGCTCAGAGGGAGGCGATGACGCGGTCCGCGAGGATGTAGACGCTCTCGCCCGCGCAGTCGAAGGTCAGCGCGAACGCCCCGCTGATCGCCGAGCCGCCGAGCAGCACCGGCTCCGCGCCGCCGTCGAGCGCGTCCGCCAGCCGCTCCGCGGTGTCGCGGTGGCCGGGGGAGAGGCAGAGCGTGGTGCCGTCGGCGAAGACGTAGACGTCGAGCGTGCCCAGCGGGCCCAGCCGCACGTCCGTCAGCGGCGTACGGCCCGCGGCCAGGTCCTCCAGCCGGTTCACGGTGTGCTCGTGGTCGGCTCCCTCCGATCGGGACTGCTGCGGGCGGAAGTCGGGGTGTGAGGGGTGGCGCCGGCGGGCGGCGGCCAGTTCGGCCGACTCGCCCTCGGCGGGCGGCGCGTCCGCGGCGGCGGCGATGTCGTCGGGCTCGGTGGGCTCGGCGGGCTCCACGTGATCCGGCCGGTCCAGCCGGTCCATCCGGTCCATGGGGTCGAGCAGCGGCTCGAAGCCCGCGAAGTCGGCCTGGCGCGGTATGAACACCTCGCCGCCGAAGTCGACGGGGTCGCCCGGGAACGGGCTCGCGTCGATGCTGTCGCGCGCCTCCTGCTCGGCCCAGAACGCCCGCGCCTCGGCCAGTTCGCGCTCCCGCTCGTCGGCGAGCGCCTGGGCGACGGCGATGCGTATCTCCGCGGCCGGTACGGACCGGGCGGCCGGCACCGCGGCCTCGGCGGCTGCCTCAGCGGCCTCGCCCACGGCGCGCAGCTCGTCGGCGGTGGCGGCGTCAGCTGTGGCCGCGGTGTCCGCGGTGGCCGCCGCCGACCCCGTGGCCGTCTTCGGGGCCGCCTGCGCCCGCTCTCCGACGTTCCGCGCCGCGGCCTGCGCCGTCAGGTCGGCGCGGAGCCGGACGACCTCGCGGCGCAGCCCGCCCACCGCCCGCAGCACGGCGGCGCCGAGCATGGCAGCGCCAAGCAGGGTTGCGGCGGCCAGCAGGACGGCGAAGTTGGTGGCGCTCACTGTCGGACTCCCGATTGCTGTAGGACCCCCTTGTTCTACCTCAGCCTGCCGGAGCGTAGAACCCCACCCCTAGCGGAAAATGGCATGAATAGGGCGGGCCTTTGGTCCTACCGCCGCGCGACGGGGCGCGGCACGCGTCTCGCGCGCCCCACGCGTCCGTTCCGCAACAACGGGTACGAACTCGGGGAACCAACGGGGAACTAACTAACTCAGCCTTTCCAGCACCATCGCCATCCCCTGGCCCCCGCCCACGCACATCGTCTCCAGCCCGAACTGCTTGTCGTGCCACTGCAGGGAGTTGATGAGCGTCGTGGTGATCCGCGCGCCCGTCATGCCGAAGGGGTGCCCGACGGCGATGGCGCCGCCGTTGACGTTCAGCCGGTCCAGGTCGACGCCCAGATCCCGGTACGAGGGGATGACCTGCGCGGCGAACGCCTCGTTGATCTCCACCAGGTCGATGTCGCCGACCGTCATCCCGGCCCGCGCGAGCGCCTGCTTGCTCGCCTCCACCGGGCCCAGGCCCATGATCTCCGGCGACAGCGCGGACAGGCCGGTCGAGACGATCCGGGCGAGCGGCGTGAGACCCAGCTCACGCGCCCTGGTGTCGGACATCACGACGACCGCGGCGGCGCCGTCGTTCAGCGGGCAGCAGTTGCCCGCGGTGACCAGCCCGTCGGGGCGGAACACCGGCTTCAGGCCCGCGACCCCCGCCATCGTCACGCCGGGCCGCGGGCCGTCGTCCTTACTGATAACGGTCCCGTCCGGAGTGGTGACGGGCGTGATCTCGCGCTCCCAGAAGCCCTCCGCGATGGCCTTCTCGGCGAGGTTCTGCGACCGTACGCCGAACTCGTCCATGTCCTGTCGGGTGACGCCCTTGGCCCGGGCCAGGTTCTCGGCGGTCTGCCCCATCGCGATGTACACGTCCGGCGCCAGGCCGTCCTCGCGCGGGTCGTGCCAGCCGCCCCCGTCGAAGGCCGAGCCCTTCTCCTGGCGCTCCGCGGTACGCGCCTCGGCCTCGGCGAAGAGGGGGTTGTGGGTGCCGGGCATGCCGTCGGAGGACCCGTTCACGAACCGCGAGACCGTCTCCACGCCCGCCGAGACGAAGACGTCGCCCTCGCCGGCCTTGATGGCGTGGAACGCCATCCGCGTGGTCTGCAGCGACGAGGAGCAGTAGCGGGTGATCGTGCAGCCGGGGAGGTGGTCCATGCCGAGCTGCACGGCGACCACCCGGCCGAGGTTGTGCCCCTGCTCGCCGCCGGGCAGGCCGCAGCCGAGCATGAGGTCGTCGATGTCCCCGGGGGCCAGCCCCGGCACCTTGTCGAGGGCGGCCCGGACGATCCCCGCGGTGAGGTCGTCCGGACGGACGTCCTTCAGCGAGCCTTTCCCGGCCCGGCCGATCGGGGAGCGGGCGGCAGAGACGATCACGGCTTCGGGCATCACGGCTCCCAGGGGGACGCGGAGGGGCAGGGTCCTGGGGCGAAGTTACCCGTACGTAGTGAGGGGGTCACGGTTCTCGTACTGTGACGCGGGCCTCAATTAATGAGCGCTTGCTTACCCGGCCCCCGGGAAAGAGTTCGGAAAAGCCTCGTGAAAGATCCTCCTGAGGTCTGGCGCGATGTCTTTGCCCACCCATTACTCTTGTCTCAAGGCCGCGCAGTGCGGCCATGGAGGAGTGAGATGAGGAGCAGCAACCCGGTCTTCACGCGACGGGGGTTCAGCCGCGAGGGCGGTTCGGCAGGCTTCAACGCGCCGTCGCAGGCCGGGGGCCCCGCTGTCGCCCAGGGCAACAACCCGTACGCCGCTCAGCCCGGCACCAACCCGTATGCGCAGCAGCCGGGTGCCGCCCCGCGGAACCCGTACGCGCCCGCGGACCAGCAGCAGGGCCAGTGGGCGCCGCACGCGGCACCCGCCGGCGGCCGTATGACCATGGACGACGTCGTGTCCCGTACGGGCATGACGCTCGGCCTGGTGATCGTCGCCGCCGTCGCCTCCTGGATCACCTTCGACGGCGAGAAGTCGCTCGGCATCGGCCTGGTGGCCATGCTCGGCGCGTTCGGCCTGGCGATGGTCCAGGCGTTCAAGCGCCGCCCGGTCCCCGCCCTGATCCTGTCGTACGCCGTCCTTGAGGGCGTCTTCCTCGGCATCATCAGCGAGTACTTCAACACCTACGTCGACGGCGCGGTCATGCAGGCCGTGCTCGGCACGATGGCGGTGTTCTTCGGTGTGCTCGTGGCGTACAAGCTGCGCATCATCCGGGTCACGGCCCGGTTCCAGCGGTTCGTCATCGGCGCGGCCATCGGCTTCGTGCTGCTGATGGCGGTCAACCTGTTCGCCGCGCTCATCGGCGGCGGCGACGGTATGGGCCTGCGCAGCGGCGGCCTCGGCATCCTGTTCGGCATCATCGGCGTCGTGCTCGGCGCGTGCTTCCTGGCCCTGGACTTCAAGCAGGTCGAGGACGGCATCGCCTACGGCGCCCCGAAGAACGAGGCGTGGCTCGCCGCCTTCGGGCTGACCCTGACCCTGGTCTGGATCTACCTGGAGATGCTGCGCCTGGTGGCCATCTTGCAGGGTGGCGACTGACAGGACCGGCAACGACTGACCGTGTGGCCCGGCCGGGTGTCTTCCGGCCGGGCCACCGGCATGAAGGGGCACCGGCATGAAAGGGGAAGGGAACGTGGGCGAGCTGAGGCGGCTGCTGCGCGGGATCGAGGTCTTCGAGGGCGACCTGCCGTCGTTCGATCCCCGGGACACACCGGACGAGCCGGTCGCACTCTTCGAGAGCTGGCTGCTGGCGGCCGTACGGGCGGGGGTGCGCGAGCCGCACGCGATGACCCTGTCGACGGCGGACGCGGGCGGCGACCCGTCGGCGCGGGTGCTGATCCTCAAGGACGTCGGCCCGGACGGCTGGCAGTTCGCCTCGGACGCGGGCAGCCCGAAGGGCCGGGAGCTGGCCAAGCGGCCGTACGCGGCGCTGACGTTCTACTGGTCGTCGCTGGCCCGCCAGGTACGGGTACGGGGCCCGGTCGGCACCGCGGACCCGGAGCTGAGCGCCGCGGACTTCCTCGCCCGCGGCGCCGGGGCCCGCGCGGAGGCCCTGCTCGGCCGCCAGTCCCGCCCGCTGGCGGACCCGGCGGAGCGGGACGCGGCGGTCCGCGAGTCGCTGACCCGGGTGGAGGCGGACCCGGGGCTGGTGGCCTCGGGCTGGACGCTGTACGCGGTGCGCCCGGAGACGGTGGAGTTCTGGCAGGGCGACAAGTCGCGCCGCCACACCCGGCTCGTCTACGAGTCCACGCCGCCGGCGTGGACGAAGCGCATGCTGTGGCCGTGAGGATCACGTCGCCGGGGCCGCCCGCAGGGCCGGTCGACGATCCACAGCCCGATGGAAGTCCGCTGGTGTATGCCGTTGGCGGGTCCGGTTGCCGGTCAGCGTTGCGTCAGACGGCTGCACATGCGCGCCGCGCAGCCATCCGACGAGTGCGGACCGCTGCATGTCTCCGTTCATGGCCGGCCCTGTCTGCCCGGGGGCCGGCCGCGCCCCGAAGTTCGCGACGCAGCCGGTACCGACGTGTCCGGTCGTGGGCTGATTGGTGGACTCGCTCGCCGACGGTTGGGGAGTCGAGGACCGCGTCCGGAGGGCGCCGGCGGGGTCAGGTCAGGGTGGTCAGGGATGTGGCGTGGAGGGCGCCGGACTCGGTGGCGATTTCTGCCAGCGTCTGGGCTGTTCTGACCGTGGCGAAGCGGACCGTGTGCGCGGCGCTGTCCGTGGTGAAGCCGTGGACGGCGGGGCGGGGGAGGCTGTTGTAGGAGAAGGGGTTGGAGAAGTAGTACGCGCCCGTGTCGAGCAGGGCGACGTGGTCGCCCGCCGCCAGCGGGGGGAGTTCGCGGGCGCGGGCCACCAGGTCGCCGGCGAAGCAGCACGGGCCCGCCACGTCCTGGGCGACCGGCGTGCCCGTCTTCGGGCGGCCCTCCGCGTCGTACGCCGCCACCCGCAGGGGCCACGAGTCGGGGGCGAAGACGGTGCGTACGGCGACCTGGACGCCCGCGTGGGTCACCGCGATCGGGCGCCCGCCGGCGGATTTCGCGTACTCCACGCGCGCCAGGACCAGCCCGTTCTTCGCCAGCAGCGACCGGCCGAACTCCGTGACCAGCGCGTAGCGGCCGTCGAAGAGGCCCGGGACCTCGGCGCGCAGCAGCCGCGCGTAGTCGTGGAAGGACGGCGTGGTCTCGTCGGAGTCGAAGTTGACCGGCAGGCCGCCGCCGATGTCCAGCGTCGTGACCTGCCGTCGGCCGGCGGCGGCGTTGATCTCCTCCGCCAGCTCGTACGCCGCCCGCACCCCCGCCGCCATCAGCGGCAGCGGCACGCCCTGCGAGCCCGTGTGGGTGTGCAGGGCGGTCAGCCAGGGGCGGTCGGCGTAGGTCCGGACGAGCCAGTCGCGGGCGCCCTCGTCCCGCAGCGTCACGCCGAACTTCGACGTGGCCGTCGCCGTGCTCATCGCGCCGATGCTGCCGCCGCCGACCTGCGGGTTGACCCGTACGCCGATGGTGGAGCGGGTCGGCGCGGAGCGGACCAGGCCGTCGATGCGGGCCAGCTCCTCGGGGTTGTCGGCGTTGACCGCGATGCCCACGGCCAGCGCGCCGCGCAGCTCCGCGGCGGTCTTGGCGGGGGAGTCCAGCACGGTGCGCTCCGGGGGGATGTCCGCGGCGCGGGCCAGCTCCAGCTCCCCGGGGCTGGCCACCTCCGCGCCCAGGCCCTCGTCGGCGAGCAGCCGCAGCACCGGCACCAGCGCCGCGGCCTTGACCGCGAAGGAGTGCAGCACCGGCGCCCCCGGCGCGACCACCTCGTCGAACGCGGCGCGCAGCGCGCGCGCCGACTCCCGGATGCCCGCGACGTCCAGCAGCCCCACCACGGGCTCGGCCCCGGAGACCAGTCCCTCGGCCAGTGCGGCGCGTACGGCCAGGTCGCGGCGAGCGGCGAGCGGGAGGTTCTGCGGTGCGTGCGCGGACTGATCGTCGGACATGGCGGCAGTCAATCATCCGTCCGCAAATGCTGTCGTACGGCGTCCAAGTGTCGGACGTCGGGCGCCCTTGACTAGGGCAATTCAGTCGCGTCAGGATGTGTTGTTGTTCATTCAGTCTGGGAGGCAGGCATGGCAGGACCCCGACCCGTCCGGGCCCCGCGCGGCACCCGGCCCAGCGCCCGCGGGTGGCAGCAGGAAGCGGCCCTGCGGATGCTGCAGAACAACCTCGACCCCGAGGTCGCCGAGCACCCCGACAAGCTCGTCGTCTACGGCGGCACCGGCAAGGCCGCCCGCGACTGGGGCTCCTTCGACGCCATGGTGCGCACGCTCACGACGCTCGGCCCGGACGAGACCATGCTCGTCCAGTCCGGCCGCCCGGTCGGCGTCATGCAGACCCACGAGTGGGCCCCCCGCGTCCTCATCGCCAACAGCAACCTCGTCGGCGACTGGGCCACCTGGGAGGAGTTCCGCCGGCTGGAGGCCCTGGGCCTGACGATGTACGGCCAGATGACCGCCGGCTCGTGGATCTACATCGGCACGCAGGGCATCCTCCAGGGCACGTACGAGACCTTCGCCGCCGTCGCCGCCAAGCGGTTCGGCGGCACCCTCGCCGGGACGATCACCCTCACCGCCGGCCTCGGCGGCATGGGCGGCGCCCAGCCGCTCGCCGTCACCATGAACGGCGGCGTCGCGCTCTGCGTCGAGTGCGCCCCGTCCCGCATCGAGCGCCGCCTGCAGCACGGCTTCCTGGACGTACGCGCCGACAGCCCCGCACACGCGCTACGCCTCGCCACCGAGGCTCGCGACGCCCGCCGCCCGCTGTCCGTCGGCGTCCTCGGCAACGCCGCCGAGCTGGTGCCGCGGCTGCTCGCGGAGGGCGCGCCCGTCGACATCGTCACCGACCAGACCTCCGCGCACGACCCGCTCGCGTACCTCCCCCTCGGCGTCGACTTCGCCGACATGGCCGCGTACGCCGCCGAGAAGCCCGCCGACTTCACCGCCCGCGCCCGCGAGTCGATGGCCCGGCACGTCGAGGCCATGGTCGGCTTCCAGGACGCCGGCGCCGAGGTCTTCGACTACGGCAACTCGATCCGCGGCGAGGCCAAGCTCGCCGGCTACGCGCGCGCCTTCGACTTCCCCGGCTTCGTACCCGCCTACATCCGCCCCCTGTTCTGCGAGGGCAAGGGCCCCTTCCGCTGGGCCGCCCTCTCCGGCGACCCCAAGGACATCGCCGCCACCGACCGCGCGATCCTCGACCTCTTCCCCGAGAACGAGTCGCTGGCCCGCTGGATCCGGCTGGCCGGCGAGCGCGTCCACTTCCAGGGCCTGCCCGCCCGCATCTGCTGGCTCGGCTACGGCGAACGCGACCGGGCCGGCGAGCGGTTCAACGACATGGTGGCGAGCGGCGAGCTGGCCGCGCCCCTCGTCCTCGGCCGCGACCACCTCGACTGCGGGTCGGTGGCGTCCCCGTACCGCGAGACCGAGGGCATGCGCGACGGCTCCGACGCGATCGCGGACTGGCCGCTGCTCAACGCCATGGTCAACGTCGCCTCCGGCGCGTCCTGGGTCTCGGTCCACCACGGCGGCGGCGTCGGCATGGGCCGCTCGCTGCACGCCGGCCAGGTGACGGTCGCCGACGGCACGGCGCTCGCGGGCGAGAAGATCCGCCGGGTGCTGACCAACGACCCGGGCATGGGGGTCATCCGGCACGTCGACGCGGGCTACGAGCGGGCCGAGGAGATCGCGGCGGAGCGGGACGTGCGCGTACCGATGCGGGAAAGCGACCCCGCGCCGTGAGCCCGTCCTCCTTCCAGGAGATGTGGCGCGACCTGCTGCCCCTCGGGCGGTACGCGCCCTCCGGCGGCTACCGCCGGTTCGCCTGGACGGCGGCGGACGCCGACTGCCGGGCCTGGTTCCGCGCGCAGGCCGAGGCGCGCGGGCTCGCGTACGAGACCGACCGCAACGGCAACCAGTGGGCCTGGCTCGGCGATCCGGCCGCCGGCGGCGCCGTCGTCACCGGCTCCCACCTCGACTCCGTACCCGACGGCGGCGCCTTCGACGGCCCCCTCGGCGTCGTCTCCGCCTTCGCCGCCCTCGACGAGCTGCGCGCCCGCGGCGTCCGCCCGGCCCGCCCCCTCGGCGTCGTCAACTTCGCCGACGAGGAGGGCGCCCGCTTCGGCCTGGCCTGCGTCGGCTCCCGGCTCACCGCCGGGCACCTGTCCACCGCCGCCGCCCACGGACTGCGCGACGCCGACGGCGTCACGCTGCCGCAGGCGATGGAGCGCGCCGGCCACGACCCCGCCGCCCTCGGCCCCGACCCGGAGCGGCTGGCGCGCGTCGGTGCCTTCGTCGAGCTGCACGTCGAGCAGGGCGTGGCGCTCGCCGGTACGGACCACGCGGTGGGCGTGGCGTCGGCGATCTGGCCGCACGGCCGCTGGCGGTTCGACTTCCGCGGCGAGGCCAACCACGCGGGCACCACCCGCATGGAGGACCGCCACGACCCGATGCTGACCTACGCCCACACCGTCCTCTCCGCCCGCAAGAAGGCCGCCCAGGCCGGCGCCCGCGCCACCTTCGGCAAGGTCGCCGTCGAGCCCAACGGCGTCAACGCCATCCCCGCGCTCGTCCGCGGCTGGCTCGACTCCCGCGCCGCCGACGAGGAGACCCTGCACACCCTCGTCGCCGCCGTCGAGCAGGCCGCGCGCGAGCGGGCCGGCCGCGACGGCACCGCGGTAGAGGTCACCCGCGAGTCGCTGACGCCGGTCGTCGACTTCGACCACGCCCTGCGCGACCGCCTCGCCGCGCGCCTCGGCGGCGCGCCCCTGCTCCCGACGGGGGCGGGACACGACGCCGGGATCCTGTCCGGCACGGTGCCGGCGGCCATGCTGTACGTACGGAACCCGACGGGCGTCTCGCACGCGCCGGCCGAGTCGGCGGCCGAGGAGGACTGCGCGGCGGGTGTGCTGGCGCTGGCGGACGTGCTGGCGGACCTGGCCGGCGACGAGGGCGCGGCGGGGCAGGCGGAACGGGCGGGACAGGCGGAACGGGCGGAAGGGGCCGTGTGACGGCGTACTGGGCGGAGCAGGCGTGGGTCGGCGGCGTCGTCGAACCCGGCGTCGTCCTGCAGACCGGGACGTCCGGCGGGCTGCTCGCCGCGGTACGGACCGGGGTCGCCGCCCCGCCGCCGGGCGCCACCGTGCTGCGCGGCCTCACCCTCCCGGGCCTGGCGAACGCCCACAGCCACGCCTTCCACCGCGCCCTGCGCGGCACCGTCCAGGTCGGCTCCGGCACGTTCTGGACCTGGCGCGAAGTGATGTACGGCGTCGCCGACCGGCTCACCCCCGGCACGTACTACGACCTCGCGCGCGCCGTCTACGCCGAGATGGCGCTCGCCGGGATCACCTGCGTCGGCGAGTTCCACTACGTCCACCACGCCCCCGGCGGTGCCCGCTACGACGACCCCAACGCCATGGGCCACGCGCTGATCGCCGCCGCGGCGGCGGCCGGGATCCGCCTCACCCTGCTCGACACCGTCTACGTCGCCGCCGGCTTCGGCGAGGCGCCGGGCAGGCAGCAGCTCCGCTTCAGCGACGGCGACGCGGAGGCGTGGGCGGAACGCGCCGCAGCCCTCAGCTCCGCCAACGCCCCCGCTCCCGACGCCGCTCCCGCCTCCGACGCCGCTTCCGCCTCGGCCTCCGACCCCGCCCCCGACGCCGACGCCCCCGACCCCACCCTCCGTATCGGCGCCGCCGTGCACTCCGTACGCGCCGTCCCCGCCGACCAGCTCGCCACCGTCGCCCGCTGGGCCGCCGACCGCCGCGCCCCCCTCCACGTCCACCTCTCCGAGCAGCCCGCCGAAAACGAGGCATGCGCCGCCGCCCACGGCGTCACCCCGGCCCGCCTCCTCGCCGACCACGGCGTCCTCGGCCGCCGCACCACCGCCGTGCACGCCACCCACCTCACCGCCGACGACGTCGCCCTCCTCGGCCGCAGCGGCACCGGCGTGTGCATGTGCCCCACCACGGAACGGGACCTCGCCGACGGCATCGGCCCGGGCGTGGCCGTGGAGCGGGCGGGCAGTCCGCTGTCGCTGGGCAGCGACAGCCATGCCGTCGTCGACCTCTTCGAGGAGGCGCGGGCGATGGAGCTGAACGAGCGGCTGCGCACCCGCCGCCGCGGCCACTGGACCGCCCACCACCTGCTGCGCGCCGCCACCGAAGGCGGCTACGCCGCCCTCGGCTGGGACGCGCCGGCCCGGCTGGAGCCGGGCGGGCTCGCGGACTTCACCACGGTCGCGCTGGACAGCGTGCGCACGGCGGGCGCGATGCCACGGCTCGGCGCGGAGACGGCGGTGTTCGCGGCGACGGCGGCGGACGTGCGGCACACGGTGGTGGGGGGCCGGCACGTCGTACGGGACGGGGTGCACGCGCTGGTGGACGACGTGCCGGGGGCGCTGACGGCGGCGATCGGCGCGCTGCGCGGCTGACCCGTACCCGCACCCGGACCTGGACCCGCACCCGGCAGCCCACCGACCCGAGGCAGGAACATGACCACCACCGCCACCGCCACCACCGCCATCGTCAACATCGGCAGCCTCGTCACCAACGACCCCGCCCTCGGCGAGGGCCCGCTCGGCCTGGTGGAGAACGCGGCCGTCGTCTTCGAGGACGACCGGGTGGCCTGGGCCGGTGCGACCGACGCGGCGCCGGCCGCCGACGTGTCGTACGACGCGGCGGGCCGGGCGCTGCTCCCGGGCTTCGTCGACTCGCACTCCCACCTCGTCTTCGCCGGCGACCGCACCCGCGACTTCCACGCCCGCATGTCCGGGCGTCCCTACACTGCCGGCGGCATCCGCACCACCGTCGCCGCCACCCGCGCCGCCACCGACGGGGAACTGGCCGCGAACCTCGCCCGCTTCGTACGGGAGACGCTCCGCCAGGGCACGACGACGCTGGAGACCAAGTCCGGCTACGGCCTGACGACGGCGGACGAGGCGCGGGCGCTGCGGGTCGCGGCGGGGCAGGTGCCCGAGGTGACGTACCTCGGTGCACATGTCGTCGCGCCGGAGTACGAGGACGATCCGGGCGCGTACGTCGAGCTGGTCACCGGCGAGATGCTGGACGCCTGCGCGCCGTACGCGCGCTGGATCGACGTCTTCTGTGAGAAGGGCGCGTTCGACGGCGACCAGGCGCGGGCGATCCTCGCGGCCGGCAAGGCCCGCGGCCTGACCCCGCGGGTGCACGCGGGCCAGCTGTCGTACGGGCCGGGGGTGCAGCTGGCCGTGGAGCTGGAGGCGGCGTCCGCGGACCACCTGACGCACCTGACCGACGCGGACGTGGACGCGCTGGCGTCCGGGGTGACGGTGGCGACGTTCCTGCCGGGCTGCGAGTTCTCGACGCGGGCGGTCTACCCGGACGTGCGGCGGGTGCTGGACGCCGGGGCGACGGTGGCGCTGTCGACGGACTGCAACCCGGGTTCGTCGTTCACCAGCTCCATGCCGTTCTGCGTGGCCGTCGCCGTACGGGAGATGGGCATGACGCCGGACGAGGCGGTCTGGTCCGCGACGGCGGGCGGTGCGGCGGCGCTGCGGCGCACGGACGTGGGGCGCCTCGCGCCGGGCGCCCGGGCGGACGCGGCGCTGCTGGACGCCCCGAGCCACGTGCACCTGGCGTACCGGCCGGGGGTGCCGCTGGTGGCGGAGGTGTGGCAGCGGGGCGTGCGGGTACCGGTGGACCGCGGGGCCGGCAACTGACGTGGTCAGCAACTGATATCGACGTCCGGGTCCGCCGCGGGACGTGCCGTCAGGTGGTCCACCGCCGCGCGCTCCGCGCACTCGTTGCCGAACCCCACCAGCCCGTGCCGCCTGCCCGGGACCGTCAGCAGCGGCGCCCGGAACCGCATCGCCACCCGCTCCGCGCCCGCCGCCGGCGTGCGGATGTCGTGCTCGCTGTTGACCAGCAGCAGATCGGCCCCGAGGCCCGCACCGGCGTCCTCGTCCGCGTCCGCCGGGCGGACCGCGCCCAGCGGCTCCCCGCGCCCCGGCCAGTGGACGCAGGGCGCGTAGTCACGTGCCACGGTCCACGTACGCCACCGTGCCTCGTCCGCGTCGTCCAGCTCCCGCAGCAGCGCCCGCAGGTTGCCCGGCCACCGGAAGTCCGTGCAGTGCACCCCGAGGAACAGCGCCAGCGGCGGCGGGCCGGGGTCCAGTTCGTCGAACGCCGCCCGCACGTCCGGCGGTACTTCGCGCGGTACGGACCTGGCCGCCGGTTCCGGCACCTGTTCGTCGTCCAGCTCCGCGCGCGTGTGCAGCGTTCTCAGTACATAGGACGTGCCCGGCCGGTCCGGGTCGACGACGCCGTCGAAGACCGCCGCGCGCACCCGCTCCGCGTGGCGGGTGACGTAGACCTGGCCGGCCACCGTGGCGTACGAGTGCAGCAGCAGGCTGATCCGCTCCTCGCCCAGCGCCCGCCGGACCCGCTCCAGGTCGGTCGCGGCGGCGCGGGAGCCGAGGCGGCCCAGCAGCGGGCCGTAGCCGATGCGGCAGGACTCGACGTAGTCGCGGGCGGCGGCGTCGGCGGCGGTGACGTCGCGTGCCAGCCGGGGGCCGCGCGCGGTACCGAGGCGGTCCAGCGCGCCGCGGGGCTCGCCGCAGTCGACGCGGTGGCTGCGGCCGGTGCCGCGGCGGTCGTAGCCGACGATGTCGAAGCGGTCGCGCAGCTCGCGCGGGTAGTCGACGCCGGCGGAGACGGCCTCCTGGAGGCCGGACAGACCCGGGCCGCCGGGCGCGAGGACGAGCGCGCCGATGCGGCGGTCGGGGTCGCGGGCGGGCAGCCGGGAGAGGGCGAGGCGGAGGGTCTCGTGGCTGTCACCGCCCACGGGTACGGTGACGCCGCGGCACTCGCGCCGCTCCATGCCCGTCAGCGGACAGGGGGTCCACGCGTCGCCGCCGGTGTCCGGTTCGTACGACGCGGCGGCGGAGCCGGGCGGGTCAGGCTCGCTCCCGCCGCGCGGCGCCTCGCATGCGCTCGTCCACACCAGCGCCGGCAGCAGCGCCGTGAGCAGGGCGAGCGCCGGGGCCGGGCCGCCGGCCCGCCGCCGGGAGGGGGCCGTGGGGCGATCCATGCGGCGATCATGGCACCGCCGCCCGGGAAACCGGGGGAGGCCGCCCGCGGCCGGCCCCCGGCCTACCCCCGGCCTAATCCTCGACCATCAGCCCCTTGCGCAGCCGCACCAGCGTCCGCGACAGCAGCCGCGAGACGTGCATCTGCGAGATGCCCAGCTCCTCGCCGATCTCCGACTGGGTCATGTTGGCCACGAACCGCAGTGACAGGATCTTCCGGTCGCGCGCCGTCAGCTCCGCTATCAGCGGCTTGAGGGACTCGACGTACTCGATGCCCTCCAGGCCGTGGTCCTCGTAGCCGATGCGGTCGGCGAGGGCGCTCTCGGAGTCGTCCTCCTCGGGCTGCGCGTCCAGCGAGCTGGCGGTGTAGGCGTTCGAGGCGGCCATGCCCTCGACGACCTCGTCCCTGCCGATGTCCAGCCGCTCGGCCAGCTCGTCGACCGTGGGGGCGCGGTCGAGCTGCTGCGCCAGCTCGTCGCCCGCCTTCGCCAGGTCGAGGCGCAGCTCCTGCAGCCGCCGCGGGACGCGTACGGACCAGGAGGTGTCCCGGAAGAAGCGCTTGATCTCGCCGACGATCGTCGGCATCGCGAAGGTGGGGAACTCCACGCCGCGGGCGGGCTCGAAGCGGTCGATCGCCTTGATGAGCCCGATGGTGCCGACCTGGATGATGTCCTCCATCGGCTCGCTGCGCGAGCGGAACCGGGAGGCGGCGAACTTCACCAGCGCCAGGTTGAGTTCGATCAGGGTGTTGCGGACGTACGAGTACTCGTGGGTGCCCTCTTCGAGGGTGCCGAGCCGGTCGAAGAGCGTCTTCGACATGGCCCGCGCGTCAGCGGGGGCGACCTCGTCGAAGGCGATGCCCTCCAGCTCGTCGAGGCTCCCCGTGAACGGGATCGCGGGCTCGCCGTCCGCGCCGTCGGCGCCGTCGGAGACGGAGTACTCGCCGATGTCCGCGCCGTGGTGCTCAATGTGGTCGTCGCCGTGCTCGGCGTGGGGTCGTGCCGGCGGCGTGCTGGCCGCGGCGTCGAGCCGGGGTGACATTTGTCCTCCATCGTTCTCGGCATGTGGCTGCCGATGCCATCTCTTTCCGCTACGGTCTTGCGGCGCCTCCCGAGGCCACGTGTTTTGTGAGTGCCTCTAGGCCTACCGGCTTCTCCTCTCCGGTGCAAGAATCGTGTGTCCATATTTGCCCTATTTTGCAGGCTGTTCGGGTGCCGAACATGTGACCAAAGGCGTAGGGTCGATGCTGCATCGCACGACAGCCCGAAGGTCAGGAGACATGCGCGCATGGACGCCGGAACCGCCGGAAGCCAGAGCCGCGGCCGACTGCACGTCGACGTGCGGGTCTACGGCGGAAGTGCCGTCCTCACACCGGCGGGCGAACTGGATTATCACACCGCCGAGGTGCTGCGAGAGCCGCTTGAGCGATGTATCGCCGGCGGCCGCAGCCGGCTCGTACTCGACTGCTCACGCCTGGAGTTCTGCGACTCGACCGGGCTGAACGTGCTCCTCGGCGCCCGCCTCAAGGCCGAGGCCGACGGCGGCGGCGTGCACCTCGCCGGCCTGCAGCCGGTCGTGGCCCGGGTCTTCGAGATCACCGGTGCGGAGGCCGTCTTCTCCCTGCACGACACGGTGGAGGCCGCTCTCGTGGAGTGACCTCCTGGCCGCCGGCCGTCGGGTGGGGCCGGTGCGACAGGTGATGCGCGTCACAGCTTCCTGAGGAAACTCGGGGGTGTTTCCGCGATCTCGTAGGGCAGAAGCCCAGGCGAAAACTTCTGGAACGAGCAGGATGGGCGCGAATGCGCGGACGGGTGCGCGAACGGGCGTGCGGTTGCGCGAAGGGGGTGTCGTGAGGCGATGAGCTTCAGGTCGTTGCCGCCGGGCGTGTCACCGTCGGAGGGCGAGGCCGGGAGCGGCGCCGCGGCGCCCGCGCGCCGGGGCGGCGGCGCCTCGGCCGCGGCCACCCCGGCCGCGGCCACCCCGGCCGGTGACCCCGCCCCCGCCGGTCAGGTGCAGGTGCGCCGGCTGCGGCTCGTCGGCGCCAGCGGCATGGTGCCGCGGGCCCGCGACTTCGCCCGCCGGGCCCTGGAGGACTGGGGCTGGCTGCCCGCGGTGAACGCGGAGCAGCGCGCGGCTGCGGAGGACGTCCTGCTCGTCGTCTCGGAGCTGGTGACGAACGCCTGCCTGCACGGCGGCGGCCCGGACGAGCTGCGGCTGCGTACGGCGGGGAAGGTGCTGCGGCTGGAGGTCAGCGACTACGGTACGGGCACGCCGGAGCCGCGCACTCCGCACCGGGCCAGCAGGCCGGGCGGGCACGGGATGTTCATCGTGCAGCGGCTGTGCCTCGACTGGGGCGTGCAGCGGGCGGCGGGAGCGGCGGGGAAGACCGTCTGGGCGGAGCTGTCGGCGCCGCTGTAGCGCCGCGTACGTATCGCGTACGCCCCTGGCTCCGTACGCCCCCGGCCCCTCGCTCCGTACGCCCCCCGACCGCCGCGATCGCGCTAGCCGATCCGCTCCCGCAGCCACCCCTCGATCTCCCCCACCACCCCCCGCCCCGCCAGCAGCCGCATGCCGTGCCGGCTGCCCGGCACCACCCGCACCCGGACGTCCCGCGCCCGCATCCCCCGCGCCCGCTCCGCCGCCGCCACCGCCTCCGAGTGGTACGACGGCACCCAGTCCGCCGCCGAGTGCAGCAGCAGCATCGGGGCGTCGTCCCGCCCGGACGCCGCGCGCCGCGGGTCCAGCGACCGCCACGCCCGCCGGCAGGCCGGGTCCGCGGACAACGCCGGCGTGCCCTCCGGTACGCACCCGGCCAGCCGCTCCGCGCTCGCCCGCAACCGCCGCCCCGCGGCCGTCGCGTCCGGCGCGCCGCCGTCCAGCCAGGCCCGGTACGGCGACGCCACCGGCGACAGCGCCACCACCCCGGCGGTGCGCGCCGCCCCGGCGCCGTGCGTGGCGGCGGCCACCGCCAGCTGCCCGCCCGCCGACGAGCCGAGCACCGCGACCCGGACCGGGTCCACGGCGTACGCGGCGGCGTTGCGCCGTACCCAGCGCAGCGCCGCCACCACGTCGTCGCGCTGGGCCGGCCAGGGGTCGCCGGGGGCGAGCCGGTAGCCGACCTCGAAGACGCCGTAACCGCGGCGGGCGAAGGCCCGCGCCCAGCCGCTCCAGTCGGTGTCGTACGACCAGTAGCCGCCGTGCAGGATGACGAGCCCGCCGCGGGGCGCGCGCCGCGGCTGCCAGTGGACGGTGACCTGCTGCCGCGGATGTCTCCCGTACGCCTCGACGCCGGTCCGCAGCGGCCGTTCCGCCGCGGCCCGTTCTCCGGCGGCCCGCTCTCCGCCGGCCCGCTCTCCGGCCCGCTCCGCCGCCGCCCGCCGCGCCGTCTCCGTCCGCGCCGCCGTCTCCGTACGCCCCGCCCCGTGCTCCGGCGCCGCGCCGCCCGGCGGTACCAGCCCCGCGGTGACCGTCGCCGCGACGCCCAACACGGCGCCCGCGAGCAGCCGCCCCCGCCGGACCCGTACCGCAGCCATCGCACCGCCTCTCCGCGGACCGGCCGGCCCGGTGACCTCATGGTCGCCGACAACGTCCCGCCCCGCGATCCGGCGGCACCTCCGCCCCGGCGGCACCTCTGCTCCGGCGGCCCGGGGGAAAACCGGCGCACGGTGCCGCGGCGGCGTTCGACCACGTACCGGGAGGTGAGCGAACCCGACGCCACCGGCCCACTCTCGGTGACGGGAGGTCTACCATCGCACCATGACCCGAGTACTGCTGGCCGAGGACGACGCGGCCATCTCGGAACCGCTGGCCCGCGCGCTGCGCCGGGAGGGGTACGAGGTGGAGGTCCGAGAAGACGGTCCCACGGCGCTCGGTGCCGGACTCCGCGGCGGCGTCGACCTCCTCGTGCTCGACCTCGGCCTGCCCGGCATAGACGGCCTGGAGGTGTGCCGGCGGCTGCGCGCCGACGGGCACGGCTTCCCCGTGCTGGTGCTCACTGCCCGCGCGGACGAGGTGGACACCGTCGTCGGCCTCGACGCGGGCGCCGACGACTACGTCACCAAGCCCTTCCGCCTCGCCGAGCTGCTCGCCCGGGTCCGCGCCCTGCTGCGCCGCGGCGCCACCGAGGCGCAGCCGCCGGCCACCCACGGCGTACGCATCGACACCGACTCGCACCGCGCCTGGCTCGGCGAAGAGGAACTGCAGCTCACGGCGAAGGAGTTCGACCTGTTGCGGGTGCTGGTGCGCGACGCCGGCCGGGTGGTCACGCGCGAGCAGCTGATGCGCGAGGTGTGGGACACCACCTGGTGGTCGTCGACGAAGACGCTCGACATGCACATCTCCTGGCTGCGCAAGAAGCTCGGCGACGACGCCGCGAACCCCCGCTACATCGCGACGGTCCGCGGGGTGGGCTTCCGCTTCGAGAAGAGCTAGGCCGGCCGCCCGCGGCCCCCGGCAGCCATGCGCAGAAGGCTCATCAACAGCACCCTGGCGGTCGTGCTCGTCGTCATCGCCGTCTTCGGCGTCTCGCTGGTCATCGTCGAGACCCGCACCATCGAGGCCGCTGCGCACGACCGGGTGCAGGCCGAGGCCGTGCGGCTGTTCAGCCTCGTCGAGGGCAAGATCGCCGACGACGAACGGGTGACCCGCCAAGCGCTCGCCGGCCAGGTCACCGACGGGCGGTACGCGGAGGTGGACCTGCCGGGCGGACCGGTGCTGAAGATGGGGGAGCGGCCCGAGGGGTCGGTGATCGAGGTCACCGAGACCGGCCGCCGGGGCGAGCGGGTCACGGTCATGGAGCCCCGCGACCGGGTCAACGACGAGCTGGGCCAGACGCTCCTGATCATCTTCGCCGTGGCGCTGCTGGCCGTCGGCGCCGCCGTGCTGCTCGCCGTACGCCAGGCCAACCGCCTCACCGCCCCGCTCACCGACCTTGCCGAGACCGCGGAACGCCTCGGCTCCGGCGACCCGCGCACCCGCCACCGCCGCTACGGCGTCCCCGAGCTGGACCGGGTCGCGGACGTGCTGGACGCCAGCGCCGAGCGGATCGCGCGGATGCTCACCGCCGAGCGGCGACTGGCCGCGGACGCCTCGCACCAGCTCCGCACGCCGCTGACCGCGATGTCCATGCGGCTGGAGGAGATCGCGCTCACCGACGACCCGGCGACGGTCAAGGAGGAGGCGGCCGTCGCGCTCACCCAGGTCGAGCGGCTGACGGACGTCGTGCAGCGGCTGCTGACCAAGTCCCGCGACCCCAAGGCCGGCTCGGGCATGGGCTTCGACCTGGACGAGGTCGTCAAGCAGCAGATCGAGGAGTGGCGGCCGGCGTACCGCGGCGAGGGGCGGGCGATCGTCCGCTCCGGCAAGCACGACCTGCGCGCGGTGGGCACGCCGGGGGCGGTGGCGCAGGTGCTCGCGACGCTGATCGAGAACGCGCTGATGCACGGCGCCGGCACCGTCGCGCTGCGTACCCGGGTGACGGGCAACCAGGTGGTGGTGGAGGTCACGGACGAGGGCCCGGGCGTGCCCGCGGACCTCGGCTCCCGGGTCTTCGAGCGCACGGTCAGCGGGCGCAACTCGACGGGTCTGGGCCTCGCGGTCGCCCGTGACCTGGCGGAGGCGGACGGGGGGCGGCTGGAGCTGGTGCTGCAGAAGCCGACGACGTTCGCGCTGTTCCTCGCGCGGGAGCACGAGCACCACTGAGAGGCGTACGAGGGGGCGCACGCACACCGCTGAGCGGTCGTACGGGCATCGCTGTGGGGGGCGTGCGGGGCGCGCGCCGGGCTTGCGGGGGGCGTGGGGGGGCTCGTACGGAACGGAGGTCCTACCCGCGCGCTCCGACCGCCTCTTCCTGCGCCTCGGGTTCCTCCGGCCCTGCCGGCTCTCCCGGTTCCTCCGGCTCCCGCCGGCTGCCGGGGATCCGTACGTCACCCGCGACGGCTATGTCGCCCGGCTCGCCCGCGTCGGCGGTCTCGGCCACGGGCACCACGCGGAACACCCAGCTGCGGTACGACCAGAAGCGGAACAGCGACGCGACCCCGATGCCGAGGAACTTGAAGACGTTGTTCTGCAGCGGGGTGTCCCAGTCGAACCCGTACGTGGCCACGTACAGCACGCCGTTCTCGATCACGAGCCCCGCGCCGCTGAAGACCAGGAACAGGGTGAACTCGCGCGGCGGCCGGGTCTTGTCCCGGTCGCGGTAGGTGAAGTACCGGAAGCCTATGTAGTTGAAGACGATCGCGACGGCCGTCGCGATGATGCTGCAGCGGACCACGGGCAGCTCCGTGGTGTTCCGCACGAGGTTGAAGACCGCGAGGTTGACCAGGACGCCGATGCCCCCGACGGCGGCGAACTCGGCCACCTCGCGGCTCAGGCGGCGCAGCCGCGATACCGCCGGGTGCCGTGCACTCATAAAGATTCTCAGACTCCGATGGTCGGTTTGCGTTCCCCTGGTCCTGGTCTTCTCCGGCGCACCGGAGATCTCATGCTAACCGGCCCGACGACTTCAGGGAGCGGGTCCGGCCACCCCGCCCGATACGCTGGGGTGCGTGACATTCCCGGTAGTCGGCATGATCGGCGGCGGACAGCTCGCCCGGATGACCCACCAGGCAGGCATCCCCCTCGGCATCAGGTTCAAGCTCCTCAGCGGCACCACCAAGGACTCCGCGGCCCTGGTGGCGGGTGACACGGTTGTCGGGGACCACGACGATCTGGACACGCTGCGTGAGTTCGCGCGCGGCTGCGACGTGATCACCTTCGACCACGAGCACGTACCGACCGGACATCTGCGCGCTCTGCAGGCCGAGGGCGTCGTGGTCCGGCCGGGCCCGGACGCGCTGGTGTACGCGCAGGACAAGGGCGCGATGCGGGCCCGGCTGACGGAGCTGGGCATCCCCTGCCCGCGGCACCGGATCGTGACCGACCCGGCGGACGTGGCGCGCTTCGCGCGCGAGGGGCGTGAGGGGCGTGAGGGGGACGGCTTCCCGGTCGTGCTGAAGACGGTCCGCGGTGGGTACGACGGCAAGGGCGTCTGGGTCGTACGCCGCGCGGAGGACGCCGCGGAGCCGTTCCGCGCGGGCGTGCAGGTGCTGGCCGAGGAGCTGGTCGACTTCCGCCGCGAGCTGGCCGCGAACGTCGTCCGCTCGCCCAGCGGGCAGGCCGTGGCGTACCCGGTGGTGGAGTCGATCCAGGTCGGCGGCGTCTGCGACACCGTCATCGCGCCCGCGCCCGGGCTGCCGCCCGAGGTCGCGGTGCGTACGCAGCAGCTCGCGCTGAAGATCGCGATGGAGCTGGACGTCGTGGGCCACCTCGCGGTGGAGCTGTTCGAGGCGGCCGACGCCGCGGGCGAGCCCCGGATCCTCGTCAACGAGCTGGCCATGCGCCCGCACAACTCCGGCCACTGGACCCAGGACGGCGCCGTCACCTCGCAGTTCGCCAACCACGTGCGCGCCGTGCTCGACCTGCCGCTCGGCGACCCGCGCCCGCGCGCGCCGTGGACGGTGATGGCGAACGTCCTCGGCGGCGACTACCCCGACATGTACCCGGCGTACCTGCACTGCATGGCCCGGGACCCGGGGCTGAAGATCCACATGTACGGCAAGGACGTGAAGCCCGGCCGCAAGGTCGGCCACGTCAACACCTACGGCGACGACCTGGACGAGGTGCGGGAGCGCGCCCGCCACGCCGCCGACTACCTGCGGGGGACGATCACGGAATGAGCATCGTATGAGTACAGGGGGCGTGGAAAGCGGCCCGCTGGTCGGCATCGTCATGGGCTCCGACTCCGACTGGCCGGTGATGGAGGCGGCGGCGCAGGCCCTCGCCGAGTTCGAGATCTCGTACGAGGTCGACGTCCTCTCCGCGCACCGGATGCCGCGCGAGATGATCGCCTACGGCGAACAGGCCGCCGCCCGCGGCCTGCGCACCCTCATCGCCGGCGCCGGCGGCGCTGCCCACCTCCCGGGCATGCTGGCCTCCGTCACCCCCCTCCCGGTGATCGGCGTCCCGGTCCCGCTGAAGCACCTCGACGGCATGGACTCCCTGCTGTCCATCGTGCAGATGCCCGCGGGCGTCCCGGTCGCCACGGTCTCCGTGGCCGGCGCCCGCAACGCGGGCCTGCTGGCGGCCCGCATCCTGGGCACCCACGACGAGGAGCTGCGCGCCCGGATGGCGGCGTTCCAGGAGGAGCTGAACGGCCTCGCCCGGGAGAAGGGCCGCCGGCTGCGCAAGCGGGCGGAGGAGACGGCGCCGTAGCCGGCGGATGCCCTCGTTCCGTAGTGCGTACCAGTTCCGCCACCGGGAGTTCCAGCGGCGGCTCGCCGCGCACCCGGACCCGGTCGTTCGCGGGGACTCCCTGCGCGGATAGCGTGGCCTTGGCCACGCTATCCGCGCAGGGAGGACCACCCATGACCGGCGAACTGATCGCGCGTGCGCGCGACGTGCTGCGTGCACACCCCGTCGTCGACGGGCACAACGACCTCCCCTGGGCCCTGCGCGAGCAGGTGGCGTACGACATCGACAAGCGCGACATCGCCGTCGACCAGAGCGCGCGGCTGCACACCGACATCCCGCGGCTGCGGGCCGGCGGGGTGGGGGCGCAGTTCTGGTCCGTGTACGTGCCCACCGAGCTGGCGGGGGACGCCGCCGTGAGCGCGTGTCTGGAGCAGATCGACGTGGTGCGGCAGCTCGTCGACCGCTATCCCGGGGACCTGCGGCTGGCCACGACCGCGGACGAGGTGGAGGCCGCTCGGGCCGCCGGCCGGATCGCCTCGCTGATGGGGGCCGAGGGCGGGCATTCCATCGCCAACTCGCTCGCCACCCTCCGCGCCCTGCACCGCCTCGGCGTGCGCTACATGACGCTCACGCACAACGACAACACCGACTGGGCCGACTCCGCCACCGACGAGCCGCGGCACGGCGGGCTCACCGCCTTCGGCGAGGAGGTGGTGCGGGAGATGAACCGGGTCGGCATGCTCGTCGACCTGTCCCATGTGGCGCCGGCCACCATGCGCGACGCGCTGCGCGTCACCGAGGCGCCGGTCGTTTTCTCCCATTCGTCCGCTCTCGCCCTATGTGACCATCCGCGCAACATTCCTGACGATGTGCTGGAAATGCTCCCCGCCAACGGCGGTGTGGCGATGGCCACGTTCGTGCCGAAGTTCGTCCTGCCGGCCGCCGTGGCGTGGACCGCGGAAATCGACGAGCACATGCGCGCCCGCGGTCTGGACCCGTTCGACGCGGGCGACGAAGCGGACCGCGTACGCCGTGCGTTCGAGGAGGCGAACCCGCGACCGCGGGCGACGGCCGCCACCGTGGCGGACCATCTGGACCATATGCGCGAAGCGGCAGGAATCGACCATATCGGTATCGGCGGCGACTTCGACGGCACCCCGTTCACCCCCGCCGACCTCGCCGACGTGGCCGGTTATCCGCACCTCGTCGCCGAGCTGCTGCACCGCCGTTGGTCGGAAGAAGACCTGGCCAGGCTGCTGTGGCGGAACGCGCTGCGGGTGCTGCGCGACGCCGAGTCGGCCGCCCGCGAGGTGGCCGCGCGGCGCGGTCCGTCGATCGCGACCATCGAACAGCTCGACGGTCCCGCGGACGCCCGGGGTTGAGCAGAGTGACATAAGTCACTCACGGAATTCTCATGTCATGGGGCAATGTGTCCGACTCCTCTGGAATCGATAAGTCTCCACCCGCGAGGGGGGATTGAGGAGCGGCGCGGGATGTGGCGATTGTCGGGCTGATTCCCATGTGACGTGGGAAACGGCCTTGACGGCGGTTTACAGCTTGTTCTGGTTTCGGCTGTGTGTTTACGGTGCTCGCCGTGCTCGCGCCACCGATGCGGGCACCTCGTCGCCGTAACGCCGAATCCTGTCGGCGGGGACGGGCAGGCACTTCAGTTTTCACGGCAGGAGCGGGGGACCCAGGTAAGTGCCGGACTGCGCGCAAGCGCGGGACGGCTTGGGGTGAAGCCATGCTCCGCATGGCCGGGCATCTCCAGCTCGAACCCGACAGCTCACCTCGCAGGCGTCGGAGAGGAGCATGTCCATGTCCGCACGCGGACGTCACCGTCGCCTGGGCCGGATAGCCCGGGGCAGCAGGGCCCTCGTCATCACCGCCGGCAGCGCCGGCGTCGCCATCCCCCTCATCGCCGGCGGCCACGCCCAGGCCGCCTCCGTCGACACCTGGGACCGAGTCGCCCAGTGCGAGAGCACCGGCGACTGGAGCATCAACACCGGTAACGGCTTCTACGGCGGCCTGCAGTTCGTGCAGAGCACCTGGGAGGGCTACGGCGGCCTGCAGTACGCGCCGCGCGCCGACCTGGCCACCAAGGAGCAGCAGATCGAGATCGCCGAGAAGGTGCTCGCGTCCCAGGGCCCCGGCGCCTGGCCGGTCTGCTCCGTGCAGGCCGGGCTCACCCAGGGCGGCCCCGCCCCCGACCTCTCCACCGGCGGTGGCGAGGCGGCTCAGCCGGAGAGCGAGCCCGCGGCGCAGCCCGAGTCGGCGCAGCCCGCCCAGCAGGAGCAGGCCCCGCAGCAGGACCCGGCGCCGGAGAAGAAGTACGAGAAGGCCGGCACCTACACCGTCGTCTCCGGGGACACCCTGTGGGACATTGCTATCAAGCACGGCATCGAGGGCGGTTGGCAGTCGATCTACGAGACCAACAAGGACGTCATCGGCGACGACCCGGACCTGATCTTCCCCGGCCAGGAGTACGTCTTCGACGGCGGCGAAGAGGTCACCCTGGAGGAGCCGGAGTCCGCTCCGGCCCAGCCCTCCGCACAGGAGGAGAAGCCGGCCGCGGAGCCGCAGCAGGAGCAGCCCGCCGCGGACGCTTCGGCGAGCGGTTTCTCCGCTCCGGTCGACGCCCCCGTGTCCACCCCGTACCGGGCCGCCGGCGGCTCGTGGTCCAGCGGTTACCACACCGGTGTCGACTTCTCCGCCGGCTCCGGCACCCCGATCAAGGCCGTCAGCTCCGGCACCGTCGTCAAGGCCGGCAACGGCGCCGACGGCAGCGCGTACGGCATCGCCGTCGTGATCGAGCACGACGACGGCCACTACAGCCAGTACGCCCACCTGTCGTCCACCTCGGTGAGCGTGGGCCAGTCCGTGGGCGCCGGCGAGCAGATCGGCCTGTCCGGCTCCACCGGCAACTCCACCGGGCCGCACCTGCACTTCGAGGTGCGCACCAGCCCGGACTACGGTTCGGATGTCGACCCCGTCGCGTACCTGCGCGACAACGGCGTCACCGTCTGAGGGTCCCCCGTAGGCACGGCGCAGCCCCCCGTTTCCGGCGGAACGGGGGGCCTCGCCGTGTACGGGACGGGACGGGCCCGGGCGCGCGCCAGCGGGGGCGCGCGCCGATCGCCGGGGCTACGCCGCCGGGCGACGGGCTACGCCGCCGGGCGACCGGGCTACGCCGCCGGGCGGCCCATGGCGCGGAACGTCCAGCCCGCGGCGCGCCAGGGCGCCGGGTCCAGGGTGTTCCGGCCGTCGATCAGGTGCGGCCGGGAGACGACCGCCGCCAGGTGCTCCGGATCGAGGTCGCGGAACTCCGGCCACTCGGTGAGGTGCAGCACGATGTCGGCGTCGCGCAGCGCGTCTTCCGCCGACTCGGCGTAGCGCAGGGTGGGGAAGACGCGGCGGGCGTTGTCCATGCCTTTGGGGTCGTAGACGGTGACCTGGCCGCCCTGGAGGTGGATCTGTCC